>JBHHZZ010000006.1:0-73392 GCA_046758325.1 Thermoplasmata archaeon | reverse complement strand
AACCTGATTAGCATTACGAAGTGAACACCGAGGACGCTGACCCTTCAGCGCCACCGGAAGCCCCCGGCTGGATACCAAGTAAGCAGGACGACGCTCCTCCTCAGGCCTTCCAGCCATTCGAATCGTCGTGTATCGGTCCTTGAAGCGAGGCGAGGACGGATAGTTGCAGCTCCTCCATGAGTTCTGTCACCCCTCTAGTCTGCCCTGTAGGTCCTCGCCGATTCTCTCGGCAGAGACATCAGGATTGGACTTCACCACATGCTATACCATCATCCGCAGGTACTCTCTGTGTTCTAAGGCATCCCCCCGACGACCATTTGTCCTTGAAGCTGTCCCTGAAGAGCCTGGCCGTAATCTCGGAATGCACTGTCTGAACCTCCTCGTAGGCTGCTCATCGCCAGAGGCATGACACCTAGGGTGAGAGCTATCAGAACCGCCTCGAGGGTTGGCATCACGATGACTCCAGATCCTAGAGTTCCGCCAAGCTTCTGGACGCGTTGCGCAATGCCTAATGCGGACTTGCTCAACCTCTCATTTGCCTTTTCACCTCCATCTGAGAGCGCCGCAACCTGCGGACAGGGCATTGGCGTGACCATCTGGAAATTCCCAGACTGTCCGATGGGGCTCACAGCTTAATGAGGGAATCCGTCGTCAGCTGTGAGTCTAAGAGTAAGAGCCAGTCATCCCAGGAGGCACTGGGTGTTCTCACGCTCGAGATTCGGGACTACAGAGCAAAGACTTTGATTCGCCTCGTATATGCACAGACCATTGACCCAGGTGCCCTGGTTGGAATACATCGCCATCGTTGCGCATCTGCTGGGCGCTTCCATGCTCCTCGGAGGCGGTATCCTGATGACGGTGATGAGGGTCCTGTCCATAAAACCCAGGTGGCGGACTGGAAGGGAGTTCTTCGACGGCATCGCACAACACCTAGCTCTGTTCTTTTGGGTAGGCATCGGCCTGGTGGCTGTCAGTGGTCCGGTCCGCCTCTACCAGCTCACGGGCACGATTCTGCCCGATGTTTCAACAACATGGGGAACGATTGTCCTGCTGAAGGTGATTCTCTTCCTTCCGGTGATGGTCAAGGCTGGTATTCTGTCCTTCTATCTGTGGAGGACGCCGGGAGGTAAGATGTATCCAGACCTGAGAGGCCCCCTGCGAACCGCCTTCATGGGGTACGATCTGATTCTCGTGTTTGTTCTCCTCCTGCTGGGAGCTGTCCTCCATGCGGTCGCAAAGTAAGATCGTAGTCGTTCGACTTTGTCCGTATGCCATCATCCGTGGCATTTGAAAATCAAACCTACAAAGGTAGATTTACGTCAGAGGAGGTACTGAGAGACACCGGCCGGAAGGTTAAAGCCAATGAAGGGAGGCATGCGGCTATAGTTCTCGGTGGTGCGGCAGCTCCAGGATGTGGGAGACTATTCTCTTATGGGCCCTTCGGAGCACCTCCGAAATGGCCCGGAGGGATACGTCGAACAGCCGGGCCAGATCCTTTGAGCCGATCCTCCTAGGGACGTCGTAGAAGCCCAGGTCCAGGGCAGCCCGCAGCACCTGCTCCTGCCTGTCCGTTAATCGCCACATATCCCTGAGCTTGACGACCTCCTCAATCTTGAAGTCTATCCCCTGCTCTCGGAGTTCCCCGGTCAGCTCCTTTAGGCTGTCACCGTGTTCCAGAAGCAGCGTCCACCTCATCCTGTCCTTTCCGATGACAGTGGCCTTTACGAGATTGCTGTGAGCGAGGGCGGTGTTCGCGCAGGGACACGACGTGGTCGTCACGATGCCCATGTAGGTCCCGGGTCGGATGGTCGTGAAAGTGGTGCCCTCCACAGGCGGAAGCTCACTGACAGCTTGTTTATTTCGTCAGGACTGCAATCCAGGCCGCTAATCTTCGCGAGGGCAGACGTCCCCTTGGGGGTGGCCCGAGGAACGCATTGAAGAAGCTTGACCGTCCCTCCGTACCTTTCGGCGAGGTGGTCGAGCCAGGGGCAGGTGAAGTCTAGGGACAGAGATACCTGGAACATCCTGTACTCGGGGAAGGAGAAGTATGGAATCCCTTGTAAAATCCTTCATTCCTGAAGGGAAGGGTTCATGGTAACCCGAGGATTTGGCCAGCTGGGGCCTGTCCGGAATACTGGCATTGGAGGAGTAGCCAGGGATGAGGATGGGGCCGAATGCCGGGGAAGATGGGGACACGAAAAGGAATGCGTCAGCGAGAGGGGAATACGTCATCATTGCCCTCTCATTTGTCGTCCTTCTCCTGATCCCGTTGTGGGTGGTCCTAGGGTTATTCGAAATGGAGGAAGCAGGTCAGTCCCCTCATGGCGACATGCCGGGCATGGGAGTGTCCAGAGAGGAGTTTGCAGCGGAGACGAGGGCTTTCATTGAAAAGTATGAGCGTCCGGATGGTTGCGTCGAACCGCCGACGGTGGCAGAGGAGAACACGAGTGGAGAACACGGAAATCCGGTGGTCTACATTCGGGCGATGCAGTTCGAGTATGCCACTGCGAAGCTCTGTCTGAAGAGTGGCGTAACGTACGAGTTCAGACTGATGGCGACCGATGTCACCCATGGGGCTTCCATCCAGCTTGGGTCCGGGAGCCTGATGGTGAGACTGCCATCAGGAGTCGAAGTTGTGCAGGAGGTGACCTTCACCGACACCGGGTGCCAGTCGACATCCTGCCTGCTGTACTGCACATTCTACTGCGGCCCGGGACATCAATTCATGAGGGCCCAGATCATCGTTGGATGACGCCCAGGGACAATGCGCAGGAGGGACGGAACATAAGCGTCGCAGCAGCGCGATCGCAGCTCATGAAGGGGTTGAGGAGTCTTCCCCGAGCCGACAAGCTCCTCCTAGGAGCCTTCTTCACGCTCGCTGTATCTGCCCTGGCCCTGGGAGGCTTGTTCGCTCTCATTCTCGCGTTGGAGGAAGCCAACTTCATACATCTGACGCCCCTTCCAACCTTCCAATTCCTGACCCTCCACGCTTCAGTGATCTTCTACTACTGACTGTACTTCGTACAGACCGGGGTTATCCTAGCCCTGATCCCGATCTATACCAAAGGAGCGTACCTGACAACAGCCTGGAGGATGACAGCTTGGATGGGCCTTTCCCTGATGGTGGCGGGCCTCGTGCTCAACATTGTCGCTGTTGCGCAGGGAACGGCGGTTCTCTACACAGCCTTCCAACCTCTAGCCCAACAATTCGAAGAATCAGGCCTCTTCCTGACCGGTTACATCTTGCTGTCCATCGGGCTGTTCCTAGCTGGCTTGAGCGGCGTGGTGACGTGCATCAAGCCCAAGCTTGAAGGTACTATCAGGGAGTGGTCATCCATCAGTTTTGCCGCCGTCCTATGGATGAGCTTTCTCATGGTGGCCTCTGTCATCTCCCTATTGGCCTACGTGCCAGCGGCGCTAATGGCCTTCGGGATGCCGCCCCTTATCATCGGCTTTAACTATACGATGAGCTGGGCCGTTCTGTTCCACAACATGCACTATCTGCCTCTGATGTCCAGCGTGCTCGTCTGGTATGTGCTGGCCGAGGTTACGACGGGCGTTAAGTCCGTGTTTAGTGAGAGGTTCTCCAAGAGCATCTTCTCCCTCTATCTTCTCGTAGTCCCCCCGACCTCGATGTATCACCTATTCCTGGAGCCAGACATCTCCCCCAGCATCAAGCTATTGGGCTCAGTGCTGTCTCTCCTAATCAGTGTGCCTACGATAGGAGTCTTCCTCATAATCGTCGCTTCCCTTCAAGCGTGTGCCAACGGCAAGGGAGCGCGGGGCCTTTTCGGATGGCTTCGCCATCTTCCATGGAGGAATCCCGCCTTCTCTGCGATGAGCATGGCATGGGTGAGCGCGTTAGGGGGCGGCGTATTGGCAAACGTTTTGATCCAGGAGAGACTGGCGCCATTCCTCAGCGACACCTTTGCCGTCCCAGGCTATTTCCATTTCCTGACTGTTGCCGTGACCTTGACCTTCATCGGTGCTCTCATCTACATGATTCCTGCACTGACGGGACATCGCCTTTGGATGCCCTCCCTAGCCGCCGTTCTTCCCTACGTGCTGATCGTCGGTGTCTACCTGTTCGGCATCGCAGGCATATGGGCGGGCTTCTCTGGCGTTCCCCGACGGACCTTGGAGTTCGACTACGGCGGAGGAGCACCATCGTCCTGGGGACCGCTTATGACGGCCGTCGGTATGGGAGGAGTCATCATGGTCGTAGCTGGCATCGCATATGTGAGCATCCTGACGATCACCAGCCTGCTTGATACGCGCCATGGCCAGGAGTTGGAAGACTGGCAGGTGGCTTCCTTCAGCGTGGAGGACTCCGCCGGTCAGAGGGCTTGGTTCGGACCGATTGCGGTGGCCGTTCTCCTTGCGGGGATGTACATAGTCACTTCAGTGGCGTTCCAGCTGATGCGAAGTTTGCCCATCGTGCGTTAAGGGGGTCCACTCTATGACCTGGGATGCGAAGGCCGCGCTCCTCATCGCCCTCATTTGGGCGGTGCTGAGCGTCATCTATGTGAGCGTGATTGGAATGATGCCAGGGGCTAGGGCATGGGGGGCGGGGGCAGTGATTTTTGCAGCTGTCATGCTAGCTGTCTGGTGCGCTGAACGCCAGGGCGCTCGACGAATGCGCTCAGGTGAGGAGGAGTAGAGGACTGCGCCTCCTCCGCTCAAGACTGAACTACTCTCTGCCCGAACGGCGACGGTATCAGAGCCCAACCGCTCTTTCGAGCCGACATCTAGGGTGATCGCCTCCGTGGGCTGGAGGAGGAACATGACCTTCGGTGCAGGAAGTAAGATGATCGCAGAGGCCTCAGAGACCCGTCTTCTTGATCTTATCCCGTCGCCAGACCTGCGACCGGGCAAACAGCATGAGCGCATCAAACCGTCCATCCCCCTTTCCAAAAGCCTTTTATAATCTCTCTTCTCTTAGAAATCGCTCTTCTAAGAGCCAATGACTGAGGTTCCCTGAACCAAAGGAGGTTCGTCATGGGACAACCGATGTACGTTAGATTCGAAACACCAAAGGACCTGTACGACAGGATATACCAGCTTGTAGAGACAGCCAGAGACACCGGAAAAGTAAGAAAGGGGACCAACGAAGTTACCAAGCTCGTAGAGAGGGGCGAAACCCTCTTCGTCGTGATGGCCGAGGATGTGGCTCCTGAAGAGATACTGGCCCACATGCCACTCCTTTGCGAAGAACGGGAAGTCCCCTACGCTTACGTCCCGAGCAAGCAAGAACTCGGCGTCGCAGCTGGTCTGGGTAAATCCACCGCTTCCTGCTGCGTCGTGGATCCTGGTAAGGGAAAGCCGCTGCTGGAAGAGCTGAGCGCTAAGATGAAGGAGCTGAGGGGAAAGTGACATGGCGGACGACGACAGCATTCCTTCGGAAGTGGTAGAGGTCGTCGGCAGAACGGGGATGACCGGCGAGGCGACTCAGGTCAAGGTCCGTGTCCTAGAAGGCAGGGATAAGGGGAGAATCATCACTAGGAACGTCAAGGGGGCCGTACAGGTCGGGGACGTCCTGATGCTCCGGGAGACGGCCCGAGAGGCCCGCAAGCTCACGGTAAGGTAAGTTTGAGATGCCTGTAACGAGGACTTGCACCTTCTGCGGCAACGATATTGAGCCTGGTACCGGCAAGATGTTCATCCGCAAGGATGGTACAATCTACTTCTTCTGCTCCGGCAAGTGTCAGAAGAACATGCTCAACCTACGGCGCATTGGTCGCAAGGTCCGTTGGACGCGCAGGTATGTCAAGGCCCTCCAGGTGCGGGTGCCCAGAAGGGCGGAGAGGCCTAGACCCAAGCCCGCGGCTGTGAAGGTGGCCTCCGCAGAAGATAAGGAGACTGTCTTGGAGGCCTTTTCTGGGATTCCGGGAATAAGTAGGCCTGTTGCCGAGGCCCTCTGGGAAGCTGGCCACACCTCCTTGGAGAAGCTGAGAACAGCCGATGAGGAGGAGCTACTGAAGGTGAAGGGCATCGGTCCTGCAACTCTAAAGAAGGTGCTGGAGCACTTCAAGGAGGGGGACTGAGTGACACAGGAGAGGACGTTCGTCCTCATCAAACCGGACGGGGTGCAGCGGGCCCTGGTGGGAGAGATAATTGCCCGTTTCGAGATGAAGGGCCTCAAGCTCGTCGCCCTGAAGATGATACTGGTCTCTGATAGGCTGGCGCGGAAGTACTATGCGGAGCACGTCGGAAAGGACTTCTTCCCGGGGCTGGTGGAGTACGTCACCTCCGGGCCGGCGGTTGCCATGGTCTTGGAGGGAAAGGGCGCCGTCGCGACGGTCCGCGCCCTGATGGGCTCCACGGACCCAGCCGAGGCTCAGCCAGGGACCATTCGGGGGGACCTGGGAGTTGACATCTCCCGGAACTTGATTCATGGGGCCGACAGCCTCCAGAGCGCCGAAAGGGAGATCGCCCTCTTCTTCTCTCCTGAGGAGCTCCAGGACTACTCTCGAATAGATGATGAGTGGCTCTACAGGCCCTGATCGCCGTCCTAGGTGAGAAACTACAAATAGGGTCCAGCGGGATGGCAAGCTGCAACATGATCAGACAGCCCATAGTCAGCGTGCTGGGGCACGTGGACCACGGAAAGTGCGTCGCCCCCGATGCCAGCATCCCCGTGGAAGGTGGGGAGACGTCAGCCGGCGCGCTTTACAGGGCATCGGAGGGCGATTACATTCTCCTAGAGGACGCAAAGGTCCTCATTCCGAGGAAGGCCCCCCGCCTCCTGAGTCTGGGAAAGGATCTCCAGGCTATGTGGTCCCCTTGTCCGGCCCTCTGGAAGCTTCCCTCGCCCAAGGCGATGGTCCAGGTCCAACTATCCAACGGCTCTCGCCTGCTGACGACGCCAGAACACCCCTTCCTAGTGGAGGACCTGGGATACGTCCCCGCTGCCCTAATATGTCCCGGACGGAGAGTAGCCACGTGCGACGACGGTCGGCTTCGGTTCTCCCCAGTGGTGGATTTTCAACTCAGACAATCCAAGGGGGGCTACGTGTACGACTTTTCCCTTCCACCTTGGAACAACTTCATCTGCGAAGGAGTGGTCGTCCATAACACCACCCTCCTAGACCGCATCCGAGGCACCCGCGTGGCCGCCCGGGAACCGGGGGCGATAACCCAACACATAGGCGCCACGGAGGTCCCCCTGGAAGTCATAACCCAGGTCTGCGGGGACCTGGTCGAGGGCAGGACTTTCAAGGTCCCGGGGCTCCTCTTCATAGACACGCCAGGCCACCACGCCTTCACCACCCTCAGGGCCCGGGGAGGTGCCCTCGCCGACCTAGCTATCCTAGCCATCGACATCAACGAGGGGCTTAGGCCTCAAGCTGTGGAGTCCCTCCGAATCCTCAAGAGGTACCGGACCCCGTTCGTGGTGGCCGCCAACAAGATAGATCTCGTACCCGGCTGGAGGAAGCAGTCCAACGCGGCTTTCTTGGCCTCCTTCGACAAGCAGCCTTCAAGCGCACGCAGCGTCCTCGACGAGAGGCTGTACTCCCTCGTCGGTCGCCTCTTCGAGCACTCCTTTCCGACGGAGAGGTATGACCGAATAGAGGACTTCCGCAAGACGGTGGCCATCGTCCCCACCAGCGCCAAGTACGGGGAGGGCATCCAGGACCTCTTGCTGGTCCTGATAGGCCTGGCTCAGCGGTTCCTTGAGGAAGAGCTGAGGGTCGAGGAGGGACCAGGAGCGGGCACCATCCTGGAGGTTAAGGAAGAGAGAGGCCTCGGCCTCACCCTTGACGCCATCCTCTACAGGGGCGTCCTAAAGAAAGGAGACACGGTGGTCCTAGGAACCCCGACGGGGGAACCCAGGATAACGAAGATAAGGGCTCTCTTGAAACCGAAACCTTTGGACGAGATTCGCGACCCCGAGAACAGGTTTGACCAGGTCGATATCGTGAGAGCCGCGGCGGGCATCAAGATAGTGGCACCAGGCCTGGAGGGTGTGGCTGCTGGAGCCCCCCTGAGGATCGCTGGGGAGAACCTGGAAGAAGCCAAGCGTCAGGTCCTTGAGGAGACAAAGCTGGAGGTGGAGCTCTCGGAGGATGGTCTGATCATCAAGGCCGATGCCCTGGGCTCCCTGGAGGGACTGGCCTATCAGATGAAGGAGGAAGGACTGGGGGTGCGAATGGCCGGCCTGGGGCCCGTCTCCCGCCGGGATGTGGTGGAGGCTGATACTATCCAGGACCCAGTGAAGCGGGTCATCCTTGCCTTCAACGTCTCTGTCCTTCAGGATGCGAGGGAGGAACTGCGCAGGAGCCCCGATGTGGAGGTGTTCGAGGGCAACGTGGTCTACAAGCTCATCGAGGACTACCAGGCATGGGTGGAGGAAAGGAGGAGGGAGATAGAGGCCGAGCGACGGCGGGAGGTGGTGTACCCAGGCAAGATTCTCCTCCTGCCTGAGTACGTCTTCAGAACAAGCAAACCCGCCATCGTGGGCGTCCGTGTCCTGGCCGGGAGAATCCGGATCGGTCAGTCCCTCCTGCGAGACGACGGAAGGATCATAGGAAGGATAAGGAGCATGAGGAGCGGGGAGCAGTCCCTCCGGGAGGCCCTCGTAGGAAGCGAGATCGCCGTCGCCATAGAAGGACCCACAGTGGGTCGCCAGATCAATTCGGAGGACGTGCTGTACGTGGACATACCGGAGAGCCACGTGAAGCGGCTGGAAGAGAGTGGGCTGAACCAGGATGAGGTCGAGGTGCTGGAAGCTGTGAAGGCCATCAAGAGGAAGGAAGATCCCTTCTGGGGCATGTAGCCTTCTTGTCCGGTTCGAGCGAAGCCGACGGTAGGAAAGGGTTGCTGATGGGGTTGGAGGCAGAGGATGTGGATCAGAAGATCAGGGAGGCCAGAGCGAGGCACGGCGAGTGGCACCACTGCAAGGACTGCGACAAGTGGTATGGGGCGGAAGACGACGAGTATGGCCCATGCCTCTACAAACACGCCCGGGGAGACGAGAAGTTTGTCACCCACGGCGGCCACGGGTGTGATGAGCCGGAGGAGCTCGGGATCAGGGGGTTGTTGTGATCCTCAGGGTTCGACCGATGAGGGTCGAGGACATAGACTTCGCCATAAGCCTCACGAACCAGGAGGGCTGGGGCTACAGCCGGGCAGACTTTCTGAGGTTCATACGGATGGACCCCGAGGGCACGCTGGTGGCTTGCGCCGGCTCCACACCTGTCGGAATAACCACGGCCACCCTCTATGGCGAGGTGGCATGGATAGGCAACGTCATCGTGAGGCCGGAGGAGCGGGGGAAGGGGCATGGCCGGGCCCTGGTGGAGAAGGCTCTGGAGTACTCCCGGAGGAGTGGAGCGGAGACCTGCTGGCTGAACGCTTATACCCACGTGGTGCCCTTCTACGAGAGCATCGGGTTCAGGACCCGAGGTAGGACCGTGCGCCTCGAAGGGCAAGGCCGGGGGAGGCTCCTGCCCGAGCCCCGCCTGGCTCACGCCTCGGAGATCAGTGCCATAGGGGCCTTCGATCGTCCCTACTTCGGCGCCGACCGCCTCAAGGTTCTGAAGGAGTTCTATCACGACTACGGCGACTCCTTTTTCGTCTGGTCCAAGGATGGTATAGAGGGTTACATAGTTGGGGCCCCTTACTCGGGAGGCGTTGACGTGGCACCATGGGTGTGCGACCCCAGTCAAGCGGCGGTTGCTGAAGGTCTCCTCTACCACCTCCTAGCCAGCCACCCCGATGCGACCTTCGGCCTCAACGTTCCGGAGGAGAACCAGCAGGCCATCGCGATCCTCCGGTCTTTAGGATTCGAGACCTCTTTCAGCACCATCCGAATGTATTACGGCAAAGGGAGCAACGGAATCGACCCCCGAGGTGTATTCGCTCTTGGTGGCCTGGAGAAAGGTTGAGGTCAGATGGCTCGTCTGAAGGAGCGGAGATTTCTCGGCCTCCTGGGCTTCCTCCTCTGCCTCATCGGTGGCGTCCTCCTCATCAGAGCTGGCATCGATTTTCGCTTGACGCTGGAGGCCATCACCGGAATCCTCGCGCCCTTGTCCTTCGGCATCGTAGCTGTCGTGGGAGCGTTCTTCATCTACACGAAGAGGTACGAGCAGGGGGGTATCCTGTCTGTGGTGGTCGGTCTCCTGGCGATCCTCCTCGGGCAGCAGGTTACAGAAGCGGTCATCGTCCTGCTGGGAGGCATCCTAGGCCTTCTGGCCGCTCCAAAGCGATGAGCTAGATCCTGGGCCCAATCATCTGCCAGAGAATTAGGGCCAAAATCATCAGTGCAATGAGATAGGATATGTTGCGGGCCACCTTCTCACGATCGTCTGCTCGCATGTTAGCCTTGATCTTGGTTATGGCGGCCTCCAGCCAGTCTCGGAACAGGTAGCCGCCGTCCAAGGGGACCGCCGGAAGGGCGTTGGTCATCCCCAGCATGAGATTGATCCAGAATAGCCAGTAGATGGCGTTGGCGATGATCCAGAAGATCTGGGGTGGAAGCAGGCCCCAGGCGCCCGTCACCTCGTAGAAATCGGTCAGGGGAGGCTGAACGGGGGAAAGGCCCTGGAACGGTAGCAGCAGGTAGACGAAAAGGGCGTTACCCATGCCCAGCCTCTTCCTGGACTCCTGGGGGTTGAAGATGTCCGGGTTGGTGCTTACGGTGCTCACGCCGACATAACCCCTTCCCCTGTCCTCCTCCAGGCCTGTGAAGTCATATCGATCGGCCAGAACGATGCTCACGTCCTTCATTTCCCCAGAGGCATACACGGATATGGTGACACTATCGCCTGCTTCGGCTTCCGCCAAGGCGGCCGAAAAGTCTGATCGGTCCACAATGCGCTTCCCGTCGACGTATGTGATAATCATGCCCTCCGATAGTCCCGCAACCTCCGCAGGACTGCCCTCGACCACCACTGTGATGCCCATCCCCACCGCCTTGGCCTGGACCGAGGCCATCATACCGAAGGAGAACAGCAGGGCCATGATCACCGCCAGGACCACGTTGCTCCCGGGTCCCGCCGCATACACGGTCCCCCTCTTTCGCCTGTCCAGGGCCTTCAGCTCCTCCTCCTCCGGTTCTACGAACGCCCCTATGGGAACGATGAAAAGCAGGAGACCGAGGGACTTGATGGTCACCCTCCAGCGTCTGGCGAGGATTCCGTGGGAGAACTCGTGGACCACTATGGCAATTGCCAACGCGAAGATACCGTAGGTGAGGGGTATGAAGGGGTTCACCCCGGGTAGTCCGAGGAGGGTCTGCGGGGAAGGAGCCCTCTCCGCAGGAATGTTCTGCACGAGGGTTGCCGTCCAGAGGAGGAGGAGGGTGATTCCTACCATGGTCACGGCCACAAGGAGGATGAAGGCCTTACCCACGAGGCTCCAGGCCCTCCACTGCGACAATCTCTCTATGAAGGCCCTTCCCTTGGTGGTCTTGAGCATCAGGAAGGGGCCCATCAGGGTCAGGCCCAGTCTTTCCAGCAGACCCCTCTTCTCCAGAACGTAGAGAAGAAGAAGCCAGCCAGTAAAGGCGAGAAACAGAATTGTCAGTCCGTGAAACATTGTCGCTGATGTACACCTGCCGACTCTATTAAAGGTTCTTCATCAATGCCTGGCCCAGACCTCCTCGGCGACGTTATCGTAGAGGGCCTGGTAGTCCACCCCCGTCCTCTTGGCGCCCTCAAGGGCCCGCTTCACCTTCTCCACCTTGAGGACCCAGTAGTGAATCCTCCAGAGCTTGCCTCGAGCAACGAGGACCTCCTCTTGGCGGGTGCCTAGGAGGCCCTCCTCCTCCAGCATGTAGAAGACGTCCCTGTCCTCAGGCTGCAGAATGTTGTCGATGACCTCCGTTCCATAACCGAAGAAGCCCAGGAGGTACTCGGCAAGTTGCGTTACCTCTTCAGAGCCCATGCCCTTCGGCCCGAGAACGGCGATCAGGGCATCCCTCATTTCCTCATAGGTGATGACGGTCAACTTTCTCGTTGCCTATCTCTGTCTCTCCCTTCCTAAAATAGTACCGAGGCTGTTCTCACCTTTGAGAATCAAGAGGGAGAGAACGGAGCTACCGCCACGATATATGTACCTTCCCCTCCTCTCCCATGCATGCACTCCATGGTGTACGTGACCACCAAGGATGAGGAGGAGGCCAGGCGGATCGTTCGTCACTTGGTAAGCCAGGGACTGGTTGCCTGCGGCAACATCTTCCCGATCCAGTCCATATACAGCTGGCGAGGCGAGGTCCAGGAGGAAGAAGAGATTGCCATCATCATGAAGACGAGAACCTCCCTGGTGGAGCGGGTCATCGAGGAAGTTGGGAAAGCTCACTCATACGAGGTCCCGTGTGCTGTCTCCTACCCCATGGGGAGGGGCCTGGCAAGCTACCTCGCCTGGATAGACGAGTCTACCTCGAGAGGGTGATGGAAGCGTACCCCACCACATCCCTCATTGGTTGAACGTCGCCAGAGGTCCCATACTTCAGGAGATGGCCCCTGACCTGTCCCAGGGCAGCCAGGGTCGCCATAACGGGGCCGTAGCCGCACATGCTTACGTTGTGTTCCCTGACGGTCTCGTAGAGGCCAGGGGCATCGCCCTTCACTATCCTCTCGATGGCCAGCTTGTCCTTCTGTGCTGCCACCTCCTGGGGTACGTAGTGGGAGAAATCCGTAGAGGCGATTATCACCACGTCCTTCCCCTTGAGAACCTCGGACAGGAGCGAACCGACCGCCTCAGCGGCTCGGTAGTCCTGAGCACCCATGCAGATGGGCACGAAACTAACGTCCTCCCGCAGATGCAGCAGAAAGGGTAGCTGCACCTCGATGGAGTGCTCATAGCGATGGGCCTCCATGTCCTCCTCCAGGGCTCCTTGAACAAGGTCCTTGGCCAGGCCTGTGTCAACTCTGGCAATCCCCAAGGGGGTGTCGAAGTCCTCCGTACCCACCGCCAAGGGCGAGCCGTACCCCGTATGGTTGGGACCGAGGATGACAAAGGTCTCGGGCAGGCCATCCTCCGCGAGCGCCAAGTAGGCGTGGGCTGCCACTGGTCCAGAGTACATGTACCCGGCATGGGGAACCACGAGGCCTGTGAGACTCCTCCTGCCACCCAGCTCCCCAGGCAGGCGGCCGGGCCCGAGGGTGCCCGCGTAGCAGGCCTCGATCTCTGTAACCAGGCCCTCCCTATCAGCGGCGTAGAACTGACCAGAGACGGCGGGCCTCCTCATGCCTCCACCTACAGGGTGGCCTCGAAGTCCTCGACGGTCATCTTGAAATCCTCATCCCCTTTGACGAGCCCCTTGGCCTTAGAGAACTCCCTAGTGAGAAGCCAGTAGACGGTGGCCAGGGCCCTCCTCCCCTTGTTGTTAGTGGGTATAACCAGGTCCACATACTTGGTCTCGTTGTTGGCGTCACACAGGGCCACGACTGGGATTCCCACCTTGACCGCCTCCCGTAGGGCCTGCTGGTCGGCAGCAGGATCCGTGATGAGAATGACCTTGGGCTCGATGTACTGGGGCAGGTCGGGGTTTGTCAGGGTGCCAGGAACGAACCTTCCGGGGAACCCGTTGCAGCCGATGGTGGAGGCGAAGATACGAGCCGGCTTCTGTCCATACTGGCGGGCTGCGACCACCAGGATCTCCTTCGGCTCGAAGGCGGCAAGGAACCTGGCCCCCTGCCGTATCCTCGCATCGGTCTTCTTTATGTCCAGGACATACAGGCCATCGGTCCTGACCTTGTAGATGAAGGGCTTCATGTCGGCGCTCTTCTGCTGTGTGCCGATGTGCACGCCGCTGGTGAGGTACATGTCCTCCGGTATCAACAGGCCCTCCTCAGGGGTCCCTTCTCCCGCTTGAACCATGTCCTATGTCAACTCCTCTTCTATCCTTATGAGCTCGTTCAGCTTGGCCGTTCTCTCGCCACCCACGGCTCCAGACTTGATGCCCTCACACCGGAAGGCCACGGCCAGATGAGCTATAGCATCATCCGTAGTCTCTCCGCTACGATGGGAGATGACCGTCTTGAGGCGGTTCTCGCGGGCGTAATCCACGGCCAGCCAGGTGTCCGTTAGAGTTCCTATCTGGTTGGGCTTTATAAGGACCGCGTTGCAGGCCCCCGCCTCGACCCCCAGCCTAATCCTCGCCACGTTGGTGACGAATAGGTCGTCGCCGATGATCAGACAGCGGCCACCTACGAGTTCCGTGAGCCGGGCGAATCCATCGAAGTCGTCCTGCTCCAGGGGATCCTCTACCGAATACAGGTCATACTCCTCCACCAGGCGGACAACATACTCCACCTGCTGCTTTGGGCTCAGCTTCCTGTCATCGTAGACATACTTCCCATTCCGGTAGAACTCGGAGGCTGCCATGTCCAGGGCGGGTCTGCATGGAAAGCCAAGCTCGCCCTCCACCTCCTGGCACACTTCCACCATGATCTCCAGGGCCTTTTCGTCGCCGATGGGAGCCACCCAGGCCCCCTCATCGCCTTTCGCCAGGACCGTCTCAGGCAGACGGTCCCTGAGCCTTTCTCCGACCCTCTTGTGAGCCATGGCATTGGCAAAGATGGAGTCCGTCACCGTCGGTCCCAGTGCGGCGCAAAGGAACTCCTGAATGACGGTTCCCCCGTGGGCGTGCCTCCCGCCGCCTATGAGGTTGCCGAAGAGTCTGGGAAGGCGATTGGCCATCATGCCTCCAAGATATCTGTATAAGGGGAGGGCCAAGGATGAGGCTGCTGCCTTCGACACCGCAATAGAGGTAGCCACGGCTACGTTCGCTCCGATGGAGGAGAAGTTCACGGTCCCATCAGCCTCGTGGAGGGTTGCGTCGACATCTTCCTGGTACACGGCGTCCATCCCCAGGACCCTAGGGACCACCTCAGACTCGAACCTCTCCACAGCCAGGTCCACGGACCCCTCTGGATAGGCGATGGCCTCGTGGGCACCGGTGCTGGCGCCGCTTGGGGAGGAGAATCGCCCGAAGCCTGACGTGGTGTGGACGTCCACCTCCACGGTGGGGTTCCCGCGGCTGTCAAGAATCTTCCTGATGCTAAGATCCTCAATTACCGTCATCCTCAGCCCTCCGGGGAACCAGCGGGAGGTGGCCCCGATCCATCTCCTGCATGGCCACCTTGAGGGGGTCCATAGAATCTGCCAGGACCTCCACGCTCGGGGCTCCCTGGGATATCTGAAGAGCCCTGGATGCGAGAATACGCGCCTTTTGAAAGCGGGTTAGACTCATGTAACGCCTCGGCTCTGCCACTACGAGGGAGAAGTATTAAACCTTTGTACCTGCACGCTCACTAATTAAGCTCCTTCGTAGGCGAATTCGACGAAGCATTAATAATGGATAAGGCAATCCAGGTGCGGGTTAACCATGGTAACAGCGTACTGCGTGAAGTGTAGAGCCAAGAGGGACATACAGAACCCGCACCGCATCGTAATGAAGAACAAGAAGCCCGCCACCACCGGGACCTGTCCCGTGTGCGGGACCAAGATCTTCAGGATTGGCGGCTAGGATTAGCTGTCCTTTCCCGAGAATCGGGTTTGTTTCCTCCCCCTCTGGTCGACTTAGACCACACCCCTATCAGGAAGGGCCCTCCTCAGGGAGGGGCCCAGCAGCCTTGCACAACCCTTTTATGAGGCTCGAGCTTGCTCGGACCGGGTGAAGCCATGAAAGCGCCCTTCATACAGGTGCCTCCTCCGGGGCCCAGGGCCAGAGAGATCGTCGAGAGGGATTCACGCTATCTGGCGACGAGCACCAAGACCCTGCCCCTGGTCGTGAAGAAGGCCAAGGGCTCCGTCGTTGAGGACGTGGACGGGAACAGGTACATAGACTTCACCTGTGGGGTGGGGGTGACCAACCTCGGCCACGTCAACGAGGATGTGCTGGAGGCGGTGGAGGCCCAGCTCGGGGACATGTGGCACTTTGCAGGGACGGACTTCTACTACCAGGTTCAGGTGGACCTGGCGGAGACCCTGGCCCGTCTCGCCCCCGGGGATTCTCCCAAGAAGGTGTTCTTCACCAACTCCGGAACGGAGAGCATCGAGGCTGCCATCAAGCTGGCTCGCTGGAACCGCCAGGGCAAGCATTTTCTCGCCTTCCTAAACGCCTTCCACGGAAGGACCATGGGCTCCCTCGCCCTGACTGCCAGCAAGGGAGTTCAGCGAGAGAGGTTCTTCCCCATGATGCCGGGGGTGAAACACGTCCCCTATGCCTACTGCTACCGCTGTCCCTATCATCTAACCTACCCAGAGTGCGACCTGTGGTGTGCCAGGATCATCGAGGAGAGCTACCTGAAGACCCTTGTACCTCCAAAGGAGCTGGCGGCCCTCTTCTTCGAGCCGGTGCAGGGCGAGGGGGGCTACATTCTCCCACCGCCCGGCTGGGCCAAGGAGGTGGAGCGCATCGCTAGGGAGAACGACATCCTGCTCATCGCCGACGAGGTCCAGACAGGAATCGGCAGGACTGGCGCGATGTTTGCGGTGGAGCATACGGGAACCGTGCCAGACGCCATAGCCATCGCGAAGGGTCTCGGCTCGGGCTTCCCCATAGGCGCGTTGATCCTCGACGCCAGACTGGACTTCGGGGTACAGGGCGCCCACAGCAACACATTTGGAGGGAATGCAGTCGCCTGTGCCGCAGCTCTGGCGACCCTCGGGACCATCGAGAAGGAGGGGCTGCACAAGAGGGCTCTCGTCATGGGGGATAGGATGCACGATAGACTTGAGGAGATGAGGCAGAGGTGGCCCATCATGGGGGACAACCGTGGCATCGGACTCATGAGGGCTACGGAGCTAGTAGCCCACGCCGGTACGAAGGAGCCCGCTATCAAGGAGAGGGATGCCCTGTTGGAGGAAGCCTTCAGGAGGGGTCTGGTTCTCCTCCCCTGCGGCGAATCTGCCGTCAGATACATTCCGGCCTTGACCATCGAGGAGGAGCTCCTAGACAAGGGTCTCGACATCTTGGAGGAGTCCATCAAGGCCGTTTCTAGGAGTGCCTGAGGGCTGGAAGCTGTGAAGCTTTGGACGCAAGAATCCTCTTTATCGGCTTGCTGAGGTGCCTTCGGGCCGCCACGGGAGGTTCATAGAGGCCTTCTGCGATCCTTCGCCGAACGGCCTCGAAGCTGGCCGCTTCCACTCCCGCCCTGGTACCGCACCGCCTGCACCGGAACCCAGCCTCCCTTCCTGCGGACTTCATGGCCCTGCCGCATGCAGGACAGCGAGGGTTTCTCACCTTCACCACCTCCGAACTCAGTCTGAGCACCTCCAGCTTCTCCAGGTTCAGGGACCTTGGGGCATCCCTGAGGGAACCATAGGCCCTCAAGCGATCTCCGGGTCTCAGGTCATGGACCACCCTTCTGAAGGCCTTCGAGGGCTCGTAAGCCACGCAATCGATCGGATCCCCATCGTCCAGCGGGAATACGATGTGCCCGCCGGGAACAAACGACGGCCTCTCGAGGACGACGCCCTCGAGGATGGCGGAAACGTGGGGCTTCAGGTCCCTCACCCTCCTTCTGACCAGATGATCGTCAGTCCCCTGATTGGTCTCAAAGAGCATCCAGCGCTCCACGGGCTCACTCTGCACGCTCATCAGCGCCTTGGGAAGATCCCCCGGAACGTCGCCTCGGATCCCCATCAGCACGGGACAGGGGGACCTGGGGGCCACGGCCATGTGTCGATTCTCAAAGTCGTAGTTGTTGAAGGTCGTGGGAAACCTCTCGTCTAAGGACATGACGTCCTCCTCGCGGATAGACCTCTCAGATCCCCACCTCTCCCGCTCCCTGTAGGCAAGAACCTCATAGGTCCTATCGCGGGGCCTCCAAGAGATGGCGGCCAGGGCACCCACAAGGCCCCGTCTTCCTTTTGGGGCGATGTAGAAGTCGGCCTGCGACGCATAGTCCTCCACATCCTCCAGCGGGACCACATCCCTGACGGCCGACCAGTAAAGGCCTGGCGGCGGCCGCCTCCGGGTAACCACCAAAGCGGGCTGCGACCCTGGGTCCTCCAGGTCAGACAGCCCGAGGAGGACCTCCTGGCAGATCTGCTGAAGCTCCGGGGTGGGCACCGCCGGCCCAGACCTCTCGTGGGCGGCCACCTCCCTGTCTCCCACCATCCCCACCGGGAAAGAGGCCCCCCTGCCGGAGCCGAATCGGAGGTAGAGGGCACCATTGCCGCGAGTCTTCCAGGGGATGTTGGGATTAAGCCTGACGAGGCGAGGATACCCAATCAGCTGTAGGCTCTGGAGTCTGGCTACGAGCTCCGTGGCCACATAGGTAGTGCACATGCGCCGTGGGGAATCGGTGTCGTCGATGCCCACGTGGAGGACCATCGATTGACATATGTCTGCGAGGGTATAAACGCCATATGGCGGAGTGTCTCTGTGGGATGAGTCGAAGGAGCGTCGCACACAGGGGGATGGCAACATGCACCACAATCCCATGGAGGCTCTGGAAAGCATTATACGGCAAGGCTCCTTCTGTAGCCCTGTCATGCCCGTGAGGAGCCTGGAGCTGACCTCCATAGATGCCAAGAGGTTCACCAAGAGTGGAGAAAGGGTTCGGAATGTACGGGTAGACCATAACAGCACCGTGACCCAGATTCATTCGATGGACGAGGGGTTGGCTGGGATAGAGTTCAGGTTTACCGCCAACTACACCGGGATAGGAGTCATAAAGATCGAGGGGGGTCTGCGGTACGAGGGAGATGCAAAGGCCCTCTCTGAGATGTGGTCTCAGACCGGGAAGATGCCGGACAACGTCGCCAGTGAGATACACACAGCCATCATGAACAGCTGCATTCAGGAGGCAGTGATCATCGCCAGGGACCTGCGTCTTCCGCCGCCCATTCCTCTGCCCGTCGTCAACGTCAAGAGCGGCGGGAGGAAGTCATCCGGTGTCGAGGTGGCTTGAGCAACTGTTTCAGTGCTTCCAAAGTCAGAGATCCACCCGACGAGGCGGGCAAGTCCCGCCATGGAAGTTTTCTAGTCAAGCGAGCTGTTGAGTAGGTAGAAGCACAGGGCCCTGAATCCTCACTTGATGTGATCCAGGGAAAAGGAGCCTATGCTCACACCCTGCTTGCTGTACATGTACTGTATCCAGGCCCTGGACTGCACATCGGAGATTCCCTTCACACTCAGGAAGGTCTTCAGCTGCTCGACCTTGAACTCGATCATGCCGTCCATGACGCTGCCCAACAGCTGTATCTCCTGCTCCCCGTGCATGCCCTTCTCGATTACATACATGCTGATGGCCTTGTCCCGCTTGCGCCTTCCGGCGAAGGGTTGGAGGAACCTGAACGTCGTTGCCGGGTCTAGGTAGGCGATGAGGGTTGAAATCGACCGGAAAGCCAGCCTGTAGTATGGGTGTTCGGCCTTGTACTCCTTCGAGAGCTCGTCCACGGTCCTCAGGATGCTCTCGTAGTCCGTCGGGTCATCAATGTAGATGACGTTGGGGTCTTCCTCCACGGGACCCATGCCCTTGGAGTAGGCATCTACATACTTCACCAGGCCAAGACGCTCATACTCCTCATATCCAGGGAGGACGTACTGCATCTCCTCTCGAACGTCGTCGGGGGTCTTGTCCGTTATGACCAGGATGGCCGGTATTCCCTTCTTCAGACCCTCCGCTACGAAGCCGTTTACGATTACCTCCTTGCCGATGAAGGGCGGACCGTAGACGGAGATGTTGGAGCCAAAGGGAACTCCACCCAGGAGAAGATCGTCCAATCGCGGGGTCCCCGTCTTCACCTTCTCCTGCCTCAGCTCCAGCTTCCTCTCCTCGTCCCGGGCCTCTATCTCCTCCTCGATGAGGCCCTTCTCCCTCATCCTCAGCTCCTCCATCTTGGCGTTGAGGTACTTCTCCTTCGCCCTCACCTCCTCCTCCTTCTTGGATATCTCCCCTTTGAGGGCCTCCAGCCTCTCCTTCAGGGCCATCTCCTCCACGGAGCCGGCCTGGGCCTTCGCCTCCTCCACCTGTCTCTTCTCCGCCTCCAGGAGCTTCTCCCGATAGATGAGGTCCTCCTCTCGCCTCAGGAGTTCCTCCTCCTTGTAGGCCAGAGGCTCCTTCACTCTTCTCAGTTCGTCCTCCTTGAAGGTCAACTCCTCCCTGAGTTTCTTGACCTCCTCCTCCCTCAGGAGGAGGTCTCTCTCCTTGAGCTGAAGGGTCTTCGCCTTCTCGGCCAGCTCCTTGTTGATCTCCTTCCCAGGCTTCGACGTGAGCTCCATGGCCTCCGCCCTGAGCTTGGCCTCGATCTTCAGCCTCTCCACATCCCCCTCGAGCTCGATGATCCTCTTCTTCATCTCGGCTTCCTTGTCTAGGAACTCCCTCTCCTTCTCGGCCAGTTCCGCCTGGAGCCTCTGCTCCAACTCAGGATCGGCCACTCTGCCCTCCTGGGCCTTCAGCTCCTCCTCCATGAGCTTGAGCTCCTCCTCCTTAGCCTGCAGCTCGGCCTCCTTCTCAGCCAGTCCTATTTCCGCCTCTCTGAGGGCCCTGGGGCCCTCCGGGAGCTCTTTCAACCCCTTCTTCAGCTCCGTCTGGGCTTTCTCCAATAGCGATTTGAGTCTCCCCAGCTCGACCTCCAACTTCCTACGGGTTTCTCTCTCCTCCGCCAGCCTCCTCTTCGCCTCCGGGCCTTCTTCCTTGCTCTTCTGACTCTTGACGTACTTAATGACAGCCACCGAGGCCTTCTTCATGTGGTCGATCTCGCTCTCCAGCTCCTTCCGCATCTTGACTTCCTGCTGGAGCTGCCTGCTGAGCTTGGCAATCTCCTCCAGGTAACGGATAGGATCGAACCTGCCCTCCTTGACATTGGCAAGCTCCGCCTTGATGGCCCTTTTGAGTTCCGTCAGCTCGGCCTTGAGTTTTTCGATGTCTGCCTCTCCTTCCTCCGGCTCGGTGGAGGGCATCATCCTCTCCTCGGACACGGCGACCGGCTGGGAGAGCCATGTCTCTAGCGCCTCTTCATCGCCCATGAGCCACCTTCGGAGGGCGTCTGCACTGTCCTCGGGCGAGGGAGCCTCAACGGCCGCAGGGGGTGGTTCAACGGGAGCGCCCTCTGCTTCGACCTTTTCCCCCTCCACCTCCGACTCCGCTTCCGCCTCCTGAACTTCCTCCTTCACCTTCGAAACGGGAACCCCCCGGGGCTCACCACCTAGCCAGGCCTCAAAGTCCTCTCCCTCCCCTTTGAGCCACTCGGACAGGACCTCCTCGGGCGCTCCTGTTTCAGATGCCGCCTCAGGGTGGAAGTACGCGTATAGCTTCCTAGCGAGCTTTTCACCGAATCCGTCGACGGCAGCCAGATCCTCCATGGACGCCTGACTCACTGCGGCAACATCGTGGTAGCCTCTATCCCACAGGAGCTCGGTCTTCGCTGGCCCCATGCCGGGGATCTTGCTAACCTCTGAGATGAAGGCCTCTTTCGGAGAACTCTCTGGGGCCGAGGCCTTCACCTGAACCTTCCCGTCCTTCACCTCATGAAGGGCGCCGCAGGCGCTGCATTCCCCATCTTCCTTCAGCTCACCCCCACAAACGGTACACAGCGCCTTTGCTTCTTGACTCTGGTTGCCGCCTACCAGCACGGGAGAGCACCTCTAGAAGGTCGCGGCGCCTTCTTCCAGCTCACCGCGTAAGATGTCGCAGAATGCCTATTTATAGACCCTAGGCCTGGTTGTCGCTTTTGAGAAGGACGACACTATTCCTTCCTGTATATCGGGAGGGGTCTGCCCTCCCTACCGTCGTCCACCAGAAACTCCAGCTCGTCCACCCTACCGATCAGCTTTGCCGCGATGGCCAGGTGAGCCCATACGGGAGCGCAGCCCCTCATCTGAACACGCTTCCCGTAGTAGGGCGAGAGATCCACATGCTCAAGCTTCTCTTGGAAGGTCTCCAACTCGATCCTTCCGAGAAGCTCAGTAAGGTCCAGTACCTCCTTCATGGGCACACCTACACGTAGAAGGACTCGCCGCAAGCGCACGAGGCCTTGGCATTGGGGTTCTTGATCTTGAAACCGGAGCCCATGAGCCCTTCCTGGTAGTCCAGCTCGGAGTTCATCACGTACAGGGCCGCCATGGGGTCCAGCACGACCTTGACGCCCCTCGTTTCCCAAACGATGTCCTTCTCCCCGGGCGGCTCCTTCGAGAAATCCATCTGGTAGGTCATTCCAGCGCAACCGCCACTGACGACCTTTACCCTCAACGTGGGTACATTCAGGCCCTGCTTCCTCGCTAGCTCCTTCAGCTTCTCCGCGGCAGTCGGTGTGACCTCAAAAATCTGGTCGGCTTCCATGGAAATCCCCTGATTTCATGGTGGTCGATTCTATTAAAGGTTCTCCATTGAGGATAGCCGGAACGGGCTTCCGACTCTGGGGGCAGGTTCGTGTACACGTCCCCCACCGGAAGCTTCTCATAGACCGGCAAACTAACTGAGGGGATGACATGGTCAGCAAGAGAGAGTTGCTGAGTCGGGAACTCCGCCACATCGATCTGGAGAGGGCGGAGACCATTGCGGACCTGGTGGAGCAGTTCAAAGGCGGGTCATTCCAGAGCAGGAGTCTGGGCACTGCAGCCGTCATCCTCGAGAAGGCCCTTTTGGATCCGGACCGGCCCACCATATTCCTGGGGGCCGCAGGAGCCCTCGTTCCCGGCGGCATGAGGAAGGTCCTCAGAGACATGATACACTACGGCATGGTGGATGTGGTGGTGACGACGGGGGCCATAGCCTACCATGACTTCTACGAGGCCCTGGGACACCATCACTACATGGGCCACCCCGACATGGACGACGTTCTCCTGAGAGAGCACTTCATCGACCGAGTGTACGACACCCTGGCAGACGAGGCCGTCTTCAGGGAGATCGACGAGATGATCGCGGAGATCGCCGATGGACTGGAATCTAGGGCCTATTCCAGCCGGGAGTTCATGGAGATCCTCGGCCAGCGGTTGAAGGATGAGAACTCCATAGTCTACACCGCCTCCAAGCAAGGGGTCCCTTACTTTGTCCCCACCTACCACGACAGCGGCATCGGCATCGGCCTGACGAGTCACTATGCGAGGCGAAGCAGTAGGGGGAAGGAGCCTGTCAGAATCGACCTCGTCAGGGACAACTACGAGATGGCCCAGATAAACTACAAGTCGACCAAGACGGCGGAGTTCCTGGTCGGAGGCGGAGTGCCCAAGAACTACATCCAGCAATCAGAGGTGACGGCTGAGACCTTGGGCCACTCTCCGAGGGGCTACCACTACGCCATCCAGTTGACAACGGATGTCCCCTACTGGGGCGGGCTCTCTGGTTGCACCTTCGAGGAGTCCAAATCCTGGGGCAAGATCCACGCCGAGGCCAAGTCGGTGCAGGTGTACGTAGAGGCTTCCATAGGGCTGCCACTGATTGTGGGCTACATACTTCAGAGGGGCGTGTGTAAGAGGCGGAAGAGGCGGAGGTTCACCTGGAAGGGTCGGGAGCTTGTGGGGCTGGAGTGACGGCCGATGCGATAGGTCGGCCTCATTCGATGACCATGAGGACATCCTCCTTCCCAACGATGGCCCCGGCGGCTACCTTAATCTCCCTCACGACCCCCTCGAAGGGCGAGGGAATCTCGTTCTGCATCTTCATGGCCTCTAGGATGAGGAGAGGGTTGCCCAGGGTGACCGTGTCCCCCCTTCCAACGGTGACTGCCACGACGCGGCCGGGCATCGGGGCCCTCACAACCCCGCCTGCCAGCGGTGCCGCCGTCCTCGGCTCCTCAGGCACCGCGGTTGGATGGTGCCGATAGCCCTCGAAGCGCACGTCGAGAGGCTCACCCCTCAGGGCAAGGGTCCTTCCCTGCAGCTTGAACTCGTAGGTTCGTCGCCCTACAGACACTTTCAGAACGGGTCCAGCGACCTTGACTCGCGTCTTGTAGACCCTGTCACCCAGAGCGACCTGGAGGCCGTCAGATACCTCCACCGGATACTCCACGCCTTCAAGCAATACGGCGAACCTCATGGCCATATGTCAGCCTCAATCGTTGAAGGGCCTCACGACCTGCCAGGGACCACGCCCCCGGCATCCTCCTCTGGGTGACGAAGGTCTCCGTCCTCCATGGAAGGGCTCCCTCAGACACCGCAACTGCTGCCGCTAGCGCAACCACAAGCTCTCGCTGCCGTTCCTCCCCTTTTTCCCGCATCGTCGCCAGTGCCTCATCGATCTTCATATCTGACAGGAAGGAGGTGGACAGATCCCCCCTCAGGAAGGCCTGGTTCCGTATGATGGCTTGGTGAAGGGGCACGTTCACTCGTATGCCTTTGATCATGATCTCATCCAATGCCCTCCTCATCCTGTGGGTCGCCTGGGTCCTGTCTCCGCCGTGGGTTATCACCTTTGCTACCAGGGGATCGTAGGCGGCGGAGATCAGCTGACCCTCCCGAAGGGCTGTGTCCACCCTCACCCCCGGACCCCCGGGAAGCGACATGTCCGTTACTCGGCCCGGGGACGGGAGGAAGCCTCTGAAGGGATCCTCGGCGTTGATTCTACACTCCAGGGCCCATCCCCTTATGTCCAGGTCCTCCTGGTCCAGGGAAAGTCCCTCCTCAGCCGCGATGGCTATCTGCTCCCGCACGATGTCCAGGCCCGTGACCATCTCGGTGACGGGATGTTCCACCTGAAGCCGGGCATTTACCTCGTTGAAGTAGAAGCGCTCTCCTGAGTAGACGTACTCAATAGTCCCGGCATTCACGTAGCCCAGGGCCTCCGCGGCCTTGATGGACAGGCGTCCCATCTCCTCCCGCACCTCCTCTGTCACGGCAGGCGAGGGGGCCTCCTCCACGAGCTTCTGATATCTCCTCTGAATGGAGCACTCCCTCTCACCCAGGTGAATTGTTCTATTGCCGTCGGAGAGGATCTGAAACTCGATGTGTCGGGCCCCCCGGTGGTACTTCTCCAGAAAGACATCCGAGACGCCGAAGGCAGAAAGGGCAAGGGAGCGGGCCCGGGTGAGGGCCCCCTCCATCTGCTCCGGGCCCTCCACGATCTCCATACCAATCCCTCCTCCACCGCCCGAGATTTTGAGGATGATGGGATACCCGACCTTCTCCGCAACGCCGATGGCATCGTCTGCGTCCTTCACGGCCCGGTTGGAGCCCGGGGAGACCTCGATTCCAGCGTCTTCCAAGACCCTCTTGGACTGCAGCTTGTCCCCCGCCAGGGCCATGGCCCTTGAGTCAGGACCTATGAAGACGAGACCCTCCTCCTCGCACCGTTTCACAAACTCCGAGTTCTCCGCCAGGAAGCCGTAACCGGGATGGACCGCCTCAGCGCCTGACCGCTTGGCCACCCTGAGAAGCCTATCCGCGTTCAGGTAGCTTTCTGAGGGGTCCTCTCCTCCGATCTCAAAGGCCTCATCGGCGTACGCACGGTGTAGGGACTTCCTGTCAGCTATGGAGAACACGGCTACCGTGGATATGCTCATCTCCCGGCAGGCCCTCATCACCCGGAGGGCTATCTCCCCTCGGTTGGCCACCAGGACTTTTCTGAACATCGGAGATGGTGGAAGTGGGCACCCTTTATAAAAACATCGTTTGTCGATAGCTGTTTCGTCTATTGTCGAACCAGGGAGGAATCTGCCGGTCCTTACACACACCTAGATATCTCGGGGAGACACCCGCCTGAGACTAGCTGATGGCCGGGAGCGATAAGAGGTCTCGTCTTCGGCAATTCGCATCGCCGCGGCGGAACCCCCTGGGCATGGACACACCTGACCGAGCCATCAGAGAGGTACGTTTCCATGCTTCTTGGGAGGCCTCGACTCCCTCTTGGTGAGAAGCGCCCCTAGCGCCTTGATGAGTCTAGGCCGAGTTTCATGAGGTTCCACAACGTCGTCAAGGTACCCCATTTCCGCTGCCACATAGGGGTTGGCGAGCTTCTGCTTGTACTCTGCCACCAGTTCCTTCTCCCTTGCCGCGGGATCCTTGGAGGCCGCTATCTCCTTGCGGAAGATTATCCGTACAGCTCCCTCCGGTCCCATGACGGCCAGCTCCGCGGCGGGCCAGGCCACGTTGTAATCGCCGCCTATGTGCTTGGAGCACATGACGTCGTAGGCCCCTCCGTAGGCCTTTCGAGTGATGACGGTCATCTTCGGCACCGTAGCCTCAGAGTACGCGTACAGGAGCTTGGCCCCGTTCCTTATGATGCCCCCGTACTCCTGGCTCGTCCCTGGAAGGAAACCTGGAACATCCACGAAGCTCACGAGGGGAATGTTGAAGCAGTCACAGAAGCGGACGAACCTGGCCGCCTTGATGGAGGAGTCGATGTCCAGGGTTCCCGCTAGAATCTTGGGCTGGTTTCCCACGATGCCCACAGGATGTCCGTCCAACCGGGCGAAACCGCAGACGATGTTCCTTGCCCAGTGCTCATGAACCTCTAGGAAGTCTCCATCATCCACCACTCGAAGGAGGACCTCCCTCATGTCGTACGGCTTCTCGGGGTCTTCGGGGACTATAGCATCCAGCTCCTTGTCCTGGCGCTCCACTGAATCGTCTGTCTGCATCCTCGGCGGGTCCTCAAGGTTGTTCTGGGGGATGAAGCTCAAGAGACGTCGGACTAGGTAGAGGGCGTGGTCCTCATTCTCCGCGGCGAAGTGGGCCACCCCACTCCTCTCGTTCTGGGCAAGGGCACCGCCCAGCTTCTCGAAGGTGATGTCCTCTCCGGTAACAGCCTTGATGACCTCGGGTCCCGTGATGAACATGTAGCTGGTCCCCTTGACCATGATGATGAAATCCGTCAGGGCCGGAGAGTACACCGCGCCGCCGGCGCAGGGTCCCATGATGACAGAGATCTGGGGGACCACCCCCGAGGCCAGGACGTTGCGGTAGAAGATGTCGGCATAGCCCGCCAGGGAGATGACCCCCTCCTGTATCCTCGCGCCTCCGGAGTCGTTGAGGCCTACAACGGGCGCTCCAACCTTCATGGCCGTGTCCATCACCTTACACACCTTCTTGGCGAACATCTCCCCTAGAGAGCCGCCGAAGACGGTGAAGTCATGGGCGAAGACGTAGGCCAGACGGCCGTCGATGCTCCCATGGCCTGTGACAACCCCATCTCCTGGTATCCGCTGGTCTTCCATGCCAAAATCCCTCCAGCGGTGGGTCACGAAGGGGTCGATCTCCACGAAGGAACCGGGGTCCAGGAGGATGTCGAGTCTCTCACGGGCGGTGAGCTTCCCTTTCCTGTGTTGCTTCGCAACGTTGTCAGGACCACCGCCCTGCTTGGCTTCCTTCCGCCTCCTCTGCAGCTCCGCGATCTTGTCCTCGTCTGCCATTCAGCTCCCCGGCCCGCACAACCCTCCCAGTTTTAATAACCCTTTTCATGGACCTGAAGGCTGCTCCGAAACTTCGACCACCATGGAGAGCTCCACCGGGGCGCCAAGAGGGAGCTGGGAGACCCCAACGGCGAGCCTGGTGGGCCTTCCATCTTCGTCAAAGACCTCCACCAGGAGGTCGGAGGCGCCATCGGCCACCTTGGGCTGGTCCGTGAATCCCTCCTCAGAGGCCACGTAGACAACCAGCTGAAGGACCTTTGAGACCCTCGATAGGCTGCCCAGGGCTTCCTTCAGGATGCTTAGGGCCATTAAAGCGCAGGTCCTGGATGCCTCATATCCCTCCTCCAGGGAGACCTCCCGGCCCACCTTGCCGATGACCTGCAGCTCTCCCTCGACCATGGGTATGACGCCGGCCGTGAAGGCTAGCCTGCCGCTCCTCCGGAACATGGCGTAGTTGGCTACAGGCCTTGACGTCCTGGGGAGCCTGGCCTCCCACTCTTCTAAAGTCGGTGCCATAGAACGGTTAAATCGAGGGATCCATTAAAGATTGACCCTCAGGTCCGGGGCAGCCACGTTCGATACGGGATGAAGGTTCATCGCATCTTCCCTATCTCCGTGCGCCCCTGGCGGAGGAGGGCATAGGTGTAGACGCCCAGGATGCCCCCCAAGGCGGTCCCAAACCCTGAAATGAGGATGGCTATGATGTATGGGAGAAGGACAAGAGACGGCGATAGGCCGAGGATTCGAAGGAGGAGTACGGAGGCATCGGCCAGGGGATAGTAGGCGGAAGCGATGGTCAGGGGAAGTCCCCACGCCAAAACGCCCGCTAGAAACGCTATGATGAAGGCATCCTTGGCTCGTTTCATCAGGATGCCGGCCAAGAGGCCCGCACCGAAGATGAGCTGCCAGTAGCCAGTGAGGGTCAGCAGGAACGCAACGATGGTCGTGAAGGGCAGAATCGTGTACCACGGATGCTTCCTCGTTATGACCTCCACGGGGCTCACCCCCTCCTCGCCACGCCAGCCTTGAGGGCTACTTCGCTCGTCAGCTCCAAGCTCTGATAATCTCCTTCGAGCCACAGGTCTAGGAGGTCTGAGTAGTGGGGGCTCAGGGGGTTACCGCTCTGACCGCCGGGGTAGGTGCCGTCGCCCACAACGGGCTGCCTCAGGTCCACAATCATACGCCATGAAGGGCCGCTGGTCACTAGGAGACGGCCATCGGAGAAGGACCCGTGGGCGACATCCACGGTGAAGGACCCACCATCCCTGGGAAGGATGCCGGAGCCGAGGATATCTAGTTCAGTCAAGTGACGCACCTGGAGCCGGTGAAGGTCGCCCCAGACCCAATCTTCCACCTGGGCACCCATCTCCTCCTCCAAGTAGTCCAAGGCGGAGGCGAAGGCAGTACGGATGATGTCGTCTCTGGTCTCCACCTGGCCCGTGGTCACCACGTCGAACCAGGAAGACGAGGGTTCGAACTTTGTCATCTTCTCCAAGATCGTCACCGACGGCGGGCCGACCTGCGCCAGACCAGCGTCGTCCCAGTTGTCCCTGAAGGTGGCCTCACGGTAGTTGTACAGCCACATCCAGTAGAGGCTGGGAGCCACTTCTGACGCCTCCATCATGTAGTCCCAGGCCTTGAGAAGGTCGATGGCCGGGGGGACGTCCGGGTGGAGGGATGCACCGCGGTCTCCCAGAGAGTCGAAGGCCTCGATGAGGAAGGGAACAAACTCTCTGGCCGCGACGGAGAAGTGATCGTTCTGCAGGGTCCTCATGTCGTCGAGCGTCAGGGAGTCCGATTCCTTCAGGAAATCGTTGATTCTCTCCGCCCTGTAGCGGTCCGCCCACTCCCAGCCCAAGTAGTAGGAATATCCTGGTCGAGTCGGCTTCTGGTTGGCGCTCACCAGGAATCCCTGTTTGGGGTTGAACGAGCTGGGTACCTCTTCGAAGGGAACGAAGCCCACCCAGTCGTACTCGCCGCTGGAGCCGTCTACAGGGACGCGGCCGAGTCCCTTTCCTCTGATGGGGTAGAGACCGTTGACGATAATCCCTATGTTGCCTTCAACGTCCGCGTAGACGATGTTCTGAGCAGGCACGTGGAAGTCCTTCAGGGCGGCCCTGAACTCCTCCCAGTCGGAGGCCTTATTGAGGCGGAGAAGGGCCCTGAACTCGGAGGTGGGCATATGACCCGTCCACTGCATGGCCACAGTCTGTTCGAGACGGGTAACGATAGGACCGTGGACGGAGATTTTCATCTGTAGCGTCACGGAACCGCCTCCCCTGACCTGGATGACCTCCTCCCTCACCGTGAAGTTCTCCCACTGTCCCCGGTAGAGGTACTGCATCTCATTCTCGGGATTGACCTCCTCCACGAAGAAATCGACCACATCGGCGCCCACGTTGGTCATTCCCCAAGCGATGCGGTCGTTGAAGCCAAGAACCGCTAAGGGGAGTCCGAGGAGACTCACCCCATAGACGTTATAGGAAGGGCTGGAGAGGCGGACCTGATACCAGATGGACGGCATGGTAAGGGACAGGTGAGGATCGTTGGCCAGCATCGGGGCCTTCGTGGCGGACTTCTCTGAACCCACGACCCAGTTGTTGCTTCCTAGCAACTGGAAAGGCCCAAGGATGGGCTTCACTGCAGAGTAACGAGCCAGGAGATCTTTCACCGCGGTTCTCGAAAGATCAGGGGGTGATGCAGATGCCTCGTAGACCTCCGACGTGGGCTGAGGAGGCCCCGGCGGAATGATGGGCAGCTGAAGGGGCATTTCCACGGGGAAGAGCTCCTCAGCGGCCTCGGGACCGAAGGCGTCCTCGAACAGCTTCAGTTCCAAGTCGGTGAACCCCCCGCTGAGGCTCCAGCCCATGAGTTTCACGAAAGCTATGGAGTCCAGCGGTTCCCACTGCTTCGGCCGGTAGTTGAGTAGCTTGAACTCCAGAGGCAGCCGGTTGGGTGTCACCTCTCCGATGTAGGCGTTCACACCAAGGGCATAGGCTTGAAGGGCACCTAGGGTCTCGTTGTCCGTGTCCTCCAGGGTCCTCTCCGAAGCGTACTTCAGGCCTATGGATCTGAGAAACTTGTCAGTCTCCAAGGTGGAGGGTCCTAGGACCTCTGATAGGCTGCCTGTAGCAGCACGCCTCTGCATGTCCAACTGAAACAGCCTGTCCGAGGCGTGCAGATACCCAACGGCTATGTAGAGATCTGTGTCGTTGTCAGCGAAGACATGCGGGACCCAGTACTGATCCCGGAAGACCCTCACGGGTCCCGTGGACCCCGGAAGGTTCAGGGTCTGCTGGTAAACGGGAACGGCATCCTCTCCCACGGTCCAGATGCCCCCCAGTGGTTCCAAAAGATCCCCTATCGGCGGCAGAGGCCCTATTGGAACGGAGAAAGCCGTCAGGAAGAGGCCTGAAAGTATGAGGATAGCAGCAAGCTTGACTATGAGCTTCTTTGACATCAGGTGAATCCCCGGAGGTAAATGCCTACGGGCGATATAGCTTCTGGTCTGGAGGGGCTAGCCCTCCTCAAGGATGGAACCTTCGGCAACGTCCATCCTCTTTCCGGTCTTGGTCTCCACGACCAGATAGCCCGAGGGCCCGATGTCCACTGCCCTGCCTTCGATGATCCCGGAGCCTGTGTCTACGACCACGTTCTTGCCAAGGGTGGAGCACAGCTGCCTGCAGAGGTCAACCACCGCGGCCTGTTCTCCTGTCACTGGATATACTCTTTGAAAGGCTTTCAGGAGGCCTTCCAGAAGGTCCTCGTTATCCACCCGATGGCCTAGCTCGTGTCTAAGCGTGGTGGTCTGGTGTCTGAGTTGGGGAGGCAGGTCCTCTAGGGAGAAGTCGGAGTTGATGCCTATGCCCACAATCGCCCAGTATGCCTCGGGCCCCACGAGGCCTTCCACCAGAATACCGGCGGCCTTGGCATCACGTATGAGGACGTCGTTCGGCCATCTTATCGTTGCTTTCAGGCCTGCTGCCTGAAGCGCCTGAACTACAGCCACCCCGGCAGCGAGGGTTATGAGGGGGAGCCTCGACAACTCCTCGCGGACGATGATCGATACGTAGAGGCCGCCTCGGGGAGATGACCAGCTCCTCCCGAACCTCCCCCTGCCCTCCACCTGCTTTTGGGCGACAACGACGGTCCGGGACTCTACCCCCTCAGATACGAGAATCTTTGCGACCTCATTTGTGGAGTCTACAGTATCAAGCCGGATGATGTTCCAGGACATGGGAAGCTGATGCCTTCGGGGGCTTACTCGGCGGCACTAGGGACGGCTTCGGGCTCCGGGACTCGAGAGACCTCGAGGCTCCTGAGAAAGCCGACGAACATCACAGCTATGCCAACGAGCAGGAAGATATATAGGAGGTCCGCCCGGCCCAGGCGGGTCAGGGTACCTCCCAGGGAGAGGAGGATGGTTCCCGCCGCGATGAGTAGGTTATAGCTCCAGCGGGTCTTGTACCAGGAATATCCCGCGCCACCAATGAGGGCGGCGGCTCCCGGGATTGTGAACAGAAAGGAAAGGCCCCTGACGGCGTCGGGCATGGCCTTCGCTCCCACAATCCGACCCGGCAAGAATTCATCCACTTTTACCTCGGCAGTGACTGTAAAGAAGAGAAGAATCGCGAAGATGATCAGGATATACGCCAAGAAGACGTGACCGACTTTCTTGTTCGCCAGGAGGTACACCGTGCCCAGGCCCAGGACTGCAACAAGAGTGGGATGCAGGGCGAAGTAAGTCTTGTAGAGGGGTATGGTCCACTCGCCGAGCTCTGAGACGAATTCCAGGGTCGAGGCTAGGGTGAAGAGTGCAAGGCCGACTCCCCACGATAGCTGATAGATCTTCTTGCGAGAAACGAACTGCCTGAAAACAAGGGCTGAGAAGACACCACTGATGATGGCAGAGCCCAGAGCGAGATAGGCTCCCGTGCTTAGGGCCATGAGAAGGATGAGACCGCCCGCTTATAAAAACGTAACCGCCTGGTGGCCCTGGGATCAAGGGGCTTCCCGAAGCTCGATGAGTACACCTCTCGCAGACGACGGATGGATGAAATTGACCCTTGAGCCTCCCTCTCCCACCCTAGGTGCCTCGTACACCAATCTTACACCAGCGGCTTCGAGCTCGTCACAGGTCCTCTCCAGGTCGTCCACCTGGAAGGCCAGATGGTGAATCCCCTCGCCTCGCTTCTGTAGGAACCTGGCTATGGCGCTGTCTTCGGCAGTGGGCTCTAGGAGCTCGATTCTCGTCTCTCCAACAGAAAAAATGGCCACCTTCACTTGTTCACCGGGAACCTCCTCCACTGAGGACAGGTCCAAGCCGAGGGCTTCGTAGGCCGCCGACGCCTCCTCCAGGCTCCTTACTGCGATACCGACGTGCTCCAGCTTCCTCACATTCATGGCTAGAACTCCCGCAGGGGTCGAAACTGCCCGTATACCTCCCTTAGGGCGTCGCTGATTTCCCCCAGGGTCGCCTTGCTGGCAGCGGCCTCGATGACGTATTGCACCAGGTTGTCCTCCCTCTCAGCAGCCTCCTTGAGGTTACTCAGGGCCTTCTCCACCTTGGCCGCGTCCCTCCTCCTCCTCAGGTCCTTAAGCCGCTCAACCTGCCCCTCCTCCAGGCTCGCGTCAATTCTCATGAGCTGAATCCTGGCAGGCTCGTCCTCACGGTAGGAGTTGACACCGACGACGATCCTCCTTCCGGATTCCACGTTCCTTTGATGCCGATAGGCCTCCTCGGCTATCTCCCCCTGGACAAAACCCGTCTGGAGGGCCCTGATGGTGCCGCCGAGCTGATCAATCCTCTGGATGTACTTATCCGCCTGCTCCTCTATCTCGTCTGTCAGGGCCTCCACGAGGAAGGAGCCGGCTGCGGGGTCCACTGTATTGACGACACCGCTCTCGTGGGCGAGAATCTGCTGAGTCCTGAGCGCCAGGAGAGCGGACTTCTCCGTTGGCAGCGAGAGGGCCTCGTCCATAGCATTTGTGTGGAGGGACTGGGTACCCCCAAGGACTGCGGCCAGGGCTTGGATGGCAACGCGGACGACGTTGTTCTCCGGCTGCTGGGCCGTGAGGGAAACACCGGCCGTCTGAGTGTGAAAGCGCAGCCGCCAGGACCTGGGGTCCTTCGCGTCGAATCTCTCCCTCATGATCCTGGCCCATAGACGACGGGCGGCTCTAAACTTGGCCACTTCCTCCATCAGGTCCATCTGAGCGGCGAAGAAGAAACTCAGCCTGGGGGCGAAGGAGTCCACATCGAGACCCCTATCCAACAGATGCTCAATGTAAGCGATCGCATTGGACATGGTGAAGGCGACCTCTTGTACGGCCGTGCAACCCGCTTCCCTCATGTGGTAGCCGCTGATGCTGATGGAGTTCCAGTGAGGCATCTCTCTCGAGCACCATTCAATGATGTCCGTGGACAGCTTCATTGCCGGCTCTATCGGGTATATGTAGGTGCCCCGGGCGGCGTACTCCTTCAGGATATCGTTCTGGACGGTGCCCCTGAGGCCCTGTAGAGGCACACTTTGGCCCTTGGCCACAAGACCGTAGAAGGTCAGAAGGATCATGGCCGTCGCGTTTATCGTCATGCTGGTGCTGACCTGCCCTAGGGGGATGTCCCTCATAAGGAGGCCCATGTCCTCCACAGAGGAGACGGCCACCCCGACCCGGCCGACCTCGCCCCTGGCACTCGAGTGGTCCGAATCATATCCCATCTGCGTGGGGAGGTCGAAGGCCACGCTGAGACCCGTCTGTCCCTGGGACAGCAGATACTTGAAGCGGGCATTCGTCTCGTCAGCGGTTCCGAACCCCGCATACTGCCTCATAGTCCAGAGGCGCCCCCGGTACATGGTCGGATAGATGCCCCTGGTGAAAGGAGGCTGTCCTGGAAAGCCAGATTTCCTCAGGTAGTCGAAGGACAGAACATCATGAGGCCCGTAGCACGCCTTCACTTGAGTCCCAGAAAGGGTCTCGAACCTCTTCCTCTCGGGCTGGACCTCCAGGCTCTCCTCGTAGGTACTCTCCATCCACCGACGATGGGATTTCGAGATCTCGTCCAAGACGCGGTCGTCAAAGGTCAAGCGGAACCCCCCGAGAAGCATGCGTGCTTGACGAGGCCGAAAACGGGGATGACAGCGAGCATCGACATCCTGGCCAACAATCCTCCTGTCCCATGGTGGGGACCTGCTGGAGAACCACCGGTTCTAAGAATGCGTCCCTATTTATGGACTTTTGTCCTCAGCTGTAGCCGTCTCCCTGAGAGGCTTGGCCTTGCCTGCACCAGAGACGTTCATGAAGCCAACATTACAGTCGATGCAGAAGGCAGAATTATCCTCCGCAACGATGAGGTTCCGTCCCCTACACTTCGGACACGTGCGTCCCTTGGGATTATTGGGCTCCAACTTCTGAGCCACCTCTACTGGGACATTGGGTTCCTCCTTTCTCTTCCTCTTGAATAAGAAGCCGATTACCCAAATCAAGCTGGCCGTAGGAATCGCCTCCGAAATTTGAGACTTCAACTCTGAGACCGCGCTGGCCCACGATGACATGATGCCGTCTCTATATGAATCTTGTGAGGGTGCTCCTCCGCAGCTGTGAGAAAGCAAGTTCATTCCAAACTGACACCCATGGGTGGGACTTCCACACCACTTCCCTCTCGGACGACGCCTATGACCTTCGCCTCCCGCCCCTTTCGGAGAGCCTTCAAGGCGATATCAGCTTCCTCCTCCGCCATGACAAGGACAAAGCCCAGACCCATGTTGAATGTCGTGAGCATCTCCCGTGATTCGAGGCCGCCCATCTCCTGCAGGGCCTTGAAGATGGGCTGGGGATCGAAAGGGTCACTGATCTCGAAGCGAAGATCCCTCCTTATGCGGGCTATGTTTCGGAAACCTCCGCCGGTTATGTGGGCCATGCCCGCCACCCGACAGGTCTGGAGAACCTCGAGGACCTCCCTTACATAGATCTCCATCGGCCTCAGCATGGCCTCCCCGTAGGTCTCCTGATCCCCTGGCACCATTTCATCGTAGGAAACATCCTCAGCCTGCAGAAGCTTCCTTGCGAGGGTGTAGCCGTTGGAGTGCAACCCGCTGCTCCGCAACCCCAGGATTACATGGCCGCGTCGAACGTCCTTTCCATCGATGATCCTGTCCTTCCTCGCGTAGCCTAGACAGGTTCCCACCAGGTCATAGCCCTTCACAATCTCGGGGATGGTGGCCAGCTCGCCGCCGATTATGGTGATGTTGGCGATCTGGGCCCCCTTGTCCAGACCGGTGCCTACCTGCCTGGCTACCTCCTCTTCATACTTATCCAAGGCGAAGTAATCGACCATGGCCAGGGGCTCTGCGCCAACGCAGAGGGCGTCGTTCACATTCATTGCGACGCAATCTATGCCCACTGTGTCCCACTTCCCCAGTTCCCGCGCTACGAGGAGCTTCGTGCCTACGCCGTCGGTGTTCAGGGTCAGGACCCAGTCGCCGAAGTCAATGGCAGCCGTGAAGAAGCCTGGGAGGTCGATGGGGGAGCCCAGGCCCCGTCGCCTGTACTTGAGCTGGGACACCAGAGAAGCGATGGATTCCTCTTCCTTCTCAATATCCACCCCCGCCTCCTTGTAGGTCCTGGGCTTCATGATCTGCTGAGGGCAGTGCAGATGATTAACCTTTGCGCAGGACTCTGACCTGGGACGTAACGCTTAAGGTGGTCATGCGCCTGTTCAGGGACGTGACCAAGGCCTGGATAAGGGCCAGGAGAAGGGACCGCTACTACCGCAGGGCCAAGGCGGAGGGCTACAGGAGTAGGGCCGCCTACAAGCTCCTCCAGATCAACGAGAGGTTTGGCACCATCCGGCCAGGGGACGTGGTGGTGGACCTGGGAGCCGCTCCGGGGGGGTGGTCTCAGGTCGCTGGCGACCTGGTGGGGGCAAAAGGCAGGGTCGTTGCCCTGGACATGGTTCCGATGGCGCCTCTGGAGAGGGTGACATTTCTTCGGGGGGATCTGAGAGAGGAGGCGGTCCTTACGGAGCTACTGTCCGTCATCCCAGAAGGCGCGGACGTGGTCCTCTCTGACATGTCCCCGAAGCTGAGCGGGAACAAGAGTCTGGATCACGGCCGCTCCATCGAGCTGGCTAACACGGCGTTCCTGTTTGCAGAGGGAGCCCTGAAGGCAAGGGGTAACCTGGTGGTCAAGGTCTTCCAGGGAGACATGTACGACGACTTCCGCAGGAAGCTGGCCAGCGCATTTGAAACATGCAAGGGCTTCACACCGAAGGCATCCTTGGCGAAGAGCTCCGAGATCTATCTTGTGGGAAAGGGCTGGAGAGGCGCACGCTGAGGCCGACGGAAGGTTTAAAGTCCGTCGGACGGATATTCTCCGTGTCCATGCTGAGTTATCTGACGGTGACCTTCTCTACCGAGGGCGCTAGGCCCTCAGAGGTCGCTGCCGTGCTGCAGTCCCTGGGCTTCGAGCCCACTACCGGGAACTATGACTTCGTTTACCGATGGGACAGGAACGCAAAGGTTGAGGATGCGTTGTGGCTGGCGGACAAGGTTCAGGCTGCTCTCAGGGGCATGAGCGTCCTCTTCAAGATAGAGACCCTCAGTGAGGGGTGAGTATCTAGTCCCAGAACCTCTTTGTTCTGGCGTAGTTTACCTCTGCCTCTAGGACGTCCCGCAGGAAGTCCTTTTCTTCCCTATGGTACCTTCTCAAGATCCTTCCAGCGACATCTGGACCCACTCCCCTGGCCACGAGGGCCATGACGGCTTTCCTTCCATGGGCCATCACCAGGCTTGCTTTGGTGTAGAGCCTCTTCAGGGCCCTCTTCTCCTCACTGGCGAGGTCCTCCTTCCTCAGAAGCCGAGACAGCTCCCTTTCCCAGGGTCTCAGGACGGCCTGCATGACGGAATCGCAGTATGGACAGCTCACCTTTTGATCCAGCTCTCCCACCCTCTCGGATCTCGAGGCCTTACAGGAGAGACACAGAAGAACGACCTGCTGATCCTCCAGCCTCTTCTTCACCAGATTCAGCGTGTGGAAGTCTGGCCGCGGCGGAAGTAGAAGCTCTAGGGCGCGTTCTGCCCCCAGCTTGCCGATGTGGGAGAGAGGTCCCACGACCAGCTTGGTCTCGCCACTTCTGATATCCCTGACGACCTGGATCGTTCTCGGTATGTCCAGGTGCTCCCAGATCAGCTTCTCCATGGCTTCCTCCATCAGGGGAGTTCCCTCGAACGCCTTCATTACCTTGGAAATGTTAACCTCCCTGTAGTCCACGCCCCTCTTCACCGCGCCAAACTTCTTGGCCACCTGAATGAAGGTCCACCGCATCAGGCTTGAGTTTCTGAGGGACAGGCGCAGGACGGCCTCCACCGATTCCGGGTCCATGCCCTCGAGGAGCTCCGCCACATCCGCTGCCCCCACAGCCCTATGAACCTTCAGGAGGATTCGGTAGGGGTCTGTCCTCAAACCCACTGATTGACCGAGGCGAGCGGAGAGGAGGGCCGAGAGGAGGTGGCCCAGAGTCTCGTTGACCTTGCTCCCGAAGGCAGCGTTCACCACAACCATCTCCTGCTCCTCCTCCACTGTAAGGAGGTCATCCGTGGGTACCGGCTGGGGCGACTGCCTCTGTATGTATGCCGCAAAGGCCTCCTTCCCACATTCGTCAACCGGATATGATTCAAGGCTCCCCTCCTTCCTCAGCTTGCCAACCTCCTGGGCCACCTCGAAGGGGACCGGAATCTCCTCCCCCACCCAGTTGGGGATTCCTCCGAGCTCCTGGATGGGCTGTACCATCACCACGTCCTCACCTATGTCGATCACCTCCCAGGAGTGTCCCCTCATGATGAACGTGGAGCCCAGGTGGACCTGTCCAGCCACGAAAGCCTCATCCAGGGTGCCCACGTATCGTCTACTGGATACATCCTGGACACGGTAGCTCTTCTCGTCGGGTATCATGGAGATGTTCTCGTAGAAGTATGGGAGGGACCCGAAGGCCCTGTAGAAGGATGAGCCACGGAGCCTTATGACGCGGAGATCGCTGAGCTGCTGCAGAACTGCCTCATAGGTGTCCCATTGGAGGTTGCGGAAGGGGTAGGAGCGTCGAACCAGTCGGTAGAACTCCTTGGCGTCTCCCCGTCCCTCGGTGAGCAGATGAGCCACCACCTGGTTGGCCAGCACGTTGAGGGGGCACTCCCTTACCCTGTATTCCTCCAGTAGCGCCTCCAGACCTCGCCTGGCTATCGCTGCCGCCTCCGCCAGGTCCTCCTCATTGGAGGCCACAACGACGCCCCTGGAGACCCTGCCTACTCCATGTCCGGACCGTCCTACCCGCTGGACGAGGCGCGTCACCTCCCTGGGAGAGTTGTACTGGAGGACCAGGTCCGCGGATCCCACATCGATGCCCAGCTCCAGTGAGGAGGTGCATATGAGGGCCTTCAGCCTCTCGGCCTTGAAATCCTCCTCCGCCTGGACTCGCCCGTCCTTGGACAAGGACCCGTGGTGAACGCCAACGGGAATCTCCTCCCAGAAGCGGTACCGGGAGGAGAGGAACTCGGCAGTGTCGCGGGTGTTCACGAAGAAGAGGGTACTCCTGTGACTCTCGAAGAGCTCTCTAGCCCTGCGAAGGGCGGTCGCCTGCTGCGGGCGGATCCTCAGTCTCTCCGCCAGCTCTTCGTCCGCCGGGAGAACCTCCGGCAGCTCCACCCGAAACTCCATCTGCTCGACGGCCCGGACGTCCACCACATCGACATCCCTGTCCAGGCCACCCAGGAAGCGGGCCACTTCCTCCGGGCTTCCCACCGTGGCCGAGAGGCCTATTCGTTGGAACTCCCTCCCCGTGAGCCTGAAAAGCCTTTCTAATGCCACGGCCAGCTGGGCTCCCCGCTCATCCCCCGCCAGTTCGTGGACCTCATCTACCACGACCCAGCGCACCTGCCTGAGGTGCTCTCTCAACCTGGACCCGGTGAAGAGGATCTGAAGGGTCTCCGGGGTGGTGATGAGGATATCGGAGGGGGACCTGCTCTGCCTCGTTCTCTCCGCCTGGGAGGTGTCTCCGTGGCGCACAGCGACATCGAGGCCTAGGAACTCTCCGAAGAAAGCCATCCTCCTGAGCATATCCCGGTTCAGGGCTCGCAGAGGAGTGATGTAGAGGCAGCTAATCCTGGGAGGCCTCTCCTTGAGGATGGAATCAAGGATGGGTATGAGCACCGCCTCCGTCTTGCCGATGCCCGTCGGGGCAATCAGCAGGACGTTCCTTCCCCGCTGGATCAAGGGTACTGCCTGAACCTGGGGTTCAGTAAGCTCCCGGATTCCCAGATCCTCCAGGGCCTCGACTATCCTGGGATCGACGGAGAGGTCTAGCACGCCTTTTCCAAAGACGTCTTGCCTAATAAGCGTAGGTCGACTCGTTATCATTCCTAAGGTCTTTATCCCCCGTTATCCTAACCAGTAGAGGTGATTCCATGAAGGACTTGATGCGGGGAGTGATGGAGGAATTCCAGGCAGACTACCTTGAGATGAGGTATCACGCTAGGATGATGACGCGCATCAGGATCGCCGCCGGTTCCCTAGAAGATGCGAACTCCACCGACTACCGTGGGGTTGGCATCAGGGCTTTGGTGGACGGAGCCTGGGGTTTCAGCAGTACCAGCAAGCTGGACAGACCGTCCCTCAGACAGGCGGTAGAGGACGCTCTCAAGGGGGCCCGCGTCGCTGCCCGCGACAAGGCCGAGAAGGTGGAGAGCCTGGCGGAGGGGAGGATGGCTCGGGGCACCTTCAGGATCCAGGAGAGGGAGCCCCTGGAGGACAGGAGCCTGGAGGAGAAGATGGAGCTTGTGTCGGACGTGGAGAAGGGAGCAAGGGACCATGCTCAAGAGGTGAAGAGCGCCCTCTGCTTCTATAGGGAGATGATCGACGAGAAGGTCATCATCAACTCCGATGGGGCTGAGGCTGAGATCAGAGAGTCGAGGCCTGACTTCTATGTCATGGCGGTGGCGTCAAGCAACGGCGACATGGTGAGCGCCCTTGAATCCGAGGGCGTGGCGGGAGGCTGGAGGGAGCTCTTCCATCGCCGAAGTCCAGATGAGATGGCAGAGAGGGCTGCCAAGAGGGCAGTGACCCTCCTCAAGGCCCCCTTCCCTAAGGGGGAGAGGGCCACCGTCATCCTGGACCCGGCCCTGGTGGGCCTCATCTCCCACGAAGCCTTCGGCCACACGGTGGAGGCCGACTTCGTGTTGTCGGGGTCCGCTGCCCAGGGCAAGCTGGGTGAGCAAGTCGCCAGCGAACTGGTCACCCTGGTGGACAGCGGCCTTCCAGACAGGGACGGCTCGCCCGCAGGAACCCTCATGGTGGACGATGAGGGCGTCGTCACCCGGAAGGCCACCATCATCGGTCGAGGGATTTTGGAGTCCTATCTGTTCGACAGGGAAACGGCAGCTAGGTTCGGGTCCGAACCGACCGGGAACGCCCGGGCCTTCGAGTACAGCGACGAGCCCCTCATCCGGATGAGGAACACCTACATCGAGCCCGGAGAGTGGACCCTTGAAGAGATGCTGAAGGACATGGGCGAGGGATATCTCCTCTTGGGAAGTGGGCCCGGACAGGCGGACTCCAGCGCGGAGTTCATGTTCGGCGTCCAAGAGGCATACAAGGTGGAGAAAGGCGAGGTAGGGCAGCTGCTGCGAGGTGTGACCATCAGCGGGAATGCCTTCGACGTGCTGAGCAGCGTAGACGCCGTGGGCAGGGATTTCGCCTTTGACATGGGGGCCGGTTTCTGTGGGAAGTACCAGTATGCAAAGGTAGACGGCGGAGGCGGTCACCTCCGTTGCGAGGCCATTATCGGTGGCAGACAGGAGGGGTAGCGTGTCGCAGCTCCTGCATCTCTGTGAGAAAGCCGTGCTCCTCGCCCAGGAGAAGGGGGCCGATGAGGCTGAAGCCTATGGCATCGATGGGAAACAGACACAGGTGTTTCTTGAGAGGAACGACGTCAAGCTGGGCAAGGCTCAGATAAGAAGCGGCATAGGCCTCAGGGTGTTCAAGTCCAAGGGGCTGGGGTTCGCCTCGGTCAACTCCCTCGAGCCGACAAAGGTGAAGGAGATGGCAGAGAGAGCCGTGAGCCTGGCCTCCAGAGCCCCTGAAGACCCCCACAACCGGCTGCCTGAGCCGCAACCTCTTCGGCCCGTGAAGGGTCTCTACGACGAGGAAAGCGAGGCGCTGACCGCGGAGGACATACTAGAGTATGCCACAGGAATGCTGCGGGCAGCCAAAGAGTACGATCCTAGGGTGACAGTGGATAGTGGTACCTTCGACGCGGCAGTGGGCGAGAAAGCCATATTCAGCTCTAGGGGCGTCCAGGCATCTGAGAGGAACAGCACCTTCACCTATTTCATGATGGCCTTCGCCCGCGACGGACAGGAGGTGGGTAGCTTCGACTACCTGTTCGAGGGTACCCACAAGGTCGCAGACATCGGATCGGAGCAGATGGGGCGTCACCTGGGGGAACGGGTCGTCGACGCCCTCGGAGCCAGGAAGGCCAAGACCTTCAAGGGGACGGTCCTCATGAACCCGTATACAGTGCAGCCTCTCGTGGCAGACCTCCTAGCGTCAGCCCTGAATGCCAACAACGTTCAGAAGGGGATGAGCCGACTCGCCGGGAAGGTCGGGCAGGAGATCGCCTCCTCTCTGCTGACGGTCAAAGACGACGGAGTGGTGCCGGGTGGTCTGGGATCGTCCAGCTTCGACCGGGAGGGGATACCCCACACGTCCATGGTCCTAGTGGAGAAGGGGAGGCTGGAAGGATACCTTCACAACAGCTACACAGCGGCAAAGGAAGGGAAGGGGACTACCGGCCATGCCTCAGGGGACCAGAGAAACGTGCCGGCCATAGGTCCCACCAACTTCATTGTGGATCCTGGAGAGAGATCGAAGCAAGAACTCATAGACGAGATCGACAGGGGCATCCTGGTGACCAGGTTCTCGGGTTGGCCTCAGTCCGTCAGTGGAGACTTCAGTGGTGCCGTGAAGGGCGGTTTTCTCATCGAGAAGGGCGACGTGGCGTATCCCGTCAAGGAGACCCTCATCGCGGGGAACATCTTCGAGCTGCTGAAGAACCTCTCAGGAATATCTAGGGAAGTGGAAGAGGTCTTCAACTACACGCTTCCCTACCTTAGGTTTGAGGATGTGTCCATAACCAGCGGGTAGGAGGATGGGCCCGGTCGGAGTTTCAGGGCAAGGCGCCCTTTTGAACCGACGACCATCTGGTTATGAGCCAGACGCTCCGCCAGACTAAGCTACGGGCCCATCTCCCGATATGTCAACGTCTCAACCCTATTAAAGATTCATCGCCCCAGTTCCTTCGAATACCCAGGACGGATGTACTGAGCGCGGGGGGTGTGTCGCGGGCCTTCTGCGCACGACAGAGGGCCTCAATATCTAATCGACAAAGGGAAACGTCTCAAAACACCTTTGTTAGGTCGAAGAAGAGGTTCACGGCCTCTTGGGCACCCTTCAGGGTATCTGGATCACCGTTCCAGTGCTCCAAACCCTGAGCATTCTTTTCCTCGAACCGGCTCAGAACATCCTTCATCTCCCCCCGCAGAAGGTCATCCTGTCTTCCTGCCGTTACCAAGACCAGGAAACAGTAGTTCCCCCTCTCCAGAAGGATTTTCAGGTCCCCATGGTCTATGGCATCCAGCCAGCCGGCGCCTAGAGCCGGGAAGCTTATCTTGAGGAACCTCTGGATTGCGTCCAAGACCGCAGAGAAGATGTCCTCGTCCACAGCGGGATTGCTTTCGAGGCTGCGGGAGGCAATCAAGCTGCCCCCGTGGTAGATGAGGTAGACATGCAGGACTTGCTTGCTTGAGCTGATTGCCCTCCTGACGTAGGAGGAGAGGTCCTCCCGCGTTATCGGTATCAGGAAGATGAGCATCGCCGCACCCGGGATCACGAGAAGGCTCGAGAAGAGGGGAATCTGACGGACACCAGAAAGGGTGAAGATGGCATTGCCGACGAAACCCGCGACCAGGACCCCCGCAACGCTCACGATGATACTCAGGACCTTCACGTATTCTGCTCTGTATTCATACTTGAGGTCCTGGGACCCCCTGTACAAGTAGTAGAGTCCAACCATCGAGTAAGCGTATAGGTACACGATCCAAGGAACGTAGAAGGCCATGTTCCTCATAGGGTAGAAACCCCAGTCTGTTGGCGTCACGGAGATGTTGACAAGGGTCCAGCCAACGATGAGCATGATTAGGGCGGGTATTGTGAGCGTCAGGTCGGACATCTTCCTCTTGACAACTAGCCACTTGGAGGAGAGCAACAGGAAGAGGGCGGCTGAGACTACCGCCACGCCTCGAGCCTTCACGAAGAAGAGGGCCTCTTCCGCCGCTGATGCCCCCAGGTAAAACCAGTCCAGGATGCAGTAGATTGCCAGGGAGAAGGCGAAGAGGGTGAAAGCCCATCCGGCCGGGCTCCTTACCGTCTTCCGGAAGATGGGGGACAGCGCGACAAAGACCCATACAGTCGCACTGGCTAGTTGTGCCGTCTGATATATATCAGGAGGCATTTGACTCCTAAAGAATGTTCTAAATTATAGGGACTTAAAGCAATGCCTCTGAGTCTCAGGGTTGATTATATTCTGCGGCGATCCCGATGTATGTCGGTTTTCAAAAGGCGCTGAGGACGCCGCGGACCGGATTCGAACCGGTGACCACTCGGTATCTGCGAGCCTAACAGCCGAGCGCTCCACCAGACTGAGCTACCGCGGCACGCACGTCCAAACGGTCGCGGCCCTCAAAAAGATTCCCACCAAGATTCTCAGAGAGACTCCTTCAACTGCTTCACGGTGTCGATCATCTCCCCAAGGAGGACTTTGAGCTTCGCCAGGAAGGGGCTGAGGTCGTCCGTCGTCACCGCGCCCTCCGGGGAGGGCTTGATTAGGCCCTCTTGCTCCAGGACTCTCAAAGTGTATCGAACCTTGTGCTGCGGGTATCCCGCCATCTCCGAGAGACGGATTATGCCTATGGGCTCATTCTCCATCACGGCCTTTAGCAGAGCGACGTGCCTCTGGAGTAGCTGAAGTTCAGACCTGATTTTGTTGGTTAGGGCGCTTTCTTCCGACAGAAAAGTAACCCCCCGAGACTTCTCGTAGGCGCCATACAATCCTCGAAGATTTAAAAGTGTCGCTGCCCTGGCTACATCTCCCCGTGGGACCATGCCATCCGTGTGTTGCAGGCCGATCCCCAGCCCTCTAGGCCGACCGCGACGATCCCCACTGGTACCTCCTCGGAGAAGCTGGCGATGCCGTCCTCGCACGCTTCCTGCGGACGGGTGCCCGATACTATCGCGTCATACACCTCCTTGCACAGCACCCTTTTGATGATCTCCTCACCCACACCCGTGGCAGTCACCGCCGCCCCTGGACCAGCATATATGCCACAGCCTATCAGAGGCGTGTCGCCCACTCGGCCGGGGAGCTTGATTGATATGCCTCCCGTGGAGTTGGCGGCCGCCATTCTCCCCTGATCGTCCCGGGCAACGGCCCCCACAGTGTCGCCTGGCTTGCGGTCCCACCACCTAAGAGCCCAAGCGGGCAGATCCCCTTCTGCGAGCCTCCTCTTCATCTCGTCCAAGGCCTTGAGGGCCTTCGGTGTGATGGGATCGAACCTACGGAACCCGGCCTCTCGTGCATACCGGACAGCGCCGCTACCGGAGAGGATGACGTGGGGGCCGTCCAGGACCTTTCTGGCTACGAGGATCGGATTCTTCAGGTCGTAGATGGCAGCAACGGCACCGCAGTTCATGTTCGAGTCCATCACTGAGGCGTCCATCTCCACCTTTCCATCGAGGTTGAGCTTGGAGCCCGTGCCAGCATTGAGGCGGTCATCATCCTCCATGAGCACAACGGCCTCGACGACGGCTTCCAGGGCTCCTCCTCCGTCACGCAGGATGCGGAGGCCTCTCTCCACAGCCCTCTGAGATGCGTCCAGGACGTCCTCCGTAGAGCCAGCCCCACAGTGGGCGACTATTACTGCCATGATACCTGCCCGTGAGGCTTGAGTGACCATCCGTATTTAAGCAGTCGGCCGAGAGCTCAAGGGGGCTAGGTACGCCCGCAGGTCTTATGTGCCCGTTGGGCCATGTCAACGGGGATGAGGTTGGACGCTGGAAGTGCCTTTCGAAGGGCGTTCCACGCCGCGTCACCCCTATTCTTGGCATACTACCTCCTGCCCTTGGACCTCTGGATAGGGTTCCCCAGGTCCTATCTGGCGGTCACCCTCTGGTCGGTGACCTTAGTCATCGAGACCCTTCGGTTGGCCTTCGGCCTGGATATCATCGGCCTCAGAGACTACGAGCAGGACCAGATATCGGCCTACTTCTGGGGAGGCACGGCCCTCACCCTGGGCCTCCTCTTCTTCCCGCCCCCCTTCGTGGTCGTCGTCATGTGCGGGATGGCCTGGATCGACCCACTTTGTGCATGGACCCGCAAGGTGGGCGGGTACCCCCTCCTTCCCCTCGTCTTCTACGCCGTCATCGTCCTCGCTGTCCTCCGACTCATGTCAACCTCATCCCTGATGGACCTGGCGATCCTTGCCACCCTGGCTTCCGCCGTGGCCATAGCAGCGGAATATCCGACGGTAAGGTACGTGGATGACGACTTCACCATGCAGATGGTTCCGCTGCTGGCGATGACCCTCCTGGGGATGCTACTCTAGAACTTCCAGCTTGCCGTAGCGGCCCGCGCTTACCTGGAGGTTGCCCTGCCACTCACTCACCCATCCATCGGTAATCCTGATGCGGTCGTTCACGTCCACCTGATCGATCTCCTCGTTCCACAGCGTGACGGAGACAGTGTCCCCATCGTCGTCCTTCCCCAAGGCGTCGCAAACCCTGCCCGTGACCCCATCCCGGCTCGTAAAGCTCCGGGGATCCCCCTTCTCGATCAGGAGGAGTTCTATGGAGGGGACCTTGTTTCGGGCCCTCAGATCCTTGACCTTCATGGCCGTCCCAGGAGGGTAAAGTAGCCTGGCACTAAAAGGTTCTGGAGGTCTGGGGCAAGTCAACCTGAGCGCCATCTGATTGGGCGACAGACAGATATGCCCTAGGACAGCGTGGGGATGGCCCTCATAGCCGCTTTCTCATTCAGCTCCAAGAATGAAGGCAAGGTATCCTCCCTCACGACCTCGGTGGAATTCCACGGTAAGGAAGCCATGCGGCGCTACACGTCCATAGCCTTCCGCCGGGTCAAGGATTGGGCCGTTCACCCTATCAGGTTCATTAAGGACGCTAGAAACGCGCCCTAGAGATGCCTCACAGAGGGTTACGCTTATAAGGCCGAATTCCCTCCCGGAACACAGCAAGAAGGGGATGCGCTCGTGGAGAGAGAGTCGAGGAGCGATAGCTTGGAGGCCGTCTCCATCTCTGCCTACCTCAAGAACAGGGTCTCGGGAAGCATCGTATACCTCCTGAGCCTGATCCAGCCCCTCACTCTTAGCGAAATTCGGACCCACCCCCTCAGACTCCAATACTTCAGGACGATGACGGGTAGAGAGCCTAGAGAGAGCAGCCTGAGGAGCGTGGTGAGGAGGGGAGTGGACCTGGGCCTCCTCGTGGCCCTCAGCACGAGGAGGGAGAACTACTACTTCCTCAACTCAGACCTGGCGATACGCCCACCCTCACTGGAGGAGGATGGTGAGGCAGAGGTCCTCGTGGACAGCAGCTCCTCGATTGCCGATGAAGACATCTGTCTGCCGGCGGCCTCTGCCCTAGGAGGGGATCACCCGATTCCTCTGCTTAGGGATCCCTCCACTGCTCTCTGCTGGTTCCAGTGGCTCAGCGACTCCACACGGCGAGAGGTTCTGAGGGCGATCCACGAGAAGGGGGCTCAGTCCCGTAGGGAGCTGGCTCTGGCCGGCGCCAGGGTGGGCATGATCGCCGTTAGGGCGGGGATAAGATGCGGCGTCCTCCGTCTCCAAGACGACAGGCTGGACTTTCAGTTCTCCCAGACCAGGATCCCTCCTAGCGGGAAGGCGTGGACCGCCAGGCCGCCCAGGTTCTGGCTCAGCAGGTCCTACGAGCCCCTCCGGTGTGTCCAGGGTTGTGGAGAGTACATCAAGGACGCAGGGAGGAAATCCCCCATGAGCCTGCTCGAGGAGATGTCCGAGGACGGGAAGAAGGTGCTGCCGGCTCGGAGGAGGGAACACCTGAGGGTCAACCTTCTCTACGAGGCCGCCGCCATTGTCCCCCGCATAGAGGACGTGGGCCCTGGATCGATAGCCTCCATCTGGGAGAACCGCCGGGGATGGGTGTACCCGGTCCGGGAGGGCTATGAGAGGGCCATGGCAGTGCTGTACCTACGAGACGAGCTGTCGAAGGGGCATGAGGAGGGCCTCGGGGAGTGGAAGGGTGAGGCCCTGAGGAGGCTGGCCCATAGGAAACTGGAGATGTACTTCAAGGCTCGAGAGGAAGAGCTGATGAGCAGGCTTGCCAAGAAGAAGGCCAGCGACTATGGCCTTGGTCCAGATGCCATCATGTCCCTCGCCAGTGTGGAGCTGGAGCGCGAGCGTCTGCTGGAGGAGAGGAAGTACTTCGAGAGGTTTCTAGAGGTGATAGACGGCTAACTACCCAATCTATAGGGCCTAGCTAATCTTTTTATCCACAGACGCTGTTTATAGAGCTAGAGCGGAATGAACAGGATAAAGGTCATCAACGAGCCCTCAGACCTTGTTCCAATCCTCAGGGCCGTTGACACCCTTGTGAAGAAGGAGGTTTTCAAGGAGCTTACCCATAACTGGTTGACCGCCAAGGATATTGAGGAGAGGTATGGTGACGAGGGTCTGGAGGCCCTGCGGCTCTTTGAGAAAATGAGGCTTGTGGAGACCAAATGGCAGACAGGCGACGGCGGGCCCGTGAAGGCCTACCACTCCTTCTACACCAGCCTACACATAAGCGCCTCCTCGCCTGTCTACGAGATCAGCGATGTCCTCCAGGTGGCCATGATGCCGGATAAGGAGTACAGGACGCTGGAGGAGAGGATCTACGATGCCGTGGGGAAGCAGGGGAAGTTTGCGGGGGACCTGGCGGAGGAGCTGGACATGAGCCAGGTGATGCTGAAAAGCGTCATCAAGAGGTCCTCGCGGCTGGACTTTCGGGGGCACCGGGTAGAGAGATTTGAAGACTAGGCCCTCTGGGGGGTGGATATGCCAAAGATTGCGGTGCTAAGGATAGGCCACCGCATCCCCAGGGACAGCCGGGTGACGACTCACGTGGCGCTGACCGCGAGGGCCTTTGGAGCGGATGAAGTCCTCGTAGACAGAAAGGACGCGGGGTTGGAGGCCAGGGTTAGGGACGTGGTGGAGCGTTTCGGAGGTCCCTTCAAGATACAGACCGGCGTCGACTGGCGGCGGACCATCGAGGAGTGGGAGGGCACCGTGGTGCACCTGACCATGTACGGGGAAGATCTGGACGAGGCCCTGGTGAGGATTCCCGGAGACCCCCTCCTCGTGGTCGTTGGCTCGGAGAAGGTGCCCGGAGCGGTCTTCCAGATTGTCGACCATAACGTGGCCGTCGGAAATCAACCCCACTCCGAGGTGGCCGCCTTGGCAGTCTTCCTCGATCGCCTCCTGAAGGGCGACGGACTTCGAAGGAGCCTCTCTGGCCGCCTCAGAATCGTGCCCTCTCCCAGGGGAAAGGTAGTTGAGGAGGACGCTACACGAGATCCTCCAGCCTGACAACTGAGTCCTCTGGTGGGGTCTCTGGGATGTGTCGAGTCGTCTTGGGCGGGAAGAGATGTCCCCTCAGCGCTGCCTCGACCACCTCCTCCTTGGTGATGTGATCCACCACCGCCCCCGGCCAGGTCTCCACACGGATGCCCTCGTCGAAGTAGTCTACCAGGTACGCTGGGATTCTCTTGCAGCCGAGGTCTAGGAGAGCCTGGTACCTGTGATGGCCGTCGAGAATGATGTGGTGCCGATTCTCCACCAGGATGGGGGTCCTGACGTAGCCGTCCCTCTTGATCCCCTCTGTCGTCTCCTTGAGGAGTTCCGGTATGAGGGATTCATGGGGTCTGAGCAGATGGGCATCCATGAGGACAAGCTTGTACTTCAGGTTCCCACTTCCCGGAGACCGCCAGTTGGGAATTCGTTCTCTCCCTTAAAAAGAGTAAGCTCCATCCGAGCGTCGGGGGAGTCATGCGAATCATGCCTGGATCTCCGTGCAAGGCCCTGCAAGGCACTTCTGCATCATCGGTCCCCGATGATAGTCGATATATAAGGAAGGGGCCTACACTAGGGATAGCATGAGCCTCTACACAGGCCGGGGAGACCAGGGCGAGACCGACTTGATGGGTGGCCCGAGGGTCAGGAAGGACCATTACAGGATCGAGGCCATAGGCGCGGTGGACGAGCTGAATTCGGCGCTAGGGTTGGCCATATCCTTTCTGCCTTCGGGAGAAGCCTCCGAGTTTCTCGTTGAGATTCAGAACGACCTGTTCACCATCGGGGCGGAGCTCAGCCTGTCGGAAGAGGACCGACCAGTGAAGGCCTTCACTCCCCTGGCCGCTGAGAGGGTGGGGCGACTGGAGAAGACCATCGGGGGCATAGAGGAGGACGTGGGACCCCAGAAGGCCTTCGTCCTGCCGGGAGGCTCTCAGCAGGCCGCTTTCCTCCACTTTGCAAGGGCTGTGGCAAGAAGGACAGAGAGGAGGGTCGTCGCTCTGGGGTCGCGAAGTCATGTAAACCCCCAGATCCTGAGGTACCTGAACCGGCTGTCCTCCCTCCTTCACGCCATGGCCTTGAAGGCAAATCGGGACGCTGGCGTCGAGGAGAGGAACCCCACCTATGCCTGAGGGACGAGGGGCGCTGATTTCCCTGGAACCTTCCTCAGGGTGACTCTCTTGGGGAAGTACCTGAGGATGATGACATCGCCCATACTCTGAACCCAACGGTAGGGCACGCTTACGGCCTTGCCGCCGTCCACCAACGCAGGATTGGTGTCGGCGAGGAAGAGGCCATCGATCCTCCCCCGTTCCACATCGATTATGACGTTGGTGACATTTCCCAGGTAGACGCCGCCCTGAGTGTACACGCTGAGGCCTACTAACTCGGAGATCTCGCGGAGCATGTCCCATCCCTTCCGAATTGAGGCTGAGATGACGCCACGACTATTAAACTTTTCTAAGCGTCTGTCGGAGAGCTGTCCAGCGCTTAGAGCAGGTGGGAAGCTACGTCCTCCAGCTCCCTCTCGCAGTACTTGCACCTGAGCCTCATGGGGTCCTGGGACTTCACCACGAACTCGGTCTCGAGGGGCTCATCACTGTTGGTGATGCAGCTCGGGTTCGCGCATCTCAGAATGCCGCGAGCCACTTCGGGAATCTGCACCCGATACTTCTCCGCCACGCTGTAGTTCCTGATGATGTTGATGGTGGCGTCTGGAGCAATGAGGGCGATCTTGTCCACCTCCCGGGGGCTCAGCTCCCTGTCCTCCACCTTAACAATGTCCTTCCAACCCTCCTTCGCGCTGGGCACGTGAATGACCACACTCACGGTGGAGCTGATGTCCTGACCGATCCCCAGAATCTTGAGGACCTTCAGGGCCATGCCGCTGGTGATGTGGTCAATCACAGTCCCGTTCTTGATGGGGGTGACCTTCAGTTCCTTCATGCTAGGCCCCCAGGATGAGGGTCAGGAGGGCCATCCTCACTGGCACGCCGTTGAAAGCCTGTTTGAAGTAGAGGGCGTGGGGCGTTCTGTCTACCTCGGCCGCTATCTCCGTGACCCTTGGCAGCGGATGCATGATGATGAGGTCCTTCTTGGCTTCTCGTAGGATATGAAGGTCGATCCTGTAGGAGCCCGCCACTGTCTGGTACTCCTGAGGATCCGGAAACCGCTCCTTCTGGATCCTAGTCACGTAGAGCACGTCAGCTTCCCGCATGGCCTCCTTGAGGTCCCCCACCTCCTTCGGCTTCGTCCCAAACGCGTTGACCATGTCCACGATCTCCCGAGGCATCTGCAGCGTTGGCGGCGCCAAGAAGGTGAGCTGGGCTCCCAAGAGGGCCAGGGCGTAGGCGAGGGAGTGGACCGTCCTGCCATACTTCAGGTCGCCCAGCAGGACCACCCGGTTGCCCTCGATGATTCCTTTCTCGTCCCAGATCGTGAAGAGGTCGAGCAGGGTCTGGGTTGGGTGCTGGCCAGCACCGTCTCCCGCATTTATTACTGGCTTCTCCGAGAACTCCGCGGCCAGACGGGCGGCGCCCTCCTGGGGGTGACGGAGGACGATAATGTCAGAGTAGGCCTCGACCATCCTCACCGTGTCCGCCAGGGTCTCACCCTTGGTGATGGAGGTCGCCTCGGGCATCCCGAAGTTGAGAACCCTCCCGCCCAGACGCTGCACCGCAGCCTCGAAGGAGAGCCTGGTCCTGGTGCTCGGCTCGAAGAAGAGTGTGGCCAGGACCTTCCCCTTGAGGTTCTCCTCCACCACCTCGCCCCTGGCGAGGGGGACCATCTCCTTGGCTTTCTTGAGGACCTCGTAGATGGCCTCCTTGGAGAGGTCCGCTATGGAAATCAGGTCCCTGCCTCTGAACTGCATTCTGACCGGGGAGGTGAGGGGGCATGGGCTAAAGAACTTTTTGAAGGGTGAGGGTTCACGAAGGCCGTGAACCCTCGGGGTTGAGGAGGGGTTATAGGGGGGTTGGCAGGCCCAAAAGGGGGGGCCTGCCTTTGGGTTGTGGAGGAGGGGTTATCCTTTCTTCTCAGTCTCGATGGCCTTCCAGTCGCCCCCGAAGTCCTTGGTGACGCCCGAGGCCAGATGGAACCTCACCCGGAGCTTCCCGTTCTCGAAGAAGATATAGGCGTTCCTCAGCTGCGACTTGTAGAGGCTGATGCGCTTTCCCTTCTGGGTAAGTGCCCGCTCCACACAGCTCAGGAGACCGGCCTTCTCCAAGGCATGGATGCGCCGGTAACAGGCTGCAATGGGTATCGCGTACTCACGGCTTAGCTCAATGGCACTCTTCGGCTTCTTGTAGGTTGCCACCAGGATCTTAGCCGAGTACTCGTCCGTAATCAGACGCGAAGCTTCTAAAGGGTCCATTATAGGTTGTCCTCCGTCCTGTGGACCAATGCCCTCCCCTTCCTATTTAAGCGGTCCGGGCAGATTATTTGGTGTGATTGCTGATTGTGAAAATCCGACCTGATACTACCTTCCCTCTGAAGGCTCGGAGAGGCGAGGCTGGCGTATGCGGCCCATGAGGCGGGGGCCATTGAGGAAGAGTTGTAGTCCATGGAGTCTGGATCGGAAGAGGAATTTCACCCTGCCTCGGCGGTTTACGTAGGCCTCCTCGCTGACCACCAGGCCGGCACGGCGCAGCTTCCGAAGAAGCCGGTAACACCTGGCAATCGGTATTCCCGTCATTTCGCTAAGCTCATGGGCCGTCCTAGCTCTGACGAAGCTAGCCAAGAGCAGGCGTCTGACCTCCGGTGTCGAGATGAGTCTCAGGTAGTTCATGGCGGTTCCTCTCAGCCTCCTGTCTGCCCTCGATTTCGATGTAGACCCTATTTAACATGACGGTCCGTAAATCGCCGCTGAAAATCAGGCCTTGGAATCGGTGCCCGCAATCAAAATGAGTATTAAGGCGGCCGGAAGAGCGTGCTGGCGGGCTTCAAGGCTCCTCTGGAAGGATCACTCCCCACTTGCCGCTGGACACCTGCAGCCCGTAACGGGTCCGTCGAACGTAGCCGTCGATGACTTTGACCACGTAACCTACCTTCACCTTCCCAGAGGTCACCAGCTCCACCTCCTCGTCCCACAGGACTAGTCGGCAGCGGCCCGACGGATCAGAGACCGTCAGATTGACCACGCGGCCGCGGGTGCCGTCCTGACGGGTGAACTCCCTCAATTCGCCGATGTCGTCCACCTTTGCTTGCAGGAGGGCCTCTCCTCCCTCGTAGAGGTCTGCGATCTTGCGGAAGGCCACCTCGTTCCTGCCCAGCTCGTCCACCACCAGCAGGGCGGCGGCTTCCTCCTCCAGCAGGCCTCCCCAGGTCTCCATCTCTTCCTTTATCCGGGACTCAAACTCCTCCCGGGAGATTACGTCCTGTACTCGTCGGTAAAGCTCCTCCCTCAAAGACCTCCCACAGCCGTATGGGCCAGGAGGTTAAGGCCTTTGCGCGAACTACTTGAGACGCACGGTCTCCAAGTTCATAGGAGCCCTCGTCTCCATCCCGAACTTCTTGTACAGCGTAGAGGCCAGGTCGAGACATTTGTGCTCCTCCCCGTGGCCCACGAGGACCCGCTCCGGCCGGGGCTCCATACTACCCACGTAGTTGAGGAGCTGGAGGCGGTCGGAGTGACCCGAAAAGCCGTCGATTGTCTCAACGTCCATCTTGATGCGCAGGGTCAGCGGCTTCCCCTTGTCGTTCACCGTCACCTCCCGCCTCTCCTTCTGAATCTTCCTGGCCAGGGTGCCCTCGGCGTTGAAGCCCACGAAAATCAGGCTGTGTCGGGGGTTGTCGGCCCAGGCCTTGAAGTACTCCATGATAGGTCCGCCGTTCATCATGCCGCTCGTGGCAAGCACGATACAGGGGTCGGGGTCATCACAGATGTTGATCCTCTTGTCGCTGCTATCCACGCGCTCGAACATCGGGGACAGGAAGGGGTTCTCCCCAGTCTGGAAGATCTGGGTCCTCAGTTGGTTATTGAGGTACTCCGGATAGGCCGTGTGGATGGCCGTGGCCTCCCAGATCATGCCATCCAAGTGCACCGGCACATCCGGAATCTCACCCTTCCTCATGAGCTCCTCCAGGACCAGCATGACCTCCTGGCTCCTGCCCACGGCAAAGACGGGTACGAGGACCTTGCCGCCTCGGCGCAGGACCCGGCCAACGATCTCCCTCAGACGCTTCGCCGCCTCGTGGCGGCTGGGCTGCACGTCGTGGTACCCACCATAGGTGGCCTCCATGATGAGGGTCTCCAACCTAGGGAACTTGTTGACTGCGGGGTTGAAGAGCCACGTACGCTCGAACTTGATGTCGCCCGAGACCGCCACGTTGTATAAGCCGTCACCCACGTGGAAATGGGCAGTGGCGCTGCCCAGGATGTGACCTGCGTTCTGCAGCGTCAGCCGGATGTCTGGGGCGATGTCCGTCGTCTCACCATACTTCAAGGGTATGGTCCTCTTCACCGCCTCCCTTATGTGCGGCGACTCATACGGGGGCTTCTTCCCCTCTCCGAAGGCGACCTTGATGTAGTCTATCTGCAGGAGGGACGCGAGGTCCCGGCTGGGCGGGGTGCAGTAGACGGGGCCCTCGTAGCCGTACTTGAAGAGGATGGGCACCAGGCCACAGTGGTCCAGGTGGGCATGGGTGAGCACCACCGCGTCCAGGGACTCCAGGGGCATCACCTCCGGGGCGTTGAGGTAGGGGCCTCCGTTGTTCTCGGAGCCCATGTCCACCCCGCAGTCGACGAGGACCTTGCTCTCCCTGGTCATCAGCATGACGGCGGAGCGACCCACCTGTCGGAAGCCGCCGAGGCTCGTGACCCGGACGTACTGCTCCCCGGGCGACGGCTCCCTCGATATTCTGCGGCCGACCTTCCGGAGAAAGTCCTGCCTATCGTCGTGGACCGACCTCAGGTACTGCCGTATCTCCTGCACCGTCTTGGAGGGAATGGGCGGTGCCCTGACCACCTTCGGGACCCATCCTATCTTCTTCTTGATCTCGTTGAGGACGGTACCCTGCTTGCCGATTACCAGGCCTGGAGAGAGGGCCTCGATGGTCACCTCACCGGTCTCCGGCTCGAAGTACACGCTGGTGATCTGGGCATCCTCCGGAATAAGGGAGCGGATGGCCTTCTCTGCCTCCTCCAGCTCCGCCAGCAGGGACGGATCGGGGCGGATGGCTACCCTACGCCTCAGCCCCTGGGCCAGCTGCCGGACGATGTCCTGGTTGTCTGCGAAGATGTCGATGTTGCGGGTGTATATGACCACTACGGGGCCTTCGAAGTCCACGCGGGTCAGCTCGATGCCCGCCGGGACAACCTTTTTCACAATATCCTTGGCTTCGCCAAGAATGGTCTCCAACGTCATGGGTATGACACCCAGGGTGTTTTCAGGCGGTTCAACTCAACTTCAACTTCTGCTTTCTCTTCTCGATCTCCTCTTCGGAGACCTCGAAGTACCCTTCCTTCTGGATCTTCACAATGTCGATGCCATCGCCTGAAGCGGCATCCCTCTTCATGGCTGCGGTCACGGCCCGAACCGCCAGATCCACTCCGGCGTCCGCAGAGAGGTTCTCCTTGTACTGGTCCTCCAACACGCCGTAGACAAAGGGGGAACCGGAACCGGTTGTCACATACTTGTCCGGTATGGCTCCACCGGCCAGGTCGATGGAGTAGACGTGGTTGCCCTTGATGTCCACCCCGCCGATCACCAGCTGTACCAGGTATGGGAAGAACCTGCGGCCAGAGAGGATGTTGCTGGTAAGAGTTGCACAGGCCTCGACGGGCATAGGCATGCCCCGCTTCAGCCTGTAGAGCTCCACCTCGGCGGTGATGTAACGCGTCAGCGCCTGAAGGTCCCCGACCAAACCGGCCGTCGTAATGCCCAGATTTTCATCCAGTCTGAAGATCTTCTTCGTCACCTTATGGGCGATCAGGGTTCCCATGGTCGCCCTTTTCTCCGCTGCCAGGACTACACCATCCTTGCAGACCAACCCAAGGGTGGTTGTCCCAGACCTCACTTCCTTGCTAGGTTCCGTCATTACTTACACCCGAAAAGTGTAAAAACTGTGCATCTCAGAATAGGAAATGGCCCTATATAAGGGTTGTGGAGTAGGTTTTTCGGATGAGAAAACCGCCTAGCCAGCCAGCTAGAGGTTCTCCCGGACGAAGTCCAAGACCTCCTCGGTGTGGCCGTCCACCTTCACCCTCGGGAAGACCCTCCGGATCACGCCGTCCTTCCCGATGATGAAGGTTGTCCTCTCTATCCCCCAGAACTCCCTGCCATAGAGCTTTTTCTTCTTGTAGACGCCGTAGGCCTTGGACACCTCCCCGTTGGTGTCACTCAAGAGGGGGAACGGCAGGCCGTGCTTGGAGCGGAACTTCTCGTGGGACTTGAGGTCATCCAGGCTTACTCCCAGAATCACCGAGTCCGTCTCCTCGAAGGCGCTCAGCGTGTCCCTGAAGCTGCATGCCTCTTTCGTGCAACCCGGGGTGTCGTCCCTGGGATAGAAGTAGAGGACGACATTCCTGCCCTGGAGGTCCTTAAGGGAGATCTCCTTTCCCTCAGTTGAGGGTAGCCTGAATTCCGGTGCTGGTTGACCCTCCTTGGGTTGGCTCCCTGTCATCTGATCCGTCAGGTTACGTGTGAGCTGTCTTTTCAACCTTTTCCCATCGCGATAGGAGTTTCGTGCCGGGATGTAGGCTTTCAGCCCCCTGGATCCTCACGTACTCTCCCTCCCCGCGACACATAGTTGAGAACGACGCCTCGTAGGCAGCATTACGCTGGCTGATGGGCAACCGGAGGCTCGCCTGGGGGACGCTCGTCCTCCGCATCAAGGGAGGCGTCGAAAGCCTCTTATCGCCGACGACGATGGCGTTTCGGTGACCCCATGGAGATTAAGCTCGTCCCCATCGAGAATCCTGAGAGCCTAAACCTCATCCTGGGCCAGACGCATTTCATCAAGTCGTCGGAGGATCTGTACGAGGCTTTGGTCAGCTCAATCCCAGGCATCAAGTTCGGCCTGGCTTTCTGCGAAGCCTCCGGGCCCTGCCTCGTCCGGGCTGAGGGTAATGACCCGGACCTGAAGGAGCTGGCGGCCAGGAACGCCCTCAACATCGGGGCGGGGCACGTCTTCATCATCTTCATGAAAGAGGGGTACCCGATGAACCTTCTCGGGGCGATCAAGGACGTGCCGGAGGTCTGCAACATCTACTGCGCCACGGCCAACCCTCTCACCGTCGTCGTCGCGGAGGACGACATGGGCAGGGGCGTCCTGGGCGTGATCGATGGCGAGAGATCCAAGGGAATCGAGAAGGAGGAGGACGTGAGGGAGAGGCGGTCCTTCCTCCGGGAAATCGGGTACAAGTTGTGAGGATCAACGTACGAAGCCAGGGCGACCGACGCGCCTTAGGAATATTTAAATATTACGCATTACCTAGTTTGATATGCTTATGGGAGAAGTCGACATTATCACCCGTTGTCCAGAGTGCAATAGCCCTCACCTAATCAGGGACTACGAGAGAGCCGAGGTCATATGCGAGGACTGCGGCCTCGTTCTCGACGAGAGGATGATCGACGAGGGTCCTGAGTGGAGGGCTTTCGACTCAGAGCAGCGGGAGGCCCGGGAGAGGGCTGGCCCACCTTCCACCATCATGAGCCACGACAAGGGCCTGTCGACCCAGATCGGCTGGAGGAACAAGGATGCCTATGGAAGGACCATTCCCCACCGATCCAGGGCCCAGATATACAGGCTCAGGAAGTGGCAGCACCGGATCAGGACCTCCAAGTCCGGCGAGAGGAGCCTGGCTCAGGGCCTGACGGAAATCAACACAATGGCCTCCAAGATGGGGCTCCCGAGGCACGTGAGGGAGAGCGCCGCCGTGCTATACCGGAAGGCCTCGACAAAGAACCTCGTCCGGGGCAGGAGCATCGACGAGGTCGTGGCCGCCACCCTCTACGCTGCCTGCAGGCAGTGTGGCGTCCCGCGAACTCTGGACGAGATAGCGGACAAGTCCAACGCCGACAGGAAGAGCATCGGCAGGACCTACCGGACCCTCACCAGAGAGCTGGGACTCAAGCTGCTGCCCCAGTCCCCCAGGGACTACATCGCCCGGTTCTGCAACAAGCTGGGACTGGATATGGAGGTTCAGAGGAAGGCGAAGGAGATCCTGGAAGCGGTGGAGAGGGAGGAACTCGCCTCCGGCGTCGCCCCTTCCGGGGTGGCCGCAGCCACCATATACATTGCCGCCATGCTCTGCGGCCGTCCCTGTACACAGAAGGAAGTGGCCGAGGTGGCGGGCGTCACCGAGGTGACCATCAGGAACCGCTACAAGGCCATCTCCGAATCCCTGGGTTACGAGATACACCGCTAGGCCTTGGCCAGAAACCTTTATTGGCATCGGCAGATTGCCACAGGGTTCAGGTGGTTCTTTGGCTGAGAAGGTGAAGAAAGGCGGCCTCGTTTACATGGAGTACGAGGGCTGGATAAGACATCCCAATGGTGAGGAGGAACTCTTCGACACCACCAATGAGGAACTGGCGAAGGAGCACGGCATCCACGACGAGAAGAAGAGCTACGGGGAGGTCCCCACCGTCGTGGGGAAGGACAGGCTGATGAAGGGTCTGGATGAGGCTCTGGCGAGCGCCGTCGTGGGAGAGCAGCAGGAGGTCGTCATCCCCCCGGAGAAGGGGATGGGAGAGAGGGACCCAAAGCTGGTGGAGCTGTTCCCCATCAGGGAGTTCCACCGTCAGGAGATCGACCCGAAGCCGGGGATGGAGGTCCACATCCGAAACCGTCACGGCATCGTCACTGCCGTCACCGCCGGCAGGGTGAGGGTGGACTTCAACAACCCCCTGGCTGGCAAGACCCTCCTGTACAGGTTCAAGGTGACCAAGAGGGCGCGGGCCGCCAAGGCCAAGACCCTGGCCATCATCGAAATGGACTACGGCAGCAGCGATGGATTCAAGGTCAAGGTGGAGAAGGGCGTGGCCGACATCCTCCTGCCAGAGGTCTGCAAGTACGACGAGAAGTGGTTCGTGACGAAGTACAAGGTGGTCAGCGACCTGAGGGACTTCGCCGGTCTGAAGACCATAAGGTTCGTGGAGGAGTACACCAAGAAGGAGGAGGGCTCCTAACCCCTCAGCCTAGACATAGCCAGCTCGACGGCCACCTCCCTGGGTGGACGTTCTTGATGGAGGGAACCGTCGACGACGGCGGCCGTGGAGGAGACGATCCTCTTCAGGACCTCCTGGAGGACTTCCTTCGGCCCTTCCCACGTATCGGTGAGCAGCACGCCGAAGGCGGCCGCCAGACCTGCGTTTACCACGAAGTCCGGGAGAACGAGGACGTCTCTCTCATGAAGGTGCGCCTCCACGTCTTCCGGGACGGGGATGTTGGCTCCCTCGACCACCATCTTCGCGTCGACCCTGGAGACGTTCTCCCAATTGATGGCATCAGCGATGGCGGCGGGCACGAGGATATCCGCCTGGGCATCGAGCCAGTAGTCGCCAGGCCTCTCTTCAGTGCCCCTCTGCAAGGGGCTACGCTTCATGATCCCAGGCCGAGGGCCGCCAAGCTGAGTGGCGTCCAGGCCCCGGGCATTCCACAGGCAGCCCAGCTCGTCGCCGATACAGACGACCCTCGCTCCCAGACCAATCAGTTCCTCCGCCGCGGCCCTGCCCACGCTTCCGAAACCTTGGATGGAAACTGTCGCCCCGTTCAAGGAGCCGCCTCTGCTTTTCCAGGCCCTTTCAGCGGCCCTCGCGACGGCCACGCCCGTCACATCACCTTGGATAGACCGCATGATGGATCGGTACCCCTCCTTGGAGGTTGGCCGATATCCCATAGAGCTGAGCCTCTTAGCCACGACATCATAGGAGTCCTGGCCCATCACCCCGAAGAAGGTCCTTAGGTCCGCGGGCGTAGTCCCCATGTCCGGCCCTGTGAAGACTCTGTCCCGCAGGAAGTCCTTAGCCTGAACGGCAAACTCCCTCAAAACCGCGGTCTTATCGGACCTCGACGGGTCTCCTTGGATGCCCAGTTTGCAGCCTCCAAAGGGCAGCTCCAGCATAGCCCATTTGTGAGTCATGGTGCGGGCCAGCCGCCGCAACTCCGGCAAATCGACTGAGGGAGAGAAGCGTAGACCCCCTCCTGCCAGGTCATGGACGAAACAGTCAACAACCACATGGGCGTTCAGGCTGGAAATCTTGAGCGTGAACTCATCGGATACAGCCATCGGTGGACTCAACGAAGGTCCTCTATATTTATCATGAGGTGGGATGCGGCTTGGCCAAAAACAGGGTTAAATAGGGGACAGATACTCAAAGAAAAGTGGGACGCGTGGCCTAGTCTGGATATGGCACCGGCCTCCTAAGCCGGTGGTCGAGGGTTCGAATCCCTCCGCGTCCGTCTCCCACTCCTGGAGCCTCCGACGAATGAACTCATGGGAGAAACATTCAGCCCGTACAGGAGACTCGTAGTTTCCACATCTGAGAACTTTTTCGTCGCAGCCACCCACCGAGAAAGCTCAGCCATTCTACGCCGTAGGCTCCACCTAAGGGAGGGAGTCTAGAACTGGGGTCTGTAGGCCCTTTCCAGGGGGGGTGGCCCTGAACTGGGGTCCACTCTGACATCGATAAGGGTAGGAGAGTCGGAACGGATAGCGTCTTTGAACACTCGGGGAACGTCTTGCCTCGATCGTGCCGTCATGAATTCGATTCCCAGGCCCTCGGCGAGCGACAGCAGGTTCACAGATGGCATCTCCACACCAGTCCTCCTGCCGTCGTACATCAGGTCCTGATAGAACTTCAGAATCCCATAGCTCCTGTCGTTGAAGAGGAAGAAGGAGATCGGAAGTTCCCTCTCTACAGCGGTTAGCAGCTCCATTCCATTCATGAAGAAGGCCCCGTCGCCGAACACGGCAGCTACCTTCCTCTGGCGCCTAACCATCTGGGCCCCGATAGCTGCGGGAACAGCGAATCCCATAGCGTTGAAACCCGTCGGTGACAGATATGTCCTTGGTTTGTAGACGTCAAAGTCGAACATGGCCACCTGGCTGTTCCCTGAGTCGCAGGTCACTATGGCGTCCCTAGGAAGCACCTCTCTAAGGGCTCTGACTGCCAATCCGAGGCCGATACCCTCTCCATCGTCCTCAGACAGGGGCCTCTTTTCCAGCGTAAACCAGGGTTTCTTTCGGACACCTTTCAAGGCCGCCAGGAGATCCTCCGTCACCGCCTTGACATCCCCCACAAGGGCGACCGTCGCATCATATACCCGATCGATGTCCCCGGGGTCTACATTCACATGGATTATCCTCTCTGGAGCGGGCAGCGTCCAACCTCCCGAGGCTATCTCGTCAAAGCGGCAACCTACGGCTAGTAGAACGTCCATCTGAAGAAGGACATCTCTCACCTCGGGAGGAGCGAGAAGACCACAGCCCAGACCTATGTGAAGAGGGTGATCCGCGGGAATCGACCCTTTGCCCGTGATAGTCGTCGCCAATGGAGCTCCCAGGGCTTCAGCCAATTCCCGGATCTCCTCCCAGGCCCCGGAGATATGGACCCCACCACCGGCGAGGATCAGCGGTCGCTCGGCCTCCCGAAGCAGGGAAAGAGCCTCTTCGACTCTAGAGGCATCCGCCTTCTTCCTGGGCGTCTTCTCTGCTCCCTTAGGCTTTGCCTCCCCCTCATCCTCCATCACATCCTTCGGAAGCTCCACGAATACGGGACGGGGCCTCTCTCTAGTCGCTTCGGTGAAGGCCTGAGCCACTACATCTGGCACATCACCAACACTTTCGACCCTGCTCTGCCACTTGGTGAAGGGCCGCATAAAGGCAATCTGGTCGTCCACATGCCTAAGCTCGTGGTAGTAGCCCCGACCGAAGGTGTGGTATGGAACAGCTCCGCCTAGGACTACGACCGGGGAACTCTCGACGAAGGCCTCGGCTACACCGTTGAGCAGGCTGGTCAACCCCGGACCCGCCGTGGCCAAACACACGCCGGGCTCCCCTGTAAGCCTCCCGCACGCATCGGCCATGAAGGCTGCCGAGGCCTCTTGTCTGGTGAGAACGACATCGATGGTCCCCTCCTTGTAGAGGGCGTCATAAATCGCCAGGACGTGGGTTCCCGGGATACCGAAGATCCTCTCCACTCCCTGCTCCACGAGACACTCCACAAGGATGTCCGCGCCCCTCCCCCTCATCCCGTCACCTCCTCAGATACTCCAGGTTGACTGGGGCCCTGGGCTCCTCTCCCTTCAGGACCCTGGCAACCTCCTCTGCTGCCTTTGTTCTCAGCTCCACCCCCGACTCGTAGGAGAAGAAGGCCATGTGGGGAGTTACGACGAAGTTGTCATGTTGTAGGAGGGGATCCTCGGGGTCGAACTGGCCTCCTATCGGAGGCTCGTCCTCCAGCACGTCGCAGGCAGCCCCCGCTATGAGGCCCGCCTCCAACGCCTCCTGGAGGGCCTCTCTCGCGATGACCTCCCCGCGAGAGGTGTTTATCACCACGGCTGTATCCTTCATCCTCCGAAACTCATCCGGACCAACCATATGCCTGGTCTCCTCCGTCAGGGGCACGTGCAGGGTCAAGACGTCCGACTCCTCCAAGATGCGGTTCCAGGAAACCGCCTCGGCTCCGAAGGACCTCTCCTTCCCCGGGGGGATGTAGGGGTCGTAGACGAGAATCCTCATTCCCAGGGCGTGACAGCGGAGGGCCACTGCACTGCCTATGCGGCCCAGACCCACGACCCCGAGGACCTTCCCCCTCAGCCTTGTGACGGGGATCGCTAGTCGGAAGTCCCACTGACCAGAATGGACGGACTTGTTCATGGAGGAAATCTTTCTCGTCAGGGCTAGAATGAGGCCCAGAGTATGGTCCGCAACTTCATCCACGCAGTAGTCCGGCACGTTGCAGACGCAGATCCCCTTCCTCCCCGCGGCCTCCAAATCGATGTTGTCGTATCCCACCCCCGCATCCACGATGACCTTACACTTCTCCATTCCAGCGATGACCCCCTGGGGGACGGGGATGGAGTACCATAGAAGGAGGGCATCGATGTCGGCCACCATCTCCCTTAGAGAGGCCTCGTCCTCATACTCCTGAATGTCCACATCCGCCAGTCCACTGAGCACCTCCACCTCAATGCTGTGGAAGGGCGGGGGAAGCAGGTCCAAAACTCGGAAGGATAGCATCGAGGCCTATTTGCACCCTCGCATATAAGAATTCTTTCGATGGTCTGGTATTCCTTCTGGCCTTGCTGCAAGAGGCCGACCTGTTCGACACAATGCCTCCTGCAGAACGGTCCGCCTCGACCTGCTATACGTAGCCATCGAGGAGAAGGTCAGGTCCATCCAGTTTTCATGAGCGGTTGATTACTCGCTGTGCACTACGACGGTCCTGGCCAGCTTGTCTCCTATGCGTTGCTTGCGCTTGGTGACCAACATGAATACCAAGCCGAGGAGGTAGAGGCCTATGCCGTCCACATAGCGCAGAGCGTTCCTGAGGAGACTCGACCTCATCGTGATGTCTGAGCCGTTCGTCCTGATTACCACGATTTTCAGAAGCCGCTTCCCCACGGTCTGACCATAGATTCCCTCGAGAAGCCCTGCATACACGAACCATATGGCGAAGGATATTATGAAGGCGAGAGGCGAGAAGACGAGGGAAACCGTGAGGACCGCCTCGAAGATATCGAAAAGGCCCGCAAGTGGCAGTAGCGAGGCAATCAGGCCCGCAATCAGGAGGCCGTAGACCAGGGCCACTATGGAGGCGTCGATGAGAGCGGCACCCATGCGGCGACTCGTTGCGTCTCTCTCCGTGCCTGACCTCGGTGCGGGTCTCCGCCATGCAGGCCATGGCCTTCTGAAGCCGATCCTTGGCCGTGAGGACCCGCTCACTCCCTCGCGAGAGGAGGCTCCGAAGACCGCCAGTATTGCCAGAAGAAGAAGCCCGAGTGTTGCCGATTCCGTAGCCGCCGAGAGACTGTCGCGTCGACCGGCAGGGCGGACAGGCAGTGCATCGCTGAAAGTCCCCTGCGGCCGCTCGCTTTCGATCATGAGGGTTACATGCTTCGTGGGATCTGGTACACTCAAGCGCAGGGCTGGGTTGAGGTCACACGATGGCAGGACAGAGCTGGAACCCTCATAGCTCTCCGAGTTTGCCTTCTGGCAACTCCCAAGGCCATACCCATCTCTCCAGAAGTCCACCTGGTTTTCCTGAAAGATGTTGGAAGTAAAGGTGTTTCCAAAGGGCGGGACGACGAAGAAGAACTCCGCCACACCCCACCTCTCATGCCCTCGGATTGCGTTGCCAGCAACCGTGTTGAACATGGCCCCAGCGAGCGCGACCCCGGTGCCGATAGGGACGCCGTACCTGGCGGTCCAACCGTAGGCCTTGACGTTCCTGTTGTTGTTATTTTCTATGATGTTGTTCTCTATGGTGTAGTGGGAAGGCCAGAAGGCCTCGAGGGATGCATGCTCACCTACCATGTGGGCGATATCTGGGACGAGGGTGTTGGGGAGGATGCCAACGGAGTTGTTGTAGAAACGCGAGTCCCTGATGATGACATGAGTTGACCTTGTACCGCTGTAGCCAATGACATTGTCGTGGGCCGCGACTTCCCTAATGGTGCAGTTGCAGTTGGATACCTCTCCAAAGTAGAAGCCCGAATCGCCGCTTCCCGCTGCCTCGCTATAGGCAAACTCGCCATGTCTCGAGTGGGTCGCGTAGAGCCCGTAGAGCCTGTTGTCAAGAGCGGTGACGTTGACAGCCCTGAAGTAATCGGACTCCATGAAGTAGACCCCGTTCGCGAGGAAACGTTGCACCGTGAGGTTCCTCAGGCTAACGTGCGCAGCCCGATGGACGTGAATCCCGTCGTTGAACCCATCCTCGAAGTTTCCGTCAATTACTACGCTCTCTCTATCCATCCCCTCTAGGACTACACCAGAGGTTTCGATGCGAACGCTCTCATGATATAACCCAGACCCAACAACTATCCTGTCCCCGGACCTCGCCTGGTTCACTGCATCCTGAATGGTTGTGAAATCCCCAGAGCCATCTTGGGCAACGGTAAGTATGGCGCCCTCGGATACGGCTGTCATCGGACCACCGTTCCCCGCGGCGGCCGCTGGAGGAGCCCCGGGGATCAGAATCTGAATGACCAGAGAAAGGGTAAGAACAACTGCCTTCGCTCCGGTCGACACGTCTTATGCGGAAGGTGAGGCGATATTTGAAGGTAATCGAGCCAAGCGGTTTCCTCGCGGACGGCCTGTCAGGCTAACTGATGGGCGTGTTCCACGCTTCTAGCGGCAGCCTGGTTCCCTGTCCTCATCGACCCTTATTGACCCCCGGTGAAGCGGGACGACAAGCTTTCAGAGCGGCAAGAGGTGTGTACCGCATACGAAACTGATCGGGAGCCCGCCTCGATCCTTCTTCTGATCACGGATCTTTCCGTCGCTTGGCTTCGTCGTGGGCCTCAGAATCCGACAATGAGATTCCGCGCCTCCATTTCGCTCCTGCTCGTTCGGAGATGTGCGGCGTCGCCAGCTTGTACTTACCCTTGCCAGCGGCTATATCTGAACGAAGTCCTCGAGAAAACCCTCAATCGTCTTCCTTACCTCTTCGAGGGCCAGGTGCAGTAGGCCTAGGTTCACATCCTTTTCCGCGAGGGCCAAGAGGTTGGCCTTCCGGTCCGCCAAGGTAGCAACGAGCAGGTAGTACTCACGAAAGGCGAAAGTTACATTCTCGAACTCACCGACCTCGAGGTGCTTCGCGATCCTGATGGCCGCGTCTACTGCTACCGCGCTCATGGCGCTAGCAGACAACACACCCCCGTCTTCGGAAAAGCTGGAAGACACGGGCAGCCCGTTGCTGTCCGCGATCACCAAGCCAAGGAGCCCGGGAACCCTGTCCATGGCCTCCTCTAAGCTCTTCTCGAAGCTAGTGTCAACGAAGGTTTCCTGATTCTTCATCTCCCTTTAGACCTCCGCGGAAACTGGGGACACGAAGCACCATGCGACTCAGTGGGCTCTTCTTCGGTGCCACCAACATGTAGAAGTGGAGGGTTCCTAAAGCGAGGCTAATCATCACCAGGATGGCCGCGACCAAGTGGAAAGCCGCGGGCATGTCCAAATTGAGGGCCATGGGTATCGTCAAGAAGAACATACCCACCGCCGCCAGGATGAATATGAAGTAGCCCCGTCGCAAGAGGTGGGCCTTGAGGAACATTAGGCTCCTGAGAACGTCGTCTCCAAGACGGCGGCTGTGGATGTACGAAAGAATGGCCATAGTCAGCATGACTAGGAGGGGAGCCGTTACCGCCATAAGGGCGAATATGGAGATCTGCTCCGCCATGACTCCTCCAGCCACCCGGGAATATAGAACTCTTTGCTCCTGATTATCGAACTATGGAAAAAACTCACCGATAGGGGCTGAATTCCAGCAATAACTGCGAAGCGGCCTCCCGGGGGCTCATCTCTTTGGCGAGCACTTTATCCACATAGCTCTTGAAGGCATCCCCATTTCTCAAGGCCATGCCCCTTTCCAGAATTTCTTCAGAGAGGGCCGTGAGGAGCTCTCTTTCCACCCGGCGCCTCCTTCTGTCCTCCAACCCACTCGATTCTTTGAGGAAAGAGAGATGGCTCTCTAGGTGATCGATCACCGTCTCGACTCCTTCGCCCTTCAGAGCCGATGCCAGGAGCACAGGCGGCACCCAATCAGCCTGCTCACCCAGCTCCAGCATCATCCTGAGGTCTGTCGCTACCCTCTCAGCATCCTCCAGATCGGCCTTGTTCACAACGAAGAGGTCGGCCGTCTCGAAGAGACCCGCCTTGAGGGCCTGCACCTCGTCCCCCACACCAGGCATGACGACGACCATCATAGTGTGAGACAGGCTGGAAACCTCAACGTCCGTCTGGCCTGCGCCCGCTGTCTCCACGAAGATGACGTCGCTCCCGTAGGCGTCGAGGACGCTGATGGCGTCCGAGGTGGCGGCAGAGACGCCCCCCAACCTTCCCCTCGTGCCCATGCTCCTGATGAAGACGCCGTCATCTCTCGCCAACTCTCCCATGCGCACCCTGTCACCCAGAAGGGCGCCACCCGAGATGGGGGAGGTAGGATCGATGGCGATTACGCCAACAGTCTTGCCAAGCCTCCTATACTCCCGGGCCAGGCCGTAGATCAGGGTGCTCTTGCCCGCACCAGGAGGACCGCTGACCCCGACGACGTAGGCCCTCCCGGTTCTGTTGTAGACCTCCCGAATGACCTCCGTGGCCCCCGCATCCCCGTTCTCAATTAACGAAATGAGCTTTGCAACGGCCCTCTTATCGCCCTTAAGAAGGCCCTCAACCAGGAACATCCGTCTTCTTCCTGACGTTCTTCTCGATGAACTCCACGATCTTGCTCAAAGGGGTGCCGGGACCGAAAACCTCCGCCACACCGGCCTTCTTCAGCTCAGGCACGTCCTCCGGGGGGACTATGCCGCCACCGATGACAATCACATCGTCCACGCCCCGTTTCCTCAGCAACTCCACCACTTTTGGGAAGAGGGTCATATGGGCCCCGGAGAGACAGCTCAGGCCCACCGCGTCCACATCCTCCTGGATCGCTGCCTCCGCGATGTCCTCAGGGGTTTGGTGGATTCCCGTGTAGATGACCTCCATTCCAGCGTCCCTGAGGGCTCGAGCCACCACTTTCGCCCCTCGGTCGTGTCCGTCAAGACCCGGTTTGGCCACGAGGATCCTTATCTTCTTCATGTCACTACCTAGTATATCAGAGGCTCTTTGTAGACGCCGAAGACCTCCTTGAGATTGGACACCGTCTCCCCCAGCGTGGCATGGGCCCTCACACAATCGAGGATGTATGGCATCAGGTTTTCCTTCCCCTCAGCCGCCTTCCGGAGCCTTTCCAGGGAGACCTCGACCTTGCTCTCGTTCCTCTCCTTTCGGAGCCGCTGGAGCCTCTCCAGTTGCCTCCTCTCCCCCTCACGATCGATCCTCAGATACTCGATGACCTCGGGCTCCTCCGTGGTGTAGGCGTTGACGCCAACGATGATCCTCTCTCTCTCCTCCACCTCCTTCTGGTACCTGTAGGCGGAGTTGGCAATCTCGCGCTGGTAGAAACCCTTCCTGATGGCAGGAATCACGCCCCCTAGCTCCTCAATCCTGTTGAAGTATCCGTAGGCCTCCTCCTCCAGGTGATCCGTCAGCCACTCCAGGTAGTAGGAGCCTCCCAGGGGGTCCGCCGTGTTGGCGACACCGCTCTCGTGGGCGAGGATCTGCTGGGTCCTCAGGGCGATGCGCACCGCTCTCTCCGTCGGCACAGCCCAGGCCTCGTCCATGGAGTTTGTATGGAGGGACTGGGTCCCTCCCAAGACGGCGGCCAGGGCTTGGATGGCAACGCGCACGATGTTGTTCTCTGGCTGCTGGGCCGTGAGGGATACACCTGCAGTCTGCGTGTGGAACCGCAACCACCAGGACCTGGGGCTCTTGGCCCCGAACCGCTCTCTCATCTCCCGCGCCCATATGCGCCTGGCGGCTCGAAACTTGGCTACTTCCTCGAAGAGATCGTTGTGAGAGTTGAAGAAGAAAGAGAGGCGCGGCGCGAAGCTGTCTACGTCCAACCCTCGTTGGAGACACCACTCTACGTATTCGAAGCCATTGGAGAGGGTGAAGGCCAGTTCCTGAGCGGCGGTGGACCCCGCCTCGCGAATGTGATAACCGCTGATGCTGATAGGGTTCCACATGGGAAGGTGTTTGGATCCGTACTCTATCGTGTCCACCACGAGCCTCATATGGGGCTCTGGGGGGAATATCCACTCCTTCTGGGCCTGATATTCCTTCAGGATGTCATTCTGGATAGTCCCCTGAAGGACCTTGGGATCGATGCCTCTCTTCTCTGCCATGGCTATGTACATGGCCCACAGCACGGCCGCGGGGCCGTTGATGGTCATGGATGTGCTTATCCGGTCCACGGGGATGCCGTCGAAGAGAATCTCCATATCCCTGAGGGAAGCACAGGCGACTCCGCAGACACCGAACTCCCCCTCCGCCTCAGGGTCGTCGGTGTCCAATCCATAGAGGGTGGGCATGTCGAAGGCCACACTCAGGCCTGTCTCTCCATGCTCCAGGAGGTATCTGTAGCGGGCATTGGTGTCCTCTGCCGATCCGTGGCCGGCGAACTGCCTCATGGTCCAGAGACGGCCGCGGTACATGGTGGCGTGGACTCCTCTTGTGAAGGGGAATTCTCCCGGGAATCCCAGGTCCCTCATGTAGTCCAGGTCCTTGACGTCTAGAGGGGTGTACAGACCCTCAACGTCCAGGCTGGAGGTGGTCATGAACCTCTCCGTCCTCTCAGGCTTGGACTTGAGGGATTCTGCCAAGGTCTTCTTCACCCATTCCCGTTTGGACCGCTCCACCTCCTTCAACCTCTCCTTGTCGAACATTGCGACCCGGACAGCCTTCTGAAGGTTACGTCGCTATTTTTACCTTCCGATGAAGGGCCTGACTCAGGGCCTGTCGATCCTGGCCCTCAGAACGCCCTGGTCAGATACCGCCCTGGAGGTGTCGCCCATGTGATGCCCGAGGGCGTTCCGAATCAGCGATTCGAAGGCAAGGAAGACATTTTCCCCGGTCTTCGCACTCGTCGGGAAGTAGATGGCATTGTAGGTCTCACTCAGCTCTGCCACATCCTCCTCGGTCACCTCACTCCTCTCATGGAGGTCCGACTTGTTGGCCAGAATGCTAGTGGGAAGGGTAGCAGCGACATCATAGACGCCATCAAGCCAGCCCTGGAGAGCCTCTAAAGTATCTTTGCGAGTGATGTCGCAGACCGCCAGGACAGCGTTGGCCTTGTAGAAGTAGGCATCCTTCAGGAGGTCCATGAAGCCTTGACGGCCCATTATGTCCCATATGACAGCGTCTACCTGACAGGGCTCGCCCATGGGGCCCTCCAGCTCTATCGTCCGCTTGCTGATCAGGGTCCCGATGGTCCTTATGTACTCACCATCGAACTTGTCGGCTACGAAACGGCGAACGAGGCTGGTCTTGCCTACGGCCTCCTCCCCGACGGTGCAAATCTTCATCTTGATTCGGGGCTTCTTGAGGGTCTGAAGCATGGGACTGGGTCATTTTCCCGAACATATGCTAAAAAACCACCGCCGAGATTATCTTCTGTGGTAAAATAGACTATATAGGCTTAAAGTACAGTATGTCTACAATGGAGCCCTGTCTGTGCCCTCTACGCTTGTAGACGACCTCCACCTCCATGCCCACTCGGACATCCTCCTCTGGCAGATTGACGTAGTGGATCAAGCCGCCCCTCACCCCAGGGAACCTCACCAGGGCCCAGACCACGGGCCGCGGAAGCTTCTCCCCCTTGTCGTTAACGTAGGCCACGGTGAAGGTGTCGACCACCCCTTTATTGGTGACCTCCTCCCACTCCGCCAACTCCGAGAAGCAGGTTTCGCAATAAATCCTAGGAGGAAGGTAGATAACGTCACAGTCTGGGCAATAGGTGCCCATAAGCCTCTCGTTGTCCCTGATCTCCCGGAAGAAGCGGTCCCCGGCGAGGCCCGCGGTGTATACGTAGAAGGCCTCCATGTCCCCCCGCCACCGCTTCATCTCCTCAGCCATCTCAGCGCCCCCTGGCTGGCTTGAAGTACTTGATGTCCGTGATGGCGCCTTCCCTCTCCTCCTTGGGCTTCCACACGGCCTTGACCTTCATGCCTATCTGCATCTGGTCCTCCTTTACCTCCCCCAGGTAATGCATGAAACCCATCCCCTCGGCGGCCCCGTCGATGGAGATGACGGCCACGTAGATCGGCTTCTCCAGCCTTCTAGCATCTGTGTCGAGGTAGGATATGGAGTAGGTCTCCACCCTGCCCGTATCCTTCAGCCGCACGAAGTCACCCGTCCTCACGAAGCACTGCTCACAGAAGGACCGGGGCGGGAAGAGGACCTTGCCACACTTATCACACTTCCTGCCGACTAGCCTTCCCTCCTTGAGCTCTGCCAGGAATCGACCTATCGACTCGCCCGTGCTCCAGCCGTATTTGGCCTCGGGCCTCCATTGCGTCGTCACCACCTTCCCGTCCTCCAGGTCGGAAGCCTTCAGCGGTGTCCCAGGCCAGTCCCTCTCCATCATCTCTATCACGCCCTCATCACCATAACACTGGAAAACTGCATCAGGTCGCCCCAGGCCTGGCACACCCCCACCTGGGGGTTCCCCGGGACCTGCCTCCTCCCCGCCTTCCCAGACAGTTGCCAGTAGATTTCCCCCGTCTTGATGCCCATGGTGGCGGCAATGGGGTTGCCAACGCCCATGAGGCCTCCCGACGGGCAGGTGGGCAGCTCTCCATCCCGCTGGGTTACCCCCTCCCTGGTCAGCACGGGGGCCTCGCCCTTCTCGCAGAGAAGCAGGCCTTCCAGGTGGTGCAGCTCCTTGTAGTCGAAGGGGTCGTAGGGCTCCACCACGTCCACCTCCTTCCGCGGATTGTCGATCTTCGCCATTCGGTAGGCCATCTTGGCGGCCCGGGCCAAGTACTCCGGGAAGTAGAGATCCCTGTTGGTCCACATGGTAGAGTCGATGCACCAGCCGACACCCGATATCCATACCGGAGACTCGCTAAGCTTGCGGGCGACTTCCTCGCTCGCTAATACTAGGGCCGAGGCTCCGTCGCTCGGGGGGCTGATGTCCAGCCTCTGAACGGGCCAGGCCATGACTTCCGAATTCAGCACGTCCTCCACGGTGATGTGCGGATCCGCCAGCTGGGCACAGGGGTGGTCCACCGCGTTCCTCTTGTTCTTCACAGCCACCAGGGCGATGTCCTCCTTCTTGATCTTGTGGACCGTCATGTACCTGTTCATCTCCATGGCGAATATCCACACGAGGTTCGGCCTCAAGGGCCTCTCCAAGATGGGATCCCAGATGTGGGCGAAGGCGGACTGCGGGTGTGGATGGCAGGAGGACATCTTCTCCTCATTGACCACGAGGCAGATATCCGCCAGGCCCGAGGCGACATGCCACCAACCGGCAATGGGGGAGAAGCAGCCAGTGCCTCCCCCGGTGAAGACCCTCATGTAGCGCCGCCCGACACCACCGGACCCGTCGCTCAGGTACTCCCCCTTCATGTGGACGCCATCGAAGGCGTCGGGAGCGGAACCGGTGACCACGGCATCTACCTCAGCCAGCCCGACCCCCGCCTCCTCCAGAGCCATCTGGGCCGCCTGATAGCACATCTCCTTCCCGGTCTCCATCAAACGCCGCCTGAAGAGGGTCATCCCAGCTCCAATGACAGCCACCTTTCTCATGTCATCCCTCCAGGACCACGGCACCCCCGGAGGTCGTGGGCACACCCCTCCACGACTGGGCCACGCCCAGGTGGACATCCCTCACCTGATGCTCCCCCGCCTCGCCTCGAATCTGGCGGACGACTTCCATGACCCGGAAGAGTCCCGACGCCTCCAGCAGGTTGCCCGCTCCCAGGGAGCCTCCTGACGGGTTAACGGGCAAAGAGCCGGAGGCCTCATAGTATCCCTCCCGCAGGAGCTGTCCGGCCCTGTAACCGCCGGCCAACGCCAGGGCCTCAATGTGTTGCAGCTCCTTGTAGGAGAACCGATCGTCGACCTCTGCTACCTGTATCTGCCGCCTCGGCCGCTCGACCCCGGCCATCTCGTACGCCTGGCGAGCGGCCAGCCTGGCATAGAGAGCATCCCTCAGCTCCCGAGTCTCCAATGAGGGGCTGTCGGACGCCCAGCCGATTCCTTTGACCCACACGGGCCTGTCCGTCAGCTCCCTGGCCCGCTCCTTCGAGGCAAGAACGACGATGATGGACCCGTCGGCCAAGGGGCTGATCTCCGCTGCCTTTAGGGGCCTGAACAATGGTTCGGACCCCATGACCTCCTCCACCGAGACCTCCTCCCCGAAGCTCGCATCCTCGTTCCTGAGGGCGTTTCCCCTATTCTTCCTCACCACTTCGGCGCAGTCCACTTCGGTGTTCTCCCTATCGCCCAAGAACGCGCTCATCTCCAGCCCAGCGAGGAAGTAGGGATGGCCGTCCAAGGGTCGGCCGTAGATGGGGTCAAAAGCGTGCGTCAAGACGCCCTCATAGCTCAGCAGGTCGGAGGCCTTGCTGTGAGCCTCGACTGCCACCACATGGAAGAGGCCCGCCTTGATCTGCATGAAGGCGTTGGCCAACCCGTAGATGCCATCGCCGCAGACGGTGTGCATCGGCCTAAGAACAGAGCCAATAGGGTCCGGAAAGAACTCGTCAGCGATCGAGAACCCCTCCCAGTAGTCCTCAGCGCAGGTAACGAAGCTGTCCACTTCCTGGCGCGGGTCCACATGGGCGTCTTCGTAGGCCCTAACAGCAGCCTCAAACATGAGTTCCTTCCAGGAATATTGATGGCTTTCGGGAGTAAAACCGACATGGCCGATGCCCACAATCGCGA
>JBHHZZ010000005.1:0-81682 GCA_046758325.1 Thermoplasmata archaeon | reverse complement strand
CAGCCGCCCTGAGGAGGTGATGGGCCGTAATCTCGAAGGCCGCCCGGGCCAGGACACTGGACTTCCGGCCTGATATCCCGTGGCGACCGATGGCTTTCACGTCGCCGTCGTTGGTCATCATGTCGGCCACGAGCATGATGTGCCGGATATCCACGGCGAGGCCCTGCTCCGACAGGGTATCCCGGGCCTCCTTTATGATGGCGTTCCTGGCAGCCTCGATACCGAGGACCTCGTGGATCTCCGTGATGTTGTTGCAGCTGGTCCTCGTGGCGTCCACATAGGGGAGCTGCAGGACCGCGGCCAGGTTGGAGCCCTCCGTGTAGATGACGTACTCGTCCCCGCGTCGACGGATGATGGCCCTCTGGATGCCGTCGATGCCCTTTATCTTCTGGCCCCTCACCAGCTCCAGGAGGCGCTGGAGCCTCTTGTAGGAGGGCTGGTCCGACTTCATCACGTAGGCGTCGACCTTCTTCTCCTCCCCATCCATCGCCCGCTTGACCTTCTTCTTGGTCATCCTCTTGAGGGACTTGTCAAGGTCCTCCCAGGTGACCCCCCTGCTCTTCATCCTGGGCTCGACGGGGTAGACCACCACCTGGTTGTTCATGATGTCCGTCTCTATTTCCGCAATGTCCTCCAGGTGGGTCATCTCGATCTCGGAGGCGGACTTCCTCATTTTCTCGAGATCGTCCCTCCCGTCCACCACGAATATCTCCATGACGGGGGTCGAAGGGACGCGCCGGGCGTCCACGATCTCGATGAGCCTTGGAAGGCCCAGGGTAACGTTCATCTCAGCCACGCCGGCATAGTGGAACGTACGCATGGTCATCTGTGTACCGGGCTCGCCGATGGACTGGGCAGACACGATGCCGCAGGATTCGTTGGGGTCTATGAGGTGGTCCTCGTACCGCTCGCACACCTTCTCCACGACTCTCTCCAAGTCCGCCTTCTTCAACTTCAGCCGCTCCACCTTAGCGGCAATCTCGCCAACGATGGAGGAGGGCAGGTCCCTCCCACCATCCTTCAGAATCTTCAACACCTTCTTCTCCCAGGCATTGGGCTCAGGGATCTTGGAGGGCACTGGAAGCGGTTTCGCCACGGCCTTCTTGGGCGGGGCCGCCTTCTTGGCAGCCTTCTTCTTCGTGGGCTTCGGCTTCTTGGCCGCCTCCTTCACCTCTACCTTGACGCCAAGCTTTCGCAAGGTCGCCACGGCATCCGCCTTGGAGAGATGCTTCCTCAGGTCCTCTACGGTGGCCTTCTTGAGGGAGGTCAGGGTGTAGCCTGCATCCGCAAGCAGGGCGGCCGCCTTGGCACCAACCCCCCTCCGTCGGAGGGCATCGATAGTGTCCTTCCTAGCCATCTACTCCTCCCCCAAGTCCTCCTCTAGGGCCCCTGTCTCCTCCTCCAGCTCCACGAAGAGGTCCTTCTCCTGAGTCCCATAACCCGCCATCTCGTGCTCCGGCAGCTGATCTGATACAACCGCCTTCGGGCCGAGGACGTCCAAAAGGACATCGTCGATGTCGACGGCCCGTCCGCCTACGCTCCTCATGGGGTCGATTCCATCCTCCCCGAACTGGAACTGAATGATGGTCTTGGCCGTGTTCCTCACTGTCCTGTCCTCCATGACTTTGAGATCCTCTAGGGCATTGATGAGACGCCTCTGCATGTAGCCTGAGCGCGATGTCCTGACGGCGGTGTCTACCAGCCCCTCACGACCTCCCATGCTATGGAAGAAGTACTCCGTAGGTTTCAGACCGCTCTTGTAGGACGAGCGGACGAATCCCTTGGCCTCAGCCCCCAGGTCCTCAGGCTGAAAGTGGGGGAGAGTCCTCTTCCAGTAGCCCCTGGACAGTCTCTCGCCCCGGACGGCCTGCTGTCCGATGGACCCGGCCATCTGGCTGAGGTTTAGCATGGAGCCCCTGGCCCCGCTGCGGGCCATGATGACGGCGCTGTTCTCCAGACCGAGGTACCGGGAGGCTATCTGACCCGCCTGGTCCCTGGCCCGCCCCAGCTCCTTCATGGCCTCAACCTCCAACGTCTCCTCCAGGGATCTACCAGGCATCTGCTCCAGCTCTCCCGCCTTGTAGGCCTCCACCAGGTCCCTGACCTTCCTCATGGCTTCCTCCAGTATCTCGGCGATCTGCTTCTTGGCCTCCTCCGGGATGTCCTCGTCGTCGATACCGGTGGTAAAGCCCCTCAGCATGATGGTCCCCATGGAGAGTCGTGTGGCATCGTCTATGAACTGCCTCGCCCTGTCGGGCCCATAGTCCCTGGCAATCTTGTCCACGATCCTCCCCTTAAAGGCGCCTATGGCCTTCTCGTCGATGACGCCTGAGGCGACCTCCCCGTTGACTATCCTGACGACGGCCTCCTCCTCCTGCTCCTCCCGGCTGCCGATGGAGGCCCTGAAGGTCAAGCTCAGGTCCTCGGGAAGAATGGTGCTGAAGAGGAGCTTCCCGCTCCAGTAGGGCTTTCCATCCTCCTCCATGTCGGGCTTTGGCAGATGCTTGTCGCCCGTGAGGGACAGCAGATAAGCTGTCTCCTCCAGATCGAACTTGGAGTCGCCGTAGGTCATCAGGAAGGCCCCCGTGATGTGGTCGTGGATGGCCCCTATGACGGGCCCCCCGAACCTGGGCGACAGTATGTGCTCCTGGACCTTCATGAGAATCTTCGCCTCGGCCCTGGCCTCCTCACTCTGCAACACGTGGAGGTTCATCTCGTCCCCGTCGAAGTCGGCGTTGTAGGGGGGACAGACGGCCAGGTTCAATCTGAAGGTCTTGCCTCCCATGACCCGGATCTCGTGAGCGAGCATGCTCATCCTGTGGAGAGAGGGCTGCCGATTGAACAGAACGATGTCCCCGTCCACCAGCTGCCTCTCCACTATGTAGCCGAGTTCGACCGTCTCGGCCACCGTTTCTGCGTTCTTGTCAGTCACCCTGATGCGCCGGCCGTCAGGTCGGATGACGTAGTTGACCCCCGGGATGTACTCGCCGTTGTCCCCGAAGGGCTCGGGCCCCCGCATCACCCACTCCCGCACGATGTCGATGTTGTAGTCTTGAACGTACACGGGGACGGTCAGCTCCCTGGCCGACTCCACGGGGATGCCGACCTCGTTGATGCTTATGAGGGGATCCGGCGAGATGACGGTCCGGGCCGAGAAGTTGACCCTCTTACCGCTGAGGTTGGACCTGAAGCGACCCTCCTTGCCCTTTAGCCTCTGGACCAGGGTCTTTAGGGGCCTCCCCGACCGATGCCTCGCTGGAGGTATGCCGCTGGTCTGGTTGTCGAAGTAGGTGGTGACGTGGTACTGGAGCAGCTCCCACAGGTCCTCCACGATGAGCTGGGGAGCCCCGGCGTCCCTGTTCTCCCTCAGCCTCTGGTTGATCCTCAGGACGTCCACCAGCTTGTGGGTGAGGTCGTCCTCAGACCTGTCGCCGGATTCTAGGGTGATGGAGGGACGGACGGTGACCGGCGGCACGGGCAGGGCCGTGATGACCATCCACTCCGGCCGGGCGACGCCGGGGTTTATGCCCAGGGGCCTGAGGTCTTCGTCAGGAATCCTCTCCAGCCTCTCTCTCACCTCCTTGGGCGTCAACTTGTGCCCGTCCTCCCGGAAGGTGGTGGGCTTGTCCAGGGTGATTTTCATCTGCTCTGCCTTGCAGTGGGGGCAGACCTGGCGCTTCATGGCGTCCCGGGCCGTCATCTTCACGATTTCCTGCGTCTCCACAACCTCGCTCCCGCTGGACAGCTCGTCGGCCCTGCTCCTCTCGGCCATGTGCTTCCGGGCCTCCTCGTTGGTCAGCAGGAGGCGACCGCATGCCCTGCAGGTTGCCTGAAGGAGCGTCTTGACCTCCTTCACGAAGCCCACGTGGATCACGGGCATGGCCAGGTCGATGTGACCGAAGTGCCCAGGACAGTCGTCCACTCGACCGCCGCAGGTCTTGCATCGAAGCCCCGGCTCTATTACACCGAGATGGAGATCCATGAGGCCCATATCGATGGGGAAGCCATCGTCATCGTACGTGTCGGCGGTGATGACCTTTGTGGCACTCATCCTGCGAATCTCATCGGGACTCAGCAGGGCGAACTTTATGGCCCTGATCCTCTTGGAGACGCCCCGCATAGCCATCATCTTAGGTCCTCCAGTTGCAGCCTCATGGCAACACCAAGGGACAGCAGCTCATCTACCAGTAGCTTGAAGGCGTAGGAGGTCTGGACGGGGTATATGTTGGAGTTGTTGCCGCAGACTGTGCAGCGCAGATTCCCCTTTCGGTCCTTCATGGCGAAATGGCCGCAATCTGAGCTACCGCAGACGTAGAGCAGGATGCCGTCCGACTCATCGAGCAGCCTGTCCTTTATCACCATGGCCGCACCGTGGCCTATGAGGCAGTCTCTCTCCATCTCCCCGAACCGGAGGCCACCCTGTCGAGACCGGCCCTCGGTGGGCTGTCGTGTGAGGATCTGCACCGGTCCCCGGGATCGGACGTGCAGCTTGCCCGAGACCATGTGGTGGAGCTTCTGGTAGTAGATGACCCCGACAAATATCTCCGCGGGAATCATGCGGCCCGTCTTCCCGTCGTACAGCACCTCCTTCCCATTGCTCTTGAAACCGTTCGCCAGGAGGGCCTGCCGCAAGGCCTCCTCCGTCTCGCCGCTGAAGGGCGTTCCGTCCACCGTCCGGCCCTCAGAGGAGGCGACCTTTCCGCCGATCATCTCCAGCACGTGGGCCACCGTCATCCGCGAGGGTATGGCGTGGGGATTGATGAGGAGATCCGGCACTATGCCCTCCTCGTTGAAAGGCATGTCCTCCTGGGGCGCGATGAGGCCTATGACACCCTTCTGCCCGTGTCTGGAGGCGAACTTGTCCCCCAGCTCCGGGACCCTCAGGTCCCTCACCTTGACCTTCGCAAGCTTGCTGCCGTTCTCCGACTCCGTGAGCATCACGCTGTCGACCCATCCCGACTCGCCGTGCCTGACCGTCACGCTGGTCTCCCGCCTCTTCTGTGGCGTCAGGAAGTCGGTCTCCTCCTCCAGGAAGCGGGGTGGAGAGGTCTTGCCTATGAGGACATCCCCGCCAACGACGGCTACCTCGGGGCTTATGAGGCCATCATCCGGAGTGAGGCTGGCGTAGGCCAGGTCAGCCCTGGCCCCCCGGACGTCAGGGCTCGGTATCTCGAAGTGGTCCTCTTGGCCGCCGGGGTACCTCCTCTCTTCCGCTTTGTAGGTCCTCATGAAGGTGGATCGACCGAGGCCGCGCTCGATGGAAGCCTTGTTTATGACCACCGCGTCCTCCATGTTCCACCCGTGGTAGGACATGACGGCCACGACGAAGTTCTCTCCAGCGGGTCTCCTGTTGAAGTTCAGGTACTTCATGGCCTCCGTCTGAACCAGGGGCATCTGCGGGTAGTGGAGGAGGTGGCTCCTGGTATCGGGCCTGATGCGGTAGTTGGAGGCGGCCAGGCCGAGGGACTGCTTGATCATGCCCGCTCCCATCGTGACCCTGGGAGAGGAGTTGTGCTCCGCATAGGGGACGAGACCGGCGCTGACCCCCAGGATTGCCAGGGGGTCCACCTCCATGTGGGTGTGCTCCTTGGTCAGGAGGGACTCTACCTGGAAGGACTCCTTGCAGAGGCGGCACTGCAGCTCCATCTGGTCCTCCTCGCCCACTAGGTTGATCCATTCCACATCCTTTCTTGAGAGCGGTTTGCCGCAGTGAGGACACCAACGGGGAACATCGTAGGCGTAGACGGCGATGTACGTGTCCTCCTCCTCTTCGGCATCGATCCACTCCACGATGCCGTTGTCGATGAGATCGGCCCAGCGAAGCTTTCCGATCCTCAGATCCTCCAGGTCCTTCCTGGAGAGGACCGGTCGGCCGTCCTTGAGCACAAGCAGCGGCCTTCTCATCCTGCCCTCGTCACAGTTAATGATTATCTCGTTCATCGACCTGTCAAACCGGATGTTCACCTCGTGAGAAAGCAGGGCCGACCTCCGCCTCTCTCGGATCTCCTGCACCAGCTTCCCTGGGTCCTCGTGGAGGCCCACCAGGTCACCGTTTACGTAGACCCTCGTCAGCTGGGTCTGCTGTCCCTTTACCTGCTTGGTCCCCAGGTCGGCCAGCAGGAGCTTCACCGTGTCCTCATCGAAGCCCTCGGACACGTCAATGACCAGAGCGCAGTTCTTGACCAGGCCGCAGTTCTGGCCCTCCGGGGTCTCGTTGGGACACAGACGGCCCCACTGGGTCGGATGCAGGTCCCTGGCCTCGAAGTGGGGCTGGCTTCTCGTGAGGGGAGATGTCACACGACGGAGATGGCTCATGGCGCTCATGTGCGAGGTCCTGTCCAACAGCTGGGACACTCCTGCCCTACCCCCCACCCAGTTGCCCGTGGCCAGGGCATGCAGCAGGCGCTGGGACAGGAGGTCAGGCCTTATGGCAGCGGATATCTTGAGTCCCTTTCCCCGAGCGTAGCTCCTCTCCAGCTGGTACTTGAGGTCCTTTATGAGGTTGGCGAAGGCGACCCGGAAGAGGTCCTCCATCAGGTCGCCAGCGAGCTTCAGTCTCTTATTGGCATAATGATCCTTGTCATCCTCCCGCCGCAGGTTGAGGGAGAGCTCCAGGATGGTCCTGGCGATCCTGCCCAGGAAGAGGGCCTTCTTGATCCTTGCCTCCTTTGTGTCCCCCAGGTGCGGTAGCAGGGCTCTGTCCAGGATGGAATCGACCTTCTTCACCCGGTACTCCTTCGCCTGACCCGTGGCGAACTTCTTCTCCAGATAAAGGAAGGCGTCCTCCTGGGTGAAGATGCCGTTGGGCGGGTACTGCTTCCGGTTCTGTATCTCCTCCAAGTTGGCGAAGACGATGTTGCCCATCTGGGCCACGGAGACGATGGCGTTGAAGATGTCCTCGTCCTTCTCCATCCCCAGGGCCTTCATCAGAATCACCAGGGGGATCTGGCCCGACGCGGTGGGGACCGTAACCATGAGGATGCCGTCCTTCTTCTTCTCCACCAGGGTGAGGGCCCTGTAGCCCTCCTTCTGGGAGAAGACCTTGGCCACCTCCATCTGCTTTCCGTACCTCTCGTTGAACTCAACCAGGACCCGGTTGGGGGCCAGATCCTCCAAAGATATCAGCACCCTCTCCGTCCCACCGATGATGAAGTAACCGCCAGCGTCGTACGGGTCCTCCCCCATCTCGATGAGCTTCCTGTGATACTCCTCGTCCGACAGGTCGTAACCGTCCTCCAGGTTCTCCTTGTACAGCCGGCACCTCTTGGACTTGACCATGATGGGAAGGTTGCCTATGAAGACCCGCTCCGGTTCCCTCTCTATTCCGTCCTCGATGACGGTAAACTCCAAGTATACCGGAGCCTGATAGGTCAGATTCCTCAAGCGGGCCTCCGTGGGCGTCAGGGGATGCGAGGCTCCGTTGGCCTCCTTCACCTCAGGCAGCTTGACGTGGATGGTGGACTTGGCCTCCGGTAGTATCCTTCCCTTCTCATCCGTCCTCTGCCCGAAGCGGATTTCCACCTCCCTGCCCTCAGTCCTGTCCTCATCCAGCCTGATGATGCCCCTCCGCTCGTCCTCCACAGAAGCCCGGAGGGTGTCCACGATCCTCTGCATCCTGCTGTTGGGGTTATCCTGCGTCGCCAGGAAGTCGTTAAAGCTGGCGATGTGGTGGTTGACTATGCTCCTCTCCTTAAAGAAGGCCTCAACTAGTTCGCGCATCCCTATCTCTCCGCCACAACTCTGTAGGCTACGAAGACCCCCGCCGTGGGGCTCCTCCTGATGACCTTCACTATCCTACCCTCCTCAATCGTCATTTCGAGGTTCCTCTCGAGGAACTTGATGCAGGGGTCATCCTTCCTGACTTTCGGGAGCTGCTCCCTCCCAACCTTCAATCTCCTCAGAACCTCTTCCGCCTCCTCCTCCTGGAGGAGGTAATGCTCGGGGACCATCTCATGCTCCATCACGTTAAGGGCCAAGGCCTAGCCTCCTTCTGTCCACTGCCCGACGGGCCCGCGGGGACTTTCGATGCGCTCCGGGCGAGGCGCAACTTCGAACCCCGGACCATCTGGTTTCAGCGCAACGCCCTTCAGGTCCTATGCCTGGGATCATTGCCTAAAAGCCAGACGCTCTTTCTAGGGACCAGCCTCCGGCCGTCCAACCTAGCTGAGCTACGGGCCCCCGGTCAGCGGCGGTGGCATGCAGGATTAAAGCAAGCGACATGTGTTGATAAACCTTGCGGTATCCGTTCAGCCAGCCGGACCCCCATTAGCCACCTCAATCTGCAGTATGATCGTCAAAGGAGGTCTTCTACTTTTCCCCTGCGGCGTCCTTGGATGAACCGAGGGAACTCAAAAGCCTTTTAAGAGGGACCTCCTTAGAGCCCCTCGTGCTGGCGTGGATCGACACTAGTTGCGTCTCCTGTGGAAAGCCCCTAACCGAGCGGGGCTCCGTGATTTTCAAGTGTCCCATGTGCGAGAAGGCTACCATCGGAAGGTGCGTCCGGTGTCGGGACCAGAGCGTGCCCTACACCTGCCCCTCGTGCGGCTTTGAAGGACCCTAGGTGATTCCTTGGCAAAGGTGGCGGTCACCTTCAGAATCATGCCCGAAGGGACGGATGTGGATCTGAATGAGATACGGAAGGGACTGGAGGGGGCCCTGGGCGGGGGATTGAAGGAGGTTGTAGACAAACCTGTGGCCTTCGGCCTGGTGGCCCTGGAGGCCGTCCTCCTCTTGGAGGACGCGGGTGGGCAGCTGGAGAGATCCGAGGAGGCCATTCGGGCTCTGAAAGGCGTCAGCAGCGTCGAAACCCTCTCTGTGGACCTGCTTTAGACCCTCATTATCCCCTCGGGTCCTGAAGGACAAAGGATTAAATACGGACCCTTGATTGATTGCCTCGTGCTCCTTCACGCCCTGGACGTGGCGCAGGACCTCACCCAGTTTTTGGCGACCTTCTGGCCCGGGCTAGTCGTCAGCTTCTTCCTGGCCGTCGCCATCCTCTACATCGTCGCCTACGTCAGCCGCTTCTTCGAGTACCTCAAGGCCCAGGAAAGCAAGTACCTGGACCGACGAACATTGGAGCTCCTGAAGAGGGTCATGCTGGGGACCTGGATCGGCCTCGCCATCATCCTGGCCCTCGTGAGCTTCGCCGTCCGCTCCCCTCCCGTACGGGACATCCTCAACGTGGTCATCCTCCACCTTCCGTCCATCCTGGTCGTCGTCTTCGCCCTTACCGTTTCTGTGGCGAGTGCCCGCTCCGTCGGCCGATTTCTCTCCTATCTCCGGGGCCATCTAGAGGAGAAACCCGAGAAGGTGGTGTCCGCCAGATCCTTCGTCGTGACGGAGATGGTCGTAAAGTACACCCTGTACATCCTCGGTCTTGTCACAGCCGTCCTAGCGGGACTGGCACTCCTGCCTCCCGAGGAGACCCCGGTCCGCCAGTTCATCGAACAGACGGTCTTTGAGCCCCTGGCCCCCCTGCTGAGCCCCCGCTTTCTCACCCCCCTCTTCACCACCCTCATCCTCATGGCTGTCGCCTCCAGGCTGGTTGACTCCATCTTCAGTGACTTCAAGAAGAGGACCAGGAAGTTCGCGCCCAGAGTTGTGGACCTCTTTCGATCCGTGACGAAGTACACCATCTACAGCGCCGCGGCCCTGATCATCATCTTCATCACACTCTCCCTCAACCTATCCGCCGACCAGCTGATCCTTATTGGCCTCATCCTCGTCCTCACGGCCTTCGCCGCTATCCTCGTCCTCTACGAGCCCGTCGGCAACGCCCTCTCAGGTATCGCCCTCATCAACACCGACCCCTTTCGGGAGGGCGAGAGGATCAAGGTGGGGGACGAGCTCGTATGCGATGTCCTTGAGGTCAACTTGACCAGCACGAAGGTCAAGACCCTGAGGGGAGAGGTGGTGCACATCCCTAACCGGGAGCTCCTCTCCAAAACCATCATGAACTTCAGCAGGTCGAAGCCCTACGCTATGACCGTGGACATCACCATCAGCTTCGACGTGGCCCACTGGAAGGTGGAGAGCCTCCTGACGGAGGCGGCCAAAAGGATAGATGGCATCCTGGGCGACCCGAAGCCCCAGGTCTTCGCCAAGCGGATAGAGGGCAACACCGTGAGCTACCAGCTCTGGGCCTACATCGTGGACCCCGGAGAGATGAAGAGGATCAAGAGCGAGCTCATAGCTAAGGCCCAGGAGCTCTTCCACGAGGAGGGCCTCAAGCTTCTTTTCCTTCAGGTTTAGGCCTCTCCGCCGACTTCCTCAGCATGAGGACGGGGCATGTCACCCCCTTCGCGATCCTGTCCTCCAGGGGCCCGAAGGCGTACTTCCTGAGGGCCCAAGTAGGACTTGCCCCCATGACGAGCAGGTCGCACTTGGTGGCCTCCTTGGCAACGGCCTCCATTATCGAGGCTGAGTAGACAATCTTGTGGTCGTGCTGAACCTCCATCTCCTCCAGGACCTTCATCAGCTTGTGGGCATCCTCTATGGTCGCCTCCTCCATGGCCTTGTGGGGGACGACGGACAGGATGGTGACCTGGGCCCCGTGGTGCTTGGAGAGGACGGCTGCAACCCTCGCTGCATGGGCCACATGCCAGGCACGGCCTGCCAGGAGGGTTATCCGCTCGAACCTCTCCTTCATCCCGACCATCTTGAAGACCATCACGTCGCACTTGGCCCCCTGAACGAGGAAATCGATGTTGCTGCCCAGAATGCGGCCTCCCCGGGCCGGCCTCTCCCCCCTCCACCCCAGGACCAGGAGATCCACCCCCTCCGACTCGGCCGTGTCCAGGATGGTCTCATACACCCGGTGGGCTATCTTGACGACGACGGAGACCTCCACCCCCAGGTCCCGGGCGACCTCCTGGGCGGCATGGAGGGCCTTAATGTGCTCATCCACGTACCCGAACCTGATGGACTTTGGGGGGAGGGTGCGGGGAACCTCGATGACGTGGAGGATGATGAGTTCCGCCTCCCTCTCCTTGGCTAGCTGAGCCCCCAGCCGCACGATGTGTAGGTTGCCCGGATCCCTCAGGGGAACGAGGACCCTCCGCCCAATCTTCACCGCCCTCCTGAGGGGGGAGGCGATTACCTCCAGGATCTCCCGCCTTATGGGAGGCGCCGTCTCTATCTCCTCTCGGCCCCCTTTGAAGAAGTGGTAGGCCAGGCCAATGCTGAGCCATAGCAGGGCCACGTACCAAGCCACCTGTCCTGGTCCCAACTCCCCCTCCCTGCCTGGGAAGTTCCAGATGTACGTGGCCAGAAAGAGGTTGGCGGCTATTCCCATGATGGGCACTATGGGGTAGAGGGGTACCCAGAACCCCCTCTCCAGGTCAGGCTTCTTCTTCCTCAGCGTGAGGAGACTCATGTTGGCTATGGTGAAGAGGAGGAGGAACATGACATCGGCGGATGCCGCGATCTGCTCGATGGGCAGCAGGACCGCGAAGGTCGCGATGATGATGCCGCTTAGGACCACAGCGTTGCCCGGAGACTTCCTCTTCGGGTGAACGCCTCCCAGGAACCTGGGCAGGCTTCCATCCCTGCCCATGGCAAAGCTAACCCTGGATGAGGAGTAAATGGTGGCGTTCAGGGCCGAGACCGTGGCCAGGAGACCTCCAGATACCATGAGGACAAGGCCCCAGGGTCCGAGGAAGTCTATGGCGGCATTGATCATGGCAAGCTCTGGGTCTCCCGACCCGAGGCATACCCAAGCCTTCGCGCACTCAGGAGTCACCTGCACCACGCCCAGGGCCACGATGAAGGTAAGAATGTAGACGATAACCACGACAAAAATGGAGAGGAAGATGGCCCTGGGTATGTTCCTCCTAGGGTTCTTCACCTCCTCCCCTGATTGTGCTATGATCTCATATCCTTCGAAGGCAATGAAGGTCAGCCCCATGGCCAGGAGGATGCCACCGACCCCCGTCTCTCCCGGGATGAAGTCATCAAGGAACCTTCTGGGAGCGCTCGGGTCCTGAATCATGATGTTGGCTCCCAGGGTGATGAAGATACCCAGAACAACGATCTTCGCCAAGGTGATGAGGCTCTCCGTCCTGCCAGTGGTCTGGACGCCCCCATAGTTCACCAGCACGAAGAAGAGGACAATGGCGACAGTTATGATCTTCTGCAGGGGATCGAAACTCATTCCAGCGATGGAGTACTCGAACGGCAGAATCGCTTCCGAGAGGCCGTAGAAGCCCAAGGTGAAGTCGATAAAGCTGGCAAAAGCCGCGGCATACAGGCTACAGGCAATGATGTGGGCGATCCAGGAGAGCCAACCGCTGAGGAAGCCCGCGGGGGGAGGCAGCCCTTCCTTGGCCCACAGGTAGCCTCCACCTGCCTCCGGATACGCGGAACCCAGTTCGGCATAGGTAAAGGCCGTCAAAAGGGTAACGAGGCCGTTGATGCCGAAGGCGAGGATAGCGGCTGGCCCGGCAACCCTGGCAGCGCTGCCCGCAAGGACAAAGATGCCGGCCCCTATCATGGCCCCCGTGCCGATCATGGTTATGTCGAAGAGCCGAAGGTCCCGACTCAGCTCAATGCGGACCTGGGCCCCAACGGGCTTCTCCGCAACGGTGACCTCGTCAGCCATCGGTTTACCCGCATCGCCGACTAAGAATGGAGGTAGTTAAAAGGTTTGTCAGGCGGTTATGGAGTGGCTAAACACCCTCCATCTCGATGATATTCCTGCCCAAAATACTGAAGGCCTCCTCCACCCTCTCCCCTGTCTTAGCACTCGTGAATAGGTAGGGGGCCTTGAACAGCGCCGTTTGGACCCTGACCTCCTCTTCTCCATAGGCAAACCTGTCCTTCAGGTCGAACTTGTTCACCGCCAGGACCCAAGGGATCTCCCCCGCCGTTTTGTGGACAATGTCGTGCCACTCTCTGAGGTCGTCCAGGGTGTTCTTCCTGGTGATGTCGCTCACGGCCAGGACGCCCTGGGCACCGTGGAAGTAGGCCTCCTTCAGGAGCTCTCGAAAACCTTTGGACCCCATGATGTCCCAGAGGGTCATGTCTATGTTCACCGACATGTCCCTATCGGGAAGTTCTACGGAAACCTCCTTCTTGGAGACCTTTGCTCCCAAAGTGGCTTGGTAGGCGTCGTCGAACTGGTCCAAGACAAAGCGTCGGATAAGGCTGGTCTTGCCTACTGCTTGCTCCCCAGCAAGACACACCTTGGCCTTCATCCTGATAATCTTTGGCATAAGCGGCGATGGCCCTCGTCGTAAGATATGCGCAATCAACGATATTATATCTTTCGGTGGAAGTCTCAGTTACGTGTTCCTTCGACACCACCTCAACGTTTTTACCCAATGGGGAAATCGTCCTCCATGATTCTGTTCCTGGCTCGCCTTCTCCTCGGCACCTCTCTTCTCGCCTACGCCGCCCTCCGGGACTGGAAGACCAGGGAAGTGGACAACAGACCCTGGGCGCTCATGGGCGGCATAGGACTGCTCCTATTCACCCTCGAGATCTTCCACGGAAGCCAGGATCCGCGAACCTATCTCATACTCGCTCCCATAGCCCTCATCTTCGCCGATGCCGTGTGGGACAGGGACGAGGCGAGCCGTGGAAGGTTTTTGACGGGGCTCCTCTACGCGGCATCGGCCGCTACCGTCATCCTCCTCGTCGTCTACTTTCCGAGCTTCGGACCTCAGGGGCAGGGCCTGCTCCGCCGGGGGTTCGGAGCCCTCGTTGTCATCCTCCTGGCGTATCTCTTCTACTATCTCGGCCTCCTGAAAGGAGGCGCAGACGCCAAGGCCTTCATGTCCATCGGCCTCTTGACCCCCGGATACCCATCTTCCGGACCCTTTCCCCTCATTCCCCTGGACCCGGGCGTCTTGGAGGCCTTCGAGCTCTTCTTCCCCTTCGCCCTCTCCACGTTGATGAACTCGGCCCTGCTCCTCTCGGCCCTCCCCCTATACTTCCTGATGAAGAACCTGCTACGGGGGGATTTCCGATGGCCCCAGGCCTTCCTGGGATATAGGGCCGACCTGGACTCCTTGCCCCGCTTTGCCTGGGTTTTGCAGGAGGCCGATCAGGGAGGAGTCAGGTACCACGTCTTCCCGCGGAAGGGGTCGGACGAGGCGAATCTGGAGGGCTTGCGACAGCTAGGCATGGAGCGGGTGTGGGTCACGCCCCAGATACCCTTCCTCGTGCCGATGACGATCGGGTACGTCATCACGTTCATTGTGGGAAACCTCTTGTTCGCCCTGCTCTGAAGCGGACCAGAAGGCCCTACGGATTTATATGTCTCCCCATTCTACAGCCCCCGTACCAGAACTCCTAGGAGGCATCCTGTGTCCCTGCAGAGCATCATACCCCTCATTGCGAGTGGTGTAGCCCTGGCCTTCACCGTCTACCTGATCCTCCACATCCTCAGACAGGACGAGGGGGATGAGGGAATGGTGGAGATAGCCAGGGCCATCCGGCTGGGCGCCTCCGTCTTCCTGCGACGAGAGCTCACGGCCCTCTCCCTCTTCTCCGGGTCCATGGCTGTGATACTGGCCCTCTTTATCCACCCCGAGGTCGCCTTGGCCTTCGTCGTCGGGACGGCTGCCTCCTTCGGTGCTGGATACATAGGCATGTGGGTCGCCACCCGGGCCAACGTGAGGACGGCCAACATTGTCCGGAGTAGCTTCACCAGAGGCATGAAAACCGCGTTCTTTGGCGGCTCGGTCATGGGCGCTGTATCTGTGTCTCTGGGCCTCCTGGGCCTCGCTGGACTCTTCCTCTTCTTCCAGACGGCAGGGGACGTAGAGGTGTGGCTGGGATATGCCTTTGGCGCCAGTTCTGTGGCCCTCTTTCTGAGGGTCGGCGGAGGTATCTTCACCAAGAGCGCCGACGTCGGCGCCGACCTGGTGGGGAAGGTGGAGGCCGGCATCCCAGAGGACGATCCCCGGAACCCTGCCGTCATAGCGGACAACGTGGGGGACAACGTGGGGGATGTTGCTGGTATGGGGTCCGACCTCTACGAGTCCTACGTCTCGGCCCTGGCAGCAGCCATGGTCCTGGGCATAGTGAACATCGGGATAGAGGGGGCCCTCATACCCCTGCTCCTGGGGGCCGCGGGCCTTTTGGCGTCCTTGGTGGGCATAGCCGCGGTGAGACCCAAGGAGGTGCCTGAAAGCTATGAGGAGGAGGCTAGAGAGGCAAGATCTGCCCTCAACCGCGGGGTATATGTCAGCACGGGTCTCATGGTCATCCTTGGATACTTCACCTTCCAGTGGGTGATGGGGCCAGAGGGTCTCGGACCCTTCGCCGCAATGATAGCCGGCCTCATGGGCGGCGCTGTCATAGGTCTCTCCACCCAGTACTTCACGTCAGAGTACGGACCTGTCAGGGGAATAGCCGCGGCCAGCAACAGCGGAGCCGCCATCAACATCATCGAGGGGTTGGCCATGGGGATGCTGAGCACGGTTATTCCGGTCCTTGTCGTCGTAGTAGCCACACTGGTGGCCTTCTACTCCGCGGGATTCTTCGGCATCGCCATTGCGGCCGTGGGCATGCTCGTGACCCTTGCCATGCTCCTCTCCACCGACGCCTATGGCCCCATAGCCGACAATGCCGCCGGCATCGCGGAGATGAGCGGGCTTGGCAAGGAGGCCCGGGAGAGGGCGGAAGCCCTGGACGCGGTGGGAAACACCACCGCCGCCGTGGGGAAGGGTTTCGCCATAGCCTCCGCCGCCCTCGCCTCCCTGGCCTGGATCGTCACCTTCCTCAAGGTCGCCGAGGTGGAGGAGTTCATGGCAGACAGGGTGGAGGTCGTGGCTGGACTCCTCATCGGAGCCATGCTCTCCTTCCTCTTCTCCGCTCTAACCCTCAAGGCGGTCAGCGCCGGGGCCTTCGAGGTGGTGGGCGAGGTCAGGAGGCAGTTCGACGAGATCCCCGGTCTGAGGGAGGGAACCGCGAAGCCTGACTATGAGGCCTGCATCTCCCTGGTGACGAAGCGGGCCATCAAGGCCATGTTCTTGCCGAGCATCATCGTCATTCTAGCCCCCCTCGCCGTGGGCTTCATCCTGGGACGTGAGGCTCTAGCGGGTCTCCTGCTGGGGGCCCTCTTTTCAGGCTTCCTTCTGGCGGTCGCCATGGCCAATGCCGGAGGAGCCTGGGACAACGCCAAGAAGCTCATCGAGTCGGGCCTATACGGCGGGAAGGGAGGGGACGCCCACAAGGCCGCGGTCATCGGCGACACCGTGGGTGACCCCTTCAAGGACACCTCCGGCCCTGCCCTGAACATCCTCATCAAGCTGGTGGGCAAGGTGGCGGTCATCTTCGCCCCTCTTTTCCTGCTCTTTGTGTGAGAGGGGCGACACAAGTTTTAATAGAGCGGAGAAGTTGATAGTTAAAAGGGAAGGGTTTGACGGCCACAGCGGCGGGGATACACCCGGTCCCATCCCGAACCCGGAAGTTAAGCCCGCCCGCGTTCCTCGAGGTACTGCGGTGCGCGAGCCCGCGGGAAGCTTGGCCCTCGTAGAAGGGGTCGTGGACCCCTGGCCCAGGTACGCCAGTCAGGGTACCTTGTGTACCTCGATGAACCGTGCCGTTAAAGGCCAACAGGTCCGCGGAACGCTGTCAGCCCTTCCCTAACGCTTATTCTCTCGCGCCAGCTGCAGCAGCCGCTCCAGGTCGCCCTTCTCAAGGCCTCTCAGAGACCTGCCATCGGCCCGCCCTGCAACCTTGCCCTCATGGAACAGGATGAGGGTCGGCGTTATCTCGATACCATAAGCGTCCCAGAAGGGGCTCGATTCACTGCTGATGTCCACCTCCACCAGCTTCACGCCGTTGGCCTTGGACCCTCGGAAGTCGGGCAGGTATGCGCGGCAGAAGGAGCACCATGATGCGTGGAAGAGGGCCACTACTGGGTTCTCAGCCTTCAGCACCTCTTCCTCGAAGTCCCCCCAAGTGGCCAGTATCGTCATGGATGAATCCACGCTTCCGTCGCATATTAAGGGAATCACACACGGTTGAAGGATCTCAATGGAGGACAGATTGGACCATGGCCAGCCTCCCTACTGACTCGACACTCTTCCCCCATCGAGGAGAGGCTTTATAGACAATCGACCATTGCCCGGTAGATTCTCGAGTGGTGGGATGGGGAACCTCAACTGCAGCCAGGAAATGCGCGACTATATCGAGGCCCTGGACAGGGAGGCCAGCAGGTGCTACGACATGGCCTCGAAGGCCAGGGCGAGGGGTCTGGACCCGGAGCTTTTCGTGGAGATACCGCCGGCGGAGGATCTGGCCAGCAGGGTGGAGAGGCTGCTCAAGGATTACGGTCTGGAGGGGGTGGCTCAGAGGATACGGGAGCTGAGCAGCCAGTTTGACCGGGAGGAGACTTCGCTCATCTTGGCCCGGGAGCTAGCCGTGCGGCCCGCCCGGAGCGTGGAGGAGGCCATTGAGAGGGCCGTGCGGGTGGGTTTGGCCATCCTGACGGAGGGCATCGTCGTGGCCCCCCTGGAGGGGTTGGCTGGCGTCAAGGTCAAGAGAAACTCGGACGGAAGCAGCTACGTGGATCTCTACTACTCGGGGCCCATACGATCGGCCGGAGGAACGGCCCAGGCCCTGAGCGTCCTGATCGCCGACGTGGTTCGACGGGAGCTAGGCATGGGAGCCTACACGGCGACGAGGGAGGAGGTGGAGCGGTTCAAGGAGGAGATTCCAGTCTACAGGCGGCTTCAACACCTCCAATACACGCCCACGGAGGAGGAGATAGAGCTGGTGGTGAGCCACTGCCCCGTATCTGTCAACGGGGAAGGCACGGAGGAGGAGGAGATAAGCGGCCACAGGGACCTGTCCAGGGTGGAGACCAACCGGATTCGAGGCGGTGCCTGCCTGGTCATCGCGGAGGGCCTCTGTCTCAAGGCCCCTAAGATCCTGAAGCACGTTCGCAAGCTGGGCATAGATGGGTGGGACTTCCTGGAGGAGTACCTGAAGACGTGGAAAGGAGGGGAGGAGGAGGCCGGCCTCGAGCCCAGCTACAAGTTCATACAGAACATCCTGGCTGGGAGGCCCGTGCTGGCCCATCCGAGTCGCAAGGGGGGCTTCCGCTTGAGGTACGGCAGGTCCAGGGCAACGGGTCTTGCGGCCCTCGGTCTGCATCCGGCCACCATGTTCCTCCTGGACGAGTTCATCGCCGTGGGCACGCAAATCAAGGTGGAGAGGCCTGGGAAGGCGGGTGCGGTGGCTCCGTGCACCTCCATAGAAGGGCCCATCGTCCTGCTCAAGGACGGCAGTCTGGTGGAAGTCAACACCCTGGAGGAGGCTGAGCGTCTACGGCCGAAGGTGAAGACCATCGTCGACCTGGGAGAGATCCTCGTGGCCTTCGGCGAGTTCCTCGAAAACAACCACCCGTTGATCCCCTGTGCCTACGGCCTCGATTGGTACCGGGCCGAGATTGAGAAGGCAGCAGGAAAGCTGCCGGAGAACTGGGCCAGGCCGACCTTTGAGGAGGTCGTCGAACTCTCCGAGACCTACGGCATACCGCTGCACCCCCGCTACAACCTCTTCTGGCACGACCTATCCGTGGAGGAGCTGAGGCGCCTGAGGCGACTCGTAGCTGAGAACGGCAGCATGGTGGACGATCATCTGCGCCTTCCCGATGGCGAGGATATCATCACGCTGCTGGTGGAGCTGGGAGCACCCTTTGTTCACGACGGGGGTGGACTCAAGGTGGGTCGCCACTCTCAGGCCCTGCTGAGGTGCCTGGGAATAGGGGTTGCCGAGGATGGCCTCCGCCTGGAGGAAGATGTGGAGGCCTCCTCGCCCCTGGAATACGTCTCGCGCCTCTCGGGCATCCGCGTCAAGGCCAGGGCTCCCACGAGGATTGGGGCGAGGATGGGACGGCCTGAGAAGGCGAAGGAGAGGCTCATGAAGCCGCCACCCCACGGCCTCTTCCCCATAGGCGGCAACGGCGGGTCCCAGAGGCTCCTGAGCAAGGCCCTGGAGAGGGACAGGGTCGTAGCCGAGGTCGGTATCAGGAGGTGCGAGAGCTGTGGCAAGTCCTGGTTTCTGCCGCTGTGTCCGTGCGGCGGCCACACGACCCCTCTAGGCAAGGTGGTGGAGCAACCTATCCCCCTGAGGGAGCTCCACAGCCAGGCCACCGCCTCCCTGGAGGAGGGCAGGATTCAAGGCGTGAAGCTCGTCAAAGGCATGATATCCCGTAACAAGACGCCGGAGCCGCTGGAGAAGGCCCTGCTGCGGGCCAAGCATGGCATCTTCGTCTTCAAGGACGGGACCACCCGGTTCGACATGACTAACCTGCCCCTGACTCACTTCAGGCCAGTGGAGGTAGGGCTCAGCGTGGAGAGGGGCAGGCAGCTCGGGTACGCCAAGGACGTAGAGGGTCGTCCCCTGGAGAGGGAGGAGCAGTTGCTGGAGCTCAAGCCCCAGGACATCGTGGTCTCCAGCGCCTGCGGGGAGTACATGCTGCGGGTCGCCCGATTCGTGGACGACCTCCTGGTCAAGGTCTACGACATGGAGGCCTTCTACAACCTCCAGTCCGCGGGGGACCTCATCGGGCGGCTGGTCGTGGGGCTTGCTCCCCACACCTCCGTGGGGGTCCTCGGCCGGATCATCGGCCTCTGCCCAGCCCGGGTCTGCTTCGCCCATCCCTTCTTCCACGCCGCCAAGAGGAGGGACGCCGACGGCGACGAGGACTCCGTCATCCTCCTCCTAGACGGCCTCCTCAACTTCAGCCGGGAGTTCCTGCCGGAGAAGCGAGGAGGGCTCATGGATGCACCCCTGGTCCTCAGCACGAGGATCGATCCCAGGGAAATCGACAAGGAGGCTCAGAACATGGAGGTATGTTCCTCCCTCCCCCTGGAGATGTACGAGGCGGCGGAGCGCTTCACCCATCCCCGGGAGGTGGAGGAACTCATAGATACTGTGGCGAAGCGGATCGGCACGGTACTGCAGTTTGAGGGCTTTGGGTACACCCACGAGGTGGACGGGGTGGCGAATGCTCCCCTCCTGTCCTCCTACAAGGAAGGGAACATGGTCTCCAAGATGGAGGGGCAGCTGGCGTTGGCCGACAAGATAAGGGCGGTGGACGCGGAGGATGTGGTGGCCAGGATCGTGACTCATCATTTTCTACCAGACCTTATCGGGAACCTGAAGGCTTTCACAAGCCAGCAGTTCCGATGCACCAAGTGCAACGCAAAGTACCGACGGATTCCGCTGAAAGGCAAGTGCCTCGGCTGTGGCGGAAATCTGACGTTGACTGTGCACCGGAGCAGCGTCATCAAGTACCTGGAGGTATCCAAGAGGATCTCCGAGGAGTACGGAGTTTCGGCTTACCTCCGGCAGAGGATCGAACTCGTGGAGGAGGCCATAGAGTCCACGTTCCAGGATGAGAGTAAACAGGTTGCCAAGCTGGAGGACTTCCTCTAAGTTCGGCCCGCCCGTCCGAGCATCCATCCAGATGCAAAGAGGGCGGCCATCCCGGCGGTGATGGCGCTGATGCCGGCCAGGAGGATGTCCATCCACATCTCCCCGTAGAAGATTGCGAGGAGGAAGGAGATGAGGCCACCGATCACCAAGGCTGCCCCTATCTTCCCCACCAAAGGCAGTCTCAGAGAGTAACCGCAGGTGGGGCAGGTCAGGCTCTTGGGGTTATCGATACTGTTCCGGCACCTAGGGCACCTGTCGGTCATCCTCCCTGGCCCATATGCTTCACCTACAAAAAGATGTAGCGCTGCATTTCCCGGAAGCGACCCCTGATGAGTACATCGGCTGCTCTGTCGACGCCTGCCTGGCCTCGGCCCGAACAGACCTCCGGACCTTGGGGGCGAGGCCTTTTCTGTCGAGGACCCTGCCAAAGTGTGTCTCGAAGCCTTAAAATTGTGTGCCAAGCATCATCATCTATGTTTGCCCCACGGGCCCGTGGACTCAAGATGTCCGGTATCAGGAAGATGTTCGACCTGGCCGGGTTCGATGCCATCAACCTGGGCCTGGGTGAACCTGACGTTCCACCGCCCCCTCATGTCCTGAAGGCCATGAAGGAGGCTCTCGACAGCGGGCACAACAAGTATGGTCCTACCGGAGGTCTGCCAGAACTCAGGCGGACGTTGGCGGAGAGACACTCGTCCCAGGCAGGAGTCAGAGAAGGCAACGTCCTCGTAACTACGGGAGCCACAGAGGCTCTCTACCTCACGATGCAGACCTTCATCGATCGGGGGGACGAGGTCTTGGTTCCCGATCCCGGATTCGTCCTCTTCGCCCCTCACGTTCGCCTCGCCGGCGGAACCCCGGTCTTCTACCCCCTCCTGGAAGAGGAGGGATTCATCCCGAGGGTCGAGATTCTCCAGGACTTGGTGACATCGAGGACCAAGGCCCTCATCGTGAATACGCCCTCGAATCCCACGGGGTCGGTTATGGGGGAGCGGGAAGTGGAAGCCGTCGCGGAGTTTGCCGAGGAGAACCAGCTCCTCCTCATCTCCGATGAGGTGTACGACGCCATCGTGTACGAGAAGGGGCACCACAGTTTCCTCGGGAAGATGGATAACCTCATCTACGTCAACTCCTTCTCCAAGGTCTTCGCCGTGACCGGGTGGAGGCTGGGATACCTCATCGCTCCAGAGGAATATGTGGAGACGATGTCCAAGGTCCACTACTTCATGGTGGCGTGCCCGCCGACGCCTGCGCAACATGCCGTCCTGGTGGGGCTACAGGGCTCCATGGACTATGTGGAGGACATGGTGGCGAAGTTTCGAGAGAGAAGGGACCGGATTGTCAAGAGGCTCAACGAGACCCCGGGTTTCCGTTGTCCCAGACCTGATGGAGCCTTCTACGCCTTCCCCTCCAGCACCCATCCAGTCACGTCGGAGGATCTAGCCTTCCGCCTGCTCAAGGCAGGGGTCATCTGCAGTCCCGGCTCAGCTTTCGGGAAGATGGGCGAGGGTCACCTGCGCTTCTCCTACGCCAACTCCTTGGAGATGATAGAAAGGGCTATGGACATCGTTGCCTCCGTGGTCGAGAACCTAATCCTGTAGCAGGGCCCGCATCGTCAGCGTCCGGTTCCTCCATCCATGACTGGGCGCAAAAGGCTTTGAGCCAAGCATCCTTCCCCATCGGAGGACAACCCTTGCGGGTCCTGATGATCTCCGAGAGATGGTTTCCCAGCGTGGGCGGGGGAGAGTACCACATCCTCCACCTGGTCAGGGGGTTGGTCTCAAAGGGAGTTCAGGTAGACCTCGTGTCTAGGGACTTGCAGGGCGGGGTTAGACCGAAGGGATGCGATGGGATGAAGGGATTCCGGGTCTTTCGCATCGGGCCCCGGAGCGCCTTCGGGAATCCTGTGGGCAGGGCCCTCTTTCCGCTCCTGCTGGTGGAGCAGGTGAGGCAGCTAGGTCCTCACGACCTCATCCATGTTCACTGTCCCCTGGGTAGCTTCCCCGCCACATACCTTCGAAGGAAGCTTCGTATCCCACTGGTACGCACCCTTCACGGCGTCTACGCCGGAAGATGGACGGCGATGCTAGGACGGAGCCCGCGAGCCCTGGCCTTCTCGGCCCTGGAGGCCCTCAGCCTCTCCTTGGCCTATGATGCTGTCATAACGGTCGACAAGCAGGCGCTGGAAGCAGGCTTGAAGTCCAAACAACCAGCAGTGCGCTGGATTCCCAACGGCGTCGACTGGTCCAGGTTTGATGCGGTTCGGACCAGAAGGCCTGAGGACTTCACCTTCCTCTTCGTCGGGAGACTTGTGCCTCAAAAGGGCGTCGTTCACCTTCTGGAGGCCTCCAGAATCTTGGAGAAAGCTGGCAGGAAGTTCCGGCTGCTTCTCGTGGGAGAGGGGCCAGAAGGGGAGGAGTTGACAAGAACGGCGAAGGCCCTGGGCCTGCGCAACCTGGATTTTCTGGGATTTGTGGAGGAGGAGAGGTTGATGGCCCTGTACGCCTCCTCCCACGCCTTCGTCCTGCCCTCGTTGTGGGAGGGGTTTCCCCTTACCCTCCTTGAGGCATGGGCTGCCCGCCTGCCGGTGGTTGCCACTGAGGTCGGAGGGGTAGTCGACGTGGCTAGGGATAATGAAAATGCCCTCTTGGTCCCGCCAGGAAGCGGTGAGGACTTGGCTCAGAGGATGAAGGAACTGATGGAAGACGACAGCCTGTGTCAGAGGCTGGCGGCCTCGGGGCGTCGTGTCGTGGAGGAGAGGTTTGACTGGGGGAGGGTGGTCCACGAGACCATGGAGGTGTACGAGGAGTGTGTCTCCGGGTTCTGATGGCGGATACCTGGAATCTCTTCGGAGTTCTTGATCAGGGCGACAGGTGTCGTACCCTATACCATCTCACTCTCAGGACCTTTTGAGGGCTTATCGCTGCTGGGTCAGCGAACCGTCTTCTACTCAGAGACAGGATGTTCGGCGGGACGACCCGAACGTTAATATGAGCTTTCCTTAATGGAACGACGTGAAGAGGTCCACCTCGTATGCCCTCCTCTCAATCTTTCTTCTGGCGGTCTACCTCCGGCTGCTGCCGGTAACCCGTTACCTCTTCTGGGGCGCTGACTTCGGCGAATACTTCCTAATCACTCGTCTCCTCTCGGAGGGCTCGCCTTTGCCAGACCCCTACCTCGGGTGGGGGGTTGGCTACCCTGAGTTCTCGGGCATGGAGGTACTGGTCGCCTCCACCTCATGGACCGGGATACCGCTGGAGGCCGCTGCCGTTCTGATGGTCCCCATTCTCTCGTCCCTCATCGTCGTCCCTGCCTTCCTCATCGGTCGGGAGGTTACTGGGAGGGATTGGCCCGCCCTCCTGGCAGCCGCAATCGTCGCCGTGGTCCTGCCTCACGTATATCCCACTTCCCATCCTATCCCGGGGGCCCTGGGGGATCTGTTCGTAGCTTCAAGCCTCCTGCTGCTCCTCCGACTGAGGGAGGACGGCAAGCTCTTCGCCCTTCTGATCCCCCTGGCCCTGGCCCTGGTGGTTGTGCACCACCTCTCTAGCTACATCCTCATGATCTCTACCTTCATGGTGGCATTCATGAGAGTCGCCCTCAGGGGTGCTTCCTTCGGAGAGATTAGGAGAGAGACGGCCCTCCTGGGGTTCCTGGTCGGAGCGAACGTCGCCTACTGGGCCGTCTATGCGGAGAGTTTCAGGACGTTCCTGGGCATCGAGAGGTTTCCATGGTGGGTGACGGCGATCCTCATACTGGCTCTGCCGGCGGTCCTATACCCCATCTCCATCCTGCGGTCCCATATCTCCTGGACGTATCGACCTTCCTCCAGACCAGCATCCAGGGATTGGAAGATACTTGGCCTGGCCGCTCTCCTCACCTCCCTCATCCTGGTGGTCTTCTACTACAGTCAGGTGCCAGGCACCACTGTCTCCGTCTCTCAGGCCTCCCTCCTCTATTCCGCCCCCTTCGTCTTCCTCTTCCTTTTCAGCGCTCCTGGCCGCAGGTATTTTGACTTCCTCCCCGGTGGTCCATCCATTACATCATGGTTCCTGGCCCTCAACATCTCCTGGATCCTCGGAGGCTTCATCGCACCCACGTTCCTCATACCCTACAGGCACCTCGAGTACCTGACCTTGCCCCTGGCCATCTTCGGAGGGATGGGAGCTTTCCAGCTGATGCGGGCCATAGGCCGGGGAAAGCGTCTCCTGGTCCTGCTCCTTTCAGCTCTCATCATCCTCGGAGCCCTCACCGCCTTGCCGCCTAGGGAGGTCCTGGGAAACCACTTCGAGGGGACCAGGGCCGAGGGCATGAACGTGGTCCAATGGTCTGTCGGAAGGGTGGACGGTGTGACGGCAACGGATCACAGGGCCTCATCCATCCTTTTCGGCTTCACCGGAGTTAGGGCCACCTGGGATAGTGTTTCCCTGGCTCTTCACGCTCCTAGTTTCGACGAGGCGCGGCAGGAGATGGAATGGGTGGAGGAGCTACCTGGTGGTCCTGGGAGAGTCGACTATGTCCTCCTGGACCGAGACCTAGTAGCGGGCGCCATGCTGTTTCCTTGGGACCCCGCCCTGCCACTCTCCCCGCAGGCCCTGGACAAGTTCCTGGGGGGGGACTACCTCAAACTGTACGACGATGGCTACTCCCAGCTTTACCGGGTCAACTGGGGAGCCTCCTGAGCTCTTCGTCCTGCTCCCTCGCCCTCTCCCACCAGGAAGAATAACTTCCTTCGGGCGTCCCTGAGGCTGCGCCGCTCGTCCACGATTCCCACCCGCCTCAAGCGAGCGATGGCGAATCGCAGGGTCCTATCCGGCAGCCCGGTCCTGGACTTCACCTGTTCCCTGGTGAGGGGGCCATCCTTGAGGGTCCTGGCTACCGCTAGGGCCGACCTCGGCAAGGCAAAGGCGATCCCAGCCTTTCATGCTCTGCGCTACCACAACATCACTCCCAAAAGCCAGCGTCCCCAGACTGATCACTGGGGAACCGGCTCGTAGCAGATGTTACAGCCTTCCAGATCCGCGATCTTGCGGTGATAACTGCAGAATCTCTCCGTGTACATCAGCTGCCAGCAGATGTTGTTCAGTCGAGCTACCTGCTGCTGTTTGGGCATTCCACTGGCAATATCCTTGGCCAGCTCCTGGATGAAACTGTCGATCTCCGGGAAGAGCTGGAGAATGGTCTGGTCCGCCCCCCTGGTGTGCGTGTTGTAGTGGCTCACGGCCGCCTGGGTAACGCCCAGCTTCTCGGCGACCTCCACCTGTCTGAGGTCGTAGTCTTGAAGGAGAACCTGCGCTAGCCTGGCCCTGATGGTGGGAAGAATTTTGTTGACTACCAACTCGTAGGGCTGGAGCACGGAGCCCTTCGGCATTCATGAAGTTAATGGGTCTCGAGCATATATAACGATAACCCAAATGAGGCGAAGAGAGATGCCAGGGCCCATATCTGCAGGCTGAAATACCCTCCGCGGGTTCAGGGGCTCATGATGCAGGGAAGGCTTGTGGAGGAGACGTTCGAGAGCGAAATCCTGAAGGGGAATCCCCTGGGGGACCCGTCGGAACGGGATGTCCTAATCTACCTCCCGCCGGGATACGGCAAGGAGGAGGCGCCTGTGGTCTACGGCATCGTGGGATATACGGGAACCGGCCGCATGCTCCTGAATGTAGACCCCCTGATGGAGGATCTCAGATCGAAGATGGACCGCCTTATCGCCGAGGGGAAGTGCGGTCCCATGATCGTCGTGATGCCAGACTGCTTCACGAGGGTCGGAGGGAATCAGTACTTGAACTCCTCCGCCATCGGCGCCTACGAGGACTACCTCATCCAGGAGGTCATACCCCTCGTGGAGGAGAGGTACAGATGCGGCCGGCGGGCCATCTGGGGCAAGTCCTCCGGAGGGTACGGGTCCATGGTCCTGGGTATGAGGCATCCCGATGTGTTCTCCGCCCTGGCGAATCACTCTGGCGACTCCGCCTTCGAATACTGCTACATACCCGACTTCTCCAAGGCCCTCAAGGCCTTCAGGGAGGCTGGTGGGCCAGAGGCATGGCTGGAGGGATACTGGGAGAGACCCGACAGGAGGAGAAAGGACCTCCTCCCGGTCCTGAACACCCTGGGCATGGCGGCCCACTATTCCCCCAATCCGCAATCGCCAATCATGGGCATCGACTTTCCATTCGACCTGGAGACGGGCGAGTTCAGGTCCGAGGTGTGGGTGAGGTGGAGGGAATGGGACCCCGTCAACATGGTGGAGAGGTACGCGGACAACCTTCGGAAGCTGGAGCTGATCTACATCGACTGCGGGACGGAGGACGAGTTCAGCCTCATCTGGGGGTCCAGGATCCTCCACGCGAAGCTAGAAGCCCTGGGGATACCCCATTACTATGAGGAATTCGACGACGGGCATATGAACGTGACCTACAGGTACGACGTCTCGCTGCCCCTCCTGTATGAGGCCCTATCGCGTGATTGAGTAGGCCTTGTCTACGAGAGTCATTGTGGAGGCTGGCTAGGGGCACCGGGTCGCCGAATGAGAAGGGAAGGTATATATGGGACATAGGCGTCCTTATCGCAGACACAACAACTCGGGATTCAGGGCTCAAAGGTTGGGTCGGGTCCCCTGTTTTTCGTGCCGGAAGTGAGACACAATGGATAAGGAAGCAGACAAGGAAATGGTTAAGGTAGACGACCTCTCGCCTGCCTCAAAGCGCGTGAACATCCTCGTCAAGGTATTGGACATTGGCGAGAAGAGAGAGGTCCCCTCTAGGATGGGGGGCGCCCGATTGCTGGCAGAAGCCAGAGTCGGCGACGAGACCGGGACAGTACTCATGACGTTATGGCAGGATCAGATTGAACAGGTTTCTCCTGGGGACGTTCTGCTCATCGATAACGGCTTCATGTCCCTCGTGCGGGGTCATCTCCGTCTCAACGTGGGAAAGTACGGAAGCATGGCCATCGTCGAGGAGGACATCCCTGAAGTCAACGAGGAGTTCAATATCAGCGACCGAGAGTACGAGATGGAGAGGCGATCCTCGGGCAGATCCGACTTCGGCGGACAGCCCTCCAGAGGCGGCAGAGGCAGACCCGGTGGAAGGGGCGGAGGAAGAAGGCGCCGGTAGTCATTCTTCCCAGTAGGCCCGAATACTGAACCTCAGCATCGTCGTCCTACCGATAGGAATCCGGAGGCAGTGACTTGAACGAGAAGGTCCGGGAGTTTGAAAGGCTCTGGAACAGCCAGAAGGATATCAAGAGGCATCAGTTCCGTAATCGAATGAAGTCAAAGCTCGAGGCCCGAGGCATCCCCTTCTCCAAGGAGAAGGCCTTGAAGTTGTGGAACGGGACTCTCGTGCAAGAGGACTGGGCAAAGAGGAAGAGGATGACTGACCGAAAGGGAGCCCACTCTAGGACCCGACCGAAGTCCAAGAGAAGGGGACGGAAGAGATGATTTTCAGTGGGTCACCTCTGTTGAGCCGGTTGAACCGGACTCCCGCTATGCCACTCGCGGACTAGGTTACCCTGAGACGGGCACTGCCCTCAGCATCACGGTATCGGGCAAGGATGACGTAGACGCCTGACGGTGCTTCGGCAGGGATGGCCAGGTCGGCGCTGAAATAGCCTTCGGCTCCGGTTAGCGCCTCCCTCTCTACGATTTCTATCCCCTTCGGGTCGATGAGTCTAATGTGAATCTTCTTGAAGGCCCTGCTGGGGGCCATGAGCTCCCCTGTGGCGGTGATTCCCGCACCCCGCGCGGCTTGCATCGGCGTCACTGCAACGGTCACATCAGCGCGCCTCCTTATGCGTGCACCGAGCCGCCGCGCTCCCTTGTGGAGGATCACGGGATTCCTAGACCCGTCCACGGTAAACTCCACCACCTCCCCTACAAAGGCAGTATGGTCGCCCATGGCGACCTGCTGTACCACTCGACACTCGGCATTCAGTAGGCAGCCACGAATCAGAGGAGCCTTGATACGCTTCGCCGGATAGGTGTCGAAGAGGTCGCTGGAGAGCTTGTCTACGACACGCTTGGAAAAGTGACCAGCGAGGGCCATGGCGGCCACCTGATCCTCCGCCACAATGTTCACCCCGAACTCCCCGGTCTGTTCGATGGCATCGTGGGTGGCCTTCCCCCGGCCGATGTGAACGGATATCAAGAAGGGCTCATAGGACACGTTGAAGGTCCACTCTGCGGCCGTGACGTTTGGGCCAGCCGTCCCGTGGGTCGTGATGAGGGATACCCCCGTGGTGAACTGTCGATAGGCCTGCCTGAGGCTGTCCGGAGTCATGAGTCGCAGGCAGGGTCTCTGTCCAAGAAAAACCTACCGCCATGATGGAGCGCAAGGTTCTTTATAAACAGAATACACAATAGGCCGTCATGGAGCGGTTAACCCCTGAGAGGATTGGAACCATCTGTGGCCTCTTGGCCCCCATCGTCTTTGTCATACTCTATGCAACGGCCATTGCCCTCGATCCCACATACGTCTTCGGCGAGGACGTCCTCAGCGACCTGGGGGTCGGATCAGGTGCCTGGGCTTTCAACAGCGCTGTCATCCTGACTGGCCTTCTGATTCTTCCCTTCGCGGCCTGGGGCCTTGAGCCCCTAGGAACCAGGTCTGTGGCTTGGGTGACCCGCGGAGCGTTCCTGGCGGCCGGGATATCCCTTGTTGGCGTCGGTATCTGGACAGAGGACGCGGGCGTTCTTCACACGTACGCTGCGATCGCCTTCTTTCTGCTATTGACGGCAGGATTGGCGCTCTTCCTGCTCATCGTTGCGAAGAATCGGGCCTTCGGGGTGGTGGGAGCAGTGGCCACGGCGGTCGCCTTCGTCCTCGCCCTAATCCTAATATTCAGCGGCGTGGACCCTCTCTGGGAGACCGTTGGCGTCCTGGCAGCAGTCGTCTGGATAGTCTTTGTCTCCCTGCAGCAGTTGCTGGGGCTGACTTCCGAAGCTCAAGGCGCAGAGCGCTGATACTGGCCAAGGGGATGCGCTGTGAATGTTCCCCGACAAGTTATTTAATCCCTATGACCTCTCAATCCACCTCGTGAAGCCGCCGTAGCTCAGCTGGTTAGAGCGACGGTCTTGTAACGCAGCGGGAGAACCGTAGGTCAAGGGTTCGAATCCCTTCGGCGGCTCTCGTGCTCCTTGGCCTCGCCTTCGTCAACCTGTCCGCCCAACCTTGAATCCAGCTCCGATAGGTATCCACGTTTCGGGGATGGGGTACCTCTGTACCCCTAGAAGACGTCAAAAAGCCAGGAAAAATGATTCCCGATTTTGATTACGACTTAAAAACAATCAAATAGGGTGCCCAGAGAAACCTCCTAAGAGGATGAGATGGTTGGTTGTCCAACCTGTGGTGCTGAGCTCACCTACATCGCCCCTTACGGAAGGCACTACTGCTACGGCTGCCGGTCCTACGCGCCCAAGACCCTTCATCCCTGCGATAGATGCGGTCGAGCCTTGGTATTCGTGCAGCAGTATCACAGGTACTACTGCTACGGTTGCCAGGAGTACAAGGAAGACGCTGGGATCAGGAACCCGTGCCCCACGTGTGGGAAGGAGCTCGAGTACATACCTCAATATGATCGCTTCTATTGCCTCGACTGCAGGGCGTACGTGCCAAAGAGTTACGGCATCGCTCGAGGACGTAAGGGAGGCAAGCGCATGAAGGCAGGCGGTGAAGGAAAGGCCGAGACCATCGGTTACGCTCCCTTCTCCCGGGAAGAGATGGACCTGGCCTCCAAGGAGCAGCTCATGAAGTGGTGTAGGGACTACGCCCTGGATGACAGCGGCATGAAGTACGAGCTCCGACTACGCCTTCTCGAGCACGTAAGGAAACAGGGCCTCCTGCTGAAGGGGGAGGAGCCCGTAGAATCTCAGGAGGAGAAACCCCCTGAACCCGAGGAGAAAGAGGCCGCGCAAGAAGCTCCCTTGGTGGAAGAACAGCCAGAGCCGCCGGAACAGCTTGCCGAGGAGACGCATCAGGGGCAGGTCGAGGTAGTCCAGGAGGTTGAAGCTCCGCAGGAGGCGGGCCGGGAGGGCGAGAGCGCGTGTCCTACGTGCGGCGGGGAACTCACCTACATCCCCCAATACGACAGATGGTACTGCTACAGCTGCCGGGCCTACCCCCCCGCCGGAGCCGTGCCAGGAGTCACTGCACAACCCATGCATCAGACGCGCCGCCGGAAGGCGACAGGGGCTGTGAAGATAAGGCAACAGAAGGAAGGGAATCCCATGGTAGGCATCTCCTTGGCCGTCGTGGGCCTCCTGTTGTTCGTCGCCTACGCGCTCCTCTACCAGGCTCCCGGCATATTCGAGGTGCCCGTCTTCATCACTGCCCCTGAGATAGGTTTCGCCCTTTGGTTCCTCTCCCTCGTCTTCATCGCCCTAGGCCTCATCGCCGCCATTATCCTGGTGAAACCCCGCGGCTAAACCTTTTATTCGCCGGCCAGCTTTCCTTCGTGGATGACTCAGCTAGCACAGCTGATACAGGAGACGAGGGCGGTCAGGGAGCACGATCCCACAAAGTACGTGTCCGCCTGGACAGAGAGAGAGCTTCTGGATGGCGAAGTGGCGGAAGCTTTCGTCCTTATCCTGCGAACGAAGGGGTGCTATTGGGCTAGGAAAAGCGGTTGCTCCATGTGCGGATACGTCAGCGACTGCTTCACCGAGGTCTCCGGAGAGGACCTCCTCCAGCAGTGGTCCAGTGCCATGGACATCTATGGGGGTCAACCTATAGTCAAGGTCTACAACTCGGGCAACTTCTTCGATCCCAACGAGATTCCTCCCAAAATTCGAAGAATCATCCTGGGGGACCTGGGCGAGAGGTGCGAGAAGGTGGTTGTTGAGAACCTGCCTCAGCTCGTGCGAAGACCTCTCCTGCAGGAGGCCGTGAAATGCTGCAAGGTCTTCGAGGTCGCCATAGGCCTCGAGTCTGCCAACGATTTCATTCGGGACCGCTGCATCAGCAAGGACTTCAGTTTTGAAGCGTACGTGGAGGCTGCGAAGGTAGCGCGGGAATGCGGCGTCAGCGTCAAGACCTACCTCCTCCTCAAGCCTCCCTTCCTTTCCGAAAGGGGGGCCTTGATTGACATCATCAACTCCGCCAGGGCCATCGACGGCATGACGGATACGATATCCATAAACCCCACCAACGTCCAGAGGGACACCCTGGTGGACGTGTTGTACAGGAAGGGAGAGTACAGGCCCCCTTGGTTGTGGTCCCTAGTGGAGGTGCTCAAGGTTCTGCGGGGGATCGGGGCTAGGGTGATGTCCAAGCCGACCGGGGGCGGCAAGCGGCGGGGAGCCCACAACTGCGGACACTGCGATGGTATCATCCTCAAGGCCATAGACGACTACTCCCTGAATGTCTCTGATTGGCTCGACGAACTGGACTGCGAGTGCAAGGAGGACTGGAGCCTCTATACAAAGGTGGAGGAGCTGGGCAGGTCCAGCGTGGACCTGGATCGTTTCCTGGGTTAAGATCTCCGACCCTTCCTCAGTCGCCTCAGACCCAGAATGATTGCCACCACGAGAGCATAGGCCGTGATTACGCCGCCGATTATCTGCTGTTCGGCCCCCCGTTCCTCCGTCTCCGCCAAGGCCCTTACCGTGAAGTCATAGACCCCGCGGCTCGCTGCGAAGGAGTAGTTGGAGATCTTGGCCATGGGCAGGACCTCACCGAAGGGAGTGAAGAGCTCTATTGAGTATCCGCCGAGCTGCCTGGTCACGTTTGGCTCCCAGGTAAGACTTATGACTGCGTCCTCCTCCAAGAGGTAGGCCACTTGAAGAGGCCACGTCATGTTATCCTTGGGGTCGATGACGCTCGTCGTAAGTCCCACGGTGGCCTCAGGATCCATAGAGCTGCCCAGCGCCGTCTCCGGGTTATCGGGGTAGTAGAAATAAGCGTAAAGGGTGAGTTCAACGTCACCTCCCCGAGGCTGGAACTGGAAGAGGGGCTCCACGGCATCGAAATCACGGTCATAGCCCTCCGTTGCCCCAGAATCGACGCCGAGGATGGCAGAGGCCTTGTAGCCGTTGGAGCTAGTCACCTCTATTTCCAAGGACCAGACTCCTTCCGTTCTTGGTTCCTCGGTCCCCTCGGGTACCCCGAAGCAGCGAGCTGCTACATGGGGAGGCAGGATCAGCGTAATCAAAAGCAATAGGGAGACGGTCATGAAGAGCGGGGGCCGAAATCTCGTGGGCTTTGAAGTCCTAGATTGGGCTTTCATCGACCAGGCTGTTGGCATAGGGCCCCAAGCTAATGCATACTTGCCTTAAGGGTTCAACCATTGCTCCAATAGAAGTCGAAGTCTTTTTGATTGGCCTCGGATTGGAGATATCGGACTGAGAATGCAGACCTACGACATCAAGAGGGGACACTTCAGGGAGCTGGAGGGTGATGGCCTCAGACGAATCCTTAGGGGATTTGGGGAGGTAGATGGGGTTGAGGGGAGGATGCGCGTCAGCTACGGCGCCATAAGGGATATGGCTGTCTGGACGGACGGCAAGTTCCTCTATGTAGAGATGGATATGAGCAGAGACGTGGACAACCAGACGGCGGGGGAGACCGTTCGCGCCTACAACGCCTTCCTGGAGAGAGCCACCGGGTTCACCTCGAAGCAGAGGAGGGCGCGGCTTCAGAAACGGGCCAAGGAGGGGAAGCTATGAGGGAATCAGCACTCAAGATCCTCGTCGCGGCAGCGCGCTCAGCAAGAGTTCTCTCATCACCCGCGCGTAGGTAGTTGCTGCAGGACGTAGGCCTTCCCTGGATGGTCAATTTCTAAGTAGGGGGGAGTTATCTTCACCTGTGGGTTTCCTACCTGATCTGGGCGACGCGTCGGACCCTAGGACGAGGGCCCGGTATGGGTATTTCCAGTCCACCGTGGCCATTGTGGTCAACATGTCCCTGTTTTCCTCAAAGATCTTCATTGCCTCCTTCCTGGGGAGCGTGGCTGTCCTCACGGACGCCTTCAACCAGCTGGGAGACGTGGGCATATCCCTCATGATCCTCCTCGCATTCAGATACGCCGGAAAAGAGGCGGATCGGGAGCATCCTTTCGGACACGGGAGGCTGGAGGATGTGGCTGCCCTCCTGGTGGCGGCCTTCCTGGTCTTCGTGGCCGTTCTTCTCCTGCTGCAGTCCGTGAGGGAACTCTTCAACCCCTCGATTCGCGGTAGCCTGGTCTTCGCCCTCATCCTAGGCGTTCTGGCAGGGGTCAAGGAGATCCTCGCCCGCTTCTCCTTCGCTATCGCCGAGCGGATAGACAGCGACGTCGTCCGGGGGGACGCATGGAATCACAGGTATGACGCAATGCTCACGGGGGCCATCGCCTTGGCCATATACATGACGAGCTGGAGTGGATCCCTGCGAATCCTGGACCCCCTTTTCGGTATCATCGTGTCCGGGATCATCCTCTACACCGGCGGAAGACTGCTACGCTCGGCTGGCGACCGTCTACTGGGCAGGGCTCCCAGCGAGGTCTTCGTCAGGCATATCATGGACCTTGCCTCGACCCTCCCAGGAGTGAGGAAGGTACACGATATCTCCGTCCATGACTACGGCTTCCGGAAGGCTGTGGCCCTCACGGTAGATGTAGACAACCACCTCAGCATCGAAGAGGCCCACGAGATAGCGTCTGGAGTGGAAATCAAGATCAGGGAGGAGCTGAAGGCAGAAGCGACAGTTCACGTGGAGCCGGTGGCACGTGGTCTTGGCTCAGAGACCTCAGAGGATGGGTAGAGGCTCCTTGAGGGTGGCCGGAAGGTCCACTCCATGATTGAATCTCATTCGCCCGGGAGGAAGCCTTCCCCACGTGTTCCCAAGCCGGACACCTCGCTCTCTCTGAGGCTGATGATTTTGTTAGAAGACTCGCGTCTGAGTGGGAGGAGGAGCCTCGGAGACGCGAAGGCCCCCTTCCTTGCCTGTGGGCCCTGATACGACGAGTGTCGATGCGGACCCGAGTCTGGGAAGGTCCCTGAAGAGGGTTCAGAAGCCGAACAGGGCACCGAGGCCCGCGGCTGCCTCCTCCTCGGTTACCTTCTCCTCCTCTTCTTTCTTCTTTTCCTTCTTCTCCTCTTTCTTCTCCGCTGCGACGGGTGCAGGAGCGGCGGGTGCGAGGGTGGCGCTCTTGATGGCTTCCTCGATGTCCACTCCCTCCAAGGCGGCTGTGAGGGCCTTCACTCTAGTCTCGTCTGGCTCTATACCAGCAGCCTTCAGGACCTTTTTCAGGCTTGTCTCTTTGACCTCCTTTCCCGCAGCGTGCAGGAGCATCGCTCCGTATATGTACTCCATTCGTTCACCTCCTGGATCCTCATTCTGAGAGGGAGTTAAGGCCCGCAGCGGCCTCTTCCTCCCCTTCACCTTTCTCTTCTTCCTTCTTTCGGGTCTTCTCTTCTGACGCCTCCTCTAGGGGAGGCGACTCAACCACGGCCCCCTGGTCCTTGCCCAGGGCCTCCGGAACCCTCGATGCCAAGGCGGTGACCTCCGCATGGGCCCGGGAAAGCAAGTGAGGAAGCACTTCCTCCTCGGGGAACCTCATGGCCACACCCAGACCCAAGGCCCTACGGTGGGCGTCCGCCAGCAGCAGGACGACCGTAGACCTGGTCGGAAAGGCGATGGCCAGGGATAGGCTCACGCCGCTGAGGAACGCAGTGATCATCTGTCGTCGTATCTCCTCATCGTCCACTGCCAGCACGTCCCTGGTGAAGAGGCGGCCATCCTCGTAGACGCCCCGCAGGTCCAGGCCCACCGTCATCGGGAAGATCTCCAGCCTGGCGAGGACCTGAGCCACATTCCTGGGAATCCTCTGGCCCTTCTCCACCAGGACCTTGTCCTTCTTTATTACGACCTTTCCTCCTTCGATGGCGGCAGGAATTCCCGCCTTCTGCAGATCTCCCACCACGGGACCAGGCTTGAAGGGGGTGTCCCCTTCCTTCACCTCGATGTCCTCGGGAGCGATCTCGCCACCTCTGGCGGGAGCCTTCGTCTTGGTCGCCTCCAGCTCCTTGAAGAGCTTGAAAGGGTTGGAGTCCGTCAGGACCAGGGCCGTCTGCCCATGGATGAGGTCCTCCAGCTTCTCCACGCCCTTCATCTCCTTGGCCGCTGCCTCCAGGGCCCTGAGCAACAGCCTGTTCTTCACAACCCTCAGCTCGACCCTGTCTCTGAGTCCGGCCCGGATCTTCTGCATCTGCGGGGCAGGGATGCCCGTCACGCCGACTAGGCCCACCACTCGGCTCCCGACGAGCAACTCCTTCAGTTCCTCGGCAATCTGAGCCTTTCTTGGATGCACCGCGGTTTCCGCCATCTACATCATCCTCACGGCAGGTCCCATGGTGGTCTTCACGTATACGGAGCCTATGTTGAAACGGCCCCGGGGCAGCTTCGCCTCCACCCTCTTCAGAATGGTCTCCACGTTCTCTGCCAGGTCGCCGGGCTTCATGTCCCTCGTCCCGACGGGGGCATGGAAGGTGGGCTTGTCCTTCGAACGGAGCTTGACGGCGTTTTTCAGGCTCTTGATGGTGGGGACCGGATCCGTTCCGGGTGGGATGGGGCGGGGCATCTTTCCCCGGGGTCCGAGGACGGTTCCCAGACGTCGGCCAACGGCAGGCATCAGGGGGGCCTCGGCGACGAAGAAGTCGTACTCTCTTGCGAGCCTCTTCGCCTTGGCCTTCTCCTCTGCCAGACCCTCAATCTCCTCGGGGGGCACTATGAGGTCTGCGACCCCCCGCGCCTTAACGGCCATCTCCCCGCTGGCAAAGAGGGCAACCTTGACCTCCTTCCCCCTTCCCTTCGGAAGGACAACCTCGCCCTCGATTCTGTTTCGGGGCAGGGTGAGGTCGACGTCCTTCAGGTTGATAGATATCTCCACGCTCTCTTTGAAGTTCCTGGGTTTGGCCTCCTTTAGGGCCTTTTCGATTGCTTCAACGAGCTTCTTGTCGGCCAAATACATCCCTCTGTAGTACCAGCGGCCACCGCCTCCTACAGGAGGCCATACCATGATGGACGGGGAATATAAGCTTTTGGAACCGTTCGGGATTCTCCCGGCCTAGGCCAGGAGGAGGGAGAAGCTCGGCATCTGCTGAATTGACACGGGGCTGGGAACGAACCACATTGCTGGAAAACCAGCTCTAGCACCGATGAATGGGTAATCGGTCTGCGCTGTGCAACCTCCTTGGTGTCCAAAAGGGGATCACCTGCTTCGACATGGATGACGGAAACGCACTATCGGAAACTCGTGACAGTGAGGTTGATAATCGAGTCTGAGACCCGGGCAAGTACTCTTTTATAGTCATACTAACGATTTTCGTACTGGCCAAGGAAAAGATGATGGAATCGATGAAATGGGATGAAGTGAAGAGAGGAGTTGCGGCTGTCATAGTGGTGTCGCTTGCCATTATGATGACGAGTCCACAAGCATACCAACATGGTGACCTGATGAGTGAGTCCCTTCCACCTGCTGGCGTTCACCCTGACGATGTTGTTCATTCTCTGAAGGCCCCAACCATAACGCTTAACGGCCCCCCGAACAACACCAACTTCACTCAGGGGGCTTTGAACATCATTCTCAACGCCACCTTCAGCGATGAGGATGATGAAGCAATGACGATCAGATTCCTTGCCGACGAGAGCCTGAATATCTCGGAAGCACATCGACTGGTCTACCGGGAGACCAACGTAGCCAGTGGAACCACATCAACCTATGATCTGGACTCACTGCCCATCACTCCCAATCCTAGTACGGTGCTGTTGCTGCACTTCGATGGAAGAAGCGAATATGGAGAGAATGACACAATCGTCTACGATTCGAGTGGGAATGGGAACAACGGAACCGTCTACGGTGGTGCAATCTTTGACCAGACCGGCGGCAAATTTGCTGGAGCCTTCAAGTACGATAGGGTGGATGATTACGTCGAGGTTGCCCACAGTCCCGAGTTCAATTCGGCTGACAGAAGCGTAGAAGCTTGGATAAACCCGGATCTGTCTGGCCACATTGGTTATATTGCTGGAAGAGTGGGGTGGGGGAATAACGAGACTTACTTGAGAGTTCAGTACAGCTGGGGGTATATCCACGCTTGGGTGGGCAACAGAACGATCCAGCCCATTGTTTCATACGAATTGCCAGCCGGAACTCACGTGGGCGTGTGGCATCACGTCGCGGCAACCTATGATAATCAGACCTTAAGGCTGTATGTCGACGGGCAAGAGAGAGATAATGCTACGGTTGTGAACGGAGTAAGTGATCTTGACAGACCTTGGACCATAGGCAAGGCCAATTATTGGTTTGGTGATTTTTTCAACGGGACAATAGACGAAGTGGCCGTGTACAGTAGAGCCCTCAGCGCTCAGGAAATCAAGGACCATTACAGGCTGAGACAGGGGACCTACTACTGGCACGTCAGGGCATCTGACGGGATCAATGAAGTACAATCCGAGACCAGACAGTTCTTCGTCGACTCAGGACTCTACAGAGTTCGTCTGACACATCCAGGGCATCAGGTGGTAAACACCACCACGAACGCTGCGTACGAGATCGTTGTGACCAATGACGGGAATGTATCTGACAACTTTACCCTGACGGTAGACAATGTTGACAACGCAAGTATGGCGGAACTGACTCAGACCTCGATCACAGATCTGGGACCGGGTTCTTCAACTAACGTAACCTTAACGGTGGGAGACGCTGACCTGGGGAAGTACACCGTCGTTGTTACAGTAACCTCTGATAGAATCCTAGGCTCTGAAGATTCGATAAGCATCGTCACAAATGTGGTACTGGACACCTTTGTCCTGGGCACCTATCTGATCTGCGAGCAATGGCAAGCTCTGTGCGACTATACCCTCGGAGTCGAGAAGATCAAAGGCGTAGGGGGCTCGGCCGTTCTCATATCGGTGGGGAGTGGAGTTGCACTGTGGCCCTCAGAATACTTGCCTAAGCCAGAATGGATGCCTGATGATCATATTAGGGAAGTCGTCGACTACGCCCATACTCAAGGCTTGAAGGTTTATGCGTGGTTGGCTATGCCCAATTCGTATTGGCTGAACGAATCGCGGCATCCGGAGTGGATTCAGATCCTATCGAACGGCACGCCTGCCGATTACTGGCCGATCATTCCGCCATCGCGAGTCCTCGGTGCTCCGGAATACCTTGCCCAGTTGAAAGGCTTGATGGGGGAACTGGTCGACCTGGGCTTCGACGGCATCGACATCAACGACGATTTCCAATTCCTGTACGATGCGAGCTTTGACAATTTTACAGTGAATAAGTTTGAGAACGAGACAAACGTCTCGGTTCCGGGCGATACCATTCCGGAGAGAGCGCAGTTCACAAAGGACAATCAGACGCTCTTGGACATGTGGTATGTCTGGAGGGCTGGGCAGGTAACAGAGCTTCTGAGCCTGTTGCAGCAGTATATCCGCGATGCGGGGTCCGATATTCCTCTAAGGCCGCATCTTATGTCACACCCGTGGGTCTACTGGGACAATGGGTACGATTGGGAGGGAATAGCGGAGGCCGTCGACGCGCCCTATCTCATGTTGGGGTTTGGTGAGGAAGGCATAAAGACGGCGATAGGTTGGCTACGGGATGCTGGCGCCAGGAGGATCGTCACTTCCCTTTATCTCTATGACGTTGAGATCGGGGATGAAGGGTGGTTCGGACAGAACATAAGTTGGGTCAAGGAGGCGGGTGCCAGTGAGGTTTTTCTCTTCACCTACGCCCTAGCTGAAGACAAGAATCTCTGGCAAACCATCCGCGATGCTGTCGACACTGTAAATCAAGGGAGCATACCAAACATAACCGTCGGCCAGCCACAGTACGGCACGTCGCCGACCTACGTGACTTCATCGACTGAGTTCAACCTATCTGGCGAGGACGTCGACAAGGGACTAGCTTCGATATGGTATCGGATAGACCTCGATGCTTGGACACTGTATGCAGGGAACTTCACCGTGAGTTCTGCAGGCGAACACACAATCCGCTACTATGGAACAAGCTACCTGGGACATGACGTGCCCATACAATCATACGACATTCTCGTGGACGACGAGGTTCCCACGAGCATGCTTGAGGTCGGACAGCCTCAGTACGGTGCGTCTCCGACCTATGTGAACGCGTCTACGGAGTTCAGCTTGACGACGGTCGACGGCGGGGCAGGGGTTGCGTCGATATGGTATCGGATAGACTCCGGGGCGTGGACGGAGTATGCTGGCAATTTCACGGTGGACGGTGTCGGAGTCCACACCATAGACTACTATGCCATCGACAATGTAGGCAACACCGAAGTGATACAGTCGTTCGAGGTTGTTGTGGACGACGACGCCCCGACAAGCATCCTTGCGATTGGCGAACCGCGGTATGGATTCTCTCCAACCTACGTCACATCCTCTACAGAGTTCAGCCTCTCCGCCGCTGATGCCGGCGCGGGAGTGATGTCCATTTGGTATAGGATAGACTCCGGGGCGTGGACGGAGTATGCTGGCAATTTCACGGTGGACGGTGTCGGAGTCCACACCATAGACTACTATGCCGTTGATAGGCTTGGCCACAGGGGGTTCACAGCATCATACAATGCCTTCGTGGACGACTACTCACCCACCGTATCGGTGGCGCCCGACCCTACCACATCGGGCACGCTGGAAATCGAGCCGGGTCAGACAATCTCACTGAGCGCTAGCGACCTCGGTGTCGGTGGTGAAATCATCTATTACAGCCTTGATGACGGTGGGACATGGCATCAGTATGTCGGGCCAATCGAGGTACGGGAGGATGTCACTATTCTGTACTATGCTATCGACGCCCTTGGAAACAGGGGGACCGAGCAGAGGCTAGATGTGGTCGTGGTGGGTGATGAGACCGCGGCTTGGGGAGATGCAGTGGTTACTGGCGCGATATTCGGCATCGCGGCAACGATTCTCATAATAGCCGTGGTATTGGTTGTGAGAAGGAATCGGAGAGGGGAATAAGGCCAGAGAACATGAATCAGCCTTTCTTGGCCGTTTACTTCCCGTTGTCATCCACCGAGAAACTCATCGTGAAGTCCTTGCTGAACTTCGGACTGGACCTCTCTCGGACCCTTTCCCTCCACGGCGACGCCGAGGGAGACGCAGGTTCCCAGGACCTCCAGGACCTTTTCCTTGAGTCCTGAACCCAAGGTGTTCTCTGCCTTCATGCGGGCGATCCGCACCACCTGCTTGAGGGTTAGGTCGCCAATCCTCTCCCTTCCCGGAGTTCCTGACCCCTTCTCCTCTCCCGTCTCCTTGAGGATGAGAGCCGACGTGGGCGGCGTCCCCACCTCTAGTTCGAAGGTCCCCCTGGTAGGGTCCACGAATATCCTGACGGGCACTTTCATGCCCTCGAAACTGGAGGTCCTTTCGTTGATAGCCTCGACAACCTGCATGATGTTCAGGCCGAGGGGTCCTAGGGCGGGACCGACGGGGGGGCCGGCAGTGGCCTTCCCACCCTCCACGAGCACGTCTATGGTCTCCACCAAGCTACCTCTCCTCCTTCTCGATGACCCGCACGCTGTCCCCCCGAACAGTCACGGGGATGGGCACCATGGCCTCGAAGAGCTCCACCGTGATCTCCTCTTTGGCCTCGTCGATATGCATCACCCTGGCCTTCTCTCCCTTGAAGGGTCCGGAGACTAGCTCCACTATGTCCCCCTCCATGATGCCAGACACCAGCGGCTTCGGCGTGAGGAAGTGGGTAATCTCGTCCAGGCTGGTCTCTCCCCTCACGAGGCCCCGGGCCCGGCGGATGCCCTTTACCATCTGCTGCAGCTTCTCCGCGTTCATGACCTCGACGAAGACGTAGCCACGCATGGTGGTGGGGGAGAGGACGGAGTATATGCCGGCGTCACTGGCCTTCGCCCTGGAGGCTACGGAGTCCGCCACGGGCCTCTCGTGGCCTATGGAGGTCTTCACGGCCATGACCGTCTGCCTCGTTCCCGTGGAGAGGGTAACGGAGTCGGAGACAGCCGGATCCTCCTGGGAGGTAATCGTCACGATGATGTTGAGGCGGTCGCCGTAGCGGGCACCCCGCGGAGCTGTGACGGAGAGGGTGAGGTCGCGGGACTGACCCTTCGGCACATCCATCTCCTTCTCATAGATGCCCGTGAAGGTGATGTCCCATACCTTGTCCTCCACCCCCGAGAGCTTCACAATCCAGTCCGAGGGCTCGCAGACTTCTGATCCAGGGACCATATCGACCTTGATGGAGATCGCCTCGTCCCTCGTCCCCACGTTCTCCACGATCAGGGGATACTCCACCTGGACGCCGGCCGTCACCATCCTCTTCTCCTCTCCCTCCCGGGGGGATATCCTGAGCCCTGTCTTGACGACTACGGGCTCCTCCTCCTTAGGCTTCTCCTTGGGCTTGAAATCGTCAAAAAGTCCCAGACGCACACCTCCTAGGGTACGGAGCCGCTGAAGAACTTCGGCACCTCGATCATGAGGAAGAATATGAGGAAGCCGAGACCTCCCAGCAACATAAGGCCCATGCCCGTAATCTGGATGGTCCTGTTGTACTCCTCAGAGGAGGGCTTCCTGGCCATCTTGAAGACCCGGCCATACTTTCCTCTGCCCAGCCTCTTGGTCCTCTCTTCTATTCTCTTCTGAAACTGCCACGCCCGCTCAACTATGTCCACGAGGAATCAGCCTTCCTAGCGCACCAATTCGAGGTCCGACTCCCAAGGCCTGGAAGCCGCTTGCGGTCCCACTATCTGCCGGCTTTTCACGCCTGTTAGGACCAGCATGACCCTCAGCTTGTGTTCCAGACCGTTATCTATGGCCGCTCCCCATATAATCCTTGCGTTGGGGCTGATCCTGGCCTGGACGAGCTCTGCCACCTTCTCGGCCTCCAGGACCGTCATGTCGCTGCCGCCGGTGACGTTGACCAGAGCTGCCGACGCGCAGCTCACGTCCACGTCGATGAGGGGGGAGCTGATGGCCTCCTCCACCGCCTCCTCGGCCCTGTTCTCCGCCTGGCTTTCCCCCAGACCCATCATAGCCACCCCGCCCTCGCTCATGACCGTCCTTATGTCGTTGAAGTCCAGGTTGACCAGGCCAGGTTTTGTCACGATCTCAGTGATGCCCTTGATGGAGCGCATGAGGACCTCGTCGGCCACCTTGAAGGCTGCGGTGAGGGGCAACCTGGGCACCAGTTCCAGCAGCCTGTCGTTGGGTACCACTATGAGGGTATCCACATGCTTCCTTAGCTTCTCCAGCCCGTACTCAGCGTTTTCCCACCGAACGGAGCCTTCGGCCTTGAAGGGGAAGGTGCAGATGGCTACGGTCAGAGCTCCTAGGTCCTTGGCTATGTGGGCCACTATGGGGGCGCCTCCTGTGCCAGTGCCTCCTCCGAGTCCGCAGGTGACGAAGACCATGTCGGATGCCTCCAGCAGGGCCCTGATCTGGGCCTCCGTCTCCCTGGCAGCGGCCTCACCGACGTGGGGAAGGGCGCCTGCACCCAGGCCCCTGGTCGTGTTCCTCCCCAGCAGGACCTTCTTGGGAGACTTGATGTGCAGGAGATGCTGGGCGTCGGTGTTGGCGGCGTACAGGTCGGCCCCTGTAATGCCAGCCTCGCAGATGCGGTTGATGGTATTGCACCCCGCTCCCCCGATGCCCACGATCCGTATCGCTGTCCTCAGACTCTTGAGGACCTCCTCCAGCTCCTGGTCCGCCTGCGAGAGGGTAGCGCCGTGATAGGCCTGCGGTTCTGGATGGGAAGCTAAGCCCTCAGCGAAGACCCCCATAGACACCCCTACCCTACGAAGTCGATGCCGAAGCGCTCCCGAACCTCCTCGGCCGTCTTCCTGCCCAGGATCTGTTTGGACTTGACCCCCGTGGCGACCAGCATCACCCTGAGCACGTGCCTGAGGCTGGGGTCCACCGTGGCACCCCATATGATGCGGGCGTTGGGGCTCACCCTCCTCTGGACCTCCTCCGCCACCTTCTCCGCCTCCGACACGCTCATGTCTTCTCCGCCAATGACGTTCACCAGGACTCCTGTGGACGAGCTGATGTCCACCTCGAGCAGGGGAGAGTTGACGGCCTCATCGATGGACTCGATGGCCCTCTCCTCCCCAGCAGCTTGGCTCTCGCCCAGGCCTATCATGGCCACTCCACCGCCTTTCATGATCGTCTTGATGTCGTTGAAGTCAAGGTTGACCATGCCCGGCTTGGTGACGAGCTCCGTGATGCCCTTGATGGAACGCATGAGGACCTCGTCGGCCACCTTGAAGGCTGCGTTCAGCGAGAGCCTCGGGACCAGCTCCAGGAGGCGGTCGTTGGGTATGGCGATCACAGTATCCGCATTCTCCCTGAGCTTCTCCAATCCCCACTCCGCGTTCTCGGCCCTGATGCGACCCTCGCCGGTAAAGGGCATGGTGACAACGGCCACGGTCAGGGCACCCATCTCCCGCGCGATCTTGGCGACGGTGGGAATGGCCCCCGTTCCAGTTCCACCACCCAGGCCGCATGTAACGAAGATCATGTCGGACTCGGAGAGAATCTGTCGAAGCTCCTCCTCCGACTCCTTGGCGCCCTGCTCGCCTATATGTGGGAGAGAGCCCGCCCCCAGACCTCGCGTCAGCCTGCGTCCAAGGAGCACCTTGTGAGGGGACTTCGTGTGCAGGAGGTGCTGGGCGTCGGTGTTGGCGGCGTAGAGCTCGGCACCCGTTATCCCCTCGTCGACAATCCTCGTGATAGTGTTGCAACCAGCTCCGCCAATCCCGATTATCTTTATCCTGGTCCTCAGCTGGGCCAGTACCGCTTCCAGCTCCTCATTGGCCTGCAGGTCATCGTAGCCGTTTGCGGCTGCATAGCCCTCCGGCTCGGAGCCTAAGGCATCCCTTGCCAACGAATCCATGGTCTCACCCAAGAACTCGACGTCATCCCATCCCTTGAAGCGGCCCTCTATGAGCACTTGCGTATAAAAAACTATTGAAGGGGTGAATTTCCACGCATCGAAGTGGCACCCTACATCAGATTCCTCCCTCACGCCATGGGCCTGTTGAGACGCAGGCGGAGGTGTTGCCTCCGCTCCCCACTCAGGGCCCCACTACCCCCGGATTCCGAAGGTCTATCTAGGGGAAGTACCCTGCTCGAAGGGCGCTCATGCCGTTGCGACCCGTATCGAGGACCGTTCGAGGCATCGTAGCTTTCTCTGCTTTTCTCCTGGCCTACGTTGCGCTCTTCATCGGGGTGCCGCCCATCTCTCTCTGTCTTCTCGGCAGCTGTGCCCTCTCCCCTAGACCCGAGGCCTTTCTCCTGGCGGCGGCTCTGCCCTTTGGCCTATGGGCCATCCTCGGCGTTGGCTTCGGCGTCTTCTCCGCAGCCCTCCTCTACGAGTGGATCAACCCCATGGGCACCACCTCCATCGACGCGACAGCGGCCCTCCTCGTTTTCCTTGTCTCCTGCTGGTTAGGCCGCTGGTACCTCCTCAGGAGGCCCTCCATCGAGGGCGTCTTGATTGCCACTTGGATCATCACCGGCCTGGTCTCCCTCCTCCTCGGTACCTACGCCTACGGAGTCAAGGGACATGGGATTCCCGGCGCCTACATGGGCATACTGGCCGAGGCCATCATTCCCATCAATGTGGCGGGAGCCGCCTTCCTCGCTTGGACCAGGCAGCGAAGGATAGGGGAGGTCCCGGAGAGCTAGCAGGCAATCTTTAAAAATGGCAGCGGAAGTAGTGGCACCGGTCCTCATGGCAGAGCTCGTGAAGATGTGCGACCTGGACGATCTGAAGGACGGTGGGATGTTCAAGGTCGAGGTCCTCGGCTGTGACTACATGGTGATAAAGGCAAGCGATGACATCTATGTCCTAGACGCCGCCTGCACTCACGAGTGGGGAGACCTCAGCCAGGGCACCCTCGAGGCCGACACAGTGACCTGTCCCCTCCACGGTGGGCAGTTCAACATCAAGAGCGGTGAGGTCATCCGAGAGCCACCGAGCTTCCCCCTTCAGACCTACAACGTCAAGATCGTCGAAAACGAGGTCTTCGCGGACGTGACCGGGTACTAGAGGAACTCAATCAAGACGGCGGGAATCTTGCTTAGGAGATCCGTGGCAGTCATCCCGTAACTGAGTTCTCGAAAGGCTATGTCTCCCGCGTATCCGTTGGCGAAGGAAGCTATTCTGGCGGCGTTGAAGGGGTCGATTCCCTTCCCCAAAAGGCCGCCGGCCAGGCCCGCCAGTACGTCTCCGGTGCCTCCCACGGTCATGCCAGCATTTCCCGTCTTGTTGACCTTTACTCTGTCTCCATCGGAGATGATGTCGTGCCGACCCTTGAGGAGGACGGTGAGGCCCACGTCCTCGGCGAAGGACCGTACCTGCTCGATTCTCCCCTCCAGATCCCCCGAGAGTTCCGACCCAGTCAGCCTGTAGAACTCCATACTGTGGGGGGTTATGATGCCCTTCCTTCCCCGGAGGCAGCCCAGATCCTCGGCCACTGCGGTGATGCCGTCGGCATCGATGACCACAGGCTTATCCAGCTTCCGGAGGAGGTCCCTTACTGCGGAAAGGGTATCGGGATCCCTGCCCAGCCCCGGTCCCAAAGCCACCGCGTCCATCCCCTCGGCCAACTCCAGGATCCTTGGAACATCGCCGGTGACGAGCCTGCTCTGGGAGAGCCTGTGGACGATTAGGGTGGGGCTGAAGGAGGCGACGATGGGATAGCTGACGGAAGGTGTGGCCACGTGTACCACATCGCTCCCGATGCGGTAGGCTGCCATGGCAACCAGGGCTGGTGCCCCGGTGTAGGGCCCGCCGGCCACCACGAGCACGCGGCCGCTGTCGCCCTTGTGGGCCTCGGGGCTGGGTATCGAGTAGTAGAGGAACTCTCCAGGGCCAACTAGCCTCTCCAGCTCCTTCGTGATGCCTATGTCGATGACGACGATCTCCCCACAGGTCTCCTCGTCCATCCCTTCCTTCACCGCGTGGAGGGCAGCAGTCACCGAGGGCTTCACTACAACGTCGGAACCGAAGCCACTGGGTAGGTCTATGGAGAGGATGGGCCTGCCGGAACGGTTCATGGCCTCCACCATGGATCGGTAGGGCTCCCGCATGGTGCCCCTGATACCGGTTCCGAGGAGGCCGTCAACGAGAATGTCTGCCTCCTGTGCCAGGGATCGGTAGTCCTGAGGCGGCTCCAGGACGGTGACCTCGGACGAAATCCGCTGAAAGTTCTTCTTGGCAGGCCCCCGCCATATCTCCTCCGGGGTCCTAGCCAGGGCGATGACCACCTTCGTCCTGTCCTTCAGATATCGAGCCGCGACGAAGGCGTCGCCGGCGTTGTTTCCAGTCCCACAGAGGAAGAGGACCCTCCTGCCCTCCGCCTGCATCTTGCTGAGGAGGGTCTCTGCAATCCCCTCCCCCGCCTTCTCCATCAGATCCTCGATGGAGACCCCGTGGTACTCCAGGTTTCTGTCGAGAACACGCATCTCCTCGAGGGGAATCACAGCCTCCTAATGGTACGGGGAGCCTTCAAGATTGTGGAAGCAGCAGGAGCGATAAGGAAGGGCATAAGTTTATAACGGCGTAGTCATCTAAATTAGTCGATGGGCATCGATCCCGAGTTCATGAACACCAGGGAACTCGTCGACAAGCACTTCGACCACGACGTCTGGGGGCCTGTCGATGGGCCCGAGAAGCTGGGCATCCACGGTACCCACGTTGCCGTGGACTTCGACCTGTGCATCGCCGATGGCGCCTGCATCCCCGTGTGCCCGGTGGAGGTCTTCGAGTGGTTCGATACGCCGGGTCATCCGGCCTCGGACAAGAAGGCGGACCCTACCCGGGAGGACGACTGCATCGACTGCATGGCCTGCGAGGCCGTGTGCCCTGTGGAGGCCATCAAGATCACGGAGGCCTAAGCTTCCCGCGGCGAGGCTCCGAGGAGGAGGCCACCATCTTTCCCATGGCCAGGCACGCGGAGGGATGCCACGAAGCCAATAGGATAGCTTTATTTACACTTCCCATTATTCGCGGCCCATGGGCATCGATCCCGAGTTCATGAACACCAGGGAACTCGTCGACAAGCACTTCGACCACGACGTCTGGGGGCCTGTCGATGGGCCCGAGAAGCTGGGCATCCACGGTACCCACGTTGCCGTGGACTTCGACCTGTGCATCGCCGATGGCGCCTGCATCCCCGTGTGCCCGGTGGAGGTCTTCGAGTGGTTCGATACGCCGGGTCATCCGGCCTCGGACAAGAAGGCGGACCCTACCCGGGAGGACGACTGCATCGACTGCATGGCCTGCGAGGCCGTGTGCCCTGTGGAGGCCATCAAGATTATAGAGGCTTAGGATAGCGATCCCGTTGAGAAAGGCCTATCAGAGAGTTCGAGCTTTCCTTTTGAGGGGGCAATCATGAGCGGAGGCCAGAGGCGGGCTCAGGGCCTTGCAGCGGGCCTCAGCTTCAACGTCCTCTTACTGGGATTCGTCAGCCTTCTCACGGACCTGAGTAGCGAGATGATATTCCCTCTGATGCCCTTCTTCATCGTCTCGGCGGAGATCGGGGGTACCGCCCTCATCCTCGGCATCTTCGAGGGCTCGCGGGAGAGCACGTCTAGCCTGCTGAAGGTCTTCTCAGGCCACTGGTCGGACAAGCTGGGTCGGCGGAAGGGGCTGGTCATGGCCGGCTACGGCGTTTCGGGGATTATGAAGTCTGCAATCCCCTTCGTCCAGTCCTGGCCGCAATTGCTCGGCGTAGGCGTCGGGGAGAGGGCCGGCAAAGGCCTGAGGGATGCCCCCAGGGACGCCATCCTGGCCGACGCATCCCCCGTTGCCAAGAGGGGAAAGGTCTTCGGCTTTCACAGGTTAGCCGACACGGCGGGGGCCGTTCTGGGACCCCTGGTAGCCTTCGTCCTCCTCGACCATTACGGCCTTCCCTTTCGAGAGATCTTCCTCATTGCTGTCGTCCCGGCCCTCCTCTCAGCCCTCCTGACCAGCTTCATTCTGGAGAGGCCCAAGCGTAAGGCCGCGGTCCCCTCCCTAAGGGTGAGCTTCTCCTCCCTCAGTAGGGAGCTACGTCTCTTCATCATCATCTCCACGACCTATTCCCTCGGCAGCTTCTCCGTCCTCTTCCTGCTCCTGAGGGTGATAGGCGTGGGGCTCACCCAGGGCACTGGTATCCTCTTCTACCTGGCCTTCAACCTCGTATACGCCCTAGGTGCCATGCCCACGGGAGCCCTGTCAGATACCGCCGGCCGAGCCCCCGTCATCCTCATCGGATATCTCCTCTTCGCCGTCATGTGCCTCGGATTCCTCCTGTTCTCCCAGAATTGGCAGATCTTCCTCCTTTTCCTCGTCTTCGGCCTCTCCTTCGCCTTCGTGAATGGGGTGGAGAGGGCGTTCGTCGCGGACCTGTCGCCCGAGGAGCTGAGGGCCACGGCCCTGGGCACATACCATACCCTCTCAGGCCTGGCCAAGTTCCCGGCGAGCGCGATGGCGGGACTCCTCTGGCTCTACAGCCCGATCTGGACCTTCTCTTACGGGCTCGCCTTCTCACTGCTGGCCTCGGTGATGCTCGCGGCCTTCATGTTCAGGCTCGGTCTCGGGCATGGGGGAGTCTCAAACTGAGGGAAGATCGAGGACACGGGGGTTTCGGGAGGCGGCAGGTCATATCCCAGGGTTATGGGGTGAGTACTTATAGGACAGGATTGATTCCGGCTCCACTGACATGGCAAAGATGGTCAAGTGTGAGGACATAGGATTTGATTGCGGGTATGAGGCCACCGCGGAGACCTCTGAGGACCTTTTGGGGAAAGTGGCGGAGCACGCTAAGGCCGTCCACGGGATGGAATCCATCCCACCCGAGGTCGCGGAGAAGGTGAAGAGCGTTATCCGCGATATTTGAGGCCTCCTCAGTACTTTGGAATCTCAATTCCCCTGTTTTAGCGAGAGCTAGGAGGGACGCATGCAGATGAGGCGAAGGCCTCTATAGAGAGTATGCATACGCCTCCACATGGACATTGAGGAACGGAGGAGAGTTCTAGGTTACATCGACTCCCATTTCGAGGAGTTTCTTGAGGACCTGAAAGAGTACTGCAGCGTGCCGACCATCAGTGCACTTGGGCAGGCCTTCAGAGAGGGAGCGGATGCGACCCGGAGGCTTCTGGAGAAGTATTCCGTGAGGACCAGGGAGCTATCGGTCCCTGGGGGACCTCCCTTCGTGGTCGGAGAGGTGGGTGATGGCGACGGCCCCGACCTTCTCCTCTACAACCACTACGACGTCCAGCCGGTGGATCCCTTGGATGAGTGGGAATCGGACCCCTTTGACCCCGTGATCCGGGACGGCAACCTGTACTCAAGGGGCGTTGCGGACACCAAGGGCAACGTCCTCTCTCAGGCCATGGCACAGAGGGCCATTCGGGAGGTCACCGGCCCATTACCGCTGACCCTCCGCTTCATGGTAGAGGGGGAGGAGGAGCTGGGAAGCCCTCACTTCCCTGCGTTCTGGGAGGAACACCAGAATCTCTTCAAGGGAGACGGAGCCACCATAGAGGGGAGCGGCCATGCCGTGGATGGAACCCCGACGATTCAGCTCGGAAGCAAGGGGATCCTGTATGTGGAACTCTCCGTACGCACAGCCCGCATCGACCAGCACTCCTCTCTGGCCGCCTCCATCCCGAACCCTGCCTGGCGCCTCATCTCTGCGTTGAGAACCATCAGGACCGATCGAGGCCGCATCCTCATACCCGGGTTCTATGACAACGTCCACAGGCCCACGGAGGAGGAGCTGTCCTACCTCAGGAGAAACAGCTTCGATCCACTAGACTTCGAGCAGACCTACGGGGTGAAGCGGGTCCTGGGGGGCAAGGGCCACCTCTCCAGGCTCAAGCAGCTCGTCTACGGGAACACCTGCAACATCGACGGTTTCTACGCGGGCTACATCGGGGAGGGGTCGAAGACCATCAACCCTGCCTATGCCAGGGTTAAGTTGGACTTCCGTCTCCTTCCAGGTCAGCGCCCGGGAGAGGTCCTGACCAAACTCAAGGAGCACCTCCGAAACGGGGGTTTCGAGGACATCCAGGTGGACCACCTCGGCTCCTTCGAGCCCGCAGGCACGCCACTGTCATCCCGCATAGGCCAGGCCCTCCTCGTGGCCTGCCGAGAGGTGTACGGTAGAGAACCCAACATCTTCCCCTGGTCTCCGGGATCCTCGTCTACGTGGTATTACACCAGCGTGGGGACGCCCTCGGCCGCCGCCCCAGGTGTAGGGTACACCGGCAGTAAGGTCCACGCCCCCAACGAGCACATCAGGGTCGAGGATGCCAGGAAGGCAGTGAAGGCGACTGCGGCCATGATGTTGGCCTTCGCCGGCCGAGGCTAGACTAGGGTTGGCTCCAAAAGGGGCCCCCCTGAAACCTCTCCCCACAGTCGAGGCAGAGTCCAGGGCCCTTTCGGTCAGTGTCCCTCAGGTTGTTCGAGAAGTGCATCACGCATCTCCTGTCGGGACAGTGCTTGAGGCCCCTATTATGGCCCAGCTCGTGGAGGATCTCCTTCAAGGCCCTCAGAAGGAACAGGTCCTTGTCCCTCGACCTGAGCCTGAAGAGAGATATGACTGCGGCCTTTCCTCTCATCTCCGCCTGGCCGAAGACGAAGTTGAGGGGCTCCGCATAGAGGTCAACGTTGGTGACGGCAAGGACATGTTCCCCGTCACTCTTCCGGGCCAGTTTCAGGAAGGCAGGAGCCCTGTACTGCTTCCTCCTCCTGTGATAGGCCTCCTGAGGTATCTTCTCCGCAGGGAGAAGGCTCACATCAAGGCCACCGTCGCTAAGCCGCTCCGAGAGTTTCTGGAGGATGTCCTCCTCCACCTCCCCCACGGGAAGAATGGAGACCTTCACCTCATCCCTTCATGACGCCTAGGGGTTCTAGTCTTACCACGATCTTGGAGATGCCAGCGCCCTCCGTCACCCGGACGACGCTCTCTACATCCTTGTAAGCTCCCGGGGCCTCCTCCACGATGCCCTTCTTGCTGGCAGCATGGATGTAGATGCCCTTCTTGGCCAGATCACTCTGCACCTGTCCCACGCTGTACCTCCGGGTGGCGGCGGTCCTGGACATCTGGCGGCCGGCACCGTGGCAGGTGGAGCCGAAGCTCTCCTTCATGGCTTCCTCCGTCCCCACCAGCACGAAGCTGGCCGTGCCCATGTCCCCCGGGATCAAGACGGGCTGTCCCACGGCCTTGTATTTCTTCGGTGTCTCCGGATGGTTCGGCGGGAAAGCCCTGGTGGCCCCCTTTCTATGGACGTAGACCTCCTGCCTCTTCCCGTCGACCACGTGCTCTTCGAGCTTGGCCATGTTGTGGGCCACGTCGTAGACGATGTTGAGGCCCAGATCATCCGCCGGCCTGTCCAGGACCTTCTCGAAGGACTCCCGCACCCAGTGGGTTATCATCTGCCTGTTGGCGAAGGCGAAGTTCGCGGCAGCGGACATGGCCGCGAAATAGTCCTGCCCTTCGGCGGAGTTGACGGGCATGCAGGCCAGCTGCCTGTCAGGGAGCCATATGTCATACTTCCTCACACACTGCTCCGCCAGCCGGATGTAGTCTGTGGCGATCTGATGGCCACAACCTCGGGAGCCGGTGTGGATGAGGACGGTGACATCCCCCTTCTCCAGGCCCATGGCCCTCGCGGCCTCACCATCGTGCACCTTGGCGACCCGCTGAATCTCCAAGAAGTGGTTGCCAGCGCCGAGGCTCCCTATCTGAGGTATGCCCCTGTGGATGGCCTTCTCGCTCACCTTAGAGGCGTCGGCAGCCGGCATGGTGCCGTTGGCCTCGATCCTGTCCAGGTCTTCGGGCCAACCGTACCCCTTAGATACGGCCCACTCGGCTCCCTCCTCTAGGACCTTCATCAGCTCCTGACGGTCTGCCCTCACCTTGCCGCGGGAGCCCACTCCACTGGGCACGTTGACGAAGACGGTGTCCACAAGAGCCTTCACGTGTGGGCTGATGTCCTCCTCCGTGAGGTCCGTCCTCAGGAGACGGACGCCGCAGTTAATGTCATACCCGACCGCCCCGGGTGACACCACGCCCTCCTCTGCGCTGAAGGCCGCCACGCCGCCGACGGGCATGCCGTAGCCCCAGTGGATGTCGGGCATGGCCAGGACCTTGTCCATGACGCCTGGCATCGTGGCCACGTTGGCCACCTGCTCCGGAGCGAAGTCCGTGACGATGCTCCTGATGAGCTGCTCATCCGCGTAGATGATGCCCGAAGTCCTCATCTCCTTCTTGTACGATCTGGGAATCTCGTAGCGATAGGCGTCCAGCTTCTTCAGAGGTCCCTTCCAATCCCTGGGCATCTTCAATCCTTTGTAACAAGGTGGGGCTCCTTATAATGATTTTCCAGATTGTCGATGGAACCCACATCACTTATATTTTCGAGGGCATCCCCCCTCATGAACGGGGAGGATCGGCCCTCGGGGGCCCTCGTTCTGAGCACTATTGGCCTCGCCTTCCACATAGCCGCCTTCGCCGTCATAATCATCGTCGCGACCCTACTCTCAGGTGCAGTGACCAGCGGCTTTCCGAGCACAGGTCCCGGTTTCATGGTCGCCATGTTGACATGGTTCCTGCTCTGGGTCGTGGCGGGCCTCATCATTGTGGCCCTCGGAGTCGTCGGGGTCTCCATGATGAACAGTGCCTCCGTGGACAGGGTGCGGGTCGGCTCCGTCATAATCCTCCTCGTAGCCATCCTGGGCTTCCCCACCTTCTGGGGCTTCGTCATAGGCTCCCTATTGATGTTCGTAGGTGCCATCCTCGGGTTGGTGTGGCAGCCTCCTCATAGATTGATGCCCACTCCAGGCCCCTGAGGAGGCCCGGCAGTGCGGCGCTCAGAGTCAGGCGCTTCCCTGGGTCTCGAGGGCCCGCTGAAAGGGTGGTGACGGCCCTCACATCAAAGGTCTCCTTCCTGTCCCCACGTCCATCCATACCCACTCCATCACCTTCCGATAGCCCAGCTTCTCGTACAGCCGGATGGCGACCTTGTTGATGGAGACTACCAGGAGGGAGACGGTGGGGACCTGTCGGAGGGCGTGTCGGGTGACGGCGACCGTCACTTCAGCAGCGTAGCCCCGCATCCTGGCATCCCTGGAGGTGTACACCCCTCCGACCAAGCAGAGGTCCTTCGACAGCACATGGGTGCCTGCCACGGAAACTAGCCGATTGGATTCAAAGATGCCATAGGCGATGCCCCGGCTAATCCAGGTCTCGTAGTCGCGGCCGCCTTGACCGATTTCGTTGTAGAGAGCGGCCAAACCGGCGGCGTCCCACGGCTGGAGACGTCGGGCCTTCTTCACATCCGGCAGTCGAGCGCCGTCCCTGTCCACCGCCATCACGTCCATCACGTGGTGAGCCGTAATCCGACGGGTCTCCTCCACGCAGCTACGCAGGGGAGGATTCACGAGAAAGGTGCAGCTCTCCATTGGCGCCCTCGGGAGCAGCTCATGGGCCGCCTCTTGACTCCCGTGAAGGATGACGGACGGATATTCAGCACCGTGCCAGAGGAGAATGTAACCCCGGAAGGCCCCCTCCCTCGAGGCCGCGTAACACCTCACCCTCTCCCCCTCCTCCGTCAGGTCGTAGAGGGCAAACGTGTTCCTGAGGGGATCGGAGGCGAGATACCCCATGAATTCCTTGTGCTTGGCGGTGACCTCCTCCACCTTCATATCCGCCTCACTCCTGCCGCGCGCATGGCCTTCTGTCGTGATAAATCCCTTGTCTCGACGCGAATCCCCTTGAGTGCTCAACGAGCATGGGCAACCCTGTCGGCCCATCGTATGAGAGGTTTCAGGGCCTTGACCAGATCTCTCCCCTCGTGGGTCAGGGAGTATTCTACCCTGGGCGGCACCTCGGCGAAGCTCTTCCGGTCGATGAAGCGGGCCCTCTCCATCTCCTTCAGTCGCGCGGAGAGGGTTTTCGGGCTAATGCGGCCGAGCTTGCCCTGTAGCTCGTGGAAGCGAAGCGTTCCGAAGTTGCCGAGGGTCACCAGAATGAGAATGGTCCAGTTCCTCCCCACGGAGCTGATGACGCCCTGCAGGATATGGGGGCACAGGTCCCCCGGTTCCTTAACCAGCGGACAGCTGCCGACCATTCCGGCGCTTCCTGAGGGGGAAGTTTCTTCCATACTTTCCACTGGATACTATTAGTACTTCCGGGGATATAGTATTTACTGCAACCATGTGGGGGCTATAGCGTTGGCTGCTGCGGAGAAGCTACACCTGAAGATCGGTGGCATGTCCTGCTCCTTCTGCGCTGAGACCATTCGGAAAGCTCTGGTCAGACTGCCCGGCATACGGAGGGTCTCCGTCAGCCTCTCCCACGAGGAGGCGCTGGTGGAGTACCTCCCTGAACTTGTGGAGGCCGACGACGTCAGGAGGAGGCTGACGGAGCTGGGATATGTGATTCGGGACCCCGCCAAGGTGAGGACCTTCGAGGAGGAGGCGGCGGAGCTGGGGGAAGCGAGAAGAAAGCTGATCTCTGCGACTGCCGCCACCATCGCTGCCGCCACCCTGATGATGAGCATGTGGCTGGGCGTGAGGCAGGTCTGGTACCCATGGGCCATGCTAGCCCTGGCCCTCTACACCATGTTCGGTCCCGGATGGCACATCAAGCAGATGGCCTGGCACTCCCTCCGCAGAGGCATCCTCAACCAGCACAACCTGTTGGAGTTCGGCGCCTTTGCTGGCCTCGCTGGAGGGCTCCTGGGATTCGTCTACCAGCGGTTCCCCGTCCTGGATTTTCTGGCCGTCTCCGTCTTCATTACCACGTATCACGTGGCCTCTGGATACGCCTCCCTCCACGTGAGGACCCAGTCCTCCCGCGCGGTGAGGAGGCTCTTGGACCTGCAGCCTCAGACCGCCACGGTCCTGAGAGATGGAAGGGAGGTGGAGGTAGCTGTGGAGGAGGTGGAGGCGGGTGAGCTCGTGAGGGTGGTCCCGGGGCAACAGCTGCCGGTTGACGGCGTCGTTATGGAGGGAGCTTCCAGCGTGGATCAGTCCATCGTTACGGGGGAGTCCCTCCCGGTGGAGGTCCGGCCGGGGGAAGAGGTGATTGGCGGCTCCCTCAACCAGGAAGGTACTCTCCTCATCAAGGTGACCAGAGTGGGAGAGGATTCATTTCTCCGACGGGTGGCCCGATACGTGGAAGAGGCCAGGGCCCTCAAGCCGGGCATCCTCCAGCTGGTGGACAGGGTCCTCAAATACTACGTCCCCTGGGTCGTCCTCATGGGGGGCGCCAGCCTCCTCATCTGGACCGTCGGCTTGGCCCTTCTGTTTGGCGAGGCTGACTACGTCCGGGCCATTTTCGCCATGCTAGCAGTCCTCGTGATGGGCTACCCTTGTGCCTTGGGCATGGCCACGCCCCTCGCCATGATCCGAGGAAGTGGACTGGCAGCGGAGCGGGGCATCCTCGTGAGATCCTCGGAGGCTTTCCAGACCCTCACCAGGGCGGATGTGACGATCTTGGACAAGACGGGGACCATCACGTTGGGGAGGCCTCAGGTTGTGGAACTCGCCCCAGCGGAAGGCGTCGTCGATGCGAGGGTGCTGGAGGTCGCCGCCGCATGCGAGGCCCGCTCAGAACACCCTCTGGGAAAGGCAATCGTGGAGAGGGCCCGCGAGGAGGGTCTGGAGATCCCCGACGTGGTGGATTTCAAGGCGGTTCCAGGTGAAGGGGTGGAGGGCTTGTGGCAGATGAAGAGGGCACTGGTAGGCAAGCCAGAGTTCCTGATCTCCTCAGGCGTCGACCTATCGTCCTTGGCGGAGGATGCAAAGAGGCTGCAAGGGGAGGCCAAGACCGTCGTGGCCGTGGCCCTTGACGGTCATCCGCTTGGTCTCATCGCCCTTGCCGACCTCCCGAAGGAGGACGCGGCGAATACCGTGGAGGACATGAGGAGAATGGGCCTGGAGCCCATCATGATAACGGGGGATAACGAGAGGACGGCGGTCGCCATGGCGGAGCGAGTGGGCATTGGCAAGGTCTACGCCGGCGTGCTCCCGCAGGAGAAGGCCGAGATCCTTCAGGAGCTGCAGGAGAGGGGCCATAGGGTCGTCATGGTCGGCGACGGCATCAACGATGCCCCCGCCCTGATGCAGGCGGACGTGGGTATGGCCTTAGGCGCCGGTACAGACATCGCCATAGAGTCCTCCGACGTGATCATCATTGGAGACAGGCTGCGAGCCGTGGTGGATGCCTTCAAGGTAGCCAAGGCGGCCTACAACAAGACGAGGCAGAACGTGACCCTGGCCTTCCTGTTCAACGGTATAGGGGTGCCCGCAGCAGCCACGGGCCTCGTGCATCCTGTCTGGGCTATGATCGCCATGGGAGCCAGCGTTACAACCGTCCTCTTGAACTCCTTCCTTGGGAGAGTGCTGCCGGGGCGCCGGGCCGGGGCCCGTGCAGAGGTCTTGCGACTCAAGGTCCCCTCCATGCACTGTAGCGGCTGCCTGACGACCCTCAAGGACGCCGTCGGAAAGGTGCCTGGTGTGGAGAAAGTCTCTGGCGATGCGAACGATAAGGTCATAGAGGTGGTCCTGCGGAACCAGGCCGTGGCGGAGGAAGTGAGGCGGAAGGTGCTTCAAACGGGGCACATCCTGGAGGGGTAGGACAGCCACTTCGGGTCATCCCACTGGACACGGGCTTCAGTACTCTCCAAGGTTTCCCTGGATCCTGGCCCTCCTCTCCACCTCCTTATAGATCAGGTAACCCAAGGGGGGAGACAGGAGGCCGAAGATCGCCACGATGAGGATCTCGACGTCCAGGGGCAGAAGCTCCGGAAACCCAGACGGCAGTCCCATCAGGAGGGACCTGAAGGCATCAACGGAATAGCTGACCGGCAGCCACCGGCTGACGTAGTCCACCATGACGGACGGAAGCGCCCTGAAAGGGAAGAACATGGCACTGAAGATGATGAAGAAGAACTGCAGGAAGGTGACCAGAAACTGAGCGCTTTCCTTGAGCCTGATGGTCACCGCAGCGAACAAGAAACCGAGGCCTAGGAACCCTGAAATGGTCAGTCCCAGGACTGCAAAGGCCAGCAGAACATTCTCCGCGGGCAGGCCTCTGACCATGAGGGCCACTATGAACACAGCGAAGGCGGAAACTGCTGCGGTCCACAGCAGTATGGCGAAAATGCGTGAGACGAGACTGCCGAACCTGCTGGCGGGAGAGAGGTAAAGAGACTCCAGGGTCCCGCGAAACTGCTCCTCCCGGATGGAGAAGCCTACCTCCCACAACGTGAAGCTGAGGAACAGGTTGACGATCAAGCCGTACACCATCACCGCCGCGATCTGCCGACCTTGCGCGATTCCCGTCTCCCCTGACGTGAAGGCCAGGGCCGCGAACATGAACATCAGTATGATAAGCAGGATCTGGGTGAAGAGGGCCACGAAGGCCACGGGGTAGCGGGAGAACTCCACGAGGGTCTTCTTGGACATGTCCCAGAAGGTCTGCAGGGACTGAGCGAGGCTATGACGGGCCAGCCCGAACCCTTTGTTGGTGGTCAGTATTGGCCCACCCCCTCTTTCCTCTTCAGCCTCCTCTCCGTTGACAGGAAGACGGAGTAGCCTATCAGGGGAACCACGGCTGCGAAGACGAAGACCACCGCCAGGTGGAAGTACCAGGTCCCGAAGAAGTAGGACAGGTTCAGCAGAGAGGCCCTCACCCCCTGGTTAATCCAGGTCGGCGGGAAGGCCAGGGCCACGTATCGCAACAGTGGTGGGAAGGCGGCGATGGGGAAGAAGACCCCCATCAGGAAGGAGATGACCCACTGCAGGCTGGTGATGACGCTGTTGGCCTCCTTGATCTTCAAAATGAGGGCCCCGAAGAGAAAGGCCAGACCCCAGAGTGGGATGAGGCCTATGAGGAGGAACACGACCGCCAGAAGGATTTCGCCCTTGAAGGGGTTGACACCGAAGACGAGGGAGCCGAGGAGCAAGGCGATGACGAAGGCGATAGCGCTTCGGATGAAGGCGTAGCTGGCGATGCCCGAGACCACGTATACCCTCTTCGCCGGCGAGAGGTAGATAGATTCGAGGGTCCCCATCTCCATCTCCCTTCGTATCCAGAAGCCCACGATCCACAGCATTATGGAGACCACGACGAAGACGTTGGCCCCCAGGAGCATGTACAGCTTGTAGTCCGATGTCCCCACGTTCTCCTGGAAGTTCTGGGCCGCGCTGGCGTCGCCCCCCGCCACGGCCACCCCGATGAAGATGGGCAGGGCGGCGAAGACCAGGGGGAGGAGGGTCTCCAGGAAGAGGGAGCCCCGATAACGGGATATGATCAGGAATCGAGCCCTCAGGACCGTCAGGAGGATGCCGAGGTTGGACCGGCGGGACATCAAGGACAGGCCGAGGCCCTTGGTTACCGTGCTCACTTCTCCTCCCCCTTCGCAACGACGCTGGTGTCGACGCTCAGGGACCTTCCCGTCTTCGCGATGAAGACGTCCTCCAGGGTTACCTCGTGGGGCTTGATGAAGTCCAGGGTTGCTCCGTTGCCCACCACCGTCTCTATGATTTCTGACAGCAGCCGACGGCTATCGTCGCAAATGACGGCGACGGTCGTCCTCCCCTTTGACTCCGACTTGACGGTGGCCGCCTTGATTCCGGGGATCGACCTCAGCCCCTGGATGACCTCCTCGTTCATGACCCCCTCCAGGGTTATCACCTCCTCCGTCACCAGGGAGGACTTGAGGTCCCGCGGGGTCCCGAGGTCAATGATCTCCCCTCGATCGATGATGGCCACCCGATGACAGAGCTCCTCCGCCTCCTGCATCATGTGGGTGGTGTAGAAGATTGTGTGACCTTCCTGGTTCAGGTCTTTGACGATCTTTCGGAGTTCCCGTGCCGTAGGGACGTCCATTGTCACCGTCGGCTCATCCAAGAAGAGGATGGGCGCGTCGTTGATGAGGGCCTTGGCGAAAGCGAGGAGCATCTTCTGGCCCGAGGAGTAGGTCTCCACGGTCCTGTCCAGGAAATCGCCCAGGTTCAGGAGGGCGGAAAGCTCCTCTGTTCTCTTCCGCCGCACGACCTTGGGCACGTGATAGAGGGCGCCAAAGTAGTCCAGGTTCTCCCGTCCCGTCAGCTTCCAGTAGAGGCCCCTCTCGCCCATGAGCATGCATCCTATCGAGGCCCGCACCAGGTTCTCATGGGCGATGATGTTGTACCCGTTGACCCACGCGGTGCCGCTGGTCGGGATGAGGAGGGTGGTGAGGCACTTGATCAATGTGGTCTTGCCGGCCCCGTTGGGCCCCAAGAGGCCGAAGATCTCGCCGTCGTAGATCTCTAGATCGACGTCGTTGAGGGCCTGGATCTCCCTCCGCTTGCTCCGCAGGCCCTTTCTGTCCTTGCTGATGAAGGTCTTGGAAAGGCTCTCCATCTTGATAATGGGTTCCGACATACTCCGCTAGCCCTCCCTTCTCCCTAGTTCGCTACCTGTCTTAAAGCAAGTGGGAACTTGTGACCATTTCGGAATCCAGGGTATCGAAGCTAGGCCTCTCCCGAAAGCTCGTCTCTGAGCTGCTCTTTCAGCTCAGAGATACGCTGAGCCGTCTCCTGCACCTTTCCCACCAGGTCCTTCCTGGCCTCCAGGCCTGCGTGGATGAGGAAGGCGGCGCACTGTGACCTGCTCTCGAAGAGGCCTGCTTCCACCAGCAGGTCCATCCTCTCGAGGTCCTCGTCCTTGACCCTGGTCATCAGGGTGTTTGTCCTGCCCTTCAGGCCTTCCTTGAGCGTGCTCAGGTCGATGGCGCAGATGCCAGCGGTTGTGCCCTCCACCGCCCTCCTGATTTCCGTCCTTATGCGGCCCAGCTCGTCCCCGAGGGTCAGCTTGAGGGCACGACCCTTGCTGCGTAGCTCCAGGGCGTCCTTCAGGGCGTCGTCCACGATCTGAAGGATTGACTCCCTCAGCGAAGCAAGGGACTTTTCCTTCTCTCCGACCGCTTCGTCCTGTCCTTCCTCCTCGGTAGTCTCCTCCTCTTCGCGTTCTTCGTCATCCGCTTCCATAATTTCATGTAATACAATTACGGGTATTAAAGGCTTGCTCTCATCCACGATAGCCACAGACAAACCTTCTTAATGGGCCTGACAGGATGATACCACGTGCCGTCGGAGGAGATGAAGGAGAGGGTCTACTCCCTGGAGAAGGAGCTTGGGAAGGCCGAAAGACGGTTGGACAGGCTCGCCCTCAAGCTGGGGAAGCAGGGCGATGCACTCAAGAACCTCTCCAAGCAGATGGAGGCCCGTCGAAAGAGGGAAGAGGTCCTCATGGCGGCCCTGGGCATCAACCAGAGGTCCAAGGTCGGGGAGCGGGGCTTTCTGAAGGACCTGGACGATTCGATCCTTCGTCTGGAGGACTACCTCCTGGCCATGGGCGAGCGGGTCCAGCGGATCCTAGGTATGCTTCAAGGTCACAGGGAGTTCCTGGATAGGGTGAATGAGAGCGTGGTCGGAAGGGGTCAGCGGGAGCGAATAAGGCTGGAACTGGACATAATGATGAACAGCATCTCCATTCTGGCCATGGCGGGCATCGAGGTGGACCGGGCCATCGCCTCCGAGCTGGAGGAACTCCGCAAGTCCGTGGCTGATGAAGCGGAGGACCTGGAGATGATAAAGAGGAGGAAGGAGGACCTCGGCAAGCGGCTACAGGCCGAGATCAAGAGGTATGATCTGAATCAGCTCTTTCACCGCAGGAAGGAGATCCCTGGCTACGGCTAGGCTTCCCTCCAGTAGAAGTACTCCGCCAGTGCGAGGAGGAGGATGAGAATGAGTACGGCTCCTACGGATACGGGGAATATGGGGTTGTCGACCTCGAGCAAGCCTGTCATGAGGAGAGCTATGAGGGAGAAGGAGCCTAGGCCCGCGATGAGGCCTACGTGCTCGATGCGGTAGCCTCCCTTCTGACGGGGAACCTCTTTCCTCCGGGGCAGGGCCCAGGCGAGAACGATGAGGACCCAGGAGAGGCCTGCCACGAGCAGGAGGATGAATACATAGGGGTCGAGGGTGGCCACGCATCCAAGTCGGCGATGCCAATGGAAAACCTTCCGCCTTCATTATCGCTGACGAGAAGGTGTGAAACTCAACCCCTATCGGCCCTCTGGAGCACAGCCAGCAACTCGCGAACGAAGCGGGCTGCAAGGATCGCCGTAATCCCCTGGTCCCACGGGGGGCTGACCTCGGTGATGTCGAAGCCCACAATCCTGTCCCCGAGGGCTCCGATGACCTCCTTCACGTGCAGGGGCGTCACCCCGAAGGGCTCGGGGTTGCCCACACCTGGTGCGTAGGCAGGGTCGACCACGTCCATGTCAAGGCTCAGGTAGACGTCATCAGGAAGGTTCTGGAAGGCCTCCAGCACGCTTGCCAGGCCGCCCTCTAGGATATCGGAAGAAGTGACGTAACTCAAGCCCATGTCCTCCACCGCCTCTGCTTCCTCGCTTGAATAGGAGCGGACGCCGACTACGAGGGCCCGATCCACGCCAACGTGCTCCGTTACCCGCCTGGTTACGCAGGCGTGGCTGTTCCTGTCATCCAAGTAGGACTTCCGAAAATCCATGTGAGCGTCTAGAACCACGAAGGCTGGGCGACCGTGGGCCCTTACACAGGGAGGAGTGATGGAGTGCTCACCTCCCAACATGATTGTCAGCTTCCTCTGGGATGCCACGGACTTGGCGAAGGCCTCCACCCCCTGGACCATGGCCCTAGAGGCGCCGAACTCATCCAGGTTGCCAAGATCGCAGAAGCTAAGGTCCTGCAGATCCACGCCCAAATCCATGTGGTAGGTCTCGAAGTTGTAGGAGGCCTGGCGAATGGCGTTCGGCGCGAAGCGGGAGCCCCCCCGATAGCTCGATGTCCCGTCAAAAGGCACCCCGAAGATGGCTACGCGGCTTCCCTCGGCGTCGGAGGAGGCATCGGCAAAGAGGAGGTTTTCGATCGCCATGGAGACTAGGGCCTCGTGAGCTTCCGCCTTCCCATGGCCACCAGGTAGTGGATCTCCTTCCCCGGCTCCAGATTGATGTCGAAGCCCTCCGGGATAGGGAGCTCGAACGTCTCGTAGTTCTCCAGGTCCATGAGCTGGACCTCGTCGTCCATTACAGTGAGGACCTGGGCCTTCCGGCGATCGATGATAGGAACCCGGACCTTGTGGGTGACGGGATGCACCATACTCCTCTTCTGTCCGTCAAAGAGCCCGAAGGCCTCTATCCTGGCCTTCGCCTCACCATGCTTCCCGGGCCTGCTGGTCGTAATGTTGATGATCCTGCAGGGCTCGTCGCCGATCATCACATAGCGGTTCGGCTTCAGCCCCCTGACTTCTGCCTGTTCCCAAGCCATGGGTATCGCAGGAACAAGGGGAGCCTCGATATAAGCCTTCTCAGTTGTGGTCGGCTCAGCCCAATGCCTCGGTGGCGATAACGGCCCCCAAACGTTTATGTTGGGCTTGAAGAAGAGCTGATTGTGGCGGTTCCATGGAGCAGTTGAGAGCCCGCATCAGCTTCAAGACAGGCCTCTTCCTTGCCATGCTTGGCTTCCTCTTCACCCTCGGAGGCGCCCTCCTGGTCATCCTGATGGCCTTTCCGGATATATCGCAGGCCCTCTTCACACTGACCCTGGGAGACGAGGTCCGCCGGGCCTTCTTCCTCAGCGGCTCCATAGCCACCGTCATCATCGGGCTCCTCCTCTTCTACATAGGATACGACAAGATCCGACAGAAACAGTTCATGGAGGTCCTGCGTCGAGAGGTAGAGAGACCTCCCTTGTACAGGGAACCTCCCCATTGATCGGGCCGGGGATACGGGCAACCACCGGTGGAGGCGATTGTCACAGACGTGGGTCACTGCGGCGAGGCGACTTACTTGGGACTCACGATCTCAGCAGCCTCTGCGGCCTCAGCTTGTTCTGGGGTAACAGCCCCGTACGTGCGGAAGAAGTACCAAAAGGCTGCTGTGCCGAGACCGTAGAGCAGCGCGGTAACGAAGAAGGGCAGCGAGAGATCGAGGGTGAGCATGTAAGAGCCGAGGGTCGTGCTCACCGCGAAGGGCAGCCGAAAGGCGGCTCCGGTGACGGCACTCGCAGCAGCCCTCTCGTCCGGGTCCACGGCCCCCATGAGGAAGGAAGACATCACAGGCCATGTCATGTTCATCAGGGCGTTGCGGGCTACGTACAGGATGGAAACGGCGATCAAGACGAACGAACGGTACGATAGCGGGAACCAGGAGGAGCGAGAGGCCGATGACGAGGAACAGAGGCTGGTATGCATCCTGGGGCGAGGCCCCTCCTTGAAAGGCCCGGTCGGCTACCACGCCGAGGACGCTGCCTGCCGCGAAGGCGACAGAGGTTGCGAAGAAGCTGAAGCCGAAGACACTGGTCCGGGTCTCGCCAGTACTCGCGTCGGCCAAGAGGGCGTTCCACGTGGAGAAGTAGAGGGCTTCGGCCAAACCGATGACTGCTGCAACTGCCAGCAGTCCCTCCAGGGTGTCGAGAAATGCCAGGAGGAGGATCGCAGTCGAGGCGAAGACGCCCCCAAGGGCGAGCATGAGTCGCCTGCCGAACCGGTCCGCCAGGATGCCGATAGGCACAATGAAGGCGACGGCGACGAGTCCCATAGTCGTGAAGAAGAGGCCGATCAGGGCGGTAGGAATTCCGGGAAGTCGCTCAAGGTAGATGGGGATTGCGACGAAGGTGAAGCCTATGGGGATGCTGAAGAGCGCGCCGCTCGCAACCAGGAGAAGGATGTTTCGGTCAAAGACTCTGCCCGGAGCAGCAGGGAACCGCTCCCGAGCCCGTTCCTTGCCCGACACATCTACCCTCCGCGACCGAACTGACGCTAATCGTAGTGAAGAAGATTTGGGCGTGCCACGTTATTCTCAGGCCGTCACGTGAACGACATCGTAGGTCTCAGGCTTGCCCAGGGCCTCCAGGGCGAGGTCCTCTGCCTCCTTCGCCGACCCTCGGCGGTATCGCTTCTCCAGGAATTCCCGCACACTCTTGCAGTCCTCTCCGATGGCGGCAGCGTTCCCCTCCAAGACCGCACCACTCGGATCGAATTCCAGGAGCCTGGCATCGCCATCCAAGGCACTCGCTACCAGAAGGGCTACGCATAGTGGTCGTTTCGTTCGGTCTATCGTATGGTCCCAGTAGAACTCCGCTAATCGGTCCACCAACTCGTCGGTAGTCTTTGGGTCCGCTACTCGCACACGATGTGCCAGCATGCGAGCATCTGATACGATGCCTGACGACAGCATTGCCACGCGTTCCCCTATACGTTTGATCTTTTCCGGCGTCTTCACAAGCTTAGGCACTGGTGAGGTAACCCCCACCAGAAGGACGCCATCGTCGTGTGCAATTCCCACCCCGGGGGCCCCCCGCATCGACCCCTCCCTGGCGTATTCCAGCTGATATATCCTCCCGTCTGGGGAAATCATGTTCTCCTTGTCGAAGTCTTGCGCAATCGGCCCCGCTACTCCTGCAAAGGCCACGAGGGCGGCCCTCACGAGCTCCGCCTTGCTGGCGAAAGGACCAGTCCGGACTAGGGAATCCAGGTACTTGTCGATCCGATCCGGGATTGCCGTTCTAATCTCTCCCATACGTCATACCTCCGTTCTGAAGTATCTACAGCGTAGCTGTAGCGTATAGTGTGCTTATAAGCCTTTGGTTGGCGCGCACTATGGAACGCACCAAGCATCCGCAGGAGAGCTCCGGCCATTCTAGCAATCATTTAATAGCCGCCGTGGTCATTTCCGACCAGACGGAGGGTTTGCGTTGGAAGAGGTGGAGGAGAGGCCCTGGATGAAGGCATGGCCCGAAGGCGTACCCCACAGCCTGGAATATCCCGAGATCCCCCTTTACCAGTTCCTTAGGGACACCGCTGCCCGGGTCCCCCGGAAGACCGCGACGATCTTCTTCAACAACCCCCTTACCTACCGGGAGCTAGACCGGCTGTCGGATAAGATGGCCATCGTGCTCAGAGACCTGAATGTGCGGAAGGGAGACCGTGTGGCCCTGTTCCTTCCAAACTGCCCTCAGTTCCTCATATCCCATTTCGGCACCCTCAAGGCCGGAGGCGTGTCGGTCCCCTTCAACCCCACCTACACGGAGCGGGAGGTTCAGAGGCAGCTCGAGGACTGCGGCGCCCGCGTCATGATCGCCCTGGACATGGTCTATGAGCCTGTCCACAACGTCCGGCAGGAGACGCCGCTGGAGCACGTGATCCTGACGAGCCTGGTGGACTACCTGCCCACGCTCTACGGCATGTTCGCCTCAATCCGGGGGATACAGCCTAGGCACTTCCCAGACACCCAACGCTTTCAGAAGGTGCTGAGCAAGGCTCGAGGAGGACCGCCAAAGGTGGATATCGACCCGAAGGAGGACCTTGCCCTCCTCCTCTACACAGGCGGCACCACCGGCGTCCCGAAGGGCGTCATGCTCACCCACTTCAACCTGGTGGCCAATGCCGTCCAGACGAGCCACTTTAGCTACATGGACGAGGACGCGGTCGTCCTGGCCGTACTTCCCTTCTTCCACAGCTACGGCGTGACCGTGTGTATGAACACCCCCATCTACATGGGCGCGACCACCGTCCTCCTGCCCAAGTTCGGGAAGGATGAGACCCTGGAGGCCATCGAGAGGCATCGGCCGACCCACTTCCCTGGAGTGCCGACCATCTACGTTGCCCTCCTGTCCCATCCCGACCTGAAGAAGTACAGCCTCAAGTCCGTCAAGTACTGCGTCTCGGGGGCGGCCCCGCTACCGGCGGAGGTGGCCCGTCGCTGGCAGGAGGTCACGGGAGCGATGATCGTGGAGGGATACGGGTTGACGGAGACCAGCCCGGTGACCCACGTGAACCCCATGGACGACTGGTCCAAGGTGCGGTTCGGCTCCATCGGCATACCCATCGTCGACACCGAGGCCAGGGTGGTGGACATGGAGACGGGGACCAATGAGATGCCCACGGGGGAGACCGGGGAGATCGCCATCCGGGGACCCCAGGTGATGAAGGGGTACTGGAACAAGGAGGAGGAGACGCGACTGGTGCTCCGGGACGGGTGGTTCTACACGGGGGACATCGGCAAGACCGACGAGGACGGCTACTTCTACATCGTGGACAGGAAGAAGGACATGATCATAGTGGGTGGCTTCAACGTCTACCCCAGGGACATAGAGGAGGTGCTCTTCGAACACGAGGCCGTGGAGTTGGCCGCCGTCATCGGTGTTGCGGACGAGTTCCACGGCGAGGTGCCCAAGGCCTTCGTGGTCCTCCGCGAGGAGTACCGGGGGAAGTTGAGGGAGGAGGAGTTGCTGGAGTACTGCAAGGGGAAGCTCGCCAAGCACAAGGTGCCAAAGTACATCGAGTTCAGGGACGAGCTTCCCACGACCCTCGTGGGAAAGGTGCTCCGGAGGGAGCTTCGCCAAGGTCCAGAGACTGGGTAGGAAAGAGAGCTACTTCCACTCCCAGAAGGGTCGGGTGGATTCCTCCGGGGCCGGCTTTGTGAGCAGGCTTACAACGACCGCCAGAATGATGGCTACGACTAGGGCTAGGGCGATCGGTGGCAGGAAGAGGGGGTATTCCTCTCCCTTCTGAAGCAGTTGAACCAGGGCGAACATGAACACGATAGGCGGTATGATGAGGCATGTGTAGGCTGCGGCCCTCGTCATGCGCTTCCAATACAGGCCGAGACCGATGGGGACGGCCAGGGCCGCCGCGCTGATGGCGAAGGCGAGTTGAGCGCCGATGAGAAGGGAGGTAGGCGGGAAGGCAATAGCGATGCCCAGGGTGATGAGGCCTATGACCACCATGAAAACACGGCTGAGCTTGAACATCGTTTCCTTGGTCATCTCCGGCTTGACGGCGCCTATCATGTCGTTCACCAGGAAGAGGGAAGCGTAGAGGAGGAGGACAGTGGATGTGGAGATGGCGGCAGCGAAGAGACCCAGGAGGGCGATAATGCCGACGCTCTCAGGTAGAATGTTGCCTATGATCAGGGGAAAGGCCACGTCGGGGTCGTATCTGCCCACCTCCGCGGGAAGAACGGGGAAGAAGACCCGAGCCGACAGGCCAATCAGGGGTATGGCCACCCAGGCCATGGCCACAAACAGGGAGGCGAGGGCCCCTCCCTTGAGCATCTCCCGCACCGACTTGGAGCCCAGGAGGACGGAGGGCCAGAAGGGAGCCGACCAGGCCAGCATGTTCGCGATCATGACGTTGAGAAGGAAGATGATGGGGAAGGCCCCTACGAGAGTAAGAAGGGCTCCCTGGCTGATGGTGTACGGGGAATCCGGATGAATGGCGCCTTGAACGGCAGCCGCCTTGGTGTGAAGGCCGACGAGGCCCCCGATTTCAGGCATCGCAAGGATGACGAGAACGGTGATCCAGAGGCCTGCCAGGATGACGAATTGGTGGACGATGTTCGTCCTGATGATCGCAAGATAACCGCCCAGGCCGATGTAGATGACGATGAAGGCATAGAGGGCCACGGCGAGGGTGAAGGGGAACCCAGTAATGCTTTCCATGGCAAGGCCGAAGCCTTTGATCTGGAGCATATTGAACAGGCCTACGAAGATGAGGCCCCAGAAGGCTGCTATGAACTGCAGGGGGCTTCGCCTCTTCCCAAGCTCGAACCTCGTCTTCATGGCCTCCGGTAGGGTGAAGGGCGGAGCCGCTGGCCTCCTAAGCCGGTAGCCGATGAAGAGGGCTAATATGAGGGCTACCATCCACGCCAGGGCCCAGCCGACCACCGACACATACCCGTGCTCGTAGGTGGTCCCCACTCCTCCGAAGACGGAAACCGCACTGATGTAGGTGCCTGAGATGAGGAAGGCGAAGGCCAGATACGATACAACGCGGCCTCCCACGGCTAGCTGCAGGTAGGACTTGACGCGGGTCGCCACCCGATGGGCTATGACCCAGATGACCACGAAGTAGATGATGAAGCCAATGACGAAAGGCCAGCGAACCGCTTCGTGAAACATCCTTTCAGACTCCCTCCGGTATCCTCCGGATCAGGATGTACGCGAAAACCCACGGCAGGGCGTGAATTATGGCATAAGCCACCCAAACTATCACGTAGTGTTCCATCCCCCTACCTCCGGCGGCGGATGGGCAATCACGTACATGAATGTTTGTATCCTGAGAAATCCGTGCCTCCGAATATGTCGTTGGCCTCGGGGAAGGTCTTCACCCCCACGCCCGCGCGTCAGAGGATCTTGCCCAAGACAGCTTCAATCTTGGATCGGGGGACCACGCCGACGATCCTGTCCACGAGTTCCCCCTCCTTGAAGAAGAGGAGGGTGGGTACCCCCATGATGCCATAATTCGCGGGGGACCGAGGGTTGTCATCGATGTTCAGCTTGGCGAAGGTGACGCCGTCCTCATACTGCGTGGCGAGTTCCTCAACGATGGGAGAGATGACCCTGCACGGCTGGCACCAGGGAGCCCAGAAGTCGACCACCACGCGGCTCTCCTTCTTGACCAGCTCCTCCAGCTCGTCGTCGCTGACCTCTATTGGACTGGGGGACATGGAATCTGTTAGGGACAGATGCCTTATGAGACTAACTATCTGTGTCGCCGCCTCGACCTCTTCTTCCCCCTCTTCCGTGGTCTCTCAGGAGGCCTCTCGTGGGCTCGCCTAATCTCGACCAGGGCCTCCTCCATCTGGGCCTTGAGCTCCTCACCTATCCAGCGCTTCGTGTAGGCATCCGCCCGAGCGGCTATGGCCAGCTTTGCAGCCAGGGCTCTGGCAATGGCCCCTCGCTGCCAGTAGGGTGCCTGATGAACCCATGGATGCTGGAAGAGGACACCGTGCTTTGGCGGTCTCGTGCCCTTCCTCAGGTGCCGGAAGAGGGCCTTCTCCGCGCCCAGAAGCTGGATGGTGCTAGCGGGCATTCTGCCTAGCTCCTCCAGGCCGCCGGCCAGGGAGATCAACCTAGCCCCGATGATGTGACCGGCCAGGTGGGCGATGTTGGGGGCCAGCTCCCTCATCTTGTCCTCGAGATAGGCCCCCAGCGAGGCCCTCTCCCGCTGGACCTCCCTGACCAGCCGGGCGAGGCTTTGAACCGCCCTCAAGTCCTCCTCGTCCAGGTCGGCTCCCATGGACTCGAAGGCCTGGAGGGGCATGTCCTCCCTCCTCCCGTGGTCGGCCACCAGGTCCAGGAACTGCCTCTGATCCACCATACGGGCGAGTTCAGGGAAGTGGAGGGAGTACCAGTCCCGCAGCCTCTCCATCATCAGGTTGCCCCTCTGGGTCAGGTCGTCCAGGGCCCTGACGGCCTGGATGATGTGGTCGGTGGGCTGGACGGCCCTCTTCATCCTCAGCTTCCCCAGGGCGATCATCGTGTCTCGGAGAAGCTTCGTGTCCAAGCCGTAGTCCTCCGGCCTCAGGAAGGGCGGGGCTTCGGTGGTGAAGGTGCCTCCCAGGCCCTCCAGCCGCCGCTCGGCGACGAAGAAGTCGTCCAGGCCGTCCGCGAGCCTCCTCTCCTCCTCCAACTCCTTTCCCGCTTCCATCAACAGCATCCTTTCGGCCAGGGCCTCTGGATCCTTGGGAAAGAGGACGGACTTCACGACCTTGCCGTCATCCAAGAGGAAGGTGCCGAACCATGTGGAGAAGAGAAGCACACTCTCCCATGGGGAGGGGCCTATAAAATCTATTCTTCCTTGGGCTGGTGCACCCAGAGAAGGCGGCCCTCGGGGCCCTCCAGAGCGAGAACCTTGCCGATGAGATCCATATCCACCAGCTTGGCCTTGACCCCCTGCCCGCGCAGGTAGGCATGGAACTTCTCCATTCCCTTCTCCATCCGGAAGGTCACGATGGGGGAGCTGCCGTCGACATCCTCCGCCTCGTAGAGGCCGATGGTCAGGTTGCCTCCGTCGAACCGGGCTGCCCTCTTCCTCGCCTCCAAGAGTCGTAGGCCTAGGACATCGCCGAAAAAGCGGACGGCTTTGTCAAGATCCCTTACCAGGAACCAGATGTGGCTCACAACGCTGCTCGTGAGGACCATGGAATCGAAGCGATTACACGGTGGTCCTACTTACTCCTTAACCCCAGGCCCTCCGCCTTGAGGGAGGAAAGCTCGCCAGGCTTGAGGACTCCGAGCTCGGTGATGAATCCGGTTATGTACCTCGCGGGAGTCACGTCGAAGGCGGGATTCCGGACCTTGCTCTCTCGGGGGGCGATGGACTCAGGCCCCAGGGCCCTCATCTCACCCTCCTCCCGCTCCTCGATGGGGATCTCTTTCCCGCTGCTGATGGAGAAGTCGAAAGTGCTGACGGGCGCGGCCACGTAGAAGGGGACGCCGTTCTCCTTCGCCAGCACGGCCTTCTCATAGGTGCCTATCTTGTTGGCCACATCCCCGTTGCTGGCTATCCTGTCCGCTCCGACGATCACCAGGTCGACCTCCCCCCGGGCCATGAAGAGGCCAGCGGCGTTGTCCGCTATGATGGCGTGCTCGATCCCCTCCTGGGCCAGCTCCCAGGCCGTCAGCTTCGCGCCCTGTAGCCGGGGCCTGGTCTCATCCACGAAGACGAACACCTGGCGGCCGGCCTCCTTGGCCGCCCTGATGGGGGCCAAAGCCGTACCGTAGTCCACGGTCGCCAGAGCGCCGGCATTGCAGTGGGTGAGGACGCGGGACCCGTCCTGCAACACCTCCAGGCCGTGTCTCCCGATGGCCCTGCAGCGTCGGATGTTGTCCTCGGCGTACTCCTCCGCCACCCCCTCCAGGTCTCGGCCCTCCCTGGCCGCCAGGAGCATCATCTCCGTGGCGTAGAAGAGGTCATGGCCCGTTGGCCTGGTGGACCTCAGATAGCGGGCCACCTCCTCCAGGTCCCTGCCCTGGAGCTGGGCCTGGGCCATCCCATAGGCTGCTGTGGCTCCGATGGCAGGGGCCCCGCGGACCACCATGTCGGCGATGGCGAAGCCGACCTCCTTGTAGTCCGAAGCCTCGAAGATGCTGAACTCTGTGGGCAGGAGGCGCTGGTCGATGAGCCTGACGATGCCCTCCTCCATCCAGACAGTCCTGACCTCCATAAGGTCCCCGCCGGCCTCCACCCTCATGGGCATTGCCCCTTAAAAGGCTAAAGCTCAGACCTTCCTCCAGGAGCGCAGAAGATGAGCCAGCTTGGGAGGATCCAACGTCTTCTTCATCTCCTTCGTCAGGGAGCCGTAGTAGGCTACCTGCTCTTCCACCCTATCCAGCTCCTCCAGAAGGAAGGACTCCTCCCTGTCCACATCCTCCAGGGCTTCCTCCAGCTCCCGCTTCCGATGGAGCCACTTCCTGTGTTCCTCCCAGATGGTATCGGTCCTCCCCATACTACTTCCCCAGGTGGAAGGGCGGTAGGGTATAGGCATCTATGGGCCTCTCCCCATGTTCGAAAAGGACGTCTTCGATGCTGGCCAGTTCCTTCTTGACGCTCTCGAGGTCGGCCCGCAGGGCCTCCCGCTTCTTCCGAAGGTTCTCCAGCTCCCCCTCTAGCCGCGTCTTACGAGAGCGCCATTTCTCCCACTCTTCGAGGACAATGAGCACGTTAGAAGGTTCCATCCCAGTAACGATGGAAATCGCATCTTCCGTATAAATAGGTGCCGTTCAGCGGGACGTGGTCATCCGGATGGGCACGAGATTCTTGACGGAATCCAGCAGGTTGACTAGCTTCAGGACGACATCCCAGAAAGGCTCTTCAGCCACGTCCAGTCCCACGGTAAAATCGACATCCTCCAGGCGGCCGGAGGCGATGAGCTTGAGGAAGGTTCGCTCGGCCTTCACATCCACTATCTCCACCCTGGCTGTGAGCACATCGCCCTTCCTCTCGGTTGCCAGATGCAGTGCATAGCCCTGATTCGAGAGGAGCTTCCTCAACTCCGCCATGGGGGAGCTTTCGTTCGATTTCTTCGCCATAGGCCTCGTGGTGGCATCGGACTAGCTCCCATAAAGGTTGCCTACGCCCGACTTGGAAGGTGGCGCCGTAACAAAAGAGATTTAACGCCTCCTGGCCTTCCCTCAGATGGGCTCATGGTCTAGCGGTTATGACGTCGCCCTCACACGGCGAAGGTCGCCGGTTCGAATCCGGCTGAGCCCACTTTTGCTTTGAGAGTATCACGGAAGCCGGCGCCATGACTTACTATTTGAACATTGGATGAACTTCCGTTGGCCGCCACCCTGTCACCCAGATCTTGCATATGGCCCGGCACATGGTTGCGCAGAAAGGGTTAAGAAGCCTTCAGACCCCTCCCTACAAGGTGATGAGATGTCGTTCAAAGAGCGCATGATGGATCGGATGATGAGGAGGATGGGCAAGGAAGAGAAGATGGAAATGATGGATAGCATGATGGAGAAGTTCTTCACAGATATGACGCCACAGGAGATGCAGAAGATTATGATGGGGATGATGCCCAAGATGATGGAGTCAACGGGTGGCGGGGATCCCCAGCAGATGAAGGAAATGATGTCCCAAATGATGCCAGAAATGATGAAGGGGTGCATGGAATCGATGGGCTCAGAGGATATGATGGAGACCATGCACGAGATGATGCCGCGAATGATGGAGAATTGTCTCACCCCGATGAGCAGAGAAGAGAGGGAGAGAATGCTCACCTTCTGCAATTCAATGCTACGGGAAATGGAAGGAAAGTTCCTACAGGAATGAGGGGGAGAATATGGTCTTACCCCTAACACATTCAAGCCAACCGTCAGGTTTTCGTGCCTGACATATCCCTATCAAACTCCGCTGGCGACCAACTCGGGTCACGCCGGGTGTTCTCCATCAGAGCAGTCAGCCTCGACGTACAGAAAACCCGTTTCATTGGCCAAGCCGATTCTTGCTTCGGATAATCCTCCGCACAATCTCCCCATGTCAAATAGGAACAGCGGAGGTCCTCAGTGAGAGGCTATCGGGACTTATCGGCGATTCTCCCACCGGGAGCGATGCGCTTCTCATAGAGGAAGGCGTGAGTGCCCCAGGTCCCTCGAGCGAGCCCAGCCGACTTCGCCCTCTCGGACCAGGCTTCGCCGAATGGGAGGAACATCCCTACGGCACCATACCCTATCGCCGAGCCCAAGCCAGTGGCAGCCTGGACCTGTGCCCGGACATCATCGCCCATTACGGTGAGTTCCACCGTCCTCTCATCGAAAGCCTTCCAAACCTCAAGATTCAAGACGCAGGGCGCCCCCGCAGAATCTAAGTACAGAACCTGGGACTCCATCAGTTCCTCCAGCAAGGCATCGCTGAGGCGGCAGAATCGCAAGGCAAGGGGAAAATAGCCCTTCGAAGCTCGAAAGATCATCGATTCAGCGATCCTGTCCCAGGATCCCTTCGTGTGGGTCGCTCTCTGCGGAGGGGCTGGGGCATCCGGCGCGATATTGGTCCACCAGCGGGTGAAGCTGGCGACACGACGATATGACAGGGCTTCGAACAAGGAGTACGCTGGAACGTTCTTGCTTTCAGTCCAGAGGCGTATGGATCTGGAACCGGCTTCCGCGGCGACTTCCTCACAGGCTCGCGAAAGGGTAGCGCCAATACCCTCGCGCCTTCTTGACGGGACGACACGCAATGCGCTGAGCCAGCCGCTCCCGTCCATGGTCGCACCCACCTTCACGAATCCTACGGGCTCCTCACCAAGAGAGGCCAAGAGGACCGTACCCGTGTTCAGAAACGCGTCGATCATGCGTAGGATGTAGTCGTCCCTGTAGCAAGCAGAACACACCCGGCGTATGGCCTCTTCGTCGGATGGGCCGGCCTTCGAGATGACCACCTCAGCCATTACAGCGTCTGCAATCCACTCCGGTGCCTTAGGCTTTGCCTTCTGCTAACTATGTAGGCGATGGCGCAACACAATGAAATGACGAGGCTGTCTCACAGCCTATCCATGAACCTGGCAGCCCCTGACCTGGCGCAAGGGCAATTCCTAAGTATCCCGCGCCTCGTTGTCAGGGACCTATGGAAAAGGTGAACCTCGCTGAGAAATTCGGCCTCTTTCAGGACTATTGGAGTCCGAAAATCGTGGGCGAACTTAACGATTCTCATGTCAAGCTAGCCAAACTCAGAGGGGAGTTTATCTGGCATCATCACGCTGCCGAGGATGAACTGTTTCTCGTCGTGAAGGGAACATTGCTAATCAAACTGCGAGACGGCGATGTTCGACTAGAGGAGGGTGAGTTTGTAGTCATTCCAAGAGGCGTCGAACACTTGCCCATTGCCGAAGAAGAAGTTCACGTGTTGTTGCTCGAGCCTAAGTCCACGGTGAACACAGGCAACGTGCGGAACGAGAGGACGGTAGGAGAACAGTGGATCTGATTCAGGAGCCTCTCACGAGATAAACTCGATGAACATGGCTGCCTCCCCCTCTTCCAGGCGACCGACGACGGGCTCAACACCTGGTGTTTGCAGGGAGTACCAAGAAATCATCAGGCTACAGCACTATTCATATCGTGGACAGGAGGGGGACTGAACTTTGTCCGAATAGGGCATTGTCAAGTTGACTAGACTTCGGAGGAGAGGAAACTAATGTTCTTTAGCTATGTAGTCGCATCCCGGTCCGGAACTCAATGGTTCGGAGTCGCTGGGAAGAGAATTGTGTCCGACTCACGCCCATAGGCGCTCTTGTGGGCGGCAGCGCCGCTCTTCTGCTCTTCGGGACCTTGCAGTTCGAGCCCCTCCTCTTCCCATCGTGGAATATGTGGCTTGTGCACCTCTACCTCCCTCCATTCCTTCCCGCGGCAGGCGCCTTCCTGGCTTGTAGCTGCACCCACCCGACACCGCGGGGATGGCCCTTTGTCCGTGTAGGAAGCGCTCTCGGGGCGTACATCGGAATGACACCGACAGGTATGGGAGGGTACGATCTCCTCGGACGCCTGTTCCAATACGCCTCAGTAACAGAGCTTGTTATCTCTGTAGGTGGGCCCTTGGCCCTCTCAGGACTATTAGCCTTGGGCGTGGCCTCGGCGGGACACCGTCGCGTGCTAAATGAGACATCCAGAGTGGATACCCCCCTCGTCATCGCCTTCTGAGGGAGACCCTTCTGTATCATTTCCTGGCAGTCGCATACGGGATCGTGGCCATTCCCCAGGCCATGTTCTTGGCGAGTCGGGACGCGCCCTACCTGCTTGTGTCTCTTCCCTTCCCCATTCTCCTGTTCGGCCTTGGCACGTTGTGGTTTTTCTGGGCGGTCGTGACGCCAGAGGAGGAACACACGTCGAGAGATATCCGTATGGGCGCTATCTTCCATACTCCGCCTTTGCTGCTTATCCTCGGTTTTGCGCTATCGGTGCTAGTGACCTACGTCATCCCGGGAAGGTACACTATCAAGGACCCTTACTACCAGACGGTGATCACCGACCCGACCCTGGTCCTCACTCCCTTCCTCGCGTTCGCGATGACCGCCGTCCTACTCCACATTCTGATGGTTGCTCGAAGGGGCAGCAGGAAGTGAAGGAGACCTGATTAGGACGCCCTCAGCTGTGGCTGTTCATCTCAAGCCATATGGTGCAGCAGGATACACGCTTACTTCGCAGGCTGCCACAAAGAAATCCATGTGAGGTCGTTCCAAAACTACCCTTACATCGAGCGTCATTGTCAAGTCGTAACGAAGACTTCGAGAGAGCCGAGTTCATGCTGCCCCTTGAGAGCTTTCATTTCACTATTTGTGCATGTGTCCAACATACCGCTGCATAGCAGTTTTTTGTCACTTGTCCAGATACGATCTCGGAGGTGGGGCAATGACCTTCCTCCGTTACGCTCTGGTCGACATTCTTCTCAATCATCGTTGCACGTTTCCCCCATCCTGGGGTGTCCTCCTGGCAATCACGTTTGTCTCTGGGACTTTCATCGCCATCAGAAGATGCGAGGTCGACATAACAGAACCTTCTAATGTCCAGATGCGGTCTGCCTCTGCATGTCCTCAGAGCTTCCCAAACTCGTTAGGAAATTCGTATACGATTACTTCGCTGAACAATGCAGGGCGCCGCATATGGAGGAAATCATGCGGAAATTCGAGATAAGCAAACAAGAAGCCACTATAGCGCTGGACTCGCTCCAGCGAGGGAGGTTCCTGTATAGGCTCCAAGGGACGCAGCGAATTCTCATGGCATGGCCCTTCTCCAATATGGCCACGCCCTTTCTTGTGAAGACCGAGAGCGGGAAGAGCTACTATGCCAACTGCGCATGGGATTCCATAGGGATTCACGTCCTGTTGAGGCAGCCGATTCAAATCAAGGCATATTGCTTCCACTGCGGCGACCTCATTGAACTCTCACTCAGCAACGAGCGAGTTGTGAAGAAGGAACCTGCAGATGTCTTAGTTCACTTCAGCAAGCCCGCGGCTCAGTGGTTTGATGATGTCGTTGATACATGTGGCAACAACATGAATTTCTTCGGTTCGGAAGGGCATCTCCAAGAATGGAAGGCGGAGAATCCTGAGAAATCAGGACACACGCTCACGTTCAACCAGATCGTCGAAATGAGCCGATTCTTCTATCGGGATAGATTGAAAGTCGACTATGGGCGCCCAACCCCAGAACAAATAGCAGCCTTCTTCTCTTCTATTGGTCTGTCGGGAGACTTCTGGCGTCTTTAGTTGGCACTTAGCATAGGGCGGCAGCTGTTTCCCGTTTCTCTGCAGAACCTCTCATACATGCCATGTGTGCATCCGAGGCAATGCATATTGAGAGGCTTCCCTGAATGCGCACCAGGGTCACGGGCCCCTGCCTAGGCAGAACAGCAGGGGCAGCCGCAGCCGCAGGTGCACCCTTCCGTCGATGCGGGCACTATGGGAAGGCTTCTCTCTTCCCTGGGAGTCTTCTCGTCCGTCTGCTTCACTGACGTTGTCCTCACGAAAGATTATATGGTTCGTCTCCTATTTATACTGTCAAGAGGAAAGCGTGGGAGTTGATGGCGAAAAAGGAACTTCCTGTCATATCGGGAAGTGAGGGATGTTCCATGAGAGAGGGCGAAGGATTCTGCCCTTGTCCCCTCAACGAGGCCATGGACATCCTCGGGTCTCGTTGGACGCTCTCCATCGTTGTCACCATTGGGAACTTCGGCAGGTTGCGGTTCCACGAGATTGAGGAGAGGCTTCAGGGAATCGGCACCAAGACCCTCGCTAGGAGGCTCAAAGCGCTGGAGAAGATGGGTATTCTCATGAGAGAGAGCTATCCTGAGGTGCCGCCGAGGGTGGAGTACTCCCTGACGGATGAAGGCAAGCGGCTCAGAGATGCCTCCATCCCTCTCATGACATGGGCAGCGGGGCAGCAGCCTTAGGTCATCAGAAAGTTTCACGCCTATGATTCATACCCCGTAAATAAGCCCAGGTTTCAACGTGTCTGAAGGATCCACAGATGGAGATGATTCGCGTGGCTGCCTGCCCGGCAATCACTGTCTAGGAGCCTCCTGGAGACTCCTGAGGGTCAGACATCAGTAGGAGTTTGGATACTGGGTCAGCCGCTACTCCATGTCCAGATTCTCAGCCGGTGACGAAGGCGTCCAAGGCAGAGGTGTTGAAGCCAATCACCACGCGCGTTCCGTCGGTGATGACGGGTATGCCCAGTTGACCCGATATGCGTCGCAGTTCATCAATCCACGACCGGTCTTTCGTGATGTCCTTCTCGACGTAGGAGACGCCTTTGGTCTCCAGATACGCCTTCGCCCGCTTGCACCATGGGCAGGTCGGCGTGGTGTATACGATGATGTCGGCCATGGAATCACGGCCTCGAGGGTGGCGGGCGGAACTTGTCAGGGAAGTCGGCCGCGCAATCTGGGCAAGCCACCGTCAGGGCCGTCCGCTGCTCGCTCGGATCTCCCGTCTCCACGTAGAACTCCATCCCCACTTCGATTTCCTCACCGCAGTACGCGCATCTCGGCATGCCTCAAACCTGTCCTAGAGTATGCTACGAAGGGCACTTAGAGGTTTCCTCCATCGTTTTGACCCCAGGACTCAGCCAACAGCTGTCCCAGCCGCGAGGATTCCTCGTACCTTTCTCCTTGCCATGCCGGCGAAACACACTACATGGGGCAGACGATCCCGTCGAGATCCTCGCCCCAGACTTTGGAGTTCTCGGAATAGTCGATGGGACACTCCACGATGACCGGACCGCCGTGGGCAAAGGCCTTCTCCAGCAGGGGGACGAGTTCTTCGGTGGACTTCACCCGGAACCCCACGGCTCCGTAGCTTCTGGCGTACTTCACGAAATCGGGATTCCCGAAGTCCAGGGCGAAACTGGGATACTTGTAGGTTGACTGCTTCCATTTGATGAAGCCATAGGCGTCATCGTTGAGGATCAGCACGACAATGTTGAGACCCAGCCGTACCGCCGTCTCCAATTCCTGGGAATTCATCATGAAGCCGCCGTCGCCGCATACGGCTAGAACCCGCCTTTCCGGGTGAACCAGCCTGGCGGCCATGGCGCTGGGAAGCCCAGCCCCCATGGAGGCCAGGGTGTTATCGAGAAGGAACGTCCCGACGTGAAAGGTCTTGAAGTGTCGGGAGAACCACAACTTGTAGATGCCGTTATCCAGGCAGAGGATATCCTGAGGATCCAGCACCTTCTGGCAGTCAGCCACAATCCTCCTCGGCCGGGGCGGGAAGGCCTCATCATCAGCTCCTTCAACAAACAGCATCTCGTCGAGCTGGCCCTTGATTCTCTTGCAGTAGCTGCCGTCATAGTGATAGGATTCCAGCTCCCTGGCCAACAGATCCAGGGAGGTGGCGATATCCCCGATCAGTTCGCAGCTTGGGAAATAGTAGATGTCGTGGTATGCCGGAGCGAAATCGATATGAAGAATCCTCTTGTCCAGGTCGTGATTCCACACGCTCGGCGGATACTCCACCGTGGAATACCCGATGGTTATGATCAGGTCGGCCCTGTCAACAACACAGTTTACGTAGTCGTGCTTGTGAATTCCGAAGGAGTAGAGGGAGTTCCTGTGGTCGTCTCCCAGCGCCCCCTTCCCAAGCTGGGTGTGGATGACATAGAGGTTGGTCTGGTCACAGAGACTCCTGAGACTCTCTCGGACACTGCGTCTCTGTGCCCTGCTTGAGACGATGATGACCGGATCCTTGGCTGTCCTGATCGACTCAGCTGCCAGCTTGATGGCTTCCGTGTTCGGCGCCGGTCGTCGAATGCGGATGGCTTTCTGGGGCTGAAAAACCTCCTCCACCCTTTCCACAGCGATGTCCTCCGGAAGCTCTATGTGGCAGGCCCCCTGCCTTTCTGTGGTAGCCTCTTTGAAGGACTCTCGAACCTCCTTAGGGATGCTCTCGGGGCTCCGAATCTGGATGGTCCGTTTGGTGATGGGCTCCATCATATGGACAACCTCCACCACCTGGAAATCGGCCTGCCAATTCTCGCGAATCCCCTTCTGCCCGGTAATCGCCAGGAGGGGCATCCCGCCGAGCTGGGCGTAGGCAACCCCCGTCACCAGATTGGTCGCCCCGGGTCCCAGGGTTGCCAGGCAGACGCCCACCTTGCCGGTGAGTCTTCCATACGTGGCGGCCATGAAGGCAGAGCACTGCTCATGGCGGTTGACGATCACCTTGATGTTCGAGGTTCGAAGGCTTTCCAGAAGATGCAGGTTCTCCTCGCCAGGAAGGGCGAAGACGTACTCGACCCCCTCTTCTTCGAGGCATCTGACGAACAGGTCCGCCGCTTTCATGTCTGCCTCGATTCCGAATCAGCTCATAGACCTTACCGGTGCTCGTAGACGTTCAGGGCCTTGACGTTCACGAACTCCCTGATCCCGAACTTCGAAAGCTCGCGTCCCAGGCCGCTCTTCTTGATACCGCCGAAAGGCATCCTGGGGTCGGATTTCGTGACCTCGTTCACGAACACCGTGCCGGCCTCGATGCGCTTGGCGACCCTCATGCCCCTTTCAAGGTCCTTGGTCCACACGCTTCCGCCCAGGCCGAAGTCGGAGGAGTTGGCGACCTTGATTGCCTCATCCTCGTCCTTGACCGCGATGACTGGAGCCACGGGACCGAAGACCTCCTGGGCCACGACCTTCATGTCGGGTCTGACGTTGGTTAGGAGCGTGGGCAGGTAGAAGTAACCCTTCCTTTCCAGCCGTTTCCCCCCGGCCAGCACCTTGGCGCCCCTGCTGACGGCCTCGTTGACCAGCTCTTCCATCTCTTTAGCGGCCTCCTCGTTGACCAGGGGACCGACCTGCGTATCCTCCTCCATGGGATCGCCGACCACCACTCGGTTCAGGTACTCCGCGAACTTCTTAGAAAAGGGCTCGACCACCTCTTCCGCGACTATGAATCGCTTTGCGGCAATGCAGCTCTGACCCGTGTTGATGGTGCGGGCCAGGGCCGCATTTCTCGCGGCAATGTCTAGGTCCGCATCCTCCAGGACGATGAAGGGATCAGAGCCCCCCAACTCCAGGACGACCTTCTTCAGGTGCCTTCCCGCCAACTCGCCGATCCTCTGCCCGGCAGCGGTGCTCCCGGTGAGGGAAACGCCCTGAATGAAGTCGGACGCGATGAGTTCCGCAATCGTGGCGTGGTCGGCAATCACAGTCCTGAATGTGTTCTCGGGACATCCAGCTTCCCTGAACGCCTCCTCGATGGCGAGGGCACACTGAGGAACGCTGTTGGAGTGTTTCAGGATGGAGACGTTTCCTGCCAGGAGGGTGGGGATGGCGAACCGAAGCGCCTGCCAGAACGGAAAGTTCCACGGCATGATGGAGAGGATGACTCCAAGCGGCTCATAGGAGACGACGTGCTTCTTTCCATCCGCTTCCACGGTCTCCTCCCTGAGCCAGTTCTCGGCCTTGTCGGCGAAGACCTCTGCGGTCCATGCGCACTTTTCGATTTCCGCCAAGGAATCCTTGATGGGCTTTCCCATCTCGGTGGTGATGAGCCTTGCATACTTCTCCTTACGATTCCTCAGTACCTCTGCCAGTTTCAGGAGATATGGAACTCTCTGGGAGACGTCGAGTTGCCTCCACTTCAAGAAAGCGGCATGGCAGGCCTCGGCGATGGCGAACACCTCGTCCCGGGACATCGTCTCACGTTCCGCAATGACTTCCCCCGTGGCCGGGTTTATCGTTTTGAATTTCATCCTATCCTCCTTCCACATCTGTTGGGCGGATTTCTCGCGGGAGGGGCGTTCAGGCCTAGGGCGAACTACCATTTCAGCGTTGTGCTCCTAATCTGCATCTGGATGGCGACGAGTGCCCCTCTCAGACAAGGAGGAATCTCACACCAGTTTCAGATGGCTGCAGGAAATCCACTCGGATCGCCGCCACGACACGCCACATCAAGGTGGCTCACAAATTATATATATCAGAAATGGATAAGACAGCAAATTCAGATTG
>JBHHZZ010000004.1:0-83287 GCA_046758325.1 Thermoplasmata archaeon | reverse complement strand
GTTCATCGGGACCTTCGGTGAGGGCGGCCTGTGGAGCACGGAAGGGGGCTTACGGTCGTCAGCTGGCACCACCGACCACGATGCGAATCCTTTGGGCGAGCGGAGAGATTTTGTTCGACCATTGAAACTCTCCGACACCACGGTACGGAGGACCTCCCGCGTGGCCACGTCCGCGGCGGCCCCTAGGTACAACCAGCGGCACTGAATGTTGACCTTCATCTCGTCCACGGCCACCGACCTGCGCGCCCGATTCCGGACAGCGTAGAGATCCTCCGCCCAGTGCTACCCCAGGCGGACCGGCTCGTGGCGGGCCCAGATACCCTCGAGGACAGGCTGGCGTCCCGAAGCGAGAGGTCCGGGCGGTGCAGGACGATTCCCGATGGCCGGTTCCAATCGTCCGTCCGCCCGCGCACGAAGACGTAATGCCCGAAGGGCGTCCAGCATTCGCTGCCGGAGGTCCCTCCCTTCAGACTTGATCGACGGCCGCAGCAGGGATGGCCTGGCAGTTCGGCGGGTGCCTTAGGGGGACCTCCGCTGGTTGGTGGCGAAAGCCCTTTGGCTTGCTCGTTGGGCCCATCCATGAATGGTCCCCCCGTCAGCGAGGAGCACTTGGTGGCAGCATCAGGGTTGCAGCATTATCGTGCCTGTGCCGGTTACAAGCGTCTCGGGGGGGACCGGAAATTCGGTCGTCGTGCCACTGTAATGCCAGCGAGAACCGACCAGATCCGACCAAGAACCGGTCGCACCTGTTACCTCGCCATTGGCCACCCACTTGAAGTTGGCAAATCTCCAGACGCCCTTGTGGACAACGCCTTCGATGTCGCCATCGTCCGTTGTGATGGTCCATGCCTCGGAGAAGTGCTCCGTCTTGCCGGGGAAGCTGGCGGATACCAGGGTGATGCAGATGGCTCCGTTGATGTCTCCTTCGACGGTTCCGCGCCAGGTGCAGAGGTCCTCGCCTCCAAACCCGACCCAATCCCACTGGAGCTCAATGAGGAGGTCGGATTTCAGAACTCCACCTGGGGCCAGATGTTTTGCCTGGACAGGGAGTGCCAGGACCACCACCAGGGCCAAGGCGACGGTTGCCGCGAGTAGGGTCTTCCCTCTCATTCGCTCACCTCCTCCCGCGGGGCGGGGTTTGGGAATTTGTATCGCGCCCCTCCTCGGCGCCACACTATCTGCATGCATGCCGGAATCAATGCAAGAGGTACCCCATAGGCGTGTTGTAGGACTCCCATAGTGAAAGCAGCGCCATGGAGGCACGGGCCCTCGTGATGCCCCGCCTTAAGAATCATGGAAATGGTTATAAATCTACGACGAACTCACGAGAGGGGGGCCGCATCGGGGTGAGGACGAGAGCACTTACAGTGAAGGAAAGGATCCTCCTCCATCTCTACGAGCATCGCGGGACCCCCGAAGACTACGTGGCATCCCCTGCCATCACGCAGAAGGGCATCGCCCGCGCCGTGGGTATTCACCTTAAGCATGTGAGCCAGTACGTGTGCCCGTTAATATCACAGGAACTAGTGGCCGTCAGCAAGGCGCACGTCCCGGGAAGCCAGCAGCGGTGCAAAGTATACTTCCTGACATCCCGAGGGAGATCGACCATCCGACCCTTACGAAGCTCGCTTATGAACGAGGAGATTCCCTTTTGGAGACGCGATGGGAAGGTCCTGCAGACGACCCTCTTCAGGGTCCATAGAGAAGAACGCCGGGGAACGAGCCTGCTGGATCTGCTCGCGGAGCTGGAGTCTGCAGGCCACATCTCCGAAGTGGTCGAACCCGCGCCCTTAGGCCTGGTTGACTTCTCACAGGAAGCTCCACCAGTAGAGCAGTTCTATGGCCGGGAGGAGGAGTTGCAGCTGGTCACGAGGGCCTTGGAGCAGCATCCACTGGTGGTGGTAACGGGGATCGCCGGCATTGGAAAGACGACTCTGGGCTCGAAGATTTGCGAAGAGTTCCGAGGAAAGCGCTCCCTCCACTGGCGAAGGGTTCGTCGCTGGGATACGGCCTTCGGTCTCGCGTTTCGGCTGGCCGAATTCCTGAGGGTTCTCGGGCGCCCAGGACTCCGCGGCTATCTCGGCAGCTCAGGCAGGAAGGACCTGAGCCGGGTGGAGGAAATCCTGGCGTCAGATCTCCCGGACGCCAAAGCACTCCTGGTCCTTGATGACGTCCACACAGCCTCTGAGGAGTGCCAGGCCTTCCTGTCGATTCTCCTCAGCGTGCTAAGACAACACCAGGAGACTTCGGTCCTGCTTTTGTCTCGAACGATTCCTGGCTTCTACAGCCGCCGGGACGTAGAACTGGAAGGAAAGGTGGTCGAGTTCTCTCTTGGTGGACTGGACGAAGAGAGCAGCCGAGCATTACTGACCGACGAGGGCATAGCCGAGCCTCAGGCTAGTGAGTTCGCAAGGGCTTCCGGGGGAAGCCCGCTCTTCCTCAAGATTCTTGCGAGGGCCGGGTCAGGACAACCCTCAGAAGGGCGGCTGGGCCTTCTGGAGGCCTACATCACCGAGGAGATTGAGTCTTCCCTAAATGAGGAGGAGAGAAGGTGCCTACAGGCAGCCTCCCTGTACGAGGTCCCAGTCCCGAGTCGTGGTCTGCTGCTGGAGGAGAGAGGAGGAACCCATACCCTCTTTTCGCTCAGGAGAAAGGGGCTTCTCGAGCAGTTAGAGACAGGGAACTGGGTGGCTCATGACCTCCTGAGGGCCTACTTTCAGAAGGCCATGGCGTCTGAACGACGAATCGCCTTGGTCAGCAAGGCGGTTCACTGGCTCCGGAAAGAGGCTGAGAAAGCAGTCCGAGATGGGAATCCCGGCGATGCCATCCCGCTCCTCGAAAACGCGATACTGATTGAAATCGACCCATCGCGGACCGTCCCAACCCTCCAGCGATTGGGAGAGCTCGCAGAGAGCGCGGGGGACTGGGTCCGGGCGGCCAATGCCTACCGTGAGGCATCAGGGGCGGCCACGGAGCCCGCGAAGAGGGCGCGACTCCAAGAGAAGGTGGCGGAAGCCCTCCAGCTGCAGGGACGCTTGCGAGAAGCGGAGTGCGAGATCGAGCGAGGGCTTGCACTTCTTCCTCCCAATCCTTCCATCGAGGGGGCCTGGTTGTTGCGGCGACGGGCCATCATCGCATGGAACAGGGGCGACTTCGACGGCATGGCTGGAGATGTGGATTGCGTGACGGAGTGGATGGCCAACCTGCCGCCCAATCTTAGGTTGCAGGGACACCTGGCATTCTTAAGAGCGGGGCTGCATCGAAGACATCCAGGACGGTTGGACCTAGCGCTCGCTAGGGTCGAGTACCAGCGGGCCCTCAAAGTGGCTGAGAGCCTCGGCGACACGAACCTCCTGGCGGGAGCGCTCCTGGGACTCGCGCGCATTGCCTTCGAGACTGGCAAGACTCGGGAAGCGTTGAAACATATCGACAAGGCCATAGCTCTCGCGGAAGAGGTGGGAGAGATCTCCGCTCATTCCTACCTTCTCCGGGAGAAGGCATGGTATACTCTGGAGAGCCTCGTCGACTACAGCACAGCGGAGGCGCTCTATCAAGAGGCCTACCGACTGGCCGAGAAGACCCACGATCGGTTACTGCTCGTCGACTTTCATGCCCATTTCGCCGACCTCTACTGGCATCAATCCCGCTACGAGGAGGCCAGGGAGGCACTGGAACGCTTTCTCAACATGAAGGCAACCATAGAGTACAGCGTCCCCGAGAGAATCCACAACCTCGGATGGATGGTGCGCCTGTGCGTCGTCTGCGGCGACGCGACTTCTGCCGAGAGGTATCTGCAGGAAGCTGAAGACCTATCTCAAGCGTCCCCCTTGATCGAGCAGGGGCACGTCATTGAGTGGGCCAAGGCAGCCCTTCAAACTTACCTGGGCAAGACTTCCGAGGCCGAGGCCAGCTACGGCCGCGCCTTCGATCGCCTCCCTGCCTCACGGTCAGGGATGATAAACGGAGACTTCCTCCTCGACTACGGTCGTTTCCTTGCGACGATGGGGAAAACGGAGGAAGCGGAACAGCTCTTCCTCAAGGCTCGCCAGGAGTCAGAGAAGCTGGGCAGAGGGCCTCTTGGCCCCTCGAAGCGGGGATGCTCTAGCTTTCTCGAGAGCATACACGCAGCCTAAGGTGGTAGGATTCGCTCGAAAGGCTTATGTCGTCCTGAACGATTCCTCTGACCCGGAGGGAGAAACGTGGACGTGAACGACTTAATCAGGAAGTGGAAGGACGCAGTAAACGAAGAAGAGCTGGACGCATTCGCTGCCATGTACGCGCCCGACGCGGTGTTGCAGACTGCCCTGGCGAGGGTGGAGGGACGGCAAGCGGTCAAGCAGTACGAGGGAGCTCTGTTCACCGCATTTTCGGGGGTCTCCCTGAAGACACTCTCAGTTGTTACCAGCGGGGATACCGGCGCAGTGGAGTGGGAATACAGCGGGAAGCACACGGGCGAGCTCGTGGGGGCAGAGGGAACGATTCCGCCGACAGATCGCTCCTTCAGGCTGCGCGGTGCCAGTTTCCTCCGGATCAACCCCGAAGGCCTCATCGTTGAGGAACACCGGTACTTCGACACGGGTTCCCTCTTCAAACAGCTGGGGCTGAAATGAGGGAGAAGTGAGCGGAAGCAATAGCGCACGGTTGTCAACGTGAGGCGGCCTTCCGTAGGTTTCATATGCGTCTTGACACCGCCCGTCTGGTCCCATCATTCCACCGACAAGCGGGGTTCATCAGAAGCAGGCTAGGGAAGAGCTTAGGAGAAGTAGGGGGGCTCGCGGCCGTCACCTGGCACATAATCCTCTTATTGTTCGTCGGCCTTCTGGGCCAACGAGACATGGATCAGATGGCGCCACCGACCTCACTGACCAGGAGGTCACGATGAAGGCAATGGTCTACCAGAAATATGGATCTCCCGATGTTCTCGAACTCCAAGAGGTAGACAAGCCGACCGTCACGGATGGTGAAGTGCTGGTACGAGTTCACGCGGCTTCCGCAAATCCGTTAGACTGGCATTTCCTGAGAGGCACACCGTTGGTGGTGCGGATATGGGCGGGGTTGGTCAAACCAAAACGCAAGATACTGGGAGTTGACGTGGCGGGGAGGGTTGAAGCGGTCGGCGGAAAGGTCACGCAGTTTCAACCAAGTGATGAGATATTCGGGATGAAATCGGGGGCCTTTGCCGAGTATCTGTGTGTCCCCGAAGATGGAGTAGTTCTGAAACCGGCCAACCTGACTTACGAGGAGGCGGCGGCCGTGCCCGTGGCGGCGCTCACCGCCCTGCAGGGTCTTCGCGACAAGGGACAGATTCAGCCAGGCCACAAGGTCTTGATTAACGGTGCGTCCGGCGGTGTGGGGACGTTTGCCGTCCAGATCGCCAAATCGTTCGAGGCCGAAGTGACCGGCGTGTGCAGCACGAGGAATCTGGACATGGTGCGTTCGATTGGCGCAGACCGCGTCATTGATTACAGCGAAGAGGATTTCACTCAAACTGGCGGGCGTTATGACCTGATTCTGGACGCCGTGGGGAATCATTCGTTGTCAGATTGCAGGCGCGCATTGCACGCCAACGGGATTTATGTCGCAGTCGCAGGGTCGCTGGGTCGTGCACTGTGGATTGCGATGACCGGGAGGAAGAGGATGGTTTCGATGCTCACGAAATCAAACCGAGAGGACCTGGGTTTCTTGAAAGAGCTTCTGGAGACCGGCAAAGTAACCCCTGTCATCGATAGACGTTACCCATTGAGTGAGGTCGCTGAAGCGCTCCGGTATCTCGAAGAAGGACACGCCCAAGGAAAGGTCGTCATCACGGTGTGAGACGTCGGATCTAGCCGAAGACAAGACCGGGTGGAGGCTGAGACCCTCGTCGAACGCTGACGCCGCCCTTGGCAGTGCCCTGAACCGTTACGCCAGAAGTAGACTGAGTGCGTCGGCCCCGCCGTGGAAGAGGGTATCAAGGAGAAGCTCGAGGAAGGAGCATCCGAAGCGAACGCGAAGAAGTGAGGTTCATCGGGACCTTCGGTGAGGGCGGCCTGTGGAGCACGGAAGGAGGCTTACGGCCGTCACCTGGCCGCTACCGTTCTTGGATTCTATGGCGGATCCTCCACCCGACACTTCACAGGCCTGAGACCTTCGTAGTGGGTTGCGGGACGATTCGTCCAAGTCCTCTTATGGCAATCAGGACGGTCATATCCCGACCGCCAATTTCTACATCGGCATATCTGGCCAGCTGCCTTGCGGCCTCACCCACTCTACACGAATCCTAACGCAGCGGAGGTACTAAACGAACCTGCAGTGACTAATCTCGATGCAGAGGTAATATGTCGCGGGACGTACTATCCTTGGAGAGCGGCTACGAACTCCTTGTCTTTCGCGTAGTCGAACGAGGCTCTACGTTCTGGTTCGACGCTTATCGTCACCCATTTGGTTAGCGCCATCAGGCCCTTACTCCAGGCTTCCACCTTGTCGCCCGGCATCCACACCTCGCCCACTGACATCATTTCCGATAACGTCCCCTCCTTCACATCCGCCTTGCCATAGATGATGGCGCCCTTGAAATCAGATATCCTCTTTCCGCTGACGTCGACCAGGACGGTAACGTTCCTGTTGCGTTTCACGTTTCTCGCCTTGCGGCTAGCTGCAGGCGTTACGATGAGGATGCGCCCTTTTTCGTATTTGTAGCTGACGGGAACAGCATGGATGGTCCCGTCCGGGTTGAGACTGCAAAACCTTGCGGTGTTGGCCTCTTTAAGGAAAGATTCCATCTCTTCATCTGTCAGATAAGGCGGTTGTGTGTAAACCAATCGCTCACCTCCTCTCTCCTCGATGCCCTCCGCTCGGGAGATATTCGGCCGTGTCGTATATCAAACTTCCCGGTACACGACGAGCGCCCTTATTAGAGACAGAAAGCGGAAGCGGGAGGCATCCCCGTCTTCACCCTGAAAGGCAAGTCACCACGCCGAAACCGTTCAGGGAGACACCACGCCTGCAACCTTGGGATAGGGTCTTGCCTCCCACACAGCATCCAGGCCGCAAATAAACCTCGTGAGCCTCTCAACACCAATTCCGAAACCAGCGGATGGCGAGATGCCATCCTTCAGCATATCCATGTACCACCCATAGGCCGATGGGTCCTCACCGATGGCGAGCATCCGAACTCGGACTCGCTCATAATCATGCTCCCTCTCCGCCCCCGAGACCGCCTCCCCATAGCCCTCGGGGTAGAGGAGGTCGAAGTCTCTCAGGATTCCAGGACGGGCTGCGTCTTCCCTGTCGTAGAAGCCTCGGGAGCCCATCGGATAGTCATGGATGAAGAAGGGTTCCTCAAACATCTGTGAGAGAAATTCCTCGTCCTCCCAGGAAATCTCCTGAGAGGGGTCAGCCTCCCTGCCATCGGATCGTAGGATGTCGACCGCCTCTCGATGCGTCAGTTTCTTGAATGGTCTGGACGGAACGCGCAGAGGCCTTCCGAGGGCATCAATCTCCTCTGCCTTCTCCCTCTTGATGGCCTTCAAGACGTGGACCACCAGGCCCTCTGCCAGCCTCATTGCATCCTCATAGGAGGCAGAAGCTTGCTCTATGTCTACTTGAAAGAACTCCACCAGATGCCTCTTCGTCCGCACGGTCTCGAGAGGTTCAAGCCTGACGTTGGGAGAGAAGAAGAAGACCTTGCCCAAGGAGTTCGCCATCATCTGCTTGTAGAGAATGGCGCTGCTCATCACCTTGTAGTCCCTTCCGTAGAAATCTATCGTGGCCTGTCTGGCACCTCTGATCCCAGGGTCGGTCACTGGGCCTATGATCGGAGGGAGCATCTCAAGGAAACGATGGGAGGCGAGGTAGTCTCGGATGAAGGTACAGACGGCAGATTGAACCTCTAGTACCGTCCTCAGCTCGGGATCACCGCTTTTCCTGTACCATCGCTGGACCCATTCTAGAGTCATCGAGAGCTCCTTCTCGTTAGGCCTTTGACATAACAGCGCGGGTCTACTTAAGCATTGTTACAGGAAGCTTAGCTTTCTGTTAGGAAATCTCTATTCAGTGTGCACAAACCTGACCATTAGTTAATCACACAAGAATCTCTGCCTTTCATCTACCCAGGGCATCCTACATGAAGATTAGGGAGCGGACGGACTACTTCCATTCCCTCAGCATCTTCCCCTCGATGGAGCCTGGGGAGCTGCCCGGGAAGGCTGGGCCGGATTACCTGGAGACATACGGCAGCCTAGACAGGAAACCTTGGAGTGTAGACAGATCCAGAACCGTCGTGCTAGTGATGAAACCCACGGGTTGAAACATGAGGAGCGGACAGGAAGGGTCAACGCTGTCCAACCAACGAGGGCTAGCCTGTCTCTCCGATCATCCTATCAGGATGACCTGGAGGTCCATCACGTTGGTTCCCGTTGGACCTGTTATGATGGCGTCCCCGAGCTTCTGAAAGAAGCGATGGGAATCGTTATCGGCGAGGTAGTCCGCAGGGTTCATCCCCAGCTTCAAGGCCCTCTGCAGGGTTTCGGCATCGGCTATGGCTCCCGCTGCATCCGTCGAACCATCCAGCCCGTCGGTCCCGCATGACATCATGACGATCTCCTGATCCTCCAGATACGGCACCGCCGCCAGAACGAGTTCCTGATTTCGACCCCCTGTCCCTCCACCTCTGACGGTTACGGTGGTCTCTCCCCCGACAATGATGGCTCCCGGCTTCGGCAGAGATAATCCTTCATCTACCGACCTAGCGATGGCTGCGAGAACGTGGGCGACTTCCCTGGCCTCTCCCTGGAGTCTGGTCGTCAGTATGATGGGTTCGTACCCCCTCTTCCTCGCCTCCTCAGCAGCAGCTCTGCAGGCCATTCCATTACTAGCCACGATGAAGTACCGAGACCTAGCGAAGGCCGAGTCCCCTGGCTTGGGCGTTTCTGGAATCATCCCTCCTGCTCCAGCCTCGATTCTGCGTCTGACGGCATCCGGAACCAGGTCCCATAGGCCGAAATCCTGGAGCACTTTCTTGGCATCGAGGAAGGTGGTCTCGTCGGGAACCGTAGGGCCTGAAGCTATGAAGGAGGTCTGATCGCCTACGACGTCGCTAATGGCGATGGTGACCACCTCCGCGCCTCGAGCCGCAGCTTCCTTGCCCAGCCGACCTCCCTTGATATCCGAGAGGTGTTTCCTCACGGTGTTCAACTTCCCGATGTCCATGCCGCTCTTCAGAAGGAGATCCGAGACCTCTCTCAAGTCTTCCAAGGGCATGTCGGTGTACTCTAACATGGCGGAGCCTCCCCCGGACAAAAGGACCAGCAGCAGGTCCCTAGGCCCACATTTCCGGACGATTTTGAGGGCTTTCTCGCCGCCTTGAAAGCTTCCCTCATTAGGGTGGGGATGACCCGCTTGGACGACCACCATCCCGGGTGCTTCGAACCCCTCCTCCTGATCCGAGACCACGAGGCCCTCGTCCACCTGAACTCTTTCCAGCAGCGCCTTGGTCATAGCCACGCTCGCCTTGCCAAATGCTATCAGCCGCACGCACTCGTATCGGCCTAGATCCAGCTCTAAGCCATCGACATGCAGTACCTCACCCTGCCGCCTCAGATGCGCCGCAATGGCGTTCCGCGGATCCACTGCCTTCAGACCCGCTTCGAAGATCGCCAATGCATCTCTACGCATGGCTTGGAGCCTGGGGGAGGTCGGGCGCGCGATGAGTTCCTCCGAGTTCCGTATCAACCTTCCTGGCATGGCACATGGGCCTAAAAACTACTGCCCCCGAACGCGCAGATGGATGGCCCTGCATCTCTTTATACAGAATGGCTCTATCCCCCCGGGAAGCTCCATGAGGCCGTTCGAAGGGGTATACACGCCGCTGATAACGTTCTTCGATGCAGAGGGCAGTCTGGATATTTCTGCCCAACAGAGGCATGTGGCGAACTTGGTCAAAGCAGGGGTGCACGGCCTGGTCCCCATGGCCAGCATGGGTGAGTTCACGTCGATGGACAAGGAGGAGAGGCGTAGGGTGGCCGAGGCGGTCATCGGAGAGGCCTCCGACAAGGCTAAGGTGGTCGTTGGAGCCGGGGCTGCCTCTACCCGAGAGGCCGTTGAACTCTCCAAGGATGCTGAGGCCGCCGGGGCCGATGGTGTCATGGTCGTTACACCCTTCTACATCAAGCCCGGGCTTGTCGGGTTGGAGAGCCACTACGAGGCCATACGGAAGGAGATCGAGATCCCAGTCATGGCCTATAACCTACCGTCCTTCACGGGGTTCGACCTGCCTGCTGAACTTGTTCTGAAGATGGCTCGGCAGGGGACCATTCAGGGACTAAAGGACAGCTCTGGCAACATGGCCAAGGCGATCCAGATCATCACCGAAATGCCGCAGGACTTCTCCTTCATGACTGGGTTCGACCCTCTTTTCGCCTCCATGGTGCTTCACGGAGGGCAGGGCGGGGTGATAGGCTCCAGCAACGTCTTCCCGTCGGAGACCGTCGATATCTTCAACCTCATACAGAAGGGGAGGATCGAGGAAGCCGTCAAACTGCAACTGCTGCTCGCACGTTTCACGCAAGCCTTAGGAGTCGGCACTTTCCCGGCTGCAGCCAAGTTCCTGGTGGAGAAGGTCTGGGGACTCAAGGCCTATTCTAGACCACCGGTGATGGAACTGACAGCGGAGGAGAAGCGTAGCGTTCTGAATATCGTAAAGCCTCTCCTGCCTTAGGGAACTACCCGGGAAGAAAGCCACCTCTATCAATGCCCCTCCCGGAGGACAGACCAGATGCCGGCCAGGTGTAACCTCCGCAGCAGAGGAGCACCAAACAAAACTACATAACGTATCTCGTGGGTGAGAGGGCGAGGTGCGAAGGTCATGCCCCTTCACAGCCAAGAGATGAGGAAGATTGCTCCCGAGGCCGACCCCCTGCGCTTGGCCTGCGGCTGGACCCGCCAGGACCTGGCCAGACCATGGATTCTGGTGGAGACGACCGGCGGAGAAAGCATGCCCTGCAGCTATCACCTCCCTGCCCTGGCGGACGAGTGGGTGGTCCGGGGGGTCAGGGGGACAGGAGGCGCATCGGCTAGATATGACTGCACCGACATCTGTGACGGAATAGACCAGGGAACCCCTGGCATGCGCTTTTCCCTAGCCAGCCGGGAGGTCATCGCCTTCGCCGTGGAGATGCACGTTCGTGGAGGCCACTTCGACGGGATGTGCATCGTCTCCGGGTCTGACAAAGGCACCCCCGGAGTGCTCCTCGCGGCTGCTCGGGTGAACATACCATCCATATTCATTCCAGGCGGGGTCATGGAGGTGGGCCCGAAGGGAGTCACCCTGGAACAGGTGGGTGCCCTCTACGCACAGCTCAGACGTGGAGAGATATCCAAGGAGGAGTATGAGAGCCTGGCCCTCCACGCGTGCCCCACCACAGGTACCTGCGCCTTCCTGGGCACCGCCAACACCAACGCGGTGGTGGCCGAGGCCCTGGGCCTGGCTCTCCCAACCAGCGCCCTGGTCCCTGCAACCAGCTTTGAGCTGGGCAGGCTGGCTGAGAGGGCAGGCAGACGCATAGTCAAGATGGTGGAGGAGGACCTGCGGCCCTCCCGGATCCTAACGAAAGACGCTTTCGAGAACGCAATAGTAATCCACGCGGCCATCGGCGGGAGTACCAACACCATCATGCATCTCGTGGCCCTCGCCTACGAGGCGGGCATCGACCTCCCCCTGAGGTCCTTCGATGACCTCAACCGCGAGATACCCTTTCTGGTGAACTGTAGGCCCTCCGGCCTTCACCCCGTGAACTACCTGTGGTACGCGGGAGGCACCCAGTGGCTCATCAAGGAACTGCGAGATTACCTCAACATGGACGCCCTGACCGTAACGGGCTCAACTCTGGAGGACAACCTTCGAGACGTGCAAGCGTCCGGGTTCTTCGAGAGGAATAGGCTCTACCTCACAAACTATGGCATCGCGCCTGAGGATGTGATCGTGCCTGAGTCGAATCCCATCAGCAAAGGCGCCTTGGCCGTCCTCTACGGCTCCCTGGCCCCGGACGGTGCAGTAGTCAAGGTGGGGGCCTTGCCGAAGGAGTTTCGGACCTTCACAGGCGAGGCCGTCGTCTTCGAGTCCTCCGAAGAGGCCATCGAGGCCATCTTCGATGACCGCGTGAAGCCAGGCCAGGCTATCGTGATCCGCTACGAGGGGCCCGCCGCCAACGGGATGCCCGAACAGTACTACGTCACCGAGGCAATCGCCACTCGGAAGGAACTGGCTGAGGGGGTGGTCCTGATAACGGACGGAAGGTTCTCGGGTGCCACCAGGGGGCCGGCCATCGGACACGTCAGCCCTGAGGCCATGGCCGGAGGACCCATCGCCGTCGTTCAGGACGGAGACGAGATAAGGGTAGACATACCGGAGAGGCGGCTCGAGCTGCTCGTCAAGGAGGACGAACTTCGCAAGAGGCTGGAAGGATGGGAGAGGCAACCTATGAGGTTCGACAGAGGGCTTCTAGCCGTCTACACACGTCTGGCCCTCTCCGCTGATAAGGGGGCGAGGATGGACTACGAGGGCTCCTTCACCACTGGGCGGAACTAGCTGTAGGGGAAGATGTGGGCCGCTTCCGGCCTCTCGCTGTAGTCCAGGTACACCGTCTTGATGTGGAAGTAGTGGTCGAATCCGTACTTCGAGCCATCACCGCCTATCCCAGATTTCCTCAGACCAGCGTGATAGCCATGGACAGTCTCAGGGCCCACCTGGTTGATGTAGGTCTCCCCGAACCTGAGTTTGTGGGCTGCCTTCATGGCCGCACCTACATCTCGCGTGAACATGTAGCTGGCCAGGCCATAATCCGAGTCGTTGGCGTAGTCGATGACCTCGTCCAGGTTCTCAAAGCTCTTCAGGGGCGTCACGGGCCCGAAGATCTCCTTCTGAATGATCTCCATGCCCTGGTCCACATCCTCCAGAACCGTGGGGGCGTACCAGTAGCCTTGCTCAAAACCCGGCCCGGTTGGCCTCGTTCCGCCGACCAGCAGCTTGGCACCGTCCTCCACCGCTCGTCTAACGGAACTCTCCACCCTCTCAAGCTGCTCCCGGGCGACGAGAGGTCCCATGTCCACCTCGGGTTTCATGGGATCCCCTATCCTAAGGCCCTGAACCGCCGCCACGTACTTCTTCCTGAAGCTCTCATAGACCTCCTCTTGGACGTAGGTCCTCTCGTTACATATGCAGGTCTGGCCTGCATTCCAGTACCTGGCCCACAAGGCGCTCCTCACGGCCCACTCCAGGTCGGCATCCTTCCACACAATGAAAGGGGCCTTTCCACCGAGTTCGAGGACTACATGGGTCAGGTTCTCGCTGGCTGCCTGCATGATCCTCGTTCCTGTCTCCACGGAACCCGTCATGGTCACCATCTGCGTGAGGTCGTTCTTGACGAGCTCCTCCCCAACCGTGCTACCCGGACCAGTTACGAGGTTGACCAGGCCCCTGGGGGCTCCCGCCCGCTCCGCGAGTTTCACTATCTCGATGGCCGTCAGGGGCGTGTAGGAGGACGGTTTAAGGACGATGCCGTCCCCTGCCACTACGGCGGGGGCCATCTTCCTGGCGACCATGGCCGCAGGGAAGTTCCAGGGGGTGATTCCCACGACGACCCCCACAGGCACCTTCAGGATCATGATGGTCCTGTCTCGCCCCTCTCCGGGTAGTACGCTCCCCTCGACCTGCCTTGCCATGCTGGCGTAGTAGCGACAGAACTCGGCGGCCCCTTGGACATCGTCCCGGGCCTCCTTCAGTGGCTTTCCTTCCTCCGCCGTAACTAGGCGCGCCAGCCTTTCCTTCTCCTTCTCAATGAGATCAGCCAGCTTCCAGGCCAGCTTCGCCCTCTCTGATGCCGGGACACCCTCCCAGCGCTTCTGAGCCTCATCGGCGGCCTCCAACGCCCGCTTCGCGTCTTCCCGGGTGCACTGGGGCACACCGTCAACCACCTCCTCCGTCGCGGGGTTCAGGACATCCAGATACTCGCCGGAGCCGCTCTCCACCCATTCACCATCGATGAACACCCTTTGCGTCATAGGAATCCGGGTACCAAGCGACGCCTACCTATTTATCCTTGACTCGGAGCCTCCTTCGAAGGTGGCCTCCCTGGGAACGAGGGGGAAAGGTTAATCCCGTCACAACGGTGCATATGAAATGATGGACCGCATCGTGGTAGAGCCCCCGAAGGTAGGAGTCAAGCTGGTCGAGGGGCCGGAGCCGCAACGAGGACGCGATGAGTTCCTCCTGAAGACCCTGGAGGTGGGGATCGACGGGACCGACCTTGAGATTGCCCGGGGCGAGTATGGCATACTGCCCTCGGGGGAGAGGTATCTAACCCTGGGACACGAGGCCCTGGGTCAGGTCCTGGAGGTCCCCGGGAAAGGCGGGCTCAAGCCAGGGGACTTGGTGAATCCCACGGTGCGGAGGGGATGCGGGCTCTGCGCCCCCTGCAAGACCGGCCAGAGCGACTTCTGCTTCACGGGGCTCTTCAAGGAGAGGGGGATCAAGGGGTTGAACGGCTTCATGTCCCCTCTGTTCGTGGAGACGGAGGAGTACCTGGTCAGGGTTCCTCCGGACATCCGCGAGGTAGCCGTCGTTGCGGAGCCGACGAGCATTGCCGTGAAGGCCATAGACCAGGTATTGAAAATCCAGGAGAGGATGCCCTGGCGGGAGGAGAAGAGCCTGGAGGAGAAGAAGGCCTTGGTGGCGGGTTCCGGCTCCCTGGGCCTCATGGCCACCTTCCTCCTCCGATTCCTGCGCGCCGAGGTGATCACCATGGACAGGTCCTCCGATGAGTCCAGGAGGTCAAAACTCATAGAGGGGATAGGTGCCCATCACCTCAACTCGAAGGAGGTGGACCCCTTGGTGCTGGCTAATGACTTCGACGGCTTCGACATCATCGTTGAGGCCACTGGGGCAGCCCGGGTCCCATTTCATCTGACCCCCGCCCTCGCCACAAACGGCATCATGGTCCTCCTGGGCGTACCCGGTAAGCGGGTGACGGTGGAGGTGGAGGCCACGGAGATTGTGAAGGACATGGTTCTGGAGAACCAGGTGATCTTCGGCTGCGTGAACTCCAACGCGACCCACTTTAGGAAAGCCCACAAGTACCTGAGGGGCTTTCTGGAGCGGTACCCGCAAGAGACGAAGGGAGTCATCAGCCACCGGTATCCCTGGCGGGAGTTCGAGCGGGCCTTCCGTGAAAAGAAGGAGGACGTGACCAAAAAAGTGCTGGTCTGGGAAGACGACTGAGGGACGGAACATGATCTCCTTGTTGACGGGGAATTCCAGGGTCCTGCTGGCCGTCGATGAGAACGGCGACTGGCTGTACCTGTACTACCCTTATGCAGGCCAGTTCCAGCACTTGCTGGAGAGCCGGCGAGGGATATACGACGTGGAAGACGGTAGCTACACGTGGGTCGGCGGTGAGGGATGGGAGATTGACCAGGGCTACGAGAAGGAGACCAACGTGGGCTGGACTCTGGCTCAGGGCAACGGGCTAGAGGTGCACACCAAGGACATGGTGCACCCGGACCGCAACCTCGTTCTTCGTGCATACGAGGTCAGGAATCTGGAGTCCAAGCGAAGGGAGCTGAGGCTCTTCCACTACCAGAGCATGAGCATCGCGGAGTCCCTGTATCAGGACACCTGCTACTGGGACCAGTCTCAGGGTGCCATCGTCCACTACAAGAGGGATTACTACCTCCAGCTCTGGGGGGAGCCCAGGTTCAACGGATTCACGTGTGGCGAGCACACGCTGAAGGGACTGCAGGGAAGCCATGTGGACGCCGAAGATGGCAACCTGGAGGGGAATACCATCTCCCACGGAGCCACCGACTCGGTAGTCCAGTGGAACTTGGATGTCCCGGCAGAGGGGTCGGCCAGTGTGTGGCTCCTCCTACTGCTGGCCGAGTCCAGGAGGAGGATCAACGAGGCCTACAGACGACTTCAGAAGGAGGCGGTGGACTACAGGGAGCGGGAGACGGTCAACTTCTGGAAGTCCTGGTTCGACGGGAAGAGGATCGAGTTGCCTGCGGACCTGAGCCCTAGGGCGAAGGCGCTCTACAACAGGTCCCTCTTCGTCCTTCGGAACTGCTGGAACGCCAACGGAAGCATCATCGCCTCCCCCGATGTGAGCAGCCTCATGCCCACGGGGGACACCTACAACTACAACTGGTGGAGAGATGGAGCCTACATATCCATGGCCATGGACAGAGCCGGGCTCTATGAGAGCGCGCACAAGTTTCTGGTCTTTGCTCGAGAGTCCCAGGAGGAGGAAGGCTACTTCTTCCACAGACACTTTCCCGATGGCACCCCTGGAGCAACGTGGCATCCTCCCCCTTTTCTGCAGATAGACCAGACGGCATCTGTCATCACGGCCGCCTGGCATCACTTCGTCGTGAACAAGGATATGGAGTTTCTCCTGAACATCTGGCCGATGGTGAGGGAAGCTGCCGATTTCCTGGTGTCCTTCCAGGATAAGGCGACCGCGTTGCCCCTCCCCTCCTTCGACCTGTGGGAGGAGGTGAAATCGGTCAACTGCTATTCCGCTGCCGCCGTTGCCCAGGGTCTGCAGAATGCAGAATCGATTTCCGAACAACTTGGCAAGAGCCTCGGCGGTTGGGGCGACATGGCGGAGAGGATGAGACAGGCCATCCTGGAGCACTTCTGGGACGATGAGAGAGGTCTCTTTCTGAAGAGCATCAAGCCGGAGGACGAGGTTCCGGATTCCAGCACGCTCCTCACCATCAGATGTGGAATCCTCCCAGTAGAGGACCCGAGGGCACGGGTGATGGTGGAGAAACTGAAGAAAGAGCTGTGGTCGTCCGACGTCGGCGGTATGGCTAGATATGAGGGAGACGACTACTACGGACACCAGAACCCGTGGATCATCTGCACCCTATGGCTGGCGGATGTCTACATGAGGATGGGTGAGTGGGGGAAGGCCAAGGATCTCGTGGAGTGGTGTGCAGAAAGGACCACACCGACTCTGCTGCTTCCGGAGCAGGTCAAGGCAGACACCGGACGACCGGTCTCGGTCATCCCCCTCGTCTGGAGCCATGCCACCTACGTTGATGCCGTGGTCTCCTTATCGAAAGGCGCGGGGGTCAGAGCTCGTTAAGAGCCACGACATGTTTCAGGAGGATCCTGTCGGGCTCAATCCTGTCGACTAGGTCTTCGTTGATGTTCCTCATGCCCTCGTCCGTCTCCACCACCAGCTGTTTGACTCGTGAAAAGCTGTAGAGGGTGACGTCTAGGACATGACCGAGGCACTCCCCTTTGGATGTGAACACATTCTTGCCGAGGCACTCATCCGGGTGTACGATTCTCCCTCCCCGGGGTACTACCGGTCACCAGGTACATAAACTCTACATCTCTGGCCAGCCCTCGACCAGTACGGCCCTAGCCGGGGCTCCATCTCCTCCCCCCACCTTCATCGGCAGACAGAGGAGCCAGTATCTTCCAGCCTCCACCCTGGAGAGGTCCAGACCCTCGATTATTCCTATGTCCTCTTCGAGCAGGAGGCGGTGTACGGGAAAGCCCCGGACGCCGAAGCCCTCGATGGAGAGGTAGTCTATCCCAACGGCTTTGACGCCTAGTCCCACGAAGTGCTGAGCGCCAGCCTCCGACAAGTACACGTAGTCCTCGTGGAAGACGGGCCCCAGCCTATCTGAGTTCCTCGTCCTGAGCAGTACAACATCCCCCTCTCGAATGTCGGAGCCAGCGATATCTTCCCTGGTGATCGAGTCGACAACCTGGCTCAGGTCGAGGACAGTCGCAGGCCCAGAAAAGGCGTCCGCTGGCAGGTCATCAATCCCCTTCCCCCCGCGTATGAAGTGACGGGGAGCGTCCACGTGGGTACCTGTATGGGCCCCCATCCGTATCTCAGAGAGGTTGAGCCTGTCTCCTCCCTCCATCCTCCGCACGTCCAGCTTCGAGAACGGGCTGTCACCGGGGTAGATGGGAGTATCGGGCCCGAGGGCCATGCTCACATCGATGAATCTCAACAGAACACCTCCACCTTCTCTGCCAGAGCATGCGGGCCGGACGTAAATAGGTTACTCGGAGGGGCCTTACTTCTGAGAGAGGCCTGCCATCAGGTCGACGTAGTCCCTCAGGTGTCTCGTTATGAGGAACCGCCTCCTGACATGGGCCCTGCCAGCCTCCCCCAGTCGTCTCCTGAGACCTTCATCCTTGATCAGCCGGACTATCCTCTCTGCCGCCGTCTGGGCATCCTCCGTCAGGAAGCCCGTTTCCCCATCGAGGACCTGCAGCGGAATCCCGCCGACACGGGAGCCCACCACCGGTACCCTCTTCCAGAGGGCCTCCGACACGGTCAGGCCGAAACCCTCCCGGATTGACCTCATGACGGCCACGTCGGAGCATCTCTGAAAGGCGTTCACCTCCTCCCCTCCCACGCCCCTTAGGTTGGTTAGGAAGAAGATATCCGGGTCCTCCCCTGCCCTCCTAAGGGCCCTCTCATAGTACTCCCACCCCTCAGGGTCGTCGTGGGCCATGGAGGCCACCAAGAGCAACTGAAAGTCCCGAACCTCTCCCTTGACGGCCTTGTAGAGTCGCAGCAACCTCGGCAATCTGTTGCTCGGTCCCGGACGCTGCCCCTTGATGAACTTGTACAGGTCAATGATCCCGAGCGGGTCCTTCCAAGGATCGAAACGGGCCACCGCGCACACCGTGGGCTTGGACGGGTCGACGCCGTAACGCCGAGCAATGAGCTCCACCTCCTGGGGGCTCATGGGGCGGTTCTTGCCCGTCAGGGGGTCTATGCTTGGATGGATAACGACCGGTCTCCTCAAACCGATTCCCGGTGGTATGTAGCCCTCCAGACTGAAGATGGAGGAATCGTAGGACGGGATGAACTTGGAGAGGAACGCCAGGCAGTCAGGATAGGGAGTGGACATGTCTATGTGACACCTCCATATCCACTTCCCCTCCCTCTTCCCCAGTTTCACCTCCCGATGGATGAGGAGGGCCGCGGGCTGAGGATCGTGTACAATGACGAAGTCCCACCCGTCCTCCAGATCCTCCGCGTTCCTCCGGTTGACCTCCAGGTAGTGGTTCTGCATCTTCTCCGAGAGGGTGACCTGCCCTCCCTGAAGGCCGTTGTGAATCGTCTTGGTGATCCTGAAGAACTCCTCATCCCCTTCAATAACCTTCCAGTGGGCGTCCATGCCCAGGTCTCTCATCAGGGGTACCATGGAGGAGAGGATCTCGGCCACACCGCCTCCGTAGGAGGTGGAGTTTATGTGGAGGACTCGCCTTCCCTCCAAGGGCGCCGCAGCTTCCCTCAGGGCGGTCACGGTTTCCTCGGTCACGATGCCCCTGTAATCATCCAAAAAACGTTCCTGCAGCAGGACGGACCTCATCGTAAGCGCCCCTACCCAGTCCCTGTTATTTGAGGCCTGTATCGGAAGACTCCCTTTAAAGCGTTTTGATGGGCTGTCGATTCTAGGGGTATCGCCAGGCCCGGAGCCCTGCAGGGAACCTTTTACTCTGGGGGCCCCTTCCCTCCTCGATGTCTGAGATTCGATGGAATCCTGTGTTACAGGAATGGGTGGTTACTGCCGTCCACCGCCAGGCTAGGCCTGTTCTCCAGCAGGAGTGTCCCTTTTGCGCAGGCGCGGGTGTGTCAGGTGAGGTCGAGACCGTCTCGGTGCCGAACCGTTATCCAGCCCTTTCTCATCCCCCTCCTCCGCCCTCCCTAGACTCCAGGGGACTCTTTCAGGTCATGCCTTCAGATGGCCAGTGCGAGGTCCTCGTCTATACGGCGGACCACGAGACTGAGCTGCCCTATCTTCCTTTAGAGGATGTCCTGAAGGTGATTAGGCTCTGGCGGGAAAGGTTCTCCGAGCTAGAGAGGCAGCCCCACGTGCAGTACGTGCTAATCTTCGAGAACCGAGGAGCCGCCGTGGGTGTGACCCTCTCCCATCCCCACGGGCAGCTGTATGCCTTTCCCATGATCCCCTCAATCATCCAGCGGGAACTGGTTTCCATGAAGACTTACTCGGAAAGAAACGGAACCTGTCTGCTGTGCGATGCCATGGAAGCGGAAGGGGCCGATGGCCGCCGTATCGTTACCCGAGAGACAGGTCTGATTGCCTACGTGCCCTTCTGGGGGCGCTGGCCCTACGAGGTCCACATCCTCCCAGACAGGCATCTTTCCGCATTGACCGAGATGGACGAGGAGGAGATGAGAGCCCTGGCCTCGATCCTCCCTCGCATCCTGCGCAAGTACGACAGCCTCATGGGAAGCTCCATGCCGTATGTGGTCGTTCTTCACCAGAGGCCCACTGATGGTCGACCATACCCCTTCTACCACTTTCACGTGGAGGTGTACCCCATGAAGAGGAGCTCCACGGAGCTGAAGTACCTCGCAGGCAGCGAGCTGGGTGCTGGTGTGTTCATCAACGACTCCCATCCCGAGGATAAGGCCAGGGAGCTGAGGGAAGCTCCGTAGCCCCCACAAATGTTAATGGAGAGAGCGTGATGCTGCCTCCGTGACACCTACGAGACCGCCAGATCTCCTAGAGAATCTGGAGCGGCTTCAGTCAATCAAGGAGCATCCGCAGGAGGCTGGGATCTTCTTGGATTTCGACGGGACACTGTCTCATATCGTGGACTCACCGGCGAAGGCTCGTCTCCCCGAAACCAACCGCCGCCATCTAGAGAACCTCGCTGGGAAGTACGGTGCGGTAGTTGTCATCTCTGGAAGGGCGGCATCGGCCCTCGAGAGGATTGTGGGAGTCCCCTCAGTTACATACGTGGGCAATCACGGTCTGGAGGTACTTGAGGCTGGAAGGAGGAGAGTGCTGCTGCCAGAGGAACTCGCACGGAAGATGAGGAGCCTGGAGGGGGTCCTCAGCTCCGCCATCACCGGTGAGGGCGTCCTCCTGGAGCTCAAAGAGCTTAGCCATGCCATTCACTACCGGGGGTCCCCTGACCCCGAGAAAGCGAGGGAGGCCATCCTTGGGGCTCTCCGCGAACTGGATCTCAGAGGAACGAGAATCACCGAGGGGAAGATGCTGGTTCAGGTCCGGCCCCGACACCCCCTTGACAAGGGTGGGGCCCTGGAGATCCTCGCCAGGGAGAAGGGGGTGAAACGACTCTTATATGTCGGAGATGATACCACTGACTTAGACGCCTTCAGGTCCATATCCAAGCTGGTGAGAGAGGGGGTCCTCGAAGGGGCCAAAGTTGCGGTCTATCATGCCGACACTCCCATTGAACTCTTCGATGCGGGCGATTTCTCCGTTGACGGGGTAGAAGGTGTAGAGGAGCTGCTGAGCTGGCTGGGTTCCTGAGACGTGCACATGGTCGCCCTCCACTAGTGAGCGCTTGGTATTGATGTCAGCATTACTCTTGATGCTGTATATGTGAATGATGCGACTTTTATACACAGATGCTTAAGGTCGAGCCGAAGAAAGGCTTATTAAGACCACCGGGCCATTGGGCCCCAGGATGGGATGGACTCGTGAGATCCGCGATATACGCTCGCGTATCCACTGAAGACCAGGCAAAAGAGGGGTTCTCCCTCGAGGCTCAGCTGGAGAAGTTGAGAGCTTACTGCAATGCCAGAGGGTGGGGAGTTGCGGGGGAGTACGTGGATGACGGGTATTCCGGCAGGGATGAGAGGAGGCCTGCCTATCGCCGTATGATGGAGGAGCGGGATAGGTGGGACAACGTCCTCGTCATGAGGATGGACCGCATACACCGCAACAGCAGGAACTTCATGGAGATGATGGAAAGGTTGAGGGCCTGGGGGAAGGAGTTCACCAGCATGCAGGAGTCTCTCGACACCGCTACCGCCATGGGCCGCTTTGTTATGGACATCATCCAGAGGATAGCGCAACTGGAGAGCGAGCAGATAGCTGAAAGGGTGTACACAGGCATGAGCCAGAAGGCCAAGTCCGGACAGGGTAGCCTCGGATCCCCGGCTCCCTTCGGTTACAGGTATGTGGAGGGGGCGTTGCAGATTGAGGATGGGGAGGCTGAGATTGTTAGGAATGTTTTCACGAGGCACCTCCAAGGGGAGCCCATGACCTGGATTGCTGATGACCTCAACGTCCGAGGCTTCACCACAAGGAAGAGCGCAGACTGGTCCGTATGGTCGATACGCTACCTCCTGCAGAACCCCGTGTACGCCGGATACCTGTATTGGGATGGGATTCTCCAGAAGGGAGAGCATGAGTCCCTCATTGAGAGGGGAGAACTCATCAAGTCGCTGAAGTCGTTTCTCGGTCGGGTCCGTAGCCATGACGAAAGGAGCAGGCTGATGGGGTTGCTCAGCCAGATCAAGAGGTCGTAACGGGGATTCCACAATGATGGAAGGCTCCTCGGTATCCTATGGCGCCAGATGCGACCGCTGCTGGTCCGTCGAGGATGTGGGAGATTTCGAACTGGCTCGAGGGGGGTCGGATGCAGCCGAGACCGACGTATTCAAGGCAGCTCTCTGCCGTTCTTGCAGGGCATCGGCTCCGCATGATCCCCTCCTTTTCAGGGAACTCTTCCTCCGGTTTGCGTCCAAGAAGGAGTTCCTACAACACTTCGACACCGTCGACGAGGTCCAAGCCATTGCCTCATGGTGCGAGGAGGTTGGGCTGAAAGCGGACGAAGCTTTCAGACTGTATTCTGTTGAGCTGCGGGAGTTGGGCCTGCTAACCAACCTGGAGGACGGTTTCCTGCCGTCGTCCTGCCGAGCTCCTTACGGCTACTCACAGGGAACGTCAGGTCTCAAACCTCTACTCGATGAGGCTATCGTTGTCACCAGCATCTTCAAGATGTACAACCGGGGCATGACCCTGCAAACCATAGCGCAAGCCCTCAACAATCAGCAGATCCCGACGAAGACAGGGGCCAAGTGGCATCGGTCCACCGTCCGATACATCCTTCGGAATCCCCTCTACATCGGATATGCCAGGCGGAAGGGGTCTTTGCGCCCTTCAAAGGGTCCTCCTCTCATTGACCTACACCTGTTCGAGCGAGTGCAGAAGCTGCTGACGCGGAGATGCCGTAGGCCTGGAGACAAGGCTTCGCCAATGGTGATCGAGGGTAAGTGAGCCTGCATCTTTGAGGTTCGGTCTACCGAATATTAAAAAAGCTTTGTACAAACCATAGAGCTATAGTATTCATCGAGTCCAAGCCTATCGATTGTGAATATGATACCCAGTGTCTCTACTGTACCACTGATTCACGTTGGTTCATGTTATCAATTGAGAACCATAGAGTTATGTATAGCCATGTTCTACCGGCCTCCGACGAATGCGGGGTGTCACTAATGGAAGAGGAAATCAAGATGACGAGCATACAGATAACCACGAGGACAAGGGACAGACTCTACTGGTTGAAGTTCAGAAAGACCTATGATCAGTTTCTAAACGAGCTGATGGACCTCTTCGAAGAGATCAAGGGAGGGGAGTCAGGATTCAAACCTTGAGAAGGGAGCCATAGTCCTTCTCTTGACCCGCATGCCCTCAGCTCCCTGTAGCACTCTCTTGACGGTCTTGCTATCCTCCTTCTCGCCTAGGATGAAGGCAATCTCCCTCGCGTTCAGGTCTAGCTCTAAGGTCTGGGCCAATCTGAACTCTTCATCCTGTTTGAACAGGTACTTGAACGCTGGCAGGAGAAACTTCCGGGCCGCTCGCTTCGAGGCGTGACACATTCGGCCCAGTTTTGCGAGGATCGAATCCGCGGTGGCCCGTTGGTACCTGGTCCTCGACATCTTCGCAAGCCACAGAGGAAAGCGGTACTGAGCCCCCGCGTAGCTCTCTCGCCTCGCCACCGCAAGGCCACCGCTCATAAGGTCACTGGCATACTTCCAGAGGCCATACTGCTTCTTGCGCCTCACCCTGCCAAGGTATTCATCAGCCTTGGCCAGTATCCTCAGACCCCTGTCGAGATCCTCGCGGTCCCGGTACTCGTAGGGTAAGTTCTCATCAATCCAAAGAATCAGCCGCTCCGGGTCCTCGTCTATGGTCCTCACGCTCGTTCTAGCAACTTCGAGACCGCCGGATCTGAAGATATCCGACAAGGCCTGGAAGACTTCCCTTCTCTCGTCCCTGTAGCCCAGCGTGAGCAAGTCCTCCTCCTTCACCTTCTCCCTCCCCTGCGCCAAGGCCTGGAAATCGTTGATCGCTGATCTGATGTCACCCCGACAATTGGCACCCAGATATTCCAGCACCTCTCCTTCCGCCTCTACCCCTTCGGACTTGGCAATGCTCCTCAGAATCTTGACCACGGTCGCTGCCCTAGGCTTTCGGAATCGTATCGTCAAGCAAAGTCTCTTGATGGAGGACGAACGCCTCGTGAGCTCGTAGTACTCATTGACGATGAGAGCGATGGGCTGCTGAGTCTTCCTTATGGTGTCCACGATGGCTCCGATTCCTCCAAAGTCCTCCCTACCGAAGAGGTTGTCCGCTTCATCCAGGATGATCAGCTTCAGACCACCCTCCTGGTGCCGGATGAACTCCCCCTCATCTGTGAAGGTCTCGTATAGAGCGCCCCTCGTGGCAATGCGTCTGACAGCATCGGCGTTCCTCTTATCCGACGCGTTCATCTCAATCACTCCCCACCCGAAGTCCTGGGCGAGGGCATGGGCAGCGCTCGTCTTCCCAATCCCAGGATCACCCACAAGGATGACGGCCTTCTTCTTGGGCCTCCCCTCTTCCCAGCTCAGAGCCCATGCCTCCAACTGGCCAACAGCAGACGGGTTCCCGGTCACCGCTTTGAGGGACTGGGGCCTGTATTTTTCTGCCCAATCCAGCATCATCACGGAAATGACGGAGGAAACATAAGGCTTTGGAGACGCACACCCAGATAGATGCGAACAGGCGGCCATTCGTCTGTTCGGGTTGACTTTGGGACTAGTTATCGATATAAACGAGGAAATACTAGCCCCATACTATATCACGCGCCGCGGGCGACCACGATGGTTGATCCCCCAGGGAAGACCCAGAATCGTGAGACGAAAAGGGATTTAATGAGGCAGGGCTATGAATACATGAATGCTGGACCTTCAGACAGAGGAACTTTTGCAGAGGCAAGGCTACAAGCTTGTCGGGTCTCACAGCGGCGTCAAACTATGCCACTGGACGAAGCAAACCCTGAAGCATGGCAGGGGGTGCTACAAGCATCACTTCTACGGCATTGAGAGCCACCGGTGCATGCAGATGACTCCGACGGTGAACAACTGCAACCTTGGCTGCCTCTTCTGTTGGAGGGACCAGAGCTACTGGGGCGACGGATTGGGTAACGTGGATGCCCCGGACTTCATCCTGTCGGAGTCCCTCGCCGCTCAGAGAGCCCTTCTATCGGGGTACAAGGGGAACCCCAAGGTGGAGCTGGAGAAGTGGATAGAGGCCAACGAGGTGAAGCACGTGGCCATTTCCCTGACCGGGGAGCCGACCATGTACCCCAGGCTGGGTGAGTTCATCACCTCCTGCCATGAGAAGGGGCTGACCACGTTTCTCGTCACCAACGGTACCAACCCCAAGGTCCTCGAGATGCTTGACCCATTGCCCACCCAGCTCTACGTGACCGTGGCGGCTCCCAACAAGGAGGTGTATAACGAACTGTGCCTTCCCCGGTCTAGACACGAATGGGAGAACCTCATGAGGACCCTGGAGCTCTTGCCCTCCCTCAACACGAGAAGGGTCATCAGACATACGCTAGTGGACGGCTACAACCTGGGATGGGAGGAGGAGTACGCCCGACTGGACGGGAGGACTGAAGCTGAGTTCATAGAGTGCAAGGGCTACGTCTGGATCGGCCAGTCAAGGGACCGCCTCACCCTAGGCAATATGCCTTCCCACCGCAAGGTAAGGGAGTTTGCCTCCAGACTGGCCCAGGCCGTCCGCTATGATTTCAAAGAGGAGGTTAAGGACAGCCGGGTCGTTCTCCTCACCAAACCCGGCGTGGATCCCAAACTGCCCGTCTAAGATTACCTGCCGCGATAATCAAAATCGAAAGTTGCTTGGCGGAGTTTTTATACATACGCCCCGAGAGCAGCTCAGGTAAGAACGTGGAAGTCCTTCTGCCGCTCCTGCAGGCCCTGAGAGATCCCTACATATTCTTCCCTCTGCTTTTCATCTACAGCCTGCTGGTCGCTGTCGTCCTTCCGACGCCCGTGGAGGTCGCCCTTATCCCTCTCATGGCGCAGCCCGCGTTCTACGGAGTGGCCGCCCTCACATTGGGCGCGGGGAAGGCTACAGGGAGCTGGATCATATTCCTGCTTGGCGTCAAGGTCGACAAGATCATAGAGAAGACTTCGTCCAGGTTTTTCCCCATAAGGAAGTTGACGGACTTCTGCGTCTGGTTCGTCTCCAAAACAAGCTATGTCGGACTCTTCATCCTCCTGACCCTTCCCTTCATGTCCGACACGGTCCCCCTCTATGTATACTCCCTCTTCAACCATGAGGGAGAGATTCTCACCGCTCGATACTTCATCTTCACGAACTTCCTGGCAGGCGTGAACAGGGCCCTCATCCTTCTGATAGTGCTGTTCGCCCTTGGCCTCAACCTTCTCCTGTGAAGCCCACAGCACGAGAGATTGCAGCGTCAAGGGGCCTTCAGGAGACCAAACCGGGCAGATACTCGGGGGAGCCCTGGATCGCTACCCCCACAGGTATCGGGAGAAGTGCTTGGGAAAGTAGTGCATGCCGGGCATGGCACAGCGCTCTCCGTCGTAGTAGGCACAGGAATGGCAACACTCCTCGCCAGAAGGATGGTACACTAGCCCTGTGCAACTCCTGTCGCAGGGCATCGAGCGCGGATTGACGTCGGTCCGTCTTGTCCCTTTTCTTCCTACAATATATACGAGGTGAGGTTTTGAAGGGTCGGAGGAGGGCTTGTGTCCCGTCCTCCCGCTGCCGATAAAGACTTTCGAAAGGTTCACCAGACCTTGCAGAAAAGGGTTATAGAGAGCTAGCCGCTTGAGTATCGACATGAAGTGGTCCTTTAGGGTAGCCACCATCATGGGCATCCCCATCTACATTCACCTCACCTTCCTCATCATCCTCCCGGTCTTCGCCTGGGTCTTTTCCGTTCAGAGCCAAACGGTGCTGGGCCTACCCGTGGGCTTCGGTGTGGTGGACCTTGCATTCATGGGAACCCTGGCCGCCGCAATCGTGAAGTTCCTCATGGGAGCTTTGGCTGCAATCATCTTCTTCGCGTGCATCCTCCTCCATGAACTCGGCCACTCCTATGTTGCCCTTCGATACAAATCCAAGATTCGAGGCATCGTCCTCATCATCTTCGGGGGCATAGCCCAGGTGGAAGACATGCCGAGGCGGCCTAAACCTGAGCTGGACATCGCCCTGGCGGGTCCCTCTGTCAACTTCGGCATCGCTGCAATGGGCTTCGGTCTCCTCCAGGTCCCCCTTTGGACGGCTTCGAAGCCCCTGGAGCTGCTGGCGGCTCTCCTTGGCATAGTCACCTTCTACAACCTTGTCCTGGCCCTCTTCAATCTCATACCGGCCTTCCCCATGGACGGGGGTAGGGTGCTTCGATCCTTCCTGGCGAGGCGGATGAGCTATCTGAACGCCACGGAGACCGCCGCCTCTGTGGGCAAGGCCTTCGCCTTTGCCTTCGGCATCTTCGGACTGTTCTACAATGCCTGGCTCATTCTCATAGCCCTGTTCGTCTACCTGGGAGCCACAGAGGAGGAGAGGCTCACAAAGATCACCCTCACCCTGGAGGGAGTGAAGGTCGGCGAAATTATGACCCGGGAGGTCTCCACCGTCACGAAGGAGATGACGGTAGCGGAACTCCTCGACAAGATGGTGGCTGAGAAACACATGGGCTATCCCGTGGTGGACGGCGACCTGGAGGGGGTGGTGACATTTGCGGATTCCTCCAAGGTCCCGCGGGAGCGCCGCGAACATGTAAGGGTGGGGCAGATCATGAGCGGGAACGTGGTAACCGTAGGCCCGAGAGCGGAGGCGATGGACGCCCTGAGGTTGATGTCTCGCCACAAGATTGGCCGCCTCGTCGTCACCCAGGAGGGGCAGATCATCGGCATCATCACCCGGAGCGACCTGGTGAAGTCCGTGGACCTCCTGAGGGTCAGGAAAGGGATCTAGCCGCGATAGGGTTATTCCCCCGGCCTCCTTTTGGATGGTCGTGTTAAGGATTCCCACCGTCCCGACGGCTCAGGAGGTGCTGGACAAGGCCTTCAGGCGGACGAAGAAGGTCAGGGGCAAAGGCCGTAGAGGCCTGGATAGGTACAGAGAGAGCTCCAAATCCAGGGTGGATGCCTTCTGCGAAACCATCAGGTCTTCCCTACAAAAGGTCTACGACTCCTTCCCCACGATGGATAACCTCCCGGTGTTCTACAGGGAGCTGATAGATATCCTGGCAGGCATGGATGAGATCAAGGGGAGCCTGGCCTCCCTCCGTTGGGCTTACCTCAAGGTGGGAGAGGTTTCGCGGCAGGCAAAGGGGGCCATCAGGAGGAGCGACGACAGGGAAGGTGTGGAGCGGGCACGCAAGGCGTGCTATGGCAGGGTCTCCTCGATCATCCATGAGGTAGACTCCGATCTCAGGTTTCTCAACGACCTCAAGAGGACGTTTAAGAGGCTTCCATCCGTGGACCCCAACATTCCCACAATCGTCGTGGCCGGGTCTCCCAACGTTGGCAAGAGTCAGCTCGTCAGGGCAATGAGCACTGGTCGCCCTCAGGTTGCCCAATATCCGTTCACGACCCTGGACCTCTCACTGGGCCACTTCGAGGTGGACTTCACTCGATTCCAAGTGATGGATACCCCTGGTCTTCTGGACCGTCCCCTTGACGAGAGGAACGAGGTTGAGAGGAAGGCCCTGGTGGCCCTCCGACACCTGGCGGATCTGATCATCTTCCTGTTCGACCCAACGGGTACGTGTGGGTACCCAGTGAACCAGCAAGAGGGCTTGCTCAAGGAGCTGAAGGAGGTGTTCCCCGAGATCCCATTGCTGGAGGTGGAGAACAAGGCGGACTTGGGGCCCGGGACGGGAAGACGGCTGCAGATCTCAGCACTGACGGGGCATGGAGTTGAAGAGATGAGGCAGGAGGCGCTGGGTCTGCTTACCAGCCCCGCTCCTGCAGACGAGCCTCCACGGGAAGCTCAGTGATATCCAGCCCCTTCATGGGCTCGCCCAGGTCCTTGGAGACCTCCGCCACGATCTTGGGATCGTCGAAGTGGGTGACGGCCTCCACGATGGCCCTTCCCCTGTCCTCAGGGTTCTCTGACTTGAATATGCCAGAGCCGACGAAGACGCCGTCGCAACCCATGTGCATCATCAGGGCCGCATCGGCCGGTGTTGCGAGACCACCCGCAGCGAAATTCACCACAGGGAGCCTCTGCATGTCCCTGGTCTCCACTAGGACCTCAAAGAGACCCTCTTGGGCATCCTTCAGTGTAACATTGGCGAAGAGGACGTCATCGTCCGACACTGGATCATACCTTCCCTGGGACCTCCTGACCTCCTCCAGCAACCTGAGATAGCTCTTTGCATGGTGGCATGCCACCTTCCGGAACTCCTCGGTGTCCATCTCCTTGAGCTCGGCGATGGCCCTATTCATGAGATGCATGTGCCTTACGGCCTCGACCACGTTGCCAGTGCCAGCCTCCCCTTTGGTCCGAATCATGGCCGCACCCTCTGAGACCCTTCTCAGGGCTTCGTCCAAGGAGCGGGCACCACAGACGAAGGGCACCGTGAACTCCCTCTTGTAAATGTGGAAGAAAGGATCGGCAGGCGTGAGAACCTCCGACTCGTCGATCATGTCCACTCCCATGGACTCCAGGATCCTCGCCTCAAGGACGTGGCCGATCCTGGTCTTGGCCATTACGGGGATGGTGACAGCATCGATGATTTCCTGAACCCTCTTCGGATCAGCCATGCGGGCCACGCCGCCTGCCGAGCGGATATCCGCAGGCACCCTCTCCAGGGCCATTACAGCAACGGCCCCAGCCTCCTCTGCAATCGCCGCCTGCTCGGCGTTGGTGACGTCCATGATGACGCCGCCTTTCTGCATCTTCGCAAAGCCCCTCTTAAGCAGGTCGGTTCCAAATCTCAACTCCTCAAGTTTCAATTCCAGGGGCATAGAAATCCCTCGCGCTAATGCCTAATCTACGGCTGATGCTTATTTCTACTTTTCGATAACCCTGAACACCCATCAGACATCTGGGAATGACCAGTTTTCGGTGATGCCCTCAGAGCAGTCTGAGACGAGGTAGCCCACCATCTGGGAGTCGAGATCAGGGTACTGGAAGTTCGCCTTCACCTTGATCGCCATGTGGGTTGACTCCTCGCTGCACAAGGAGATGAGACCGAAGGTAAAGTGGCCCTCGGGCTCATTATCCATGGTGCCGTCGGGCTCCGTGAGACCTCCGAAGATGGTTATCGTAGCCTCCAGGAACTCGTTCTCATCGGTCACCACGAAGGTGTTCTTCTCATTCTCTGGGTCGATGATCCATTGGATGTCGTTGAAGATGAGCTTCCTCATCGATACCTGGCTGTCACCCATCTCGAAGAGGCCGTCACCATCGGCGTCGACGAACAGGAAGACAACCGCCTCCAGGAGGATCTCTACCTTCCACTTGAGCATGCTCACGTGGTCCGGGGTCTTGACCACCCTCTCGTACTCGAGCTCCATCTCCAGGTCATTCCAGGCCTTTACCCAGATTTCCGTTTCCTCCTCGAAGCTCTCTACGTCCCCCCATCTGTACTCGGACTTGACGTATATCTCGTTGTCCCGTACCATCTCCTGTCTCTTGAAGATGAAGGGAGAATCCGCAGCCTCACTCGACAGAAAACCTGACTTGGTGATGACGGCCGGAAGCGCCATCGCTGCGGTGACTGTAAGGATGACTGCTAGGAATGTGGCGGGTCTCGTAAGGACTAATCCGCTGATGGACTGACGTTCTCGACCCACGCCCCTTGGGATCCCTTCAGTGAGTTTCCTAGGCCCCCTTGCCATGGAGTCCTCCCGTGCACACTAAACCAGGGAAGGCTCCTTTTTGTCTTTCCATTCAATTATCAGTTAGTCGCTGCCCTCGTGGGACTCCTCGGGGACATGGAGTGAACCTCACCCTGGCGTGGTCCCTCCTTCACCAAAACGGTTATCTATGCCACCCCGCTAGCAAGCCCGATGCCCTCCAAGACTGCCCTCTGCGTCACTGGGATGCCGGGATGTGGAAAGGAGGAGTTCTTGAAGATAGCGTCTCGAATGGGGCTGCCGGTAATCAGGATGGGAGATGTCGTGAGGGAGGAGGCCTCCAGGAGGGGAATATCCCTGACAGACGAAGGAGTCGGTGGCATGGCCCACGAGGAGAGACAGGTCCACGGCCCTGATATCTGGGCCAGGAGGACCCTGGAGCGAGTCTCCACCGACAGGGTTGTCATCGACGGAGTAAGGAGTCCGGATGAGGTGAATGCTTTCCGCGAAGCCTTTGCAGATCATCTCTGCATAGTCGCCGTCCACGCCTCTCCCGGGACAAGGTATCGCCGGATATCCAGAAGGGGGAGGAAGGATGATGTCGTGACCGAGGAGCAGCTCCGGCTCAGGGACCAGAGAGAGCTCAGGTGGGGCCTGGGAAAGGTCATCGCCCTTGCCGACTACATGATAGTCAACGAGGGTTCCCTCGACGATTTCATAGGGGAGACGCAGGAGGTCCTCAGAAAGATCTTCGGGTAGTCGGATGTTCCACCGCTTGGAGTTTAGAGCTCACGGCCACGCTACGGAGAACAATGAAAGGGTTCTCAAGGCTTTCGCCTTCGTAACCGGTATCGAGAAGCCGACCATCACGAGGGCCGAGGGCTATCACGGCAACCCCATAGCCATATTCACGGCTTCATTGGAGGACTCGAAGAGCATAAGGGCCTTCTGGGAAAGGGTGAGGGAGGCCGGCGAGCTGGAGGCTGTCCTCAAGGACCTGGACAGGAGGGTGGACGAGGACTGTCAGCTCCACCTGAGATTCGACAAGCAGGAGGCCTATCAGGGCCGGCTCAAGGTAGTGAGGCATGACGACATAATCTCCATGAAGGCCAAAGTGGCTGCGTATCCCGCACGCAGGGATAAGGCGGTCCAAGCCGTCATTGAATACTTTCGGGAGGACTGAGGTCACGCACCTTACGAGGGAACAGGAGAGACTATTGCGGGATGGCACCCCGGCGGAGAGGAAAGCCATGGAACTCCTAGTGGCGCTGGGGGAGATCTACGGAGCGGAGAGGCTTATCGAGGTCACGTCCGTCCATGTCTCTGGCGCGAGCTACAAAATCATCGGCGACGCCGGGCTCGAGTTCCTGCAGGAGTTTTCCAAGACAGCTAGGGTGAAGGTCAGAACCACGGTCAATCCGGTGGGGATGGACCTGAGGGCCTGGAGAGAGCTGGGGATACCGGAGGACTTCGCCTCCAAACAGGCTAGCATTGTTGAGGCATATAGGAGGATGGGAGTGGAGGAGACTTGGAGCTGCATCCCATACCAGATAGGCAACAGGCCTGGCCCGGGAGAGCACGTGGCCTGGGCCGAGTCCTCTGCAGCCATCTTCGCGAACTCCATCCTGGGAGCGAGGACGAACCGAGAGGGGGGCCCGTCGGCCCTGGCGGCAGGGATAACTGGATGGACGCCCGACTATGGGCTCCACCTGGACGAGAATCGGAGAGCTACGACCCGCGTGCGCGTGAGCCCGTCCATCAGGGGTTATGAGTACTCGCTCCTCGGCCACTGTCTGGGAAAGATTCTTGGATCGGGCGTCCCTCTCATTGAGGGCCTTCGAGGAACGGAGGATGAGCTGAAGGCACTAGGAGCCGCCATGGCGACGAGTAGCGAGATCAACATGTTCCACGTCAGGGGGGTAACGCCAGAGTGGGATGCGGCAGACGCTTCAGGGTTGGAGGAGATAAGAATCTCCGAGGCCGAGTTCAAGGAGGCCAAGGAGCAGCTCCTTTCAGCAGACGACTACGAGATGATTGCCTTTGGGTGTCCTCAGCTGTCAGAGATAGAGCTGGAAGAGGTGGCTGACCTGATGGAGACCTACCGTCCGAAGGTGCCGGTTTGGGCCTTCACCAGCCGAGCCATTGCCGCGCGGGCCGCAGAGGTAATAGGGCGCATTCGCGAGAGCGGGGGTCGTGTTGTCCTGGATACGTGTCCTGAGGTCATGCCGCTAAACCTGGTGGCCAGGGAGGTGGGCAGCCCCTCCGCCAAGGCTGCCGTATACCTGCCTAGCCTCTCAGGCCAGCGAGTCCTTATCGATGACTCTGAGGAGCTGATGAGGAGGAAAGGATGAGACTGAAGGCGAGGAGGATATACAGCGAGAAGGCCAGAGGCGAGGCTCTCGTCTTTCCCCATCCTCTCTCCCTTCTGGGGGGAATCGATAAGGAAACTGGGGAAGTCCTGGATGAGAGCAGTGGTTTTCAGGGTACGACTGTGACTGGCAGAGTCCTGGTGTTCCCCGGTGGGAAGGGCAGTACCGCGGGCTCCTATGTCCTCTACTCCCTCAAAGCAAGAGGTAGGGCGCCCGCTGCTTTGGTGAGCGACAAGGCCGAGGCGGTGATAGCCACTGGGGCCATCATCAGCGAGATACCCATGGTGGACCAGGTGCAGACAGACCTCTTTCGCACCGGCGATATGGTGCGGGTGGACGCGGGGGAGGGGTTTGTGGAGATTGAGGGAGTGGATGTGAAGCACGTCGTGACCTCCTTCCTCTGGTTTGATGATCGAATCCTCCTCCTGAGGAGGAGCGAGGCGGTGGGCAGCTTCGCTGGACACTGGGCTGGAGTGTCAGGATACATCGAGGAAGAGGAGGAAGCGACTCATAGGGCTAGGACGGAGATCGCGGAAGAGACGGGGTTCATGGATGTGAAGCTCATGAGCGAGGGCAAAGTGGTCTTAGCCAGGGGGAGGGAAAGCAACACAGTCTGGGCCGTTCACCCCTTCATCTTCGAGGTCCGAGGGGGAGATGTTACCCTCGACTGGGAGCATGTGGAGTACAGGTGGATAAGGCCTGAGGAGCTGGGGAACTACACCACGGTTCCCAAACTCAGGGAAGCTATGGAGAGCGCCCTGGCCGGCCTCAGGGAGAGGTCCTCGTGAGGCCTATGACGACCTTGTTCCCTTCCAGATCCCACTCTTTGACATGGGTGCCCCGGGGCCGGGCCTTGATGGAGACATCCCTCGACCTCGTCTCCCGGCAGATGTAGTCTCTCCAGCCATCGAAGAATTTTTCGAGACGATGACTGCACTGAATCTCGGCCTTCACGTAGTCCTCGACGGAGAGGTCCATCTCCTTCCGCATCTGCTGAATGCGCCGAACCAGTTCCCGGGCGTAGCCCTCTGCCTCAATCTCCGGAGTCCTCCTGAAGTCCACGTACACTAGGCCATCGCTGGTCTGGCATGCGACGAAGCCGTCTGGGACCCGATGTTCGAAGCTCACCATGTCGGCCGTAATCTGCAACGGCCCGGGCTGGATGTGGACTTCGTAGGACCCCTTCTCCACAGCCCGCTTCACCTCCTCAGGGTCAGCTTTGGACAGCGCCTCGATTATGGACGGGAGCCACGACTTGTACTTCTTTCCAATGGTAGGCTCCTGAGGGGTGAGGGTGAGAACCAGCTCTTCCCACACCTCCCCGGGGCTGAGAATCTCAACCTCCTTTGCATTCGCCTGACCCACGAAGATGTCCCTCAGGTTGTTGAGAGCCGCCTTCGTCGCCTCATCGTTGGGGGCGATGACGACCTTGGCGACGGGCCACCGCAGCTTGTAGTTTCGCGATTGCCTCAGCCTGCCGACCTTCTCGACGAAGGTCCTCACCCTCGACATCATCCCCTCTAGATCCTCGTCCCTGAGCTCGGGATGCGGGGAGGGCCAGTCCTCCATATGGATAGTTGGCAGGGGACCTCCTAGATCTTGGTAGATGGCCTCGGCGATGAAGGGGCATGCAGGCGCTATGAGTTTTGCGATGTCGATGAGGACATCGTAAAGGACTCGGTAGGCACAGAGTTTGAGCGGGCTCTCTCCCTCCACCCAGGTCCTGTCCCTCACAAGCCTCACGTACCAACGGGACAGGTCCTTGACGATGAAATCCTCCACGATCCGGGTAGCCCTGTGGAGATCGTAGGATGAGAAGGTTTGACTGACATCGCATATCACGGCCTGGAGCCGGCTCAGGATCCAACGATCCTCGGGAAGCATCTGACTTTGCAGCTCACCTAAGGAATGCCGCGATGGATCGAAGGCGTCCAGGGACATGTAGAGCGTGGCGAAGCGATGGACGTTCCAGAGGATGTTGAGGGTCCTGTGGGCGTTCTTGGCCTCCTCCCAGTGGAAGGCGAAGTCGTCCCAGGGAGGGGCTGCCTTCAGCTCGTAGAGTCGGAAGGCGTCCATACCAAACTGGTCTGCCACCTCCTGGGGGGTGAGGGCCTCGCCACGACTCTTGGAGAAGGCCTCGCCTTCGGGGGACCACACCCAGCCGTGCATGAGAACGCTGTCGTAGGGGCAACGATCGAAGGCGACCACTCCTGCTCCCAGCTGAGAATAGAACCATCCCCGCGTCTGGTCATGGGCCTCCACGATCCACCGACAGGGCCACCACTGCTCGAACTCCTCCTTCCTCTTCGGATAACCTAGGCTGGCCCATGACGCCACGGCGGAGTCGAACCAGACATCTAGGACATCCGGGACGCGGCTCATCCACTGTCCGCATTCCTCGCATCTCAGCCTGACGCCGTCAATCCGGGGCCTATGAAGGTCCGTTCCCTCCTCGTATCCCTCCCCTTCCTTCAGTTCGTCGGCGGAGCCCACCACCCTCTGGTGACCCCGGGGACACTCCCATATGGGCATGGGGATTCCCCAATAGCGCTGCCTCGATATGGTCCAATCCTTGGCATTCAGTACCCAGTCGTACTGCCGAGCGCTTCCGGCCCACTCCGGGGTCCATCCCACCCGGGCCACTTCTGAAAGCATCTTGTCCTTGACTTGGGTGACTCTTATGAACCACTGGTCGGTGGCTCGATATAGGATCGGTGTGTCGCAACGCCAGCAGTGGCCGTAGCGGTGGATCATCTCCTCCCGATGGAAGAGAAGTCCCTCCCCATCCAGGTCCGTCATGATCCTCTCGTTAGCCTCCTTCGTCGGGAGGCCAGCGTACTTGCCTCCTTCGCTGGTGAACCGGCCGGCGCTATCGATGGGGCTAAAGGGATCCAAGCCATTCTGTAGACCGATCTCGAAGTCCTCCGGACCGTGACCAGGAGCGATGTGGACCAGACCCGTGAACTCTGGAGTGACCGTCTCCGATGACAACACTCGGTGGACCCACTCACCCTCGAAGTCCTGCTGTATGGGAACCTGGTCCAGGAGGGGGTGCCTGTACCGTAGGCCCACCATCTGGGACCCTTTCGCCTTCTCCACCACCTCGTAGTCGGTAATCCCCGCCGACTCCATCACCCTGTCCACGTTCTCGTCCACCAGCCAGATCCGATTCTCTCCCTCCTGCGAGCCATACCGAACCTTCGCGTACGTGAACTCCGGGTTTACCGCCACGGCGAGGTTGGACGGTAGGGTCCACGGAGTCGTCGTCCAGATGAGGAGGCTTCCGCTGGAGTCCTCCAACGGGAACTCCACGTAGATGGACGGGTCTCGCACATCCCAGAACTCGATCTCGTTTCCGGCTACGGGGGTCTCGCAACGGGGACACCACTCGAGAGACCTCTTTGCCCTCACGAGGAGACCTCTCTCATGGGCTCTACGGAGGGTCCACCAGGCCGCCTCAACGTAGTCGTTGGTGATGGTCATGTATGGCCGATCCCAGTCCATCCAGATGCCCATGGCCCTGAACTCCTCCGTCATCCTCTGGAGCCTCTCTAGGGCGTAGTCCCTGCAGGTCTTGACGAACTCTGAGACACCGACCTCCTCCTCGATCTGCCTCTTGTTCCTTATGCCCAGCGCCCGTTCGACCTGGACCTCGATGGGGAGGCCGTGCATGTCGTACCCAGGCTGGTCCCTGACGTGATAACCGTGCATGCGAAGCCAGCGCAGCACAGTGTCCTTGATGATCTTGTTCCGGGCGGTCCCCACATGGACGCTACCTGTGGTGTAGGGAGGGCCGTCGATGAAGGGGAACCTCTCTCCTCTCTTTCGATGCTCCTTCGTTCGCTCGTAGGCCTGGCTCTCGCTCCAGAGCGATTGGATTCTCTCTTCAAGCTGTGGCGCCGCATAACTCTCCTCGGCCTGCTTTATCATCGCACCGCCTCGCGCTGCTCAGGATTTATCTTCTCCCGAACGGGTGAATCAAGCGATTGCACGTATAAAAGCCTTCTCTCGCCGTTCGGATGCAGCTGAATGATAGGCTGCCCGATGACGCTTCCTTCTTCCTAATCATGGTCGAGGATAGACGGCCGCATAACTCGTGATGCCGGCTGTTGACACGTCCTCTCCCGAAAGAACATATGGACTCCTGGTGTAGAGGGCCGGGACCGAGACCTTCAGGCCAGACCGAACGTCACGGCCTATTGAACTCGGGTCAGGGGATCCACAGTCCCCCAGGATATCCTCTACCCCATCCCGGCCGCTGTCATATACATCCGTCGCGTCGATAAAGGTCTTTTGGCGAGAACACTACCTGACGAGGAAGTAGCTGACCATTATGATGCCCGCGCCGCTGGCTATTAGGGCTACAGTGAAAGTCTCCCAGCCTGGGGGAACGAAGAGGGTGGAGAGGGCGGAGCCAAAGAGGAGGAGGAGACCGAAAACGCCCAGAACCTTGCCCACCTTCTTCTTTCTGGCCTTCGAGGGATCCTCGGGCCCTTCGAGGAAGTCCACGGAGAGCCGATGAACGGAACCTATTTAACTCTTGATGATGACGATCCTCATGGTTCCAGAAGGAGACGCCCACCGCTAGCCAACAAGGTTTAAGTGGCCTCCTGAGTTGAGACCCCCTTGTGGCTAAAAGGAATCTGGTCTCCGTTCTCGATGCCGCGGAGGACTTGACCGTCATCCTCGACGAGGCTCAGAGACTCAAAGGCCTTCTGAAGAAAGAGGAGATTCACCATCCCCTGCGGTCGAAGACCCTGGCAATGATCTTTGAAAAGCCCAGCACGAGGACCAGGATATCCTTCGAGGTTGGGATGGGCCAGCTGGGTGGGTTGGCCGTCTACCTCAATCCCCAGGACCTTCAGCTCGGCCGTGGTGAGACCATCGAAGACACCGCCCGCGTCTTGAGCAGGTATGTGGACGCTATTCTCTATCGAGCCTACAGTCACGAAAACATGGTAAGACTGGCAGAGGCAGCCTCCGTGCCGGTCATAAACGGGTTGGACGACCTCGAACACCCCTGTCAGATCATATCCGACCTCTTCACCATCAGGGAGGCCAGGGACAGGTTGCAGGGGCTCAAACTGGCCTACGTGGGAGACGGAAACAACGTGTGTAACTCCCTACTCTTGGGCTGCGCGCTGGTAGGCATGGACATGAGCGCCGCCTGTCCTCAAGGATACGAGCCTGACGGGCAAATACTGAAGCAGGCCAAGAGGATCGCATCCGAGCACGGTGGTAGGGTTGAGATCACCACAGACCCCCGGGAGGCTGTCAGGGGAGCGGACATAGTTTACACGGATGTCTGGGTATCCATGGGAATGGAGGAGGAGCGAGGAGAGCGGGAAAGGTCGTTTCACCCCTACCAGGTGAATCGCGAGCTGCTGGAAGCCGCCGACGAGAATGTCCTAGTGATGCACTGTCTCCCGGCGCACAGAGGTCAGGAAATCACGGACGAGGTCATCGATAGCGATACCTCCTTGGTCTGGGATCAAGCGGAAAACAGGCTTCACGTTCAGAAAGCCCTCCTGATCCGACTCATTGCAGCCGGCCGCTGACTGCATCAGTCATCCCTGAGCGCTCTGGCGGTCTGCCAGACGACGCCACAATCGCCTGTCTTGGAGCTCCTGATTGTGTATGATAATGGAGCTCAGAAACTTTAACCCGCTTTGCAGCCTAGGCCCCGCGGAGAGCTCTTGGCCAGCAGCAGGGGACCCGACGACTTGGAGGACTCTTCGCATGGTAACCTGACATACCGGGCGGCTATACGTCGATTCAGCAAGAACGCGAAGCTTTATCTCGTCTATGCGACTCTCTCAGGCGTCAATTCCAGCATCTTTCTGGTCGCCTTCGCCTTCTATCTGGAGGAGATATTCAGTCCTCGGGTCAAGATCCTAGGCGTGAGCTTCGGCGTGTTCGCCTTTATCGGCTTGACCCTGTCCGCCCAGGCCATGGCCCATGGCGCCAACTCCCTGCCATCGGGATTCCTGGGAGATAAGTTCGGCCGTAAGAGAAGCTTCATCGCCGCGAGCCTGGTGGCCGTTTTTTCGGGAGCCGCCATACTGGTCACCGCCGATCCCCTTTTCCTTCTGACCCTTGCTGTCATAGTCGGGATCGGGGAAGCCTTCCACGGGGTGGTCGGAGGTCCCTTTATGATGGAGAACAGCCGCGAGGAGGAGCGGATACACCTCTTCTCTCTTAGCGGCGTCCTAACCACCGTATCCACCGTCGTCGGCGCTCTGCTGGGGGGACTTCTGCCTCTCATCTTCCAGACATGGGTGGGAGGCCTCGACGGCACCCTGTTGGGCTCCTTTGCCTTTGGGACGGACCGGGCTATTGCCCTAAGACTCACGCTCTTCATGGCGGTCCCCTTCGGCCTGGTTGAACTCATTCCCCTCGCCTTCATGCGCGAGTCCTACGCGCCCGTCCTCGTTCCCCTGCGAGACGTTTTCCTGCTGCGTCACGTGGAGAACAAGGGAACCGTCGGGAGGCTCTCCACCATCGCCCTCGGTTACGCTGCGGGACTCGGACTCTACTTCCCCCTCCTCAACCTACATTTCGAGCACTCCTACGGCATCGATGCCACGGGTTTCGGTCCCATCGTCGCCATGAACAACGTGGCCATCGCTTCAGCCATCCTGGCGGTACCCCTCCTCGTGCGCCGGTGGGGGAAGGTGCGCACAATCGTATTTACGCGACTCCTCGCGGTCCCCTTCCTTGCCGCCCTCGCCCTTACCCCCAGCCTCCTCCTCGTCGTGCTCTTCTTCGTCATGCGCGGCGCCCTGTCCAGCATGGCCTTTCCGGTGAGCGGTGCCTTCAGCATGGAGGTCGTGGAAGAGCAGGAGCGAGCCACCACGGCCGGCTTTACGCATGCGGCCTTCGACCTGTTCTACGGAGGCTCGATCTTTTTCGCAGGCCTGCTGTTGGAGTTCGGGGGTTTCTGGTCGGCTTTCCTCTTCGGTGGCGCCCTCTACGTGGGCCATGCTGTGCTCTGGTACTTCTGGTTCGGGAACCATCCTGTGGACGCGATGTCCCGCGGGGCGGCTACTGGTGCATCGAGATAGCCGGTCCGAAATGCGAGGAGGAAACGGGAGAATCGATCTGAATCGTCCAATCCCTTCCGGGCCCCACGAGTTGATGGAGGAGGGAAGGCCTCATTCTCGTCTATGAGCCGAAGAAGTTCCTCAGCAGAGGATGCATCTCCATCATCTGCTCCTTCCCGATGGCCTCGTAGAACTGGATCAGAATGCCAACGGCTAGCAGGACACCGGTCCCACTGGCGTTGCCAACAGTTCCGAAAAGGTCAGCGCCCACCGCCAGGACTCCAACGGCAGCCCCACTGATGACGGTCACCACGGGTATGTAGCGCTCCAGGATCCTCTTCAGCACCCTGGGATCCCTCCGGAACCCTGGAATCTGCAGGCCACTGGACTGTATCTGTTTGGCGACCCCTTCCGGGCCCATTCCTGTAGTCTCAATCCAGAACCTGGCGAATATTATGGAGCCGACGACGAAGACACTAACGTAGACGATGACATGAATGAGGATCTGAAGAGGCGTCTTGTCAAAGGCTGCGTAAATGGCCCCGTACCTGTCTGGAGCCACCAGGGGAAGAAGCCAGTCCCTCAAACCGTTGATGGTGGACATATAGTAGGCCACGCCGCCTATGGGGGTAGTGGGCCGGATGATGTTGTTTCTCACTAGGTCTCCAGCCGGATCGGCGTAGGCACCCATCCAGTACTGTCTGCCCACCAGGGGCCAATCCGGGTTCTGCCAGAAGAGAAGCGTGAACATGCTTACGTTGGCCAGGACCGCGGTCACTAGGATGACGGGAAGGACTGAGGCGTAGATCAGCTTGAAGGGATACCTCCCCCTGGCCCCCCTGGCCATCCCATGAGCAAGGGGCAGCTCAATTCGGGTCGACTCGGCATAGGCCACGAGGAGGAAGATGATCACCGTGCTCACCAGGGCGATGAGGGGGTTGGGCTCCCTCAAGAGGATGACCTCGTATCCTCCGGAGGATATCTCCTGGGCGCTCATGGTCTGCAGGTAGTAGAGCGTCTTGGGTATGGTGCCAGCGGGTGTCGGATCCCCTGGGTTCGCTGGCATCCAGTTGAAGGTACCCGTGAAGATGGCCTGAGACACGCCAGCGGCTATGAATAGGGAGATACCGCTCCCTATGCCCCACTTGGATACCACCTCATCCATCAGGAAGATCAGGTAGCTGCCGATGCACAGCTGGATGACGATGATGGCCTTGGCAAGCATATCCCCGTACCCCGCAACGGAGACGTCAAGCATCTCCACAAAGGCCTGGGAAGGCCGGAGGAACCCGAAGACCTGGGGGATGGACTCGACGACTATCATGACGATGACCAGGAACTTCTGAGTGCCCTGATAGATCGCCTTGTCCTCCTCCTTCGTCAGGTCTAGGCGGATGATCTTTGCTCCGGCGAAGAGCTGTAGGATGATAGAGGCGGTCACGATGGGGCCGATTCCCAGGTGGAGGATGGAGCCCTGGGCCCCTGCTAGGATGGCTCTCAGGCTGCGGAAGAAGTCCACGACCTGGCCTCGGTCCAGGCCATAGATGTAAACATTCGTGAGGGCGAAGTAGAGTACGAGGACGACGAGGACCCAGATCATCTTGGTCCTAAAGTGGACGTGGCCCTCTGGCCTCGTCACCGCAGGAAGCCTGTCTGTAATCGGCCTCAGCTTGTAAAGGAGGCTTCTTCCCTCAGGAGTTGGGATCAAGGACTACCCCTCTGTTGGCCCCAAGACCAGTTCGCCACCAGCCTTTTCCACCTTCTCCGTGGCCTTGGCAGTCGCCGATGGGACAATTATCCTTAGCGGGACATTAACGTTTCCCCTTCCGAGGAGCTTTTGAATGCCTGCGGCCGTCAGGTTTACCTCATATCCTCCGTCCCGCCGCTGCGCGAACCCCTTCTGTACAAAACCCTCCATCGACTCCTGTAGCTCCCCCAGGTTCAGCGTCCTTACGGGCCTCTTGAGACCCTTGGGCCTCTTGAAGCCTCTACTTCCGAAGTGATCAGGATCGTACTTGATCATCCACTTGAACTTGTGCTTGAGGAGACCTGCCATGCCGCGGCCACCTCGCTTACCCTTGCCCCTTCCGGCCTTCTGGCCCCTGCCGTGGGTCCTGTATCCCCGGAGCCTCTTCGTCCTGCCCATGGTCCTACCCCAGCATCCTCACTATCAAGCCGTTGATGGCCTCTCCCCTGTAGCCGAGGGCCCCGCGGTCAGCGTAGGACCTCTTTGTCCCCTCGTATCCCTTCCGCGGCGGCCCCAGGCGAAAGACAGGTTTGACGTCCTCCAGATCGTCCAGCTCCACCTCACCCTTGACGATGGCCCTCGCCAGCGCATCGAAGGAGGGGAAACCGAGGACCGTCTTCACGTAGTCCTCCGTCAGGGGCTTGTTTCCCGACAGGCGACCCCTGGTGGCCAGAAGCTGGGAGAGCACTTCCGGGCTCACCTCCCCCCACGTAATGTAGTCCTTGGCCTTCTGCAGCATACCCCTGTAGGTCTCTCGAGGCGACAACACCACGCAGTGGTTCGGTCTGTTGAGACGGAGCATCCTCAGGGTGTCCTTGACCTCCCCTCGAACATTGACCGTTCCCCTGACTCTGACGACCGCTAGGCTCATTCCTCCTCCCCTTTCTTCTTCTCCGCTGCCTCCTCACCCTTGCTTGCCCCTTCCTTGCTCTTCTCCACCGCCTCTTCGCCCTCGCCTGCCTCTGCCTTGCCTTCCTCCGGTGCCTCTTCTCGTTCCTCGGCCTCGACAGTCGCTTCCACGGAGGGCTCTGGCTCAGTCAAGGCCGAGAAGTCAACCTCGTAAGGCTCCGCCGGGCCATAGAATATGTGGAGGTTCTCTGCCTGCTCCTCAGTGATCTTGAACTCCATCGTTCTCCTTAGGGCATCGAAGGTCGCATAGGCATAGTTTACAGTGGTCTTCGTGTGACCCTTGGCGAAACCCCAGACATCCTCGACCCCGGAAAGCCTGATCACACTCTTTGCCACGTCGGCCACCGCCAGACCAACGCCCCTGGGTGCCGGCTTGAGGGTGACCTCCACGGAACCACTCTTGCCCAACACCTTGAAGGGCAGCGTGTGGGGGCTGAAGCAACCGCATTCCCATGAACCGCAGCCCCTCTTGATCTCGATGATGTTGAGTTTGGCGTTGTCGATGGCTTTCCTGATGGCGGGTCCCACCTCCTTTCCGCGGACCATTCCAAGGCCGACGTAGCCATCACCATTGCCCACTACAACTGTGATGACGAAGTTGATTCTCCTGCCAGAGTCTGTCATTCTCTGAACCATGTTCACGTCCAGAACCTCGTCATCCAGCTCTGGGAGCAGTATGTCCACGATCTCGGGTTCACGAATGGGTAGGCCCGTCCTGAGGGCCTGAGCCATGGTCCTCACCTCGCCCCTCACGACCAACTTGCCCAGGGCTGTCTTTGGAATCCATTCCTCAACGACCTTCATCAGAGGGCCTCCAACTTCGCCTTGACCTCACCGAAGAGTTTCACCACGTCCTTGGAGATGTGGTCGCCCCTTATCCTCGCTTCCTCCGGGAGGATGTCGTCATCATGGGGTACCTGAATTCCCGCGTCGAGGACTCCCTTCAGGGCGGCAAACACACGGCCTCCGCGTGTGGGAGGGTGCAGGCCTATATCCAGGACGGCCTCCTTCAGCCCCGCCTCCAGGGCCCGCTTGCCCGCTAGGTATCCCGTGAGATAGGCAGCGGGCACGCTTCCCCTCGGAACTTTCCAGGCATAGCGCTCCAGCTCCTTGGAGACGGCTGAGGTCACGATCCGATCTCCCTCGGGGGTGTAGATGACAAACTGCACGATGGTGTTGGAGAGGGTCTTCCTAACGACAGCCCTGGGCCTGCCACTCCTCAGGAGGCCCAGCCTCTTCCTGTAGTCGGTTCTTCCTTCCCGGCGTCTCCGGAAGGGCGCCCGGTATCGAGGACCTTTGGACATCACTCCTCCTCCTTGATGTAGCCCTCGGTCTTCAGGTGCTGCAGCAGATGGGCCTTGCTCCGGTACATGCCTCCCTTGGCTTTCAGGACGAGCTTTCTGTAGGCACTGCGCTCCAGCTTACCGTCATCTCTGAGTCCCTTGAGAACCCTCCTCAAGGCTCTGATAGTCTTCATCCAGCGGGCCTTCCTCGGGCTTCGGGCCCCCTCAGCCCCCTTGCGGCTCCCGGGTCCCCGTCGCCTGCCCTTTTTCTTCTGGGCGGCCCTGTAGCGAATCCGGCCTCGGGACTGCCCTAGAACGGGTAGCTTTCTAACGGTCCCCGCCTGGATGGCTGCCCGGACGTCATCCCGGGTGATGGCATCCTCTACCTCCTCCATCCTGTTGGGGTCTATCCAGACCCTGTTCTCGCCACATTTGAGGATCTCGGCGGCCATTCTCCTCTGGTTCTTAAGGTTCACTCCACCACCCTGTTGAGGATTCTTATCCCAAGCTCATCGGCCCTATCTTGGATGGAGATGCGCTTCCTCGTACCCACGGCATGGCCTATGCGGGCGGCCTGGGTCTTCGAGTCCAGACCCTCCAGGTCTTCTGGCTTGTGGACCAGAACCTCCCTGAAGCCCGACGGGTGCAGGCCTCGCGTCTCTCTAGGCCCCCGGTAACCCACGGAAGGCAAGGAGCTCCTGTACTTAAGGTGCCGCCGAAGCTTCGAGTGTCTCCCTCTTGGCCTCCTCCACTTCTCCCCCAGCTTGTGGTACCGAAACCACTCCTGGCGGCGGAAGTTGGGCCTCCTCTTCTGTAGCCGCGCCCTGAGGGCGAGGAGCTGGGTCGCCTCGGGCGCGAGGACCGGCTTCTGTCTGACCATGTAGACCTCTTCCTCGGCCTCCTCTACGACCTCTATCTCCTCCTCAAGCTCCGCCTCTTCCTCTTCCAGGGACTCCAGGAAGTCGAGGAGTCTCTCCCTCAACTCCACCACGATGCCTGAGTCGTCCAGGTCGAACTCCCGGCACCACTCTTGGAGCTCTGTCTTCCTGGCCCGTCTGACCTCCGTCCTCGTCGGGAAAGCGTCTCCTTCCTCTGGCATCTATGCCCCACCCTTGCTCACTACGTATATGCCGTCCTGGAAGACCCTGGGATCCTTGTTCTTGATACGCGTAGCCTGTTCGATGTTGGCGGCGGTCTGGCTCACTTCCTCCAGGCCAGGACCGCTTATGCGTAGGGTGTCTCCCTTGACCTCGACCTTCGTGCTTCCTCTTATCCTTGCTGTTCTCGGATGTCTCTCCCCCAAGAAGTTCTCGACGACCACCTCATCGCCCCTTACAGTCACCTTCACGGGGAAGTGGGCATAAACCACCTTCATCGTGTAGGTGAAGCCCTCTGTGACCCCTTTGATCATGTTCCTGATGTGGGAGGCATAGGTGCCCACTAGGGCCTTCTCCCTCTTCCTGGGCAGCGGGCACTCCACGCGCACTGTGGACCCCTCCAGCCTTAACTGCACCCGCGGGTGGGAGAGCCTCTTGGAGAGGACCGTGTCCCCTCGTCGAACGATGACATCGTCACCCACGAGCTGAATCTCCACGCCCTCCGGAATCTCCACCGCCTCTTCAGCAATGCCGGTGACCACCATATCATCACCTCAGTACACGTATGCCAAGAGGCGGCCCCCGACCCCCTGCTCCTTGGCCTGAGAGTGGGAGAGGACTCCGTTGGTGGTCGTCAGGATCAGGACGCCGAAGTCCTGGGCCGGCAGGTATCTAGATTCGTACTTCTCCAGATCCATCCTCCTGACAGAGAGCCGGGGCTTGATTACCCCGCAGTCGTTCACGTTTCCCTTCAGCCTAACCTCAAAGTAGCCTCCCCTCCCATCCTCCTTGAACTCAAAGCCGCCGATGTAGTCGTAGTCCTGCATCACCTTCAAGACGCGGCCTATCAGCTTGGACGCGGGTTTTATCATGCAAGCGGCCTTGCCGCTTGCCTCCGCGTTTTTCACCGTGCCGAGGGCATCGTTAAGGGGATCGTGTCTCACAAAACCACCTAGGAGTACTTCCTGAAGCCGAGTTCGAAGGCCATTTCGCGGAAGCACTGGCGACAGAGGTGAAGGCCGTACCGGCGGACGATCCCCCGCCTCCTGCCGCACCGCTGGCATCCCCTCTTTCTGCCGAACTGCTTCCGGGTACTCACCACAGCCGTCACCGCACCTCGACCTGGAATCTGTCCTTCACGAAGCTGATCGCCTCTTCCTTGTTCACCCGATGTCTCCGGGGCACCCTGTTTCTCTTGATGCGCCTCCTGGCGATTCTGTACCCGGCCCTCTGGAGGACGACGTTCACGTCCATGCCGAAGAGGCCTATCTCGGGGTCGTACTTCATCCCCTTGAAATCCGTATAGTCCACAATCCCGAAGGAGAAGTTGCCCTCGGGGTCGAAGTTGTAGCCATTCAGCACGTTGTTCCTAGCCCACAGAGCCTCTCGGAGGAACTTCTCCGCGCTCTCACCCCTCAGCGTGACCTTGGTGCCGATGGGCATGCCCTTCCTGATGCCCCAGTCCCTGTTGGTCTTCTTGGAAAGGGTCTGAATGGCACGCTGGCCAGCGAGCATTTCCAGTACCTTCTGGGCCTTCAGCAGCTTGTCTCCTGCCTCGCCTACGCCGATATTGACGACCACCTTTTCGATTCTGATCTGCCGCATTGAATTCATGGGACCACTCGCGTAGCCACGCTCTCAGGGAGCGCAATCAGGGGCTTCTGCTTCCCCACGATGAATACGTAATCCAAAACAGTGGAGAAACCCTCCTTAAACTTTACCACATTTGGCCTGGAACTTCGCTCCAACACCACCTCCTCCACACGACCCAGCTGGCCCACGTGTTTGCCCCCCGTCAGGAGGGCCACGCTGCCCTTCTTGAGGGTGAGGACATCCATGATCTCTTGATTCGGGAGGGCCACCTTCAGCGTATCCTTCGTACTGTGGGCCTCCTCCACAAGCATGTTCCTCCCGTCGGAGAGGTTCAGCTGTATTCGGCCCCCCCTGACGACGGTCTTGTTCTCTATCCTGGCCAGCTTCCACTGGGCATCCTTCTCTGTGAGGGGAACCAGGCGGAACCTGCCCCGGGTGTCCAGGAGGACCCGGTAGTGCTCCCCCGCATCTGGGAGGGAGACAGTGTCCATAAGGCCCACGGCAAAGCCTGGGTCCCTCACGGGGCGGTTATCCACCAAGACCTTCTTGGAGCGGATGACCCCCTTGGCCTCCCTGGCGTTGTCACAGTAGCGAAGCATGTCCCGGAGGACTATCAGGAGGGGAATGCAGCGATGCAGGGGATGGGGTCCTGGGGATGGCCTGACGACCCATTTGAGTCCCTTCCTCGGTATGCTCCAGGCCCTCGGTGCGGCCAGCCTCTTCAACCTCGTCATGATTCACCCCCGGCCCTTTCGATGAGTTTCCTCCTCCAAGGGTCCGTCATGTCGAGCTTGGTTATCATCAGGTTGGAGGGGTGGATGGGCTTGCCAACCTCGGTCCCGTCGGCCTTTGTGGTGGTCACACCCTCGACGTATACCCGAATCCCCCTGTGGTCCACCCGGGCGACCTTACCCTCGTGCCCCTTTTGGGAGCCTCTCATCACGACCACGGTATCCCCCTCCCGTATGGGGAGGGACCTGGGATAGCGGACCTTGGTGTCCTCCAGGTACTTGGGGCTCAGGTGGGCCGATAGAAGCCTACCCCGCCTATGGTGGGGGCTCTCGTATGCCCGCTTCCTCTGCTTTCGCGGCTTCCTGCTCTTCGCCATTCCATCACCTAGACGATCATGGAGGCCGTCGCGGCTATTCTGGGCCACCGCTCGGCTGCCTCTCGCGCTACGGGTCCCTTGATGTCCGACCCCTTGGCCTCCCCCGTCTCCGTGGTTATTACGCAGGCGTTGTCCTCGAACTGGACGACGAGGCCGTCAGGTCGCCGGAAGGGTCTCCTCTGCCTCACTATGACGGCGTTCACGATCTGTTTTCTCATCTCGGGGCTACCCTTCTTCACACTCCCCACGACGATATCCCCCAGGGCGGCGCTCGGATACCTCCTCCTGACGCCTTTGTATCCTAGAACCGCTATGATCTCTACCTGCTTGGCCCCAGTGTTGTCGATGCATACGAGTCTCGCCCCCGTGGGGAGGCCCCTTGTCTGTCTTCCCGGGAGTCCCTTCAACCCATCACCCCCTCTTAGCGACCACCACGAAGGAGACCGTCTTGCCCAGGGGCCTGCACTCTCCGATGAGAACCTGGTCCCCGAGCTTTACATTCATGCATGGAGGGACGTGGGCCTTGTACTTCGATCTCCTCTTCTCGAACCTCTCGTACTTCGGGATGAGCCTCTGATAGTTCCTCTGGACGGTCACGGTCCGCTGCATCCTGTCGGACACAATCTTGCCCTCCAGAAGCTGGCCGCGAACCCTGAGATGGCCGTGAAAGGGACATTTCTGATCGTCACACTCCTTGGACGGTGGGGGCACGCCAAGCCCTATGTCCCTCGCCTTTCGAACCGTTTCATCACCTCGCTTTCTTCACCCTGTCCATGGGCCTGTGGAGCAGCCGGTTTCCCTCGATAAGCACATCCTCGTCTAGGCGGAAGAGGAACACTGACCCCTTCTTTGGAAGGATAATTTCCCCGCCGGAACCCTCTAGGACCAGGGTGTTGCGGGTCTCGTCCACCACGCGGCCTTGAATGCCGCGGTGGCTTGGATCCGTGGCGTCCGCCACTTGAACCTCCAAGCCTATCAGCTCGTGCTTTGCCAAGTACTTCCTGCGACTCCTAGTTACATCACCTGACCTCAACGTTGTAGCCCAGCTCCCTAAGGGTCTGTTCAACCTTCTTCCTGTGCTCTCCCTGCAGTTCGATTCTGCCGTTCTTGACGGTCCCTCCAGCGGCGACCTTTGTCTTGAGGGTCCTGGCCAGTTCCTCCAGATCGACATCGCTGGCGTCGAGACCCTCGACAATAGTCACCACCTTCCCGTACCGTCGCCTGTCACTCGTTATTCTTATCCGCTGTGTCTCCTTGGCGATCTCCTCGCAGATGCAGAGCTCCTCGGGAAGCCCGCAGGTTGAGCAGATCGCCATCTAGCCCGTTTCCTCCTGGATGCCTTGCTTCACGGCGTCCTTCACTCCTTCCAGTTTTCTCTCTTCAGAGAGGACCGTGAGTATCCTCGAGATGTTCTTTCTGAGGGCCCTCATCTTGCCCGGGCTGGGAGGGGCGCCACCCATGGCTGCCACACCCCGCTCGTACATCAGCTCATCCCGGAGCTCCTTCAACTTGGACAGCCTCTCTTCGGGATTCATCTCCTTGATCTCCTGTACCTTCAGCAAGGCCATCCTACTTCTCCTCCTGATCAGATGCCTCCTCTTCCTCCTGATCGGATGCTTCCTCTTCTTCAGGCTCGAGATCCTCATCAGGTTCCTCAACCTCGGCCTCCTCGTCGGGGACCAGCTCTACCTCTTCCCCCAGCTCCTCCACGACCCTCTTCAGCCTCTTGAGCTTCTTCTCCGCCGGGCCTAAGGGCTTCTGTTCCGTAACCTTCTTCACTCTCTTGAGGACCTTGGCAGCTTCTACCATGGCCTCCCCCGCCTCGGCCTTCGCCTCAGCGACAGGGGCCTCCTCCACCTTCACGGGGGCCATGACCTCGATCTCATCCGGCAGCTTGGCATTGGGATCCGTGATCCAGACCGTGACGCCTATGACACCCTGCTTCAGCTTGGCCGTGGCGAAGCCCACCCCGACGAACAGGTTCTTCGGTTCACCGCAGTACTTTATGTGGCCTGCCTTGAACTTCTGCGTGCGGTGCCTCTGGCTCGTCAGCTTTCCCGAAATCTTTATCAGAGCGCCCTTGGCCCCGGACTCCATAATGCGCCGTAGGGTCGAATGGCCTGCCCGGCGGAAGTGCCATCCCCTCTCCAGGGCGCTGGAGAGCTTCTCGGCCATGATCTGGGCGTTGAGGGCCGGATTCTCTACCTCCTCCACCTCTATCTGAGGGTTGTCCAGCTCGAAGTTCCGGTCGATGGCGAGCGTCAACTCCTTGATGCTCGCCCCTCGCCTTCCTATCACGATGCCTGGCCTCTCGGCGAAGAGGGTGATGCGCGTGCCCATGGGAGTCCTCTGGATATCCAGACCGCCGAAGCCCGCCCTCTCCGTCTCCTTCATCATGTACTCCTTCAGGAGGACCCTCTTGAGATTGTCGGCCACTATCTTCCTCTCTCCCGCCACTACTCGACCTCCCTGAGGATGACCTCCACGTTGGTGGCTTCCTTCACCCAGGGGGCACTCCTCCCGTAGGCCCTGGGCCTGTAGGACTTCGTCGGGCTTCCCCTATAGGCGGAAATGTGGTGGACCACCATACTCTCGGAATCCAGTCCCTTGTACTCTGCGTTCTCCTCCGCGTTCTCCAGCAACCTCAGGATGTACTTGGCCACTTTTACGGGATAACCTCCCGAACCTAGGCCGGGCTTGTGGGCCACCTCCTTGCTGTATCTCGCATAGTGGATTGCCCTCCGCCCCTCGATGATGCCCTCAAGAATTTCCTTTGCCTCTGCAATGGGCTTCCTGCGTATGGCCCGGCACACCTCCCGGGCCTTTTTGGGAGAGATCGGCAGCTCCTTGCCGTAGGCCTTCGCCGTCGTCTCCTCGTCCACCTGCATGGAGTAGCCCATTTCTCACCTCTACTTCAGGGGTAGGAACTTGGAGGACCTCGTCGCTCCGACCCCAGGACCCGAGTGCTCCACGGGCTTGCGGGTCAACGCGAACTCTCCCAGGTAGTGGCCGATCATCTCCGGCTTGATCTCAAAGGTCACGAACCCCCTTCCATTGTGGACCGACACTTTCTTGCCCACGAAGTAGGGCAATATTGGGATGTCTCGCCGGTGGGTCCTCACAACCTTACTCTCCGACCTCCGAAGCTTCTCCACGACGATCCGATGCTCCTCGGAGAGCCCTCGGGAGTAGGTTCTCCTCACCCGGGAGGGCATAAGGCGTAGAAGTTCCTCAAGGCTCATGGCTTGGAGCTCCTCCAAGGAGAATCCTCGATATGCAAACTCCCTCTTCCTCCGGGCCTCAGCTGCACCCGCCCTCTTCCTCGCCCGCCGCCTCGCGGCCTTGGCCGATCCACCCTTCTTAGGCACCTCTATCACTTCCTCTTCTTTCTCTTGGGCGAAAGCCTACCTACTTTCCTGCCTGGTGGAGCGTTACGGGAGACTGTGCTGGGCCTGCCCACGTGCTGGTGGCCCCCACCACCGTGGGGATGGCTGACGGCGTTCATGGCCACGCCCCGTACCTTGAAGGGCTCCTTGGACTTGCTGGCCAGCGCCATTATCTTCTTGCCGGCCTTGGCGTAAGGCTTATCCTTGTGCCCCGAGCCGGCCACGACCCCTATCTGGGCCCTGCACTTGGGGTTCAGGGGCTTGAACTCCCCCGAGGGTATCTGGACCACCGTCCGCTCTCCCTGGGTGATGATCACTCCAGAGGAGCCGGCGGCCCTGCAGAGTTTACCTCCATCGCCTGGCTTCGCCTCGATGTTATAGATGAGGGTTCCCTCAGGCATCTTCCCGATTTCCATCACGTTGCCCCTCTCTATACTGCCGGGACCGATGGAAACCTCCTGGCCCACGTACATCCCGTCAGGAGCTATCATGAGGAACTCGCCCCCCTCGAACCTGACCCGGGCCAGGGGTGCAGACCTCCCAGGAGCGTGAAGGATCTCTTGCACCACGCCCCTGGCCTGCTCGATGGGCGGGAAGGTCACAGGGCCCAGATGCCTGTGGCTGGGGGATCTGAAGGTCGACGACCCCTTTCCTCTCCTCTGAGATATGATGTTCTTGCCCATGGCATCGCCTAGAAGATCCCTATCCGCATCCCGATTTCCTCGGCCGAGTAGTCCTCCTTGAGCTTGATGATCGCATGCTTTCCGTCTCTCTTGATATGGGTGTTTACCTTTTCTACTTTGGCCTCGAAGAGCTTCTCGAAGGCTTCCCTTATGTCTGTCGCGGTGGCATCCCTCTTCACGACGAACTCTAGCTTGTTGCCATCCCTGAAGTTCTGGGCAGCGGTGCCAGAGAGAAGGTTGAGGGACTTCTCTGTCACCACCGGGTACAGGAGGATTTCGTGGGGGTCTATCATGACGACCAACTCCTAAGCTCCTCAAGGGCCTTCTCGCTAATGATAGTAAGCCTCCCAGGGACTCCGCCGGGGGCGAGGACCTCAGCATTGAGGCCCGAGGGGTCCACCACATCCACCCCTGGGAGGTTCCCGAAGGCCCTGCCCCCTGGGCAGCCGTTGGAGAGGACCACCAGAGGGCCCTTCTTCCTGCGATACCGACGACCCCTCATCTTCCCCCTGCCGGCCCTGACCTTCTTTCTGGCGGACCTCTCCACATCCTCGCTGAGGCCGAGCCTCTGCAATACGTCCACCGCCTCCTTTGTGCTCTCCAGCCCCTCCACCTTGGCCTCCAGAACCACCGGGAGGGAGAGGTCTCCCCGGAATCGGTGACCCCGTTGCGTGACGAGAGTGGTATCCGCTGTGGCCGCCAGGGCGGCGGCTCGAGCTAGCCTCCTCTCCTTCCTGTTCAGCTTCTTGCTCCAGTCACGCTCCGGACGGGGGGGATGGGCCCTCCTGCCGCCAACAGTCCCGGGAGCCTGGGCGGCCCGGCGGCTGTCCTTGAGCCTCGGAACCCTCGAGACGCCCCGGCCCTTCCCCCACCAGGAGACCGAGTGCCTCAACCCCGCGGCGGGGCCGGGGCCATAGGGCTGCCTCCTGTTGGCGCGAAAGGCATCCACGGCTCGCTTGATGAGGTCAGTCCGCACATCTGACCTGAAGACCCGAGGAAGGTCGAGAACGTGGAGGATCTTGCCCTCCATGGAGTAGAGGTATGCCTGGCCCTCTTCCCGCTCTGGCAGCTCGGGGGCCTCCTCCTCTTCCAGGAGCAGGTACTCCTCCGACTCCAGGAAGGCTATGAGCCGCTTCCTGAGGTCATCCACTTTGCCCGAGGAGTCCAGGCCGAAGGCCTCGCACCACTCCTGTAGCTGGGCTTTCCTAGCCCTCCTTACGTCCTTCGGCTTGATCTGAGGCATCTCCTCCTTGTCCTCGGGCTTTTCTACCACGTTACGCACCTTGCCTCGACGTGAGGGAGACGTAGGTAAGATCTGGCTGTTCTACCATCTTCGCCCTATCCGCCCTCATGGGATCACGGAACCTCACGAGCCGCTTGCACGGCCCCGGTATGGAGCCCTTGATTAGGAGATAGGTGTTCCTCACCTCCCCGTACCTCAGGAAACCTCCCTGGGGCGTTATCTCTGACCCATCATCCCCTATCCTCAAGATGAGCTTGTTGAACTCCGTCCTCTGGTGGTACCCCATCTGACCTGCCTGGGGTACGGTGGGCCGCGTGTATCCGGGCTTGAAGGTACCTAGAGTCCCGACCCTGCGCCTGATCTTGCTGTCCTTGTGGCTCAGGATCTTTATGCCCCACCGCTTGACGGCGCCCTGAAAGCCCTTCCCCTTCGTGACGGCTGCCACATCCACCAGCTGACCCTCCCCTGCAAAGTTCCGCACGGTGACCTCCTTACCCAGGATACCCTTGGCGTACTCGATCCTGTCCTCGATGGTCCCTCCACCGATTCTCGTCTCCATCAGGTCTGGCACCTTCTTGGGAATGCCCTTCACCAGTTTCGGCTGGGTGTATGTGAGGACCCTTACCTCGTCGACCTTCTCAGCGTCAAACCGACGCCAGACCTTTTCCGGATCGTATCCCTTGGGAAGAGGCAACCTGGCCGCCAGCTCCCTGTCCAGGCGCGCCTCCCATACCTCCCCATACGCCTTCAGGCCCTCGGGGCTCTCCCGATAGAGACGAACAGCCGCCCCTCGCATGGGAGGGACCTCCACGACGGTTACGGGCACCTGAATCTCCTGGCCTGCAGTGGTGGTGTTGGGGTTGAAGTCCGTCATGAGGACATGGGTCATCCCGGCCTTGTATCCAGCGAAGGATTGGAGCTTAGGGCCGTCGCTAATCTCGGGCCAGGAGGTGAAGTGAGGGACCTCTTTCCTGGCCCTCTTGCGGGGCGAGTAAGCCATGGAGCCATGTCTGGGCTTGCGTGTCTTAGGCATATGTCATCTCCGATGTGAGAGGATCAGGCCTTCCACGGCGAGGTCGTGACGCTTCCCGCAGCCCAGAAGTTTCGGGCCGCATTGCTGGGGCCAGCTTTCCCATGGCGTCTGACCCTGCCCGTTGGCTTTGAAGATAGCGGCCCTATATAACCATTGTCTTTTCAGTAATCGTCAGGATAACTTGGTGGCCTGCCTCCCCCTGAAAGGGAACCCAGCTATCGCCTCTGATAACACAAGCCCAACGTTTATATGCGGTTCGACGACGTTGGAAAATGAGGCTCATGGAAGCCAAGAGAATGAAGATGAAGGTGTGCCTCGTAGGGGAGGCGGCCGTCGGAAAGACGAGCCTCATCCGCCGGTTTGTCCACGACGACTTCGATGACAAGTACATTCAGACCCTCGGGACAAAGGTCTCCAAGAAGGAGACCGTCGTCGACTTGCCCCCTGAGGATGGGAGGATAAGGGTCGACATGACCGTCTGGGACATCATGGGTCAGAAGGGCTTTCGCGAGCTCCTGAAGGAGGCCTACTTCTACGGTGCCAAGGGCATCATCGCAGTGTGCGACGTCACCAGGAGGAACACCTTGGACGACCTAGACGATTGGATCGAGGGCGTCTACAGCGTCACCGGTCGAATCCCCATAGAGATTTTTGCCAACAAGGTTGACCTCAAGGACAAGATGGATATTGGGGAAGGAGAGGTGGAGCAGTTCTCCAAAGCCTACGACTCGCCTTGGCACTTTACCAGCGCCAAGACGGGGGAGAACGTGGAGGACGCCTTCACGAGCCTTGCCAGGCGTATCGTCGCCGAACGGCTCACCCAGGTCACTTCAGAGGAGGACTAAAACTAGAGAATCATTAGTGATACGGTCGTGGGAAGAGTTATTTCCCAGAGTCCTCAAGTGGAGTCCGATGGCCGTTCTCAGCCCTCCACAAACGAAGGTTTTGAAAATGAAGGTCTGCCTCGTGGGGGAGTCCGCGGTGGGGAAGACCAGTCTGGTCAACCGTTACGTCCACAACACCTTCGAGGACCGATACTTCGCAACCATAGGCGCGAAGATAACCAAGACGGAGGTCGAGATTAAGGGTAAGAAGCCGGCCCGGCTAGACATGACGATATGGGACATCATGGGGGAGAAGGGCTTCCGCGAGCTCCTGAAGGAGGCCTATTTCGAGGGGGCGCAGGGGGTCCTGGCGGTGTGCGATCTGACGCGGCCCGACACCCTTGACGACCTACACACCTCGCTCTCCACCGTCCTCAGAATCACGGGGCGAATTCCCGTAGTCATCGTGGGAAACAAGGTCGATCTGCAGGACCAAATGCAGGTTCGAGAGCAGGATGTGGCTGCCTTTGCCAAGACCCATTCCTGTCCCTACAAGATCACGAGTGCGAAAACTGGTGAGAACGTGCGACAGGCATTCAGGAATATCGCCAAGCAGTTCGTAAGGCGTTGAACACCCTGTCTTGGAAGGCCGTATTACGCCATCACCGGCATGCGCCTTTCCGAGGACCCTCCCGCGTCAGATATCGACGGTGATAACGACATCTATAGCATTTTATAATCGAGGCGGAGTAAGCAGATTGCTTCTAGGGAGTGTCCAGATGCCAGAGACGGAGAAGATGAAGGTCAAGATCTGCCTCGTCGGAGAGGGGGCCGTTGGCAAAACCTGCCTGATTAGGCGATTCATCCATGACGAATTCGATGACCGCTACATCTCCACTTTGGGAGCCAAGGTTTCCAAGAAAGAGATCCTCGTAGAAGCCGAGGACGGCAGCCAAGTGGAGGTAGACATGACGGTCTGGGACATCATGGGGGAGAAGGGCTTCCGCGAGCTACTGAAGGAGGCCTACTTCCACGGTGCCCAGGGCGTCCTCGCCGTCTGCGATGTCACGAGGAAGGACACCCTCTATGACCTGCATGACTGGGTGGAAGCGGTCCACAAGGTGACAGGAGACATACCCATCCACTTTCTGGCTAACAAGGTAGACCTCAAGGACCAGATCAGCTTCGATGAGGAGCAACTGAAAGAGACCGCTAAGAAGTACGCAGCCCCCCATATCTACACCAGCGCCAAGACCGGGGAGAACGTGCAGGATGCCTTTCAGACGCTGGCGGAGATGATCGCCAAGAGGATGGTGACCCCTTAGCCTTTGGGTCGGCTATGGAAGGCCTGTTCCGCACTCCTTCATGCACGGAAGTCGAGGCAGTGGCATAGTCTCCTGACATGTGACCGGGAGTCTAAGCGCAGTCCTCCTTACACCTTGACCAGGCTACTGTTCAGCAGCGCGACGGGGGCCCAGAAGAGGTACTCAAGTGGACTTGGTACCTGCAGCGATTCTGGGAGAATAACTTTAATAAGACGGAGGCCCTATTTCTCACTGGTTATATCAGAGGATGACGAGAGATGACCGAAAGTGATTCTCAGGCAACTACTGAATCGCCCCTCCCTCCTCTCCAGGATTGGATCAAGACCCAGACCTTCGAGACGACAGCCGACATCAGAATCCCCGAACGGCTGGTCGACCAAGTCATAGGGCAGGAAGAGGCAGTTGAGGTCGCCAAGAAGGCGGCAGAGCAGAAGCGGCACGTCATGCTATTAGGAGACCCGGGAACGGGCAAGTCGATGCTGGCCCAGGCGATGGCGGAGCTTCTGCCCAGGGAGGAGCTTCAGGACATCATCGTATACCACAACCCGGAGGACACCAACGAGCCAAAGATAAGGGTGGTTCCCGCTGGCAAGGGGAAGGAGATAGTCCAAGCCCACAAAGCGGAGGCCATGAGGAGAAAGGAGCAGCGGGCCTCCATGATGACCACCATCATCGTCGTCATCATCCTCATGTCCGCCCTGTTGGCATTCCTCTCCCAGCCGCCTCAGCCCATGGTCCTTCTCTTTGGAATCCTCGTGGCGGCCATCATCTTCATGGCCACCAGGTACGCAGGCAACAGGCAGGATATGCTCATTGTACCCAAGCTGCTCGTAGGCCATGACCCCGACGACATGCCTCCCTTCATGGACGCCACAGGATCTCACGCCGGGGCCCTCCTAGGGGATGTGAGGCATGATCCCTTCCAGTCTGGTGGCCTGGAGACGCCTGCCCACGAGAGGGTCGAGTCGGGAGCCATCCACAAGGCCCACAAGGGGATCCTCTTTATCGACGAGATCAACGTCCTCCGGCTGGAGAGCCAGCAGGCCCTGCTCACCGCCCTGCAGGAGAAGAAGTTCAGTATCGTGGGGCAGAGCGAGAGGAGCGCGGGGGCCATGGTCAGGACCGAGCCAGTTCCCTGTGACTTCATCCTGGTGGCAGCGGGAAACCTGGACGCACTGTCAGGCATGCACCCCGCCCTGCGATCCAGAATCAGGGGCTACGGCTACGAGGTGTACGTAAAGAGTTCCATGCCGGACACCTTGGAGAACCGGGAGAAGCTTGTCAGAGTCGTTGCCCAGGAGGTCGCCAAGGATGGGAAGATACCCCACTTCGACAAGAGCGGCGTCCTGGAGATCATTCGGGAGGCCCAGAGGAGGGCTGGTCGGAGAGGTCAGCTCACCCTCCGCATCCGGGAGCTGGGTGGACTGATCCGGGTGGCTGGGGACATAGCGCGGGAGCGGGGAGCGGCCTACACCGTCGGTGAACATGTCTTGGTGGCCAAGAAGATGGCGAGGAGTCTGGAGCAACAGGTGGCGGACAGGTTCATCGAGCGCAGGCGGGACTACAAGACCTTCGTCACCGAGGGAGCCCAGGTGGGCATCGTCAATGGCCTCGCCGTCCTGAACGCCGATCCCAGCATGTCAGAGTTCTCCGGCATCGTGCTGCCCATCGTGGCTGAGGTGACCCCTGCCCAGAGCAGGAATGATGGAAAGATCATCGCCACTGGCCGCCTGGGCGACATAGCCAAGGAGGCCGTGCAGAACGTATCCGCCCTCATCAAGAAGTACACTGGCGAGGACGTAAGCAACTACGACATTCACGTGCAGTTTGTCGGGACCCATGAGGGGGTTGAAGGGGATAGTGCTTCCATATCCGTGGCCACCGCCGTCATCTCCGCCCTCGAGGAGGTAGAGGTGGACCAGACCGTCGCCATGACGGGGTCCCTCAGCATCAGGGGACAGGTACTTCCGGTGGGAGGCATCACTGCCAAGGTGGAGGCCGCGGCGGAAATGGGCTTCAAGAAGGTCATCATTCCCAAGTCTAACATGAACGATGTCCTCATCGAGAGCAAGTACGTGGGGAAGATAGAGATCGTGCCTGGGGAAACCCTGAAGGAGGTACTCGATCACGCCCTGGTCGGGCCGAAGAAGAGCAACCTGATCAGCAAGCTCACACACATGGTATCTCCCAGGGCCAAGCCCGTGGTGACTCGGGATAGGGCCGTTCCTCATTAGGAGTGGTCCCTACGGAGGAGGAGTATTACGACCTCTACGGTTTTCCTTGTTACGAGTTCAACTCATCATTGGAACCTGGGTACGATGATTGGCATTGCACCCACTGCGCAAAGTTCCTGACACTGGACTGCGAGCATCTGGAACTCTTCATCGGTGAGGAGGACGAAGTACTCTAGAGTACGGCATGTCCGATTTAGCATTCTCTGCTTCTGATGGTGTCCCTCGACTCGCGCGGACACCTCGATTGTCAGGAGCCCGACACCGGGTGACGAGATCATTCTCCCCTCTACTGTAGGATGAAAGACCTTTTGTAGTCTGAGATAGTTCGAGCCAGGTAGGGCCAGAAGATGGTAGGGGTCCATGAGGGCGGACCAGTGACAGACGCAGATAGCTTTGTGGGATGGCTTTTCATGTGGGAACAGCCCGTTGACGAATTGGACCTGGTAGGTTATATCACATCAGAATCTGAACGGTGGTGGTGATGATTTGACGGGTACCAGGGCACTCTTCATTGGCCGTTTTCAGCCCTTTCATCGTGGACACCTGTACATGCTGAGACAAATCCTTGAGGACTTCGGTGAGGTCTTTTTGGGCATTGGCTCCAGCCAGTTTTCCCACACTCTTCAAAACCCCTTTACCTCGGCGGAACGTTACGAGATGATCCAGAGAACCCTGGAGGATGAGGGTCTGGAGGGGTGCCGCATCGTACCCATTCCGGATGTGGGCGCCCACTCCCAATGGGTGAGTCACGTCCTCTCGTTAGTCCCTCCCTTCGAAGCGGTGTTCTCCCACGACCCGCTGACGCGCCAGCTCTTCCAGGAGGCGGGCATCACGGTCCTGGAAAAGCCCCTCCTCGATAGGGGCACGTTCTCTGGGACCGAGATCAGGAGGAGGATACTTGAAGGCGGTAACTGGAAGGAGCTTGTGCCTCCCCCCGTGGCAGACTTCATCGAGGAGATCGACGGCGTCGCACGCGTGAGGGCGATCTCTGATCAGTAGAGGGCCAGAAGGGTTAGGAGGGCTGCTGTTGACCCCAGGGAGACGAGTAGGTTGAGCCGAGAGGCTACGCGGACCCCGAAGAGCCGGGGGAACCTCCCCCACTCGCCTCCTCCTTTCGGAAGAGTTAGCACCCCAGGATCAACGAGGGCGTCGAGCAGAAGGTGGGAACCCAACCCCATCACTACGGCAAGTTCCATGGGAAGAAGGATGCCGAGGGGCATAAGACGCAGGGACGAGGCCAGGCCCAGGCCGCAGAGGGCCAGGAGGCTCCATAGGACCGCATATCCGAGGGAATGACACAGGGGTGATCTCTCTCCGCCGGCACCGGCGTCGATATCCGGCATCAGCGCGACAATGGCGGCGAGGAAGGCGTACTCCGTCAGCGGTTCATGTAGGAAGATAGACCACAGAAAGCTATAGAGGGCAAGCGCGAACAGGCTGTGGGCCAAGAGGTTGGCCATGGCTATGGCTCGCTTATTGCGTATGAGAAGCCTACGTGTACCTGCAGCGTACCTTCCAGAAAAGGGTTTACATAATCCCTCGTAATCCATCAGGATGCGGCAGAGTAGAGCCTACGTGGCCATCGTCCTGGCCATCATAGGCGTCTCCTTCGCATCCATCTTCATCCGCTGGAGCGATTCGCCGGCCCTGATTAAGGCCGTCTACAGGATGGCTTTCGCCTCCCTCTTCCTCCTCCCCATCGGGCTGGCGAGGTTTCGGCGGGAAACTCGTGGTCTGGGTCGCCGAGATGCCCTCGTCATGTCAGCGATCGGTGTCGCCCTGGCCATCCATTTTGCCACCTGGATATCCTCCCTGGACTACACCTCCGTCGCCAGTTCCGTCATTCTCGTTAACAGCCATCCCCTCATAGTGGCGCTCCTCTCCCACTACCTGCTGAAGGAGAGGGTGCCAAAGGTTGCTGCCTTGGGAGTCGTACTGGGCTTCGCGGGTGTCCTGGTCATAGCAGTGGGGGACGTGCGAGAAGGCGGCGGTCTGCTTGGTGATGCCCTCGCCTTTGTCGGCGGCGTGATGGCGGCCATCTACATCCTGGCGGGCCGCAGGGTCCGCCAGAGAGTCCCGCTGGTGCCCTACGTGTTCCTCGTCTACACCTTCGCCACCGTCGTCCTCCTGGCCATGACCGTGGCGATGGGGACAGAACTCCTTCCCTCGGGGGACCTGCGACGCGAACTCTTACTGTTTCTCGGTCTGGCTATCGTTTCCACCATCCTGGGTCACACCCTCTACAACTGGGCGCTGAAGTACGTGAGAGCTCCTGTGATCTCCACAAGTCTCCTCGGGGAGCCGGTGGGGGCTACTTTCCTGGCTTTTCTCCTCCTGGCGGAGACCCCGAGCGCCACGGATCTAGGCGGAGGTCTCCTGGCACTCCTGGGCATATACATTACCGCCCGGGGCATCGGCATCCCCAGGAGCAGCGAGCCATCGGGCTAGAGGCGGTCCATGGCCCGGAGGATCGCCTCCAGACTCGGGTATGTGGAGCGATCTTCGCCCCCACGATACAGGTCAAATTTCTCCTCTAAGCACCGGATGCCCAGGTCATAGCGTCCTCTCTGGAGACGGTCCAGGAACTCATCCTCGCCCCTTGGCTCCTGGTAGTGTGTGACGCGATCGTTGAAGAGGTCCACCCTCATGCCATAGCTTTCGAAGAGGGGACCCACGAGGACTGTTACGGGCCCGTTCTGGCAGTCCACCAGTGTCCTGTGGCTCTTCAGGAAGTCTACCCGCTTGTGGATGCCGCTCACGTAATCGTCGATGGCGTTCGGATAGAGGGAGATGGCCCCCAGGTCCGAGAGGGGAGCTCTCACGAAGTCCCTGGCCTCCAGGATCCTGTAGATCTCCTGGAGTTTCTCCTCCGCGCCCTCGCCATCAAGAGTGATGCGGATACGGGATGGGCGATAATCCACGTACAGGGCACCCTCCCCCTGGCGGCCGAGATGATCGTCCAGCACGAGCTTCGGCGTGAGCCTAAGGTCCAGGACCGAGGCCCCTGTGTAGGCGATGCCGAGGATGAGGCCCCTCTTGGCCATCCTGGAAACGTGGAGGCCGTCCCTTCCCGTCAGCAGGAGGGAGGCCGGGCCATACGCGGTGCCCACGGCTTGGCCGAGATCCACCACCTCATAAACGTCCAGATCTTCCGCAGTGTGCAGTTTCATCCAATCCCTCAATCGGGGTTCATCACTGTTCCCTCGCCCAGGCGGGAGCCAGGCCAGAGCCTGGTGTTGTAGCCAAGGATGCTGCGAGCCTTGATGTAGCATGCGTCTCCCACCACGCTACCGGCCCTCACCATGACCCCCCGCTCCAAGACACACCTCTCCCCCACTATGGACTCCTGGATATTACACTTTTCACCGACAACGGCATGAGAGAAGAGGACGGAGGAGTTGAGGGTGGCCCCCTCTCTAACCTCCACATCATCTCCCAGAATCGCAAAGTTCCCAATCGAGACGTCCCGCCCAATGGTGCAGTTCCTCCCCGTCATCAGGAAGCCGCCATTCTGGACGGGGGTGACCGAGCGCGTAACCTCGGTTCTGTACCTTCCTCGCAGGCAGTCCTCCGTGGCCAGCAGGTAGTTGCCCGGACGACCCACGTCATTCCAGTACTCGTCAAAGGTGTAACCGTAGAGCCGACAACCTGCCTCCAGCATCTTCGGAAAGAGGTCCCGAGATATGTCCGCCGGCCGCTTACCTGGGAGCAGCTGGAAGGCCTCGGGCTCGAAGACATAGATGCCCGCGTTCACAAGACCACCGGAGGCCATATCCCTGGCGGGCTTCTCCATGAAATGGGTTACCCTCTCCTCCTCGTTTACAACGGCGATTCCGTATTGGCTCGGATCATCCGCCCTGGAGAGGGCCATAGTGGCCTCGGCGGCCATCCCCTCATGAAACTCGAGCAGACGACGAAGGTCGAGGCCCGACACGACGTCTCCGCTGAGGACGATGAAGGTTTCCCTCAGACGCTCTGCCACCACTCCCACCGCTCCCGCCGTTCCCAAGGGCTCATTCCTCTCCGTGAAGACCACTTCGTAACTGTTCCAGTCCTTGTAGCGAGAGACGATCTGATGACCTAGGTAGTCCACCAGGATGAAGATGCGGCGGGCGCTGACCTCCTCCAAGCGGGCCATGACGTAATCCATCAGGGGCTTGTTGAGGAAGGGAACCATGGGCTTAGGTCTGGTTGCTGTCAACGGCAATAGGCGCGTTCCCCTTCCGGCTGCGAGGATGACCACATCCATGGGTGTTGATGAAAGAGTCGATTGGCCTATTAACGGTTTGGAAGGCGTTCCATCATGCAGAAGGCTTTATCAATGAGGCTCTTTTCGAGACCCGAATGTGCACGCTTCTTCTTCTAAGGCAGTTGGTGGAGAGGTATCCCATATTCTTGGTGATGAACAGGGACGAGGCCTATAGAAGACCATCGGAGGATCCCAGCTTGACGCGGGATGGGAGGACCATCGTGGCTCCGAGGGACCTTCAGGCCGGGGGCACATGGATAGGTGTCAACGACCTGGGCCTCGTGGTGGCTATCTCCAACAGGCATGAGGGAACCTTCGACTCCTCTCGGAGGTCCCGCGGACTCCTCTGCTTGGAGGCCCTGGAGCGCACCTCGGCCTTGGATGTGAAGGACTTCGTGGAGCGGGAGCTCCTGGAGGTCGAGTACAACCCGTTCAACCTCCTCTACTGCGATCTGGGTCGAGCCTTCGTGACCCACCATGCGGCGGAAACCAGGACGGTGGAGCTGCGGCGAGAGGTGCACTTCCTTACGAACATGGACGTGGATGACACCGACCGGCCGCGTATCAGAAGGGCCATGGAAGTCGTCGAAGGTAGGGACAAGTCGACCGTAGAGGCTGCCTTGGAGGTTCTGAAGAGCGTGGCCTCCGACCATGAGGTTTACGAGGGACAGTCCATATGCCTTCACAAGGAGCACGCTGGGACGGTCTCCAGCACCATCATCGCCGTCTCTCACGAATTTCCGAGAACCAGCCTGTTCCTCCACAGCATTGGCAGGCCCTGCGAGGCCTCGTATGAGGACTACTCCTCCCTCTTGGAGGAAATGGTGAGTTGAGCGGCCTTCCTCACGGCAAGCCGGCGGAGGAGTAGGGACGAGGCCCCGCTGACCACCATGAAGGATGAGAGTATGGGGAAAATCGCGCTGAGCCCCTTCGTCTCCGAGACGTAGCCGCCCAAGGCCGCGCCCAGGGCACCGATGCCGAAAACCGATAGAAAGACCATGCCAAAGGCAACTCCCCTCACGTTTCCCGGCGTCCTCGTCGAGACCAGGACGTTTTGCATCGGCTCCAAAGAGAAGAGGAGGAAGCCGAAGGCTACGGCCACCACCGCAATCGCTAGGCTCGGGGGAAGGGCCAGGAGGATGAGGAGGATGGCCACCAAGACGGAGCTCACCGCCAGGGTGGACTCCACCCTGGATCTGTCCGCCAGATGACCGCCGGCTACCTGGCCGGCCGCCCCTACAGCCAGGAGGGCGGAGAAGAGGTAGGCCCCCGGAGTCATGAGCCTCGTCCCGAGGGATAAGGAGGGGAGCTGCAGGGTGTCGAGATACAGGGGGAGGAAGGTGAGGGCTCCCCAGTAGGCGACGCCCGCGAAGACGTAGACTAGGAGCACGAGGAGGAAGCCGTAGTTGGCGAAGCTCCTGGACATCTCGGAGAGGGTTGGAGCCCTCCGGGGAGCCAGCTCCACGGGTCCTCTGATGGCGAGGACGGCTAGAAGGAGGAGGGCGGGTGAGGAGAAGAGGAGAAGGGCCGTCCTCCAGCCCATGGAGAGGAGGAGCAAACTGGCGATGAATGGTCCTAGAGCGATGCCAAGGCTGCCGCCCATGCCGTGGTATCCGAGGCCTCTGCCCTGCTCCCTTACCTCACGAGATATCATGGCGATGGCCGAGGGGTGGTAGATGCTCGAAGAGAGGCCCAAGAGGGAGAGGGCCAGGGTCAGCTGGAGAAGCCCCTGGGAGACGGAGATTAGGAGGAGAGAGGCCGCAGCGCCGCCGAGGTAGACCATCAGCAGGCCTCTCGAGCCGATCCTGTCAGCCAGGTAACCGAAGGGGAGGCTTCCTCCGCCGAAGAAAGCGTATGCTGCGGAGGCCACCAGGCCCATGACATAGACATCAGACTGAAACTCCTCGATCCATATCCTGATGAACAAGGGTATCAGGAGAATGTAGGCGTGGTTGAGGGAGTGGGCAACGGTCGCATAGGCAACCAGGGTTCTCTCCCTCGAATCCACGCCGAGTAGAGATGCGGCGCGGTCTTAAGGCTTCTGTGAGGGGCTATGTCGGGGTCCTTCGTGAGCGGACGAATACCGCTAGGGAAAGGATTAGCAGGATGAGGAGCAGCACGAAGTATGGGACGAAGCCGCCACCTGGCTGCTCGAAGAAGAGGTACCCGGCAGCCTCGCCTGGCGTGAAGCCCGAGAAGAGGCCGAGGGCAATATCCCCGATTATCAGGAGCAGCTGTACCACGGCCCATACGGGAAGGGCCAGGATGGCGAGGCGCTCCCGAAGAAATACTAGTCCTGACAGGATGAAGAAGACGATGACGAAACCTATGAGGGCAAAGCCATGGCTGGGTCGAAACTCCCACAGAATGTTGTCCGTGGTCAGGATGTATATCCCCAGTGCCCCCGTCACCGCCGAGAGGACCGCGAGGAGTAGCTGGATCGTCGTGTATGTCCTGCCAGCCAAAGGCCCCACGCCTCCAAGGTCCTTATGGCTAATCTCCAATAAAAGGGGCACGGCCTTTCAATATTGAGCCGAGTAGCCCGGGTCGGTGGCGATTCTGGAACATCAACCGCCTCACGGCAGCGGCCCAAGGAATAAGTAGGGTGGGGAGTTCTCCGGACACGAGGGAGAAGATGGAGCTAGAGGGTAGGGTTGCCATCGTCACTGGTGGCTCTAGGGGCATCGGGAGGGCAACGGTCCTCGCCTTAGCCGCGGCAGGCTGCAAGATGTCCTTCACTTACCTGGAGCAGAAGGAGAAGGCCGAGGAGGTCGTGAAGGAGCTGGAGGCACAGGGATGGAGTGGAATGGCTCACCAGTGCGACGTCTCCTCCTCGGAGGACGCCAGGAGAGTGGTGGACGCGACGGTGGAGGAGCTAGGCAGGTTGGACGTCCTGGTGAACAACGCAGGGGTCCTCATACCGGCCAGGATCGATACACTGACGGATGAGGTGTGGGAGAGGACCCTGTTGGTGAACCTCAAGGGTGCCTTCAACATGTGCCGCCATGCGCTGCCGCATCTCCGTAGGACCCGCGGCCGGATAGTAAACGTCTCTTCCATTGCAGGCCTCATGGGAGGGGTCGTGGGCGTCCACTACGCCGCTTCCAAGGCTGGAATTCTAGGTTTCACCCGAGCCCTGGCACCGGAGGTTGCCCCTGATGGCGTGTTGGTCAACTCGATAGCCCCCGATGCGGTGGACACTGATATGCTGCTGCCTGAACTCCGGCCCAAGGTGGAGGGACTGAACCTTCTCAAGAGAATCCTGAAACCGGAGGAAGTGGCCCAGGGCATTCTTTACCTGGCCAAGACAGATACCCTCACTGGGCAGACCCTGAACTTCAACGCCGGACGGTACGTTTTCTAGTCGTTAGAGAACCTTGGTGATCTCATCCCTCTCCGACGGCTCCACCGGATAGGGTCCTTCGGGACCGCTGACTCTGACGCCGACCCCCCTCTCGCCCACGTGGCCTATCGTCACCGCTTTGACACCCATGTTCTTGTAGGCCGTCAGGAGACCATGGCTTCCGGACCTGGGGATGGCCACTAAGAGGGTGCCGGAGCTGATGAGACCCAGGGGGTTGAGTCCGTAGAAATCGCAGAGGAGACGCGTCTCCTCCTCCACGGGTATGGCTGGTGGCCGCACCACGACCTCCCTTCCACACGCCTTCGACAGCTCGTACAGGCCCATGGCAACGCCGCCCTCCGTGGGATCGTGCATGGCAGTGGACCCAAGTTCGGCACCCAAGAGGGCCTCGGCGACCACCGAGATGCCTGGTGTCCTGATGAATTCAGAGGCTCTTCTCAGCATAGCGGCATCAAGACGCGGCGAAAGCTCCTCCCGCTTCTCCCTGGCTAGGATGGCGGTGCCCTCAAGCCCCGCAGACTTCGTTAGAATCAGTACGTCCCCCTCCCTGGCTCCGGCACTCACGACTAGCTTCTCCTTGGCGACCAAGCCCTGCATGTCTCCGACCACGACCACCTGTTTCACCGCTCCCGTGACCTCGGTGTGGCCTCCGGTGAGGGCGATACCCAGCTCTACACATGCTTCGTGAATCTGATGGAAAACGTCTCGCACGAGGGCCTCTTCACATCCTTTCGGCAGGAGGAGGGTGACTTGAAACCATCGAGGCCTGGATCCCATGGTGGCCACATCGTTGGCATTGACGTGAACAGCGTACCACCCAATCTGATCCTCCGCGAAGGTCACGGGGTCTGTCTTGAGAACGAGGTACTCATCTCCAAGGTCGATGACGGCCGCGTCTTCACCCACGACGGGCCCCATGTGGACGGAGGGATCCTCCGCGCCCTGCAGACGCAGTAGCTCCTCCAGAAGGCCCACCGGAAGCTTCCCTGATTTGAGGGCCATGGTACTGTAAGGGCGGAGGGAGTAATAGGGTCTTCTAGGCGAGGAGGAGGATTAGGGGAAGGATCAAAGAGCCCATTAGGTGGACCCTGCGCACGCGAAGGAGGGGCGGGAGGAGGCCGATGAGGGTTGCCACCGCAGCGACCATGAGGCCCGCCAGGCCTGAGAAGAGGGGGATGACCGCCAGGAGAAAGAGGAGGACGGCGAAGACCAGTCTTCGATAAGGGACTCGGTTACTCGCCCGTGCCAGGAGGCCGCCGAAGAAGCCGGTGAGATAGAAGGAGACAGCGGCGGAGACCGTTGCGGCAATGAGGAAGAGGATGAGGGCCGTCGGTAGGGCGGACAAGGGCTCCCAGGGCACGACAAGGTCTCCTGTGATCCTCTGCACTGCTACCATCCCACCGCTCCTAGCCCGGAGGAGCACGAAGAGGGCGAGGATGGTGAAGATAGCTGTGGAGGTGTTGACGCATGAGATGGACAGGATGAACTCCTCGTCTCCCCTCTCCTTCCCGCGATGGCGACCAGAGAAGAGCTGGGAGAGGACCGTCGCCGTCGCGGCGGTAATCCCAGGAATCCATGCAACCACGGCACCTGCCAGGGAGCCTCCGAGGGTGGCCCTGGCTTTGGAGGGAAGGTCCAGGTCCGTCGTTTCAGGATGAAGCTCCTGAGAGGGTATCCTCGGAGTGTGGAGCAGACTCAACAGCAGTGTGGGGATTCCGAAGAGGCCGGTGAAGAGGGGGAGGAAGGCAACGGCGTTGGGATCGCCCCCGATGGTCTCCAGGGGGAACCAGTTCCTCGTGAGTAGAGGAGTCTGGAGGACCAGGTAGCCCAGAAACCCGGAAAGGAGGAAGACCAAGAGGGCCCAACCCTTTTGCACCAGTCCGCCGTACCTTCCCGGCAGAAGCTCCGGGGCCACCAGAAGGGCAACCTCCCCATCCAACGGTTCCTCCGTGTGGCCCCTAAGCTTCACGCCTACCCTGGCCGAGGCATCTCCAAGTTCCACCCTGTCTCCATCGAGGTGCGCAACGCGGCCCCTCAGGAGAAAGGCTTCCTGCGGATCCGCGACCTCAGAGGGTCGCCTTTCGGATATCCCGGGAACTACATCCCCATCCCTCAGCAGACCCTCAGGCAATTCACAGACCAGCTCCATCTTGTAGCCGATGCCGACACCGGACTCCGCCACGACGAAAAGAGCGGCGACGAGTATGAGGAGGAGGTAGATGAAGGGTCGGAGGTCTTCGTAGGCGTTCACAGGGGCCCCCATGATGAGCCGGAATGGGAGGATGAGGATGAGGGATACAAAGGCGGCCGTGATGCTCCCCCTGGCCGAGAGCCTGATGGCCTCCAGGCCTCTGCCCTGAAGAAGCATGCGATGCCCTGGAAGCACTGAGAGGGCAGTCTCAGCCTCGGGAGCGCCGAAGAGGATGGACGGTATGTAATCGAGGAATGTGTGGGAGACGACGTTGCCTACCACCATGGCTGCAACCATCAGGATCAGATCGTCGGCGGATGGAGAGGCCCAGAGGAACATGCCAGTCGCCATGGACGTGAGAGCTCCCTGAAAGGCCAGGACCATCGCCGCCACGGTGTTGACGTGCAGGCCAGGCGTCAGGCCTGTGGCGATTCCCGCCGCCGTCCCCAAGAGGGAGAACAGGATGACGGCCAGGAGCAGCAGGAGAGGTTCCACGGGGGAACATGAGAGATGACCTTAAAGATGCTCCTCGGGACTCCCCCAACCTCCCCCTCCCGGAGTCTCGATTACGATAAGGTCGTCCCTCCGAATGCCCATGGTGAATTTGGAGGGTAGAGGCAGTTCCTGCCCTCCTCGGACCAGAGAGTTCCTGCCCGACAAGGCATCCCGGCCGCCGAAGATACCTCTGGGCGAGAGCTTCCTCCGGTCGGAGATGACGGAGAGTGTGCCGCTGTCAGCGAGGAAGCGGATGGCTTTCCTGATGCCCAGACCGCCCTTGAACTTCCCATCACCGGCGGAGCCGTCCCGCAGCCTGTACTCCTCCACGCGAAGGGGGTAAGCCATCTCCAAGGCCTCCACTGGGGTGTTCATCGTGTTCGTCATGTGGGTCTGGACGCCGCTCATGCCGTCTCGGAAGGGAAGAGCGCCCTCCCCCCCACCGATGGTCTCGTAGTAGGCGAACTCCCCGCCATTCCGCCTTCCGCCCAACAGCAAGTTGTTCATCGTACCCTGGGACTGAGCCGGGACCAGGTCGGGGAGGGGCTCCTTCAAGGCCAGGAAGAGGACATCTACAATGCGTTGAGAGGTCTCCACGTTCCCAGCAGCCACTGCAGCGGGCTTGATGGGGTTCAGCAGGCTGCCTTCGGGAACGTGGACCTTGACAGATCGGTAGCAGCCGTCGTTGGGAGGTGCCTCGGGGTCGGTCACACAGCGAAGGACGTAGTAGACGCTGGAGAGGGTCACGGCAAAGGGGGCGTTCAGGTTCCCCTCGGACATCGTCCGCGTCCCCGAAAAGTCCACCTCCATGGACTCGTCCTTCACCGTAACCTTCGCAAGTATCCTGAGCGGGTCGTCGAATACACCGTCGTCATCCAGCCAATCCTCCGCTTCATAGGTGCCGTCGGGAATCGGGCGCAGGGCGGCACGGACTCGCCGGTCGCTGTAGGCCATCACCTCCTCACAGAACTCCTGAAAGACCTCCAGGCCGTACTTCTCCAGGTAATAGCGGAAGCGTCTCTCGCCCGTATTGTTGGCGGCTATCTGGGCCCTTAGGTCGCCTAGCCTCTCTTGCGGATCCCGCATACCCCGCCGCACCCTCTCTTCGATGACCGGGCTGAGCCTCTCCCTGGTGCAGAGCTTCTGGGGAGCGATCAGGATGCCCTCCTCGAAGATGAGACGGCTCCCGCTGGGCATGGAGCCCGGGGCAACGCCTCCGACATCGGCATGATGGGCCTTGTCAGCCACGTAGCCCACCACCTCCCCACGCCAGAATACAGGCTTGATGACAGTGATGTCGTTGAGGTGGGAGCCCCCCTGATAGGGGTCGTTGAGAATGAACTGGTCGCCCTCTTCCATGGGCTCCCGGACCGAGGTCCTGATGCTCTCTATGGCGAGGGGCATGGAGCCCAGATGCACCGGTATATGCTCCGCTTGTGCCAACATGCGCCCCTTGGCATCGAAGATGGCGCAGCTCGCGTCCATCCGCTCCTTGATGTTCGGGGAGTAGGCGGTCCTGCGGAGAGCCTGACCCATCTCCTCGGGGACGAAGGTGAAGGCGTTCTTGAGGACCTCTAGGGATGCGGGGTCCATCAGCTCACCTCGATCCTCAGGCATCCGAGGTCGTCCACCCTCAGGCGACCCTCCGGGTCCAGCACTGTTGTGGCCGTCTCCTCCTCCACGATCAGAGGACCCTCGGTCTCGAAGCCCGGTGCCAATTGATCCCGAGAGTAGACCGGCACCTCCGTCCAGCCGTCCTCGAAGAGGACTCTCCTGCTTCCGGGATCTCCACCACTCCGCGTCGGCAGCTTCGGCAACGGCTTCGGACGCCTCACCAGGGCGGTCAACCGTACGTTAACGACCACCACTGGCTCCCCCTCCATGGAGTAGCCGTATCTGGCCTGGTGCAGGCTGTGGAAGTCGGACTCGACGTCATCGCTGAAGGGCACGTAGATCTCGTAGCTCTGGCCCCTATAGCGGAGGTCCAAGGAGCGAAGGACGAGCGCCTCCTCTCTGGGGAAGGACTGCGCCTCCAATTCGTGACTTGCCTCCAACTCCAGGTCCTGCCAGACCCCCTCTAGGTCTTCCAGGGACCCTTCCAGAGGCCTGAGCAGGCTTCTGCCGTAGTCCAGACGCAGATCCGATACGAGGATGCCGTAGGCGGAGAAGGCACCGGGGATGGGAGGCACCACCATCAGGGGGATGTCGAGATCTCTAGCCACCTCGAGGGCGTGCATCGGACCCGCGCCGCCGAAGGCCACCAATGCGAAATCACGCTGATCCAAGCCTCGCCTCGCGAGGGAGAAGGCGGCTGCCCGGGCCATGTTAGAGACGACGACATCTCTTACGCCCATCAGGGCTTCGTCCCTCTTCAGACCCAGGTCTCGGCTGAGGGCGTCAACGCCTTTTCTGGCCAGCCTCTCGTCGAGGGGCATCTTGCCGCCGATCAGGGCCTTACCGAGGTATCCGCTGAGCAGGTCTACATCCGTCAGCGTCGGCTCACACCCTCCCCTGTCGTAGCACATGGGACCCGGATCAGCACCCGCGCTCTGCGGTCCCACCCGCAGAGCTCCGCCAGAGTCCATCCATGCCACGGAGCCTCCCCCGGCACCGATGGTGGATATGTCCAGGGCCGGAAGAGCCAGGGGATGTCCTCCTATATCCGCCTCCGTGGTCCACGAGGGTTGGCCATCTTGGAGAATGGAGATGTCTGCGCTCGTCCCACCCATATCCAGGGTCATGACCTGGTCAATGGCCATGGTATCGGCGACGAACTTGGCCCCGGCCACGCCTCCCGCAGGACCCGAGAGGAGCATCTCCACAGGCCTTCGCATCAGACTCCTGGCCTCTCGAACACCTCCGTTGGACCGCATGATGAAGAGGCGGGCCTTCAGACCCTCCTCGAGGCGGGAGAGGTAGCCCCTGACCAGTGGTCCCACCAGGGCATCCAGGACGGTGGTGGAGGTCCTCTCATACTCCCTGAACTCGGGGAGGACCCGGGATGAGAGGGAGATGTGAAAATGCTCGCCAAGGATGCTGCCGACGAGGTTCTCGTGCTCCGGGTTGAGAAAGGAGAACAGCAGGCTGACGGCAACGGACTGGATGCCGAGAGCCTTTATCCTGTCTATCAGGGCTGCCACCTCTTCCTCCGTGAGCGGCTTGAGCACGCGACCCTCAGAATCGAGCCTCTCCTGCAACCCGAAAGTCGCCTCTCTGGCCACCAGGTCCCTCGGCCTTGTGGACCTTAGGTCGTAGAGCCTCGGCCTCCTCTGTCGCCCTATTATGAGGAGGTCCTCGAAGCCTGCGGTGGTTACCAAGGCAGTAGGGGCACCCTTTCCCTCGATGACGGCATTGGTTGCCAGGGTCGTCCCATGGCCAACAGTGGTTACTTCCTGCCCTTCCAGGCCTTTCAGAAGAACCTTCTCGGGCTTCGAGGGGGTAGAGGGCAACTTGAAGGCGTCAATGGTGTCTTCTCGCATCACCACGAAGTCGGTGAAAGTGCCCCCCACGTCGACGGCGACGTCCAACGATATCTGGATGCCACTGTAACCTAAAAGGTTGTTCGGATATGATCCTGAGAAGAGGCGATGCTGTAGCGCCTCTGTCGGAGCTCTCGCGTTCGAAGATACGGTCCTCGTTCCCGCCTCTTCTGGCGTAATAGGGAGGTTCAGCCGAAGAAGAGGATCGTCGTGCGCCGAGACGCTAGAGAACCCTTAACTGCCCTGGCGCCATTGGTCCCTGGGTGAGGCCATCAAAGGCGAAATAGAGGTAAGGAAGTTCAAGGACATGGACCTACGCGGCGGTTCAGTCCTGGAGGCGATTCCCACGGTGGGCCTTTCGAGCACCATCGCCTGTAGCTACCTGGTAAGCAGCTTCGGTCTGGATCAGATATCCGCCCTGGAGTCAGACGAGTTTCCGCCCATATCCATGATATACTCCAAGAAGCCCAAGTTTCCGGCTCGGATCTATGCCAGCGAGAAGCTAAAGCTAGCTGTCTTCATCAGCGAGGTCCCCCTGCCAGCGAACTTGCACCGCTCCCTGGCGAGAACCCTGCTTGATTGGACCCGGGACCAGGGATGCCAAGAGATAATCTGCATGGAGGGACTGTCGGTATCTGATGGCGGGAACAGGCCCCTTCGGATCTGGGGCGTGGGGAGCACGGACAGGGCTAGGGAGAAGCTTGGCACGTCGGGGATTGAGCAGCTGGAGACGGGCATGATCTCCGGGGTATCGGGCGTCCTCCTCAACGAGGGGAGATGGGTCAAGTTCGATGTCATAAGTCTGCTGGCTGAGACCAGGCCCTACATGCCCGACGCCCTGGCGGCGGCCAAGTTGGTGGAAGGGATTGACAGACTCCTCCCGCAGCTGTCGGTACCCACGGAACCGCTCTACGAGCAGGCGGAGGTCATACAGGCCCATATGGCCACCCTCAGGGAGCAGGCAAAGCCGGCCATCGAGGGCTTGGTGGAGATGTACCGCTAGGGCTCACGGTCCGATGCCCGTGGACCTCAGGAGACCTCCAGTTGACCCTGTAGGAACTGCGAGAAGCCCTCCATATCCAGGAGGCCATGGCCAGACAGGTTGAAGAGAATCACCTTCTCCTCTTCCTTCTCCTTCGCTTCCAGGGCGAGCTCTATGGTACCCTTGACGGCATGGTTGGTCTCCGGGGCCGGTATGATGCCCTCCGTCCTGGCGAAGAGGGATCCTGCCTCGTAGGTGGATACCTGGTTGTAGGCCCTCGCCTCAACGTGACCCGCCTCGACCAAGAGGCTGAGACTGGGTGCGGCGCCGTGATACCTCAGGCCCCCCGCGTGGATCCTAGGCGGTACAAAGCCGTGTCCTAAGGTGAACATCTTGAGCAGGGGCGTCATCTCCGCCGTGTCCCCGAAATCGTACTCGTATTGGCCAGAAGTCAGGGAGGGGACGGCTTCGGGCTCGATGGCGTAGAACCCCGACTGTGCCTCACCTCGGAGGACATCCCCCAAGAACGGGTACGCTAGGCCAGCGAAATTGCTGCCGCCGCCGACGCATCCCACCACGGCATCCGGGTAGAGGTCTAGAGCCTCCATCTGGGCCTTGGCCTCCAGGCCAATGACGGACTGGTGCATCAGGACGTGGTTGAGGACGGAACCGAGACTGTACTTCGTGGCCTCGTCCTTCACGGCCATCTCCAAGGCCTCGCTGATGGCTATGCCCAAGGAGCCAGGATGGTCAGGTGTCTCCTTGAGGACCGCGCGACCGTACTCTGTCATCGTGCTCGGGGATGGGTAGATGTCTGAACCGAAGACCTGCATGACGAGCTTCCGATAGGGCTTCTGCTCATAGCTGACCCTGACCATGAAGACAGTGCAGGCCATGTCGAAGTAAGCACAGGCCAGGCTCAGGGCCGAACCCCATTGCCCCGCGCCGGTTTCGGTAGTCAGTCTCTCGGCACCCTCCTTGGAGGCGTAGTAGGCCTGGGCGATGGCTGTGTTGGGCTTGTGGCTCCCCGTAGGACTGAGGTCCTCCCGCTTGTAGAAGATCTTTGCGGGGGTCTTGAGGGCCTCCTCCAGCCTTCTAGCCCTATAGAGGGGCGAGGGGCGCCCCAGGTGGAGGTAGGCCTGTCGGACCTCCTCGGGGATGTCCACGAACCTCTCCTGGGAGACCTCTTGCTTGATTGCCTCCATGGGAAAAAGAGGAGCCAAGGCCTCAGGGCCTATTGGCTCCTTAGTCGCGGGGTTCAGCGGCATGGGCAGGGGCTTGGGCAGGTCCGATTGAATGTTGTACCATCTCCTCGGGACATCGTCCACCGTTAGGAGGACTTTGGCGTGACCGTCCTGGAGTGTCATGGCCATAGCTATGGTAACATACGATACACTATATAATACTTATGAGCCTCAGGGTATCGAAAACGACACTTATGACCACAACAGGAGTCGAGTGCGGCAAACCTAGTAGTCACAGCAGCCACCCCCTCGTCCGACGCCCTCAGATTCGCAGGACTGAACCTGCTGCCCCAGCGCGCCATGGTTGGCAGTCGGATGGGTCTTCACGTTGCCAGCGGGGAGCGTCGATGTCCGATGGATCAACCACGACTTCAATGGCGATGGGCAGCGTTGAGGCAGTCCGTCTGGTGTCACTTGCGTCCGATGACGGTGGCGTAGGGTTCGAGATCCCGAAGGCCAAAATTTATCTACGGTTGTACGGTAGTAGACATCGGTGAGCAGATTGTGGAGTAAGATCAAGCACTATTTTGACAGGCTCCCTGGGCAGGGAAAGATCGCCCAACTCATGTTGGAGTATGGATTACGCGTGAAGTCTGGCAAGATTTTTTGCGGTCAAGTGCGGGTATCGGAGACCGCCCTGGGCAGAGCAGCGGGGGTGGACCGTCGAGTCGTCTCGGCCATGGTGAGAACCATCGAGGCCCACGAGGAACTGGCCCAGATTTTCTCCAGCCTCTGGCCGGTCTGCCATCTCAAGAACGTAGCTCCGTTGATGCGATGGGGCGCCATTGAGATTGTTCCCACCGATGCGAAGAAACCCGGAATCTTGGCGGGGGTGTCCTCCATCATCGCCCGCGCCTCGATAAGCATCCGACAGGTCATCGTTGACGACCCGGAGGTGGTGGACCAGCCGCGGGGTTTCATCATCACTGAGGCTCCCGTGCCGAGTGAGTTCCTGCCGGAAATAAAGGCGGTGGAGGGAGTTCAGGGCGTGGTGATCTACTGACTAAGCACGGCCCGCCAGCCTCTCCACTTCTATCCTCATGCACCTGTCCTGGATGACCTTCCGGCCGGCAGCCCTGGCCTTTTCGGCAGCCTCCTCATTCCTGATGCCAAGCTGCATCCATATAACCTTGGCTTCTGTCTCGAGGGCGTCGTCCACCACGGGTCCCACCTGGTTCGAGGGCCTGAAGATATCGACGATGTCGATGGGGAAGGGGATGTCCTTCAAGCTCTTGTAGGCCTTCTCGGCCAGAATCTCGTCGGCGAACGGGTTCACGGGGACAACCCTGTATCCTTTCGCCTTCAAGTACCTAGGTACAGTATGGGCGTCTTTGCTGGGGTCCCTCGAGGCTCCGACGACTGCGACGGTCTTGTACCTGGTCAGGATCGTGCGAATCTCCTCATCCTCCGACATAGCCATGAACGAGTCAAAGGAGCACATCGTAGATATCCCTTGGCGATGCCCTGGATCTCCCGCCCTTCTTCAGGTGCACTAGAACCCTCCCCAGGGAAGAGGCGTAAGCCTGCCGACTGACTCCATCCACCCTTCAGAGGTTGAGGGCCTCTGGCAGTTCGTACAGACTTCTGACTTTGGACACATTCATCCTCGAGGACCCTGCCCTATCCAGCAGGATGGCCGTCATGCCGACCTGCGTGGCACCGAGATAGTCGTAGTGATAGCTGTCTCCGACGTGAGCGGCCTCCTCAGGGGAGACCTCTAGAGCTTCGAGGCCGTCAAGGAATATCTCCCTCTGCGGTTTCTCGTAGCCCACGAGCTGGGAGACGATGATTGCGTCGAAGTAGGGAGCGATGCCCAGCTGGAATAGCAGAGGAATGAGCTCCTTGGAAGCGTTGGATAGTACTCCAAGCTTTAGGCCTGCGTCTCTGAGGGTCCGTAATGTCGGAAGAACGTCCCCGTGGAGGCTTCTAAAGCGGGGGGATTGCAGAAGGCGCATGTACACATCGTACACCTCTTCGAGATCGGACCCCAAGCCTGCTTCCGCCCTGAGGACGTCCATGTAGCGGGCTCGATATTGAGGGTAGTCAGACAGGAAGAGGTCTTGGTTTGCCCGTAGCATGGCTTCCGTAGACCTGAAAGCGGCCTCTGCCCTGCTCCTCGGGAGGTCGATTCCACTCTCGCGCGAGGCTTCCAGGAAGATGTCGGGCTTGGGGGCCTGCAAGCGGGTGATCACGCCTCCCGAATCGAGGAAGACGGCCTTCATCCATGAACGCTAAATGGAACAGGTCTCATAACCATTTAGGCGACTATCCGGATGACCACTTTTACGTTTGCCCCCCCCATTCGAATACCTTCACCGCCCCACCTGTAACCCTTATCTATTGTCCGCAACATCCCCACCCGTGCTCCGACTCGTTCGAGAGGCTGCAGACTTTCTGAGAGGGGCGTCCAGGGTAGACATCTACGGCCACATCGACCCGGACGGGATAGCCTCGGGGACCATAGCTTCCCTAGCCCTGGAGAGGATGGGCATAGAGCACCGGGTCCACTTCCTAAAGAAGCTGGACTCCACGACGGTGGAGGAGATAAAGGATAACGGGCCGGAGGCAGTCTGGTTCACCGACCTGGGTAGCGGCCTCTTCCATTTGCTGGCCGACATGAGGGGCATCGTCACCGACCACCACGTCCCCTCCAAGGCCACGATTCCAAAGGAGAGACGGCACGACCTTCTGGCATACTCCACGCCCCGAATGGTTCACGTCAACCCTCACCTGGCCGGGCTCGATGGCACATCGGAGGTAAGCAGCGCGGGATGCGCGTACCTGGTGGCGAGAGAACTCAACGACACGAATTCAGATCTTGCCTGCTTAGGCATCGTGGGCGCGGTGGGGGACATGCAGGACAGGGCCCAGAGCCGCTTGATAGGTTTGAACCGTCGGATCATGGAGGATGGTGTCGACGCCGGTGTATTGCAGGTAATCCAGGACCTCCGCCTCTTCGGCCGGGAAACGAGGCCCGTGTTCAAGCTCCTGCAGTACGCTAACGACCCTCCCCTTCCCCGCCTTACGGAGGATGAGGAGGCATGCATCGTCTTCTTCCTCGAGCTCGGGATAGACCTCAAGGCGGACGACGGCTGGAGGAGATGGATTGACCTGGCGTCCTACGAGAGGAAGCGAGTGGTTTCGGAACTCGTCACCATGCTCCTCCAGAAGGGCTATGGGCACAAGCTGGCCCGGAGGCTCGTGGGCGAGGTGTACCTCCTGGCGAAGGAGCAGGAAGGCACGCCGCTGCACGACGCCAAGGAGTTTGCGACACTCCTGAACGCCTGTGGTCGCTATGATGCTGCGGAGGTGGGCTACCAGGTCTGTCGTGGCGATCGCGATGCCTACTATGAGAGGGCTTTGGAACTGCTGAGGGAGCACAGGAGCTACATCGTCAACTCCCTGGACGTTGTCCAGGATGTGGGCCTGGAGGCCCTGGAGAGCATCCAGTTCTTCCACGGCGGGAGCAGGATCAGGGACACCGTGGTGGGCATCGCCGCTGGCATGGTCCTCGGATCCAGCAAAGCCCAGTCAGGAAAGCCCCTCATCGCCTTCGCTGACTGCGATGAAGGGGTGAAGGTGAGCGCCCGCGCACCAAGGAACCTGCTGGCGAAGGGCTTGAATCTGGCGGAGATTCTGCATGAAGCTGCCGCCCTGGTGGGGGGCGAAGGAGGGGGCCACAACATCGCCGCCGGAGCCACCATTCCCGAGGGCTCTGAGGAGGAGTTCCTCAGGATCGTGGACCAGATGGTGCGGGAGCAGTTGGGCGGATGACCTGGCCCAGGACGGCGTAGCTCACGCCGCAAGATGAAAATACGGGAGTCGCCTATTTGCACCAGATGCCCAGCGATTACGAGCTCCGTTTCTTCTTGGAGAACGGCTTCACCCGCCAGCAATGTCCCACCTGCGGCCGCTACTACTGGTCCCAGGGCACCCACCAGAACTGTGGAGAGACACCCTGCCAGGAGTACCTCTTCATAGCCAGTTCCCCCATGAAGAAGAAACTGAAGCTCTCCGACATGCGAGAGACATACCAGCGGTTCTTTGAGGACAGAGATCACACGCGTGTCAGGCGGTATCCCGTCGTGGCCCGATGGCGAGACGATGTCTTCTACACCCAGGCCTCAGTGTACCCCTTCCAGCCCTGGGTCATCGAGGGTCTGGCAGAGCCGCCAGCCAATCCCCTCGTGATATCTCAGCCCTGCGTCCGCTTCAACGATATCGACAATGTGGGCAAGACGGGACAGCACTTCACCCTCTTCGAGATGATGGCCCACCACGTCTTCAACTACCGGGAAAGGCCCATCTACTTCAAGGAGAGAACTACGGAGCTCTGCCATGAGTTCATGACAAGGGAGCTGGGCATCGATCCGCCCGGGATAAGGTACGTGGAGGCCTGGTGGGAGGGCGGCGGTAACAGCGGTCCGTGCTTCGAAGTGACGGCCGAGGGGGCAGAGCTCGCCACCTTGGTGTTTATGGTCTACCGAGGCGAGGGTGATCGAAGGGAACCTATGGACTGCCAGGTGGTTGACACAGGCTACGGCCTAGAGAGGCTGACCTGGGTATCACAGGCGTCGCCCTCGGCCTACGAGGCTGTTTTCGGAGAGGTGCTTGACGCCCTGAAACAGACGGCAGACATTCAAGCCGACCCCGTCCTGCTGGCGGAGTACAGCAAGGTTGCCGGCGGGATGAATGTGGAGACCCATGGGGACATGCGTCTTCTGCGAGAGAAGGTCGCGGAGAGGGTAGGCATCACGGTTGAAGAGCTGATGGAGAAGACCGGGCCCCTTGAGGACCTGTACGCCGTCTGCGATCACGCCCGGGCTCTGGCCTTCGTGCTGAACGACGGGGTCGTTCCGTCCAACGTGAAGGAGGGATACTTCGCCCGCCTCCTCGTCCGGCGGGCCCTGCGGGCGTTGGAACGGCTTGACATGGACCTCACCCTGCCCGATGTCCTCTCCCAGCAGATCCACCACTTCTCCAAGGACTTCCCAGAGCTTGTTGAGTCGGAGGAGGAGATCCTCAAGCTGGTGAAGGTGGAGGAGAGGAAGTACAGGGAGACGTTGAGAAAGGGTCGACGTATCGTGAGGGACCTGGAATCCAAGATGACGACGGAGGGTCGTGGTCTGGGAGTAGAGCACCTGGTGGATCTCTACGATTCCCACGGACTGGTCCCGGAGGTCGTCCGAGATTTCGCCCAAGAGCCTGTGGAGATACCGGACGACTTCTTCTCCCAGGTAGCTCTCAGACACCTCCAGCCAGAGGAGGTCGAGAAGCCGCCTCTGGAGCCGCCCCAAGGCCTCCCGCCCACCAAGCTCCTCTTCTACGACGACCCCAGGAAGTTCAGTTTTGAGGCTAAGGTATCGGGGACCTTCGATGGCCAGGTCATCCTGGACGAGACCTATTTCTATCCGGAGGGAGGCGGACAAGAGGCCGATACCGGCCAGATTGGGGACCACAAGGTGGTGGACGTCCAGCTGGTGGGAGGCGTGGTCCTCCATCGAGTCGAAGGGGCTGCCGACTTCGAGCCTGAACAGCGGGTGGAATGCAGGGTCGATAGGGAACGCCGTCTGAGGCTCATGAGGCACCACACGGCCACCCACATCGTCAACGGCGCTGCAAGGGCAATCCTCGGGGGGCACGTGTGGCAAGCCGGCGCCCGCAAGTCCGAGGACAGGGCAACCCTTGACATAACTCACTACGAGAACCTGAGCCGGGAGGAGCTGGAGGCCATCGAGAAACTGGCCAACAGGATTGTGCTGGAAGACCGGGTGGTCCACCAGTCCTTCGTCAAGAGGGAGGAGGCGGAGGCGCGGCACGGCTTCGTCCTCTATCAGGGCGGCTCCATCCCTGGGAAGATGATTCGGGTGGTGGACATCGACCGATTCGACGTGGAGGCCTGCGGTGGCACCCATACTTTCAGGACCGGCGAGGTGGGGCTCATCAAGATTCTGAGAAGTCGGAGGATTCAGGATGGTGTTGTACGGCTGGAATACGTTGCCGGCGAGGCTGCCCTCGAATACCTTCGGGATCAGGAGGGGGTCGTCCGGAGGGCCAGTGCAGTCCTGAAGACCAAGCCGGAGGACCTTCCCCAGGCCGCGGAGAGGCTACTGGCAGAGTGGAGGGGGCTCAGCAAGAGAGTGGAGAGGTTTGAGGCCCTGGAGGCCTCCAAGGCCGTGGAGGAGATGCTGACCTCCGCGGAAGAAATCCACGGCTTCAAGCTCGTGACGCATCAGCGGGGGGGCGACATGAAGGACCTCCTTTTCCTAGCGAGGCTCCTCCTGAAGCGGCCCAAGATAATCTGCGTCTTGGGAGCCCGCAACGATACTGCCAGCATCCTCATCGGTAGGAGCAGGGATGTTCCACTGGATGCCTCTGAGGCGATTGGGGACGCCGCTGCCGTTCTCGGAGGAAAGGGCGGTGGAAAGCCGGACTTCGCCCGAGGGGGCGGGCCTCGGGTGGAGAAGCTGGAGAAGGCGTTGGATAGCGCAGTATCCAAGGTCAAGGCTATGCTGCAGAATTAAGTAGGCTGCATCGACCCGTCCACCCGCCTTGAGACTGTTGTCTGTGATTACCAATTCCCCAATTATTAATAAGGGGATTTCGTAGACTAGGTCGAATGGAATCTGTTGCCGAGGAGGTCGAGAGGGTCAAGGCCATCGTCGGGCGCTTCTTCCCGATCTATGAGACCAGGGTACGTCCCGAGGCCATGGCCTTCTACGTAAGGATAGACCCCCACTTCCTCGACCAGAACTTCGAGGGGCTGAGGGAGGAGCTCAAGAACCGCTCCTATATCCCCATTTTGCGGGATGAAGGGGGAGAGCACATACTCTACGTCCAGAGGACGCCCAGGGCACGCTTCCGCGGGCCTCTGCTGAACCTCTCCCTCTTGGGCCTTACACTGGCGAGCACGGTATACGCCGGCATGCTCCTCTGGGCGAGCTACGACAGGGCGGAGAACCTCCTCACCCTCTCTAACGCCTACAACGCCACCATCTACTTTGCGCTGCCGCTAATGGCCATCCTGGGGACTCATGAGATGGGGCACTACATCGTGGCCAAGAGGCATAGGGTCGCGGCCTCGTTGCCATTCTTCATTCCCGCGCCTTTCACCATCATCGGGACCCTGGGCGCCCTCATCAGCATGCGGGAGCCCATACCCAACAAGAAGGCCCTCCTGGACATCGGTATAGCGGGGCCCCTGGCCGGCCTGGCCGTAGCCTTTCCAGTCACGCTGATGGGCCTCTATATGAACTCCCTGGATCCGCGGTATGTGGGCCCGAACGTGGGGGGTGGCCTGGCCGTGAATCTGCCCTTCATCTATCAGATGCTCCTCTACGTCATTCCGTTGCCGGACAATGCCCTGCTGCACCCCACGGCCTTCGCGGGATGGGTGGGATTTCTCGTTACGGCCCTAAACCTCCTGCCGGCCGGACAACTGGACGGAGGTCACATCGCCAGAGCTCTCCTGGGAGACAAGTCCAAGTACCTCAGCTACGCCGCCTTCCTGGCCCTCCTCGTGATGGGGTTCGTCTTCTTCTTCTCCTGGCTGCTACTGGCCTTCTTCGTTCTGCTCATCGGCCTCAGACATCCTCCGCCCCTCAACGACGTCAGCGAGATCCACGTCGGCCGGAAGGCTCTCGGCTTGGTGGTCCTCGTCGTTCTGATCCTCTCCTTCGTCCCCGAGCCCCTGGTCCAGATTCCCGTCGACGTGGATTTCGAGTTCAGAGACTGGGAGGACCCGACCCTGGCCATAACCACCGATGAGCTGAGCCTGACTGACGGCTACGCCGTCTACTCCTTCCTCATCAACAACACGGGGAATGTCCAGATACAGATCCAACTCTCCTTCGGGCCGGCCGTCGGGAATCTAGCGCCCGGCTGGGAAGTGATGTTCACCTTGGTCGCCGGTCAGGATATCCGCGGCGGCAATGCCACCTTCTTCCTCAATGCCACCGAGTCTGCTGCAGCCATCGTTCTCATAAAGGCCCCTGACAACGTTACTCCCGGGCAGAGCCCTATCGTTGACATCCTGGCGGAGACCATAGGCGAGTTTTCGGGAGTGAGCGCGGGCTTGGACGTGACTGTCCACACCTAGGGTTTCTCGAAGACGGCGAAGTAACGAACGAGAGACCTGTGGACTGGGAGGGAGTGCCACTCCAACAGCCTGAGATACTGCTTCCCGAGGTCCAAGAAGTCGGGGTGTGGCAGGCTGATGGCAACCCTGCCTCCCGCCCTGAGTACCTCATGAAAAGTCACGAAGGCCCTCCTCATGAGCTCCGGAAGGTCCTCCCCCATGGTGGCGGCCGCCCTGCCGTAGGGAGGATCGGTGGCAACGGCATCCACCTCATCGACCTGAGACGGGACACGGCCCACATCACAGGAGAACAGATTCGCCACGAGACCGAAGGCCTCCAAGTTGTCATGGCAGCCCTCCACGACCTCGCTCCTCAGGTCGGAGCCCATTGCTCGGGCCC
>JBHHZZ010000003.1:0-93774 GCA_046758325.1 Thermoplasmata archaeon | reverse complement strand
TTGGACTAAGCGGCCTACCCGGCCTTGCGGCCTGTTTGGCCTTGCTCCCGCGGGGAGTCGCCGTCTCACCAAATCCCGGAACAACGTCCTCGCCGGGCGATTCACCCTCGTCCCGGACTGTGTCGTTTCTGCGCCCTTGCCGTCCCTCTCAGGACCCCCGCTTGCGCGGGGCCGCACACGAGGAGGGGGGACTTTCCTCAGCGCCCGAAGGCACCGTCAGCCGCCCACCGTCTCCTGACCCATCAAAACAATCGAGCCTGTGGGTAAAAAGCTTCGCCTAGTCAGAACCTCTCCCAGATTGCCCTCAAGACCTCGTCATATGACCTGACGAGCGTGTCTCCTTCTGCTCTCTCCCCAGACGTAAGATGCGGTACCCGAAACGTCGCAATAGGCCTGATGTATCTCAGGATATCGGCCATTGTCTGACTCTTGACCACCCTTATGGCCTTCGCGACCTCCCGAGGCTCGAAAAGCAGCACGAGGGAGCCGCCGACGGAAACGACCAGATCCATCTCCTCTCCCGACAGCTCCAAGGGCAACGCAGTGTCGCTAAAGCTCTCCACCACCAGGTTGGACCTAGCCCCCGCAAGCCCTGCAAACGTCGATCTGACGCACTCCTCCACCGGTGCCATCCCCTCAGCCACGGGCGAGGTCTGGAAAGTTTGAACCCGCTGCGCTTTCCTCCTGAGAGCTGCCATGAAGCTGGAGGGAGCCACGAAGATGTCCGCCCTTCTGTTGACGAAGAGAGTGCTAACTCCTCGGGAATCGGTAAGCCTCTCGGCGAGGATGAGGTCGTGTCCTCCCTCCAGCAGGTGTTCCCCCACATTCTGGGCCTTCATCAAGTCCAGAGGGCAGATGAGCTGATGGTAGGGGTTCATGAGTTCCACAGCCGGGGGCTCAAGGCACAGCTCCCGCAGGACGAGGGCATCGCGGCTTACGAGGGTCCCCAGGGATTCACACATCTTGGAGTGGTCGAAATGCTCCCAGTAGTTGTGGGCGGACTTTGGCTTGAAGGCGAGGAAATCCTCCCCCTCTTCAAGAGCCCTCTGGAGAATGGCCCTGACGACGCTGGTCTTACCGGCGCTGAAGCCCAGGAGGCCGTTCACGAGGATGATCATGAGAGAACCTCATTCCAGCTTCGCATGTCCCCTCATCTCCTGCAGGATCGGTATCTGATGCAGCTTCCCCTCGGACAGTAACTCCCAGTGAATGCCATCCGGCTTCGAGTAGCGAGGAGTCATCTTGTGTATCGCCTTAGGCGTCGCCACAGCGTCCACGGGGATGTCGTGAACGAGCATGGGAATCTCGCCTCGAATGAGCTGGAGAGGGTGAACCGTGGTCACCACCGGCGTACCCTCCTGCAGAAAGCCGCACTCACGTCCGATGGCGTACTCGATATCGGAGTAACCACCGCCCTTTCCAACGCGGCCTCCTTTGTGGTTGACGGCAACGGATCCAGCGAGGACCAGGTCCACAGGCCTTACCCTCTCGGGGCTCACGGGACGTCCCAGGGCGAAGGCTCCCTTTATGGTGGAGGCCCTCTCGGGCTTTCCAATCACACTGGGGTTCAGCTCCAAGAAGCAGTCCATCTGAGTGAGCCGGGGCACTGCCATGTAGATCGTCTTGCCCTGCGACAGTGCGAGACGGCGAGCCCACCTCTGGGGACTGTCGGGGTTCGACTTCAGGGCTTTGGTATCCTGCCAGGAGTCGAGCCCCTCCAGCTGCCGAGCGGCCTCGCTAGCTCCCTCGAAGTTCGGAATGCGACCTACAATGGGAAGCGGGAAGCGAGCCACCTTCCGCTCCTCCAGCAAGGTCCATATTTCCTGCCTGATCTCCTCTTTCTCCATCAAGCCATCAACAGCCCTCTATCCATGATACGATATGACTATGAAACTTGTGTATCAGCGAGGCATGGGGTTGCTTCCACCTCCCTCGAGAGGAGTAGTTACAGCGGTCCAGGAAACGGGCCTCCAAACCATTAAGTAACGTTCAAACGTGGAACTCCTCGTGGCCTCCGAAACAGCCCTCACCATTGCTGGCCTCACCAAGTCCTTCAATGGCCTGAAGGCGGTTGACTCCCTCAGCTTGGAGGTCAAGAAGGGGGAAATATACGGCTTTCTTGGCCCCAACGGCGCAGGGAAGACGACGACTATCAAGATGGTCCTGGGCCTGACCTATCCAGATGAGGGGAAGGTACTAATCGAGGGCATGGACCTCTCTCAAAGCCCGCACGAGATCAAGAGGCGCATAGGCTTCCTTCCGGAGAGGGTGGCCTTCTATGACAACCTCACGGCTCTTCAGAACCTCGAATTCTTCGCCGGTCTGAAGGGCGAGGGGAAAGAGGGCCTGGTCGATCTACTGGACTCCGTTGGGTTAGCGCAATTTGTCACCAAGAAGGTCCGCACCTTCTCCAAGGGAATGATACAGCTTCTGGGCATAGCCCAGGCCATGATGGGCAGTCCTGACCTCCTCATTCTCGACGAGCCAACCATAGGCCTAGACCCCAACTGGACTCGAGTGGTGAAGGATCGCATCCGGGATGCCAACAGGTCCGGGGCAACCGTCTTCTTCTCCTCCCATACGCTGAGCGAGGTCCAAGAGCTCGCCCACCGCGTCGGGATTCTGAACAAGGGGAAGTTGCTCGCCCAAGACACTGTCCAGAACCTGGGCAGCAGCCTAGACATCAAGCCGCGTATCAGGCTCTCCCTGGACGTCGGCCCGGAGGTCGCGACGGAGGCCCTCGCGGGCTTGGAGGGTTTGGAAGAAATCTACTCTGATGGCGCCGAGCTCGTCGTGATTTGTGACCACCGCACAAAGGCGAAGGTCCTGTCCCGTCTGGAGAGTGATGGGATATCCGTCAAGGATTTCAGAACCGAGGAGCCCTCCTTGGAAGAGGTGTTCCTGAAATACACCAAGAGCGCGAAGAAGTCGATTCGATGAACCCTTCGGAAGACGTCAGAAGCAGGTTTGATCTTCGTTCCGTCTGGGCCGTGCTAAAAAAGGAGTTTCTCGACAACGTCAGGAACAGATGGATCATCGCCATCTCGGCGATCTTCATCATCCTAACCCTGGTGGTATCCTACTTCGGCGCTGCTCTCACTGGGGGTGGCACAGGCTTCCAGGGCCTTTCGGACACCGTCATTGGCATGCTGAGCATCGAGGTATTTCTCGTTCCCATCCTGGGTCTGATGCTGGCATACGGCACCGTCGTGGGTGAAAAGGAGCGGGGATCCATTCATCTGCTGCTCTCTATGCCGATTACGCGTCTCGAAACAATCCTCGGGAAGTTCCTCGGGCTTATGGGGGTCATTATGGTTTCCATCCTCACTGGCCTGGGAATCGCCGGGGCTATCATCATGGCCTCTGCCGGCACCGAGGGCTGGGAGAACTACGTTGTTCTCATCCTAGGATCAATGATGTTCGCCCTCGCGTTCTTGAGCATCGGACTGCTCCTGTCCACACTTGCCGGAAGAAGAAGCACTACCATGGGCCTGGCCGTATTCCTCTGGTTCTTCTTCGTGATGATTTTCGACCTCATCCTGGCAGGTGTCTATGTGGCTATGGGCGGGACCATCAGCTTCCTGCCGGGGGAGACTACGTTACCGGACTGGTACTATGCGATCAGCATCGCGAACCCCTACGATGCCTTCGGCTATTACACCATGTCAACCTTCGGATTCACGGGGGCCTTCGGCTATTCCTACAATTTCCCCTCGTTCGTGAATGTAGGCACCTCAGCCCTTTCGATGATATTGTGGACGGTGATTTCGCTGGGCATTTCCGTCTGGCGATTCCAGAGGCAAGACCTGTAGTTGATGGATGGAGATGCGGAGGGATTGGGAGAAAGGAGGACCATAACCTCGCGCGTCAAGGACCCCTGCATCCCTCGATGTCTCCTCGGTGTCTGAGGCATCCTGGCACTCCCGTGCTCTGTGTGTCGCAACTGAGATCGTGGAAGGGTCTTGACGGAAGCTTTAATTGGGGCAATCCTTAGGTCCTCCGTGGCTTCCAAGCGTCTGGCCCTGTGGGCGGTCGGCATGTATCACGCCTCCAATGACGGTACCGTTGTCGCCGTGGCCGCCCTCTTCCCCATTCTCCTCACTCAGGGCCTGGTAGGAAGTTACACCGAGATCGGCCTGTTGACCTTGGTGGCCCTCTTCATCACGATAGTCTGCCAGATTCTCTTTGGCGCTTGGAGCGACAGGGCAAGTCCGAGAATCCTCCTGCCCATTGGCATGGTGGTTCTAGGCACGGCCTCCCTCCTCACTTCTCAGGCGAACAACTTTCTCATGCTGCTCATCTTCGTCGCGGTCGCCAGGGTCGGAGCAAGCTTCTACCACCCCATCGGCATCTCCTGGGTGGGTAAGCGGTTCAAGGAGGACTTGGACAACGCCATGGGTTTCCAGAGCGCCTTCGGGGACCTTGGTGTCATCCTGGCCTTCGCCAGCTCTGGCTACTTGGGCCTGTACTACGGATGGCAGATCCCTTTCCTCGTGTGGGGAGGTTTTGCCTTGTCGGCTGCCGTCCTCGGGTATCTGCTGACCTCCGATGCTGACGAGCCCCCCAAGCGGAGGATGAACGCCCCGACACCATGGACATCCATCCTTCGAAAGGTAGGCATCTGGATACCGCCCCTGGCAATTGGTGGGGCCGCCTACATAATCACCGTGAGCTTCGGCAACTCCTTCCTGGTGGCTAGGATAGGACTCCGGGAGGACGTGGCGGACCTCGTGATCGCCCTCTGGATTGGCGCAGGCGTCTTGGCTGCTTACTCCTATGGCAGGATAAGCAGTGTCCTGGGCCGCTTCAGGTCCCTGAAGGCAGCCTTTCTGCTCATAGGGTTCTCAGGCCTAACGATCAGCCTAGCACCACCGCCCTTTATCCTTCTGCCCACATTCGTCGTCTTCGGCATAGCCCTCTTCATTACCTACCCCGCCCTCTTCTCCTTCATATCCGAGTCTACCGAGGACAGCATAGGCGGCACCACCTTCGGCGTGGTCTTCGGATTTCAGCTACTGGGAGGGGCCATCACGGGCTACGTCGCCGGGATTCTGGCAGATATCTGGGGAATTCACGTGCCCTTCCTGCTGGTCATGGCCCTGGGATTCCTCGCGTTCATCCTCCTGGCGACGATGGCGCACCCGGTCGCCAGGACACCCAGCTCCACCGTCCCGTAGGCAGGACATTCTTCCCGAGGACCCTATTCCCTACCGAGACCCCTCACCCTGTCGTCTTCTCCAGAGCATGATGAACCTGCCCCCTGCCGGAATCGAGGATGTGATACACGTGCCCTCCCCTGGCAACAATGGCATCGGCGATGTGGCGCCTGTGGCACCTGAAGAAGAGCTTCTCCGCACACATGATCACCGTCCTCCTCTCTGATGCCTCGGAGATGAGCTGTCCCAAGGCCTCCTCGAACTCACGTCCCCCCATGTACGCTTCGTAGCCGCCTCGATATCCTCCCAGGCCCTCCACGTGGAGGTACTCGATTCCCTCGTCAGCAAGGAGTCTCCTGAGGGCCTCCGCAGTAAAATGGGACCACTTTGAGGTGGGGAAGCGGCGGACGTCGACCAGGCCCTCGATGCGGCACTCCTTCAGGAGGGAGAGGAACTCTTTCCAGATGCGGTTGCTGTGCCCTATGGTCCAGAGCTCCAGAGGCACGACCTAGCTCTCCTCTTGCATGATGACCGTCCTGGTCGGATAGGGGATGGTGATTCCCTCCCTCTCGAAGGCCTCCTTCACCTTCAGGAGCAGGTCGTTCCTCAGGGCGCCGAAGTTCCCCTGCTCCGTCCATGCGAAGATGTTCAGGTTGACGCTGCTGTCCGCAAACTCCCTCACGTTGGTAGCGGGTCCAGGCTCCCTCAGCACCCTCTCATCCGTTTCCAGAATCCTCCTTATGACGGCCAGGGCCCGCTCCACATCGTCATCGTAGGATATGCCCACCACGAGGTCGATCCTTCGAATGGGCCAGCTGTGGAAGTTGGTTATGGGGGAGCCCCAGACCTTCTGGCTTGGAACGATTACTCTCTTGCCGTCAAAGGTCTTGAGGGTCGTGGCGTTGAGTCCCAGGTCCTCCACGAAGCCTGTTATGCCTCCTACCTCCACTAGATGGCCCTTATCGAAGGGCCTCAGGATCAGCAGGAGGACCCCGGATGCGAAGTTCGCTAGCACGTCCTTGAGGGCGAAGCCGATGACGATTCCTAGGACGCCGAAGCCCAGGGCCAGACTGGTCAGGTCGATGCCAAAGGGGGCCAGTGCCAGGCCCAGGAGGGCCACGTAGAGGAGGAACCTGGATAGCCTTACCAGGAACCTCTCGACCAGTTCAGGTATCCCAAGGCGGGCTAGCACTCTCCCCAGGGCCTTGGCAAGGTAGCGAACTACGACGACACCCACTACCAGAATGATGACGGACATGAGAACGTCGAAGACAGTGATCCCCCTCCATATGACGAAGTCCAGGAGACCGGCAATCGTTTCCAGCGTCTGAGCTGCTATATCCCTAAGTTCGACCATTTCAATCCCGGGCATGGAACCGGGCCAGGATTGATAATCCTATGCCTATGAGGACGACGACGGTGCCGCCGGCCATGGGCAGGTCTCCCCCGATGACTGCCAGGCTGAGGACCATCAGGAAGGAGACGAGGCCGAAGCCCGTGCCCAGAAGGATGAGGAGTCTCGCCAGGAGGACGCGGCCCTCGAGGATCATGAGGCCTCCCAGGATGACGGAAGCCCCGCCCGCGGAGGCTATCACGATTATGGCGAGGAAAAGGTAGCGTAGGAAGAGCGTCACCTCTATGAAGCCGGATATCGTGTCGATGACGGCCTGCCAGCGGGAGGCCCCAGAAAAGTGACCAGCCAGGAGGAGGGAGCCGGAGAGCACCGCCAGGAAGGAGGCTCGGCGTCCTTTCGGCCCTCCCATGGTGTACCTCACAATCCAAGGGCGGCTTTGACCCTACCCAAGGAATCCGGCCTTCTCTCGAAGTACTCCCTCGGGCCTTTGAGGAACTCAACGAGATAGCGGGCGACGCCTCCCTTCAGGTCCTGAGGGTGTAGGTCCCCCTGACGGTAGGCGTCCTCTAGGCTGTCATAGTCCTCAAAGACCACGTCTCCACCGTGCTTCGGTTCCCTCTCCACCTTGAGGCGGGCGAAATGGGGAAAGAGGAGGTGCTGGCTGAACTGCAGGATGGGGTTGCCTTCCGCCTCCCGCGGGGGGCAGTACGCCCTCCTGATCTTCTCCTCGATCTCCTCAGGCGTGTCGTGGATGAAGATGCAGGTCTCGGGCCTGGACTTGCTCATCTTCAGGTCCCAGGAATCCATGCGACCACCGCCCTGAAGACTGGAAAGCATGGGAGTGTGGACAGCCACCACCTGCTTCCAGCCGAGCCTGGGGGCCAGGTCCCTGTAGAGCATGTGGGCATGCCTCTGGTCCATCCCCCCCAGGGCCAGGTCCAGATCGAGGACGTGGATGTCCACCACCTGCATGGCAGGGTATATGAGCTTCGAGGCGTCCATCTCCGCCTCCTGCTCCTGCCTGCCCATGATGCTCATCGCCCTTTTGATGCGGGCGATGGTCGAGGCCTTCGAGACCCCTATGACAGACCTCCAGTACTCACTGTCTGCCACGAGTTCACTGGCATACACGTAGTGGACCTCCTCGGGGACGCCCAGGGAGCGATAGGCCTCTCGAAGATACTCCGCACAGGCCCGAATGCTGTCCCAATCGCCCTCCAGCTTGTCGTTGATGTAGGCGTGCCAGTCAGCCAGGAGGACGGTCACGTCGAATCCAGCCGCACAGAAATCCGTCAGCTTCTGGGCCAGAATAGGACCCGTGCCCAGGTGGACCAGGCCGCTGGGCTCCAGACCCACGTATGCCTTCAAGCCCTGGTCCTTCGACAGGATGGATCGAAGCTCCTCCTCGGAGACGACCTCCGCTACGTTCCTGGCCGTTACGTCGAACCTTGCCTGCGGGTCCACGATAAAGGCAAGAGGGCGGGCCGATAAAAGCTTTCGCCGAGAGCGACCCTGCTGGGTCCCTGCACAAGCTTATTAGCCTTCAGTGGAATGAAGTTGCGTGGGCAGGAAGTTGAGGACGGGGATAAGGGCTGCCCCGAAGGTGCAGGAGAAGGAGCTCATCAGGAAGGCCAAGGAGTTGAGATCGAGGCCTGAGGTCCTCGTCCCCCGCTGCATGGAGGAGAGCTGTTCGCGATGCCCCTTCGACGCCCTCCTTGAGAAGCTGCGCCGCGTCTCCCAGGTCGCCGACGACGAGGCGAAGCTGGAGCGCCTGTCCCGATGGGGACACCCCCTGGTCAGGGCCTACGCTGGCACCCTCCTCCTCGGGGTTCAGGAGAAGGCGCCCTACCTGGCACCCGCAAAGACCCCCTTCGGGACGGTGCACTACGCTCACAGGGGCAAGGCCAACAGGGAGAAGCTGGTGGGGGTCCAGTACTATGATGTGCCCGAGCTACGCCTCCTGACCATCGGCGACTATGCGAGGAAGAGAGGGCTCCACGTCTACTCCCTCAAGGAGGAGATGGTGACGACCTGCAGGGAAGACAGTCCGCCCGGGAGGTTCGTGGAAGAGAGCCTGGGCCGGCTGCAGATCTCCCTCACTCAGCGGAACGGCGAATACGTGTGTCCTCATGGCGACGCGGACCCGGTCCTGGCCGTGGAGTGGAAGGGCGCCGGTATGAGAATCGTCCTCTGCCGGCGATGCATTCCTCCGAAGGGAAACCTGCCTGCCTTTCTGGGGAGCAGGATGATCGTGCCGCAGCTTGCGGATTGCTTCGGTGTCTATCTCCGCCTGAACATGCGATGCCATGATGAGACCTGTTCCCTCGCGGCGGACCAGACGGTGGAGGGTAAGAACGCGGAGGCCTACCTTTCAGGCAAATTAGGGGAGGAAGAACTCTTGGAGAAAGAGGTGGACAGGGCCATCAGTGATGTGGCGTCGTCGGAGGGTCTCTTCGTCCTAGGAGCTGAGTGCTTCGAGAGGGGTTATGAAGCTTTCCTCGAGGCCGTGGGGGTGCCGCCGAACGTGATGCCTGCCTTCATGGAGCTCAGGGACGAGTTGGAGGACGGTCTTGTGATACGGGAAGCGAGCACCGCCAAGCTGACGGAGGCCCTGAGTAGGGACCAGAGGTTCCACCTTCTGAGGTCCCTCCTGAAGGACGAGGAGATGGCGGAGGCTCTGCTGGAGGCCGCTGAGGCCGAAGGGAGGTCTGCCGAAGAGGTTCTGGCGGAGGCCCTCGAGCTTAGGAGAGACATGGAGGTCGTCTCTCGACTACCTACGTGGGAGAGCCTCCCGCCTCACGCCGCCCTGGCCGATAACGTGGCCAGGTCCTATAAGACACAGGGCCAGAAGAAGGCTATCCTGGCCGCCACCAAGGGTTTGCAGGGGACCTCCAGACAGAAAATAATAGCCCTGGCCTTCCTACGAGCCCTGGGCTCCGCCTCTGGCAAGGAGTGGATGTTTCGAGACGAGGAAAAGCAGCTGGCGGACTTCCTGGTCCCCATGGCTCTGGAGCTGATGAAGGCGGAAGGCGACGCCTACAGAGAGGCCCTCCAGGGACTCCTCACGGCGAGCGGCTCGGGGGAGGTGCTGCCTGGGAAATGAGGGCATCGACGACCCAGTGATAGACCCCGGGAGCGTAGGACTTCACCCTCCGTTGCTCAAGCTTCACCACCATCATGCCCTCTTTCTCGGCAGCCTTGATCAGGTACTCCGGAAGTCGATGGGCCGTTTCATCGGGACAGGCCTCATGGTAGTGGATCCAGCCCTCGCCTCGGAGGACCTGGATGGCGTCAGGGAGGTACTCGTGGGTGTCCCTCAGATAGCCTAGGACAACCCTGTCCGCCACCCCCCGCGGGGCCACCTCCCTACAGTCTCCCAGGATGGGTTCCACAGCGTCGGCTTGGTTCATGCGGATGTTCTCTTTCAGGTAGGCGTAGGCCACCGGGTTGACCTCGCAGGCGTATACCTTGCTGGGACGGCCCCAGACCGCCATGGGGAGACTGAAGTAGCCTATGCCCGCGAACATGTCGACGACCACCTCACCCGGCCGACACACCCTGGACATCCTAACCCTCTCATCAATGTTTCCTGAGGAGAACATGACCTCTGAAAGGTCCAGCTTGTAGAGTACACCGTTCTCCTTGTGGACTGTTTCTGTCTCCTCCCCCCAGAGGATTGCAACCCTGGGCCTCCTCCACTCCCCCTCGATGCCTTGAGAAGCATCGAGAACCGTCTTTACCCGCAGCACTCTTGCGTAGGCCCTGCAGACCTCCTCCTGATACGGTCTCAGCTCGCGGGGGAACCTCAGAAGGAGCACATCGCCAATCTTTTCCCATCGTCGTGGCACGAAGGCTTTGAGGTCATGGGGTATGGAGGCCTCGTCAAGGATCTGCTGATGGGGCGTGTGCGACTTTCTTGCCCAGACTACCTTCTCCTGCTCCACAACTTTTCCGAGGTCACGAAGAGACGGATGAATGGCCGTCATGGGTATTTCCAGATATCCCTGTCTCTCGACAATCTTCCGCTTGGTGTCAAGAAGACCAAGAGAATGGGCTTTGTGGCGGACAGCTTCGCCCCTCTCTCTCGGAACCCTCAAAGCCAGCAACATCCTCGATATCGCTGTAGCGTAATAAGACAAAACGGTTTCGTCTGGTTAGATCGAGGGACACTGGGGCTCTCGGATTTGGCATTTGATTCAGGGGAAAGGACGGAGGGAGGAGGAACCAAGCGTCCCGATTCATACGACGTGCGCGGCCCAACCCAATCATCATTCTCGCTTAGGCTCGCAGACTCGAGGACTTTCCAGCAACCACCACGGCGCAACGAGTCCCCTTGAAACCGAGGCCTTCCTCCAGCCGCTCCACCGTCAGCGCCGTAGGTCCCCACTTCGACAGGGGATTGTTTATCAGCACCTGAGATCCGTCGAAGCCCGCCACGACGACCCAGTGGGGAAGGCTCTCCTCACCGAAAATGGTGGAATCGGTGAGCAATAGCGGGACCGAACCCTCCTCAACCCATCTTCTGACTTGCCGAAGTCCGGGCCTAGCCTTGCGGTCCCGGATACCGGCACTTTCACACCTCTCCTTCAGGTCCGCATAGAGAGCCGTGAGTACCCCTCTGTCTAGGTTCGGCAACCGATCTCGCAGGCCATCGACGAAGGACAGACCGGCTTCCACACCCCAGGTGAAGACCTCGAACCCCCGTCTCCACCCCGATAGTGCCAGACCGAACCTACTGGTTCCATAACACTCCACGAGGTTAGCCTCGCGCCAGATATCGATCTCCAACTCACGCGTGGCCTCGACCCTGGGGTCGAAATACTGCATCGCCATAATCAGGCAAGCGGGCCCGCACGTGAAATCAAGGGTCTGCTGGTAGAAGGGGATAGTGAGTACGGGGGCCGCGCGTTTCAAGCCTCCACCTCTTCGTCTTGCCTTCGGATCATCCCCTGAATGAGGCCTGACAGAGGGTCGACTTCTTGCTCCGGGTCCCGAGGAGCCGTCTAGAAAGATATCACCTTGTTCGCCCACAGGGTCCACTCCGTGACTTCGTCGAGGGACGACCGCTTGGTGCCCTCAATCAGTTCTGCGTCAGAGATTCCCCGGGCATCCATACACGTCCCGCAGACTCCCACAGTCCCTCCGCGCCTCGTGATGGATCGGAGCATCAGCTGGATGTTGTAGTATCCCTTCGGAACTTCCTGACCGGCCTTGGCCGCCACAGCAGCGTCCCCTTGGAGGAACAGCCGAAGGGCTAGGTCTCCCTCCTTTCTCAGCAGGCTGGTGGCCAGACGGAGGGCGTTGTAGGTTCGCTCAGTGCCATACGGGGGGTCGTTTAGGATGAGAAGAATTCTCTTCCCGGTGAACTCCCTAGGCTCTGTCTCGCTCATGGGACTTTCACCCCCATGTCCTTGGCAAGGGAGCCGATCGAGGCCAACCTCTCCAAGAGCGCCTCTCTGAGAAGCTCGAAGGCCTTCACGACCTTTGGGTTCGCCACCCTGTAGTAGACGTTCAAGCCCTCCTTCCTCCGCATCAAGACACCGCTCTGCACCATCACGTTGAGATGTTGGGAAACCGTGGGCTGTGCCACACCCGTCCTTCGGGAAAGCTCGGACACTGAATGCTCTCCTGCCCTTAGAATGTCGAAGATCTCCAGCCTGGTGGGACTGGCGAAGGTCTTGCACATTTCTGCGTGAGCCTTGTACAGTTTCGCCTTGGCATTGCCCTCGCCCTCATCTGTATCGACATCATTGCGCCTCAATGGGCATCTCCGGGTCACCATAGCTTTCTGTGATATTTATTGTTTCGTATATTCGAATATAACCCTAGATGGATGCCGTTGACCGGACTCCTACCCTTCCTCCAGTGCTCCCGGAGCAAGGCGAGGCAAAAGTGGTCAGGCTGCCGGCCGTCCCGATTGGGCTGTAGCCTGTCTCCTCGGCCTATCACTTAATTAGAGGTTTCCGCATCCACCAAAGCTAATGAGATGGGTCCTGTTGTTCGCCGTCTTGGTATTCCTCGCCTCAGGCAGCGTCCTAGGGCAGGAGGTTAGCGACCCCTCAAAGACCAACGTTCTGCTGGTAGACCTCAGCACGCCGCAGCTGGCCCCGGGAGAAACCGGACTCCTTGCGTTCACGGTTTCCAATCCCTACCCCTGGGCCATGGAGGGTACTTCCCTCCTGGTGGAGATATACGACTTCAGGACCTCCTCGGTGTCGATGACGGTCGATGAACTTGAGAGTCCCCCCATCTTCCAGGAAAGCGCATCCACATCCACACTTCTCAACCTCACCACAGTGGAGGCGGGATCCGGCAGAAGGGTTGAACTCACCGTCGTGACCGCGGCCGAGACGCCAGCGGGTTCCATCTTCACCCAGGGCTCCTACTTCATCCGTTTCAGGCTGGAGTTCGACTACCCTGGAGGCCATGCAGTGATGGTCTCCCGAGGGTTCTACACTGGAGATGAGTGGGCCTACGCTGTGAGGGAGGCCACGTCAGAAGAGAAGGAGACCTACAGGTACGTGCGCGGGGTCAACTACACCTACCTGGGAGAGGTCCTGGATCTGGCGAGCATCGACGGCGTTCTGCCGGACAGCGGTTTTGGAGTGAAGGAGCGGCTACCCATGTGGCCCTTCCAGCTCCTAATCGGCACTGCTGCCCTGGCCTTCCTCCTGGCCATCTACCATCACAGGCGCGAGACCAGGGGGAATTCCAAACATATAAATCGTCGTCGAAGATAGCCGGACTGTGGTCCGTCTTCCCGCCAGCAAGACCGTCATCTTCTACGCCTACGCCGTCCTGCTTTCTCTGGGCGCAGCCCTCTACGTCGGATGGGGTATACTCTACAATTCCTGGAACATCCTCGCAGCGGAGAACATTGGGATCTACGCCCTGGTGGTGGTCATGGTGGTCTTCGGATTGGCGGGAATGCTTCTGTACTCTGGCGATTAGAAGGACTTTGCAGCGTAGGCCACCTTAGTCGTCTCCTCACCGCATTCCAGACATCTGCCCTGGAACTCCTCTCCAAAGAAGGGCGTCCCCAGGATTCCCCTGTCCAGCCTCTCCTCCATCTTGTGGCCACAGGCCTCCTTGCCGCACCAGCCGGTCCGGATGATGCCTCTGGAAGGTGCCTCCTCGTAGGAGCCGATGGTGTGGATGTTCGCCTGCAGCTCCGCCCAGGCCCTCGCCCGCATGTCCGCCTGGATCCTCCTGAGGGCCGCCCTGATCCTCTCTGCAGCTCCATCCCTCCTCACCTTCCTCCGTCGGCCCGTGTCCCGCCGACAGAGGGTGACGTAGCCACCCTCGATCTCCTCCAGCCCTATCTCGATTCTGAGCGGCACACCTTTCCGCTCCCACTCGTAGAACTTGGCCCCTGGTCTCAGATTTCTCAGGTCCACCTCCGCCCTGATCAGCTCCCTGATTTCCCGGTGGAACGCCTTGGCCTCCTTGGTGATTCTGGCCTTCTGGGCCTTGGCAAGGATGGGGATTATGATGACCTGGATGGGAGCCACCTCTGGTGGCAGGACCACACCCAGATCATCGCCGTGGACTGCCACAATGGCCCCGAGGATCCTCTCGCTCATGCCGTAGGTGGTCTGGTGGACATATTTGCGCTGACCTTCAGCGTCCTCGAAGGTGATGTCGTAGACCTTGGAGAAGTTGTCCCTATAATGGTGCATGCTACCGGCTTGGAGGGCCTTTCCCGCGGCCGCCACATAGGCGTCCGGGACCACGGAATAGTAGGCCCCCGGAAACTTGTCCCACTCTGGCCTCTTGTTGAGCAGGTAAGGGAGGGCGAACCTGCGGGCAAGGTTGGCCCATATCTTGAGGTCCTCCATGATCTGCCTCTCCGCGTCCTCATAGTCCACATGGCACGTGTGGGACTCGAAGAAGTGGATTTCCCTCACCCGCATGAAGGTCCTCGTCTGCTTCGTCTCATATCGGAAGGTGCTCACTATCTGGAAGACCTTGAGGGGGAGGTCCGTATGGGAGCGGACCCAGAGGGAGAAGAGGGAGTACATGGCCGTCTCGCTGGTCGGCCTGAGGAGGAGGCGGACATCCAGCGGGTTCAGGCCTCCGTGGGTGACCCAGTAGACGTTCTCCTCGAATCCCTTGATGTGATCCGCCTCTTTCTGGAACTGGTCCTCCGGGACGAGCATGGGGAAGAGGACCTCTTGGTGACCGGTGCGGGCCATCTCCTTCCGCATGTGGTCGTCCATGAGCCTCACGACCTGGAGGCCGTAGGGAGTCCAGACATTCATCCCCTTGATGGGGTACCGCTTGTCCACTAGGCCGGCGTCATCGATGGCCTGGTTGTACCACTCACTGAAGTCCTTCTGCTTCTCCATAGGAGCCGAGACAATAATCCAGGCCTCTTAATAGAAGTTTGCTGTGCATACCGCTCGTGCTCGACATTCCCCTGATGGTCGTTCGTCGAATCGGTCCTCAGCTTGACAAACTTTAAGAAGAGCCCCATCACTAATGCAGTTCGTGAAGCTAGAGAGCCTAGACCTTAGGATCCTGCAGGCCTTGCTGGAGGATGGGAGGGCCTCGTTCCGGGAGGTCGCTGGCAAGGTGGGAGCTAGCACGCCGACTATCAGCGCCCGGGTCAAGGAGCTGGAAGCCCTCGGCGTCATTGAAGGGTATCAAGCCGTCGTTCGTCCAGAGAAGCTTGAAGGTAGTAGCCTCTTCCTTCGCGTTAGGACGGAGCCAGGTGCCTTGGAGGAAGTGGTCAGGGATCTCAAATCGAAGGAGGAGGTCCGGCAGCTATACATGGCCAGCCGGTTCAACCTCCTCATAAGGGCGACATTCATGAGCAGCGAGGATGTGAGGGATTTCCTCAGATGGGTGTCGGGCCTGGCGGGCGTCGCTGAATATGAGGACTTTACCCTCCTGAGGACCTTCAAGGAAGAGAGCCCGGTCCTCATCAGGGAGGGGGCGTCATTGACCATCAACTGCTTCTATTGCGGAAAGAGGATTACGGAGAGGCCTATCAGGCTGCGGCTGGATGATAGATACCACTACCTGTGCTGCACCAGCTGTGCAGACCTGTACCGTGAGAAGTATCAGAGGATTAGGAGTGCGGCCTAAGGTCCACTTGACGACGATCGTTCGAAAGCCTTCCCCGTTTCCGTGGATGTCCACGGAAACTCCTCAGTGAAGGTGGAGTCAGAACTAGAACGGCACACCTTGAGTACTTTCACACATCTCCCCAATTCCCCCTTATATACCAATCTTCCGTGGATATCCTCGGAAGATGACGACTATGGAAGGCAACGGGGAACGTCGAATCGAGAATGAGGGCGAGGACCTGCAGACGAAGCTTCTGGTCTCCTACGACGTAGCGCGAGCTAGGACGCGGACCAGGGGGAAAGTCCACAGAAAGGTGTTCGGCAGCGAGAGCCGAAAGGCCGTCAACGGCCGCGTGAAAACTTACAGGTACGAGGGTCTGATCTCCAGACCTGGGGTGGATTACGTTGGGCAATCGGTTCTTCTGATGCCCGAAACCTTGGGGAAGGAACTTCTCCGTTTCCTCAGGCATCTAGAGGTTCCCTGCCATGGTCGGATGGTCTTCATACCTAGGAAGGCATGAGGTTCCGAGCACATCCACGGAAAACGCCATCGACGATTCTCATCAAGGTACGCAGGTTCCGTGGACGTCCACGGAAACCGGATGAGCAACTGATGCATAGATTCGAACATCCTTAAGTAGGCCCTCTCCTTGACGAGATCATATGGCCCAGATCGTAGAGTGCGTACCTAACTTCAGCGAGGGGCGCAGGAAGGATGTGGTGGAAGCCATAGCCTCCGCCGTGAGGGAGGTTCAAGGAGTGCGCCTCCTGGATGTAGAAATGGACTCGAGCCACAACAGGGCTGTCCTCACCTTCATCGGGGAGCCTGGGGCCGTCCAAGAGGCCGCCTTCCGCAGCGCGGCCAAGGCCGTGGAGCTCATCGATCTCAATGTCCACCGAGGCGAGCACCCTCGCATCGGAGCCGCCGACGTCATCCCTTTCGTCCCCATATCCAACATCTCCATGGAGGGGTGCGTCCGGATCGCCCACGAGCTTGGAGAGAGGCTGTGGAAGGAGCTCGCCGTGCCCGTATACTTCTACGCTGAAGCCGCCCTCAAGCCTGAGAGGAGGCTGCTCCCCAAGATCCGGAAGGGGGAGTTTGAGGCCCTCAAGGAGGAGATGGGGGTAAAGCCCGAGAGAAGGCCAGATGTGGGAGAGCCGAGAATCCATCCCACGGCAGGAGCGACGGTTGTCGGAGCCCGGGGACCCTTGATAGCCTACAACGTCAACCTGCGCACTGACGACCTGGATCTGGCAAAGAGGATAGCGAAGAGAATAAGAGCCAGCAGCGGGGGCTTCCCAGGGGTCCAGGCGAAGGGTTTCAGGCTGGAAGACAAGGACATGGTTCAGGTCTCCATGAACCTCCTCAATTTCCGCGTGACGGCCATACCGACCGTCTTCGAGGCCATTCGGGAGGAAGCGGAGGCGGCGGGCGTGTCCATCGACAGCAGCGAGGTGGTGGGACTGGTCCCCCTAGACGCCCTCCTGGACTGCGCGGAGTCCTACCTTAAGCTTGAGGAGTTCAGCAGGGATCAGATCCTGGAGAGGAGGCTATGGGAGTAGACATCGAGGCTCCGCTAAGGACTTTCCTGGAGGACGTGGCCTCTCAGAAGCCCACCCCCGGCGGCGGGAGCGTGGCTGCCCTGGCAGGGGCCCTGGCGGCAGGTCTGACATCGATGGTCTGCAGGCTTACCATCGGGAAGGAGAGGTACAAGGAGGTCTGGGGAGAGATGGAGCATCTCCTGGAGGAATCGGAGAAAGTCCGAAGCAGTCTCCAGCACCTCATCACGGAGGATGCCCTGGCCTACGATGCGGTATCCCAGGCTCTGAAGATGGACCGTTCCACCTCTGAGGCCAAGGAAAAGCGTAGGGAGGCCTTTCAGCAAGCCTTACGGGGCGCGGCCGAGGTACCCATGGAAACCGGGAGGCGATGTCTCGATCTCCTCAGCACAGTCCGCGAGGTGGCTGGCAAGGGCAACACGAACGCCCTCTCCGACGCGGGAGTCGCTGCCCACCTGGCCCTCGCCGCCTTCCACGGAGCCCTCCTTAACGTAGACATCAACCTCTCCTCCATCAAGGCGGCGGACTACGTGGCTGAGACGAGGGAGAGGATGGAAGCAATGGCACGGGAGGCGGTGGAGATACACTCGCTCGTCCTGGAGGTCCTCCGGACCAGGCTCTGAGAGCAGTCGTGCCAGAAATCATTTATCGGCTGGATACCTATCAGGCCCGGTACGCTCATGCCTGAGATAAGAGCAGCAAGAGGCACTAAACTCCGATGCAAGGGCTGGCGCCAGGAAGCCCTCCTGAGGATGCTGGAGAACAATCTGGAGAACGCTGAGAAGCCCGAGGAACTCATCATCTATGGTGGGACGGGAAAGGCCGCCAGGAACTGGGAGGCTTTTCACAGGATCGTGGAGAGCCTCGAGGCCCTCGAGGAGGATGAAACCCTTCTCATCCAGTCGGGCAAGCCCGTGGGCATCTTTAGAACCCATTCCTGGGCGCCCAGGGTTCTGACGGCCAATGCCAACCTGGTCCCCAGATGGGCGACATGGGAACACTTCTGGCATTTGGAGGACCTGGGACTAATCATGTTCGGCCAGATGACTGCTGGGGCTTGGGCCTACATCGGCACTCAGGGCATCATCCAGGGCACCTACGAGACCTTTGCCGCCTGTGCCAGGCAACACTTCGGCGGGTCTCTGGATGGTAAGGTAGTTCTCACAGGCGGTCTGGGAGGAATGGGAGGGGCCCAGCCTCTGGCCGTCACCATGAACGAGGGCATCTGCCTTGATGTGGAGGTGGATGAGGACCGAGCCCGCCGCAGGCTCAAGGCCGGCTATTGCGAGGAGATGACGGATGATGTTGACGAGGCCCTGGAAATAGTGAAGAACGCACTGGAGGAGGGACGATCGCGATCCGTGGGCCTCGTGGGCAACTGTTCTGAGGTCCACCCGGAGCTGGTTGAACGGGGATTCCGTCCCGACGTCGTGACGGATCAGACCTCAGCCCACGATCCGCTGGAGGGGTATATCCCCGCTGGTCTCGATGTGAAAGAGGCGGCCGAGCTTCGCGCCTCAGACCCGAAGGAGTACCTCCAGAGGTCGAAGAGATCCATCGTGGACCACGTGAAGGCCATGCTGAGCTTCCAGAGGAGAGGCGCGGTAGTCTTTGAGTACGGGAACAACATCCGGGGTCAGGCGAGGGATGCCGGGCTGAAGGAAGCCTTCGGTTTCGAGGGCTTCGTGAAGCTGTACATCCGGCCGATGTTCTGCCAGGGGAGGGGACCCTTCCGATGGGTTGCCGTATCGGGGAACCCTCAGGACATCCTGGAGACCGACAGGGTGGTCCTCGAGCTCTTTCCGGAGAACGAGCAGCTGACCCGCTGGATCAGGCTGGCGGAGAAGCACCTGCCATGGGAGGGCCTGCCTGCGAGGGTCTGCTGGCTTGGCTATGGGGAGAGGGCCCTCTTCGCCTCGCGAATCAACCACATGGTGGCCGAGGGGCAACTCGAGGCCCCCATAGTCATCACCAGGGACCATCTGGACAGCGGTTCCGTCGCCTCTCCGACCAGGGAAACCGAAGGCATGAGAGACGGCTCCGACGCCGTGGCGGACTGGCCCCTCCTCAACGCTCTGTTGAACGCCGCTTCGGGAGCGGACCTGGTTGCCATCCACAGTGGTGGCGGAGTCGGCATCGGCTACTCGACCCATGCCGGCATGTCCGTGGTGGCCGACGGAACAGAGGAGGCTGCGCGGCGGATCGAGAGGGTGTTCAACGCCGATCCTGGCCTAGGCGTCCTGAGACATGCGGATGCTGGGTACGAGGAGGCAATTCGATTCGCCCGTCTGAAAGGGCTGCGGATTCCCATGAGGAAAGGGGACGACTAGCCGATCGCTCGTAAAAGAATCCCCTTCGCCTCGGACCATGGTCGATTCTACATCGCAGATCGGGTTATCCCGATGTCGCGGGCCACGGCAGGCGGGGCAAACACGGGAACGGGGACCTCGTACCACCACTTGACCTGCTCGGTCTCCTTGCCCAGGGCGTCGACCCGTTTCCACAGGTTGAGAATGTTGTCTGTCAGCCTTATGTCCTTCCAGGCTTCGACGACCTCCCCGTTCCTGATGCGGAAGATCCCATCCCGGGGAATCGTGCTGAAGTCACCGGTCACATAGGATTGATAGCGGGTGTACCACGCGTTGGTCAACCACAGTCCGTCCTTGATCTCCTCCAAGAGCTCCTCTCGGCCCCAATCGCCCGGCTGACAGAACAGGGCGTGAGGCGAGGGCTGGATGAGACCGGCGTTGGCGGTCGTCTCCTGTTTGAAGAACTTCGCTGTGGAGGTGTTGTGCAGATAGGTTTTCATCACGCCGCCGTCGACCAGGACGTTCCGCTTCGTGGGTACACCCTCGTCGTCGAACCTTCGCCGGTTCACGGAACGTGCGCTTCCGTCATCAACAATCGTCACGGCGGACGACGCGACCCTCTCACCGATCTTGTCCTTCAATGGGGAGAGGCCCGCCAACACGGCATAAGCTGAGGCCCGATTGCCGATCTCGTAGATCATGGTGCCTAGGATGAGGGGCTCGAGCAAGATGTCGTACTTGCCTGGTTCACCACGCTTGGGGTTCTTGGCCATGGTAGCGATGTGCCCTGCCTTTCGACCGGCCCCTTCCGGGTCGAACCCAGAGAGCTTGGCAGCGCAGGCAATGCCGTGACCGCTCGACTCAGGCCCCAGGAAGGCTCGTACAGACAGATAAACGCTGACCCGCCGATCATGTCCCTCCACGCCATTGGAAGTGTGGAGGAAGTGCTCGTAGTCGTATTTCCAGAAACTACCAGCCGTCTCAACGGCCCCCTCAGCAAGGGCGCTGTTGATGGCGGCCTCGACGTAGTCTCCACCTCCATCCAAGTCGATGATCTGCTTGTCCGCGGAAACGTCGGCGTACTGGAAGGGACCCTCGGCAATCCCTCCATAGATGGGGTTCTCCTGAGACTTTCTGGCCAGCGCCACGAGATCGTCCACGGCCTCATTCACCCGCGTCAAGTCCTCGATCTCTGTCGCCACTACGCGCTTGTCCACCACGAGGCCCACGAAGACTGCACGCTCCCGCCATCGATTGCCGATTACCGGTTGGTTCTGGGCGAAGCGGATCTGATAGGAGTTGTTCGCATAGACGTTCGCGACCACGTCCTGGGCCCCCGCCCCCAGGGCCCTGATGACAATCCCCTCTGCCAGAGACGCGAAGTCCTCCATCCAATCACCTCAGATAGATGTCTCGGAGACGGATGGTCGGACCTCCCAGCATGGCATCAAGGCTCTGCTCTGGATCGGATTTCCCACAGAAGCCCGCCTCGAACTCCAGGTCCTTGCCAACGGCGTCCACCGCGGACCAGAAAGTGGGCGTCGTCAGCTCCACAACCGGCCGCCGCACGGGGAGCTTGACCTCCCCGTTCTCAATCAGGTACGCCTCCCGGCCCACGTATTTGCCGTTGTAACGCCTGTCGTCGATGTTCCACTCCATAAAGGACTTCATGTACACCCCTTGTTTCACGTCCTCAATCATCTCCTCCACTGACCAGTCCTGAGGCTCCACGAAGGTATTCGCCATTCGAACTATGGCTTCGACGTTGTAGTTGACAGCCCGGGAGGCGGCATTGCTCCTGGTGCCCATAACCGCGGCCGTCTCCCTGTTCTGCAGGAACTCATGGACGATGCCCTCCCTGTAAAGGTAGCGGCGGCGGGCCTCAACGCCTTCATCGTCGTACCTGTAATGCGCAATCGTGTTTGGAACGGTAGGATCATCGACAACATTGACTACCTCGCTCCCCACACGCATGCCAGTGGACTCTGGCGTGATGAAAGACTTGCCAGCCTGAGATGCTTCGCGTCCTAGAACGCGGTCTGCCTCCGTGGGGTGGCCGCAGGACTCGTGGCTTGCGATGCCTGAGACCTGGGGTCCTGCAACCAGGTCCATCTTCCCCTCAGGGGACTTCTTCCCCTCCTTCAGGGTTTTCTCCATGGAGCGGGCCTCCCGGAGGACTCTGTTCAGCGTCTCCCACTCTTCATAAGCTTCCCAGCCGCCGCCGTAGCCGTAGTTCCTGTGAGCCTGCTCGGCATCTCCGTCGTGGGCCACCGTCAGAAAGAACAGAAGGCGACTGCGAGGGGAGTAGGATCGAATCTTTGTCCCCTCGCCGTTGACGAAGTACTTCTCAATCGTCTTGCCTGACCATTGGAAGAACCTCGCAGGGATGTCCAGACCCGTGGCCCCGAGCTCCCGGTCCACATGCATGATGGCGTCAAGCTTCTCCTCTATCGGGGTATCGAAGATAGGCTTCTTCTCGGGGACCGCCCAGGTCGTTTCGACGGAGGGTTCCTTCGCGAAGACTATGGGATCCTTTCGACGCCCTGTGCGGGCAATCTTGATGGCCTCGCCCACGACCCCGCGAACGGCCGCCCTTGACATCTCGTTCGTGGCAGCGAAGCCCAGGCTGCCCTTGTAGAGGACTCGCACTCCTATCCCACGGCTCTTGCCCACATAGAGGGCGTCTAGAATGCCATTCTTCAGGAAGAAGAGCTCCTGTGTCTGCTCTTCATAACGGGCCTCCGCGTAGGTCGCCCCACTGCGTTGAGCGAGATCCACAGCAAAATCCGCCAAGTCTGGGTCCTTCACATATCGTCCTCCAGCCCAGGGATGCCGGGTCTATGCCAAGGCCCCACTTAAACCCTTCCGACTGCTCCTGTGGAGATACTTGACAGCCACCCACAGTAATTTCAAGCGCCTAGACCATTGAGGGCTGGGGATAGAGTTGCTCGACTTCACCGTGGAACCACGCCTAGAGTGGAATGGGATTCTCGTGGTGGACGAAGCCATAGCCCGCTTTCTGAGAACGCTGAAGGAGGGGAAGCCCCTCAGCTCGGCTCTCTCCTCCGGTCCCCTTTCATACGAGAGAGTTCGTAGCTGGAGGGAGCGGGTACGAGCCGCCTTGGGTTCGGATCCCCTGGAGAGGAAGGGTCGCCATCTCGTGGTGTCGGATGCTGGCAAGAGCTATCTTGAGGATTATGAGAAAAGGAGTTCGGCTCTGAGGGTTCATCTGGCCTCGGGTCTCAAGGTGCCTCTGCTCGCCGTGGACGGGCTGGTACTGCATGAGGGCAAGCTCGTGGCCATCAAGAGGAGGTACTATCCCTTCCAGGGCCTCTTCTGTCTACCGGGGGGGATTGTGGAGTATGGTGAGACGGTGGAAGAAGCCGTGGTGAGGGAGGTCGAGGAGGAGACGGGTCTCAAAACGAAGGTGGCTTCCTTGCTTGGCGTCTACTCAAACCCTGACAGGGACCCTCGAGGTCATGTGGTATCCCTAGCCTTCGAGCTTGAGGTAGTTGGCGGGGAACTGGTATCTGGCTCCGACGCCACAGAGGTTGGTCTTCTGAGCCTAGACGACCTGCCCGAGATGGGTTTCGACCACATCCTCATAGTGGAAGAGTTCATAAAGCGAAGGGCAGGATAGCAGCCGCACCTAGCCTTCCGCGGAGGCCTTCTGCCGTGGAGCCGCGAGGTATCCCACGAAGGCGATGGCTATCGTCGTCAGGATGAAGGCCAGGATCGCCGCCGGCTGTGTCACCAGGCCTGGGAGTGAGAAAACAAGAGCAACGCCGAAGGCCAAGAAACGGGCCGCGGCCACACTGGTCCCAGCGGCCAGGGCGGCCTTGGGACCCACCTTCACACCAACACCTATCAGGAAGAGTATGAGGACGATGAGGCTGGCGTTAGACATCCACACCGATCCTAGGATTGCCGGAGAACCTATGGAGAAGGGCAACGTGAGGAAAGCCAGGGCCGCGGCGGCCACCACTGCCAACACCTTTAGACCAAGGCCGTAGCCGTAGAGTTGGATGTAGGACCTGGCAGTCTGCTTGGGGGGTCCCATCCTTTCCACGACGATGTTTACCTCTCCCTCTTCTACTTCAGCCTGGGACAGGATGTGGGATTTCAGCTCCATCAGGACATCCTGTCGAAGTTTCGCAGGGAGCCCCACCAGGTGCCTGGAAACCTGGTTGAGGTAGCGATCGAGGGAGTTCATTTCCTCCTCTCCAATACGCGTTGGCAACTCCATGCTAACCTCTTCCACACTTCTGTAGCCTCCTTTAATGCCTTTCGACCTAAATCTGTCATCTGATAATACTTTCGAGGGCCTCCCTCTTCGTCGGTGTGCCACTCACCTTTCAGGTAGCCCTTGGACTCGAGCCTGCGGAGGGCCGGGTAGAGGGTGCCTTCTTTCAAGTCAAAGAACCCGTCCGTCACATCTCTCAGCTCCCTTATGATTTGGAAACCGTATTTTGGTGAATCCCTTAGCAGCGCAAGGAGGAGAAGCTGCACGGATCCCTTCTTCAGTTCTGCTGTCCACTCTGGGGCGATCCTCGCCATGACAAAGGGGGAAAGACCCCCGGGCCTATTTGAAAGGTCGGCCCGGGGGGGAGGGGGGACCTAGGGGGGGTTGGGCTTCTTTCGGAGGGTCCGGTAGAGAACCAGTCCGACCACTGCAAGGCCCGCAAGCCCCAGCTGAATGAAGTAGGGGCCCAGGCCCAGCGGAGATTCGATGCTCACAGGTACGAACACACTCGCGTCGAGGGACGGATCGTGGAAGATCCTCTCGCCTTTGGGGTAGATGAAGGCCCCGCGGAAACGCAGTCCCGCGAAGTTGTGCTCGAAGCTCAAGATGCGCTCAATCCCGTGCAGCTGGAAGCTCATCTCCATGGTCTCTCCGTCGACCTCCACATCGGAGACCCACCGGAGTCGACCGACGCGGGTCCACTCGTCCTCGAACTCCATCTTGTCCACGGTTATCAGGCGAGGCCTCTCCGTCATGGCGTCCTCGTGGTACTCGTCGTCACCAGCCCGAGCGTGGGGATCGAACTGTAGTCGAGCCCATTGGAGAACTTCGGGCGGCACGTGGTTTCCGACTAGTACGTGGGTTGCCATGGCCAGGCGGGAGTCGTTACCGCCCCAGTCCCAGCCTTCGATGTAGTGGTCGTACTTGAAGCTGCCATTCACGGTCAGGCCCGTCAGTGTTTCCGTCCTGTTGAGCTCCGTGGAAACGATGCCTCTGTCCTCATCGACGACTACCTTGTAGACGTTCACCTCGCCCGTCTTCAGGACGCGCTCCACCTTGACGTGGAAGGCCAAGGTAATCCTGTCTAGACCATCGCCCGGATCATCTTCAGGGCGCAGGTCGGTGTAACCGAGGTTGGTAGCAGTCAGGTTGAAGTCGACCTTCGTGACGTTCTCCTCTGAGTCATCTATGACCAATCCCTCGAGAGTCCAAGCCTGCTTGAGAGACAAGACTTTCCTGGGGTAGTCATAGGTGTCCATGAGGAGGTCTCTCCAGTCTCTCGGGAAGTGGAGAAGGCCGTCGTTGTCTCCGTCCCTGAACTCCACCAGGAGGTCGAAGCTCTGGACCATTATTGTCCGCACTGGGATGGGCCTAGTTACGAGCAACTCGCCCGTCTCATTGCTGTAGATCTCCGCGGCTCCGAGGTACCTGTCGTACTCTACGAACATCTTCACGTTGTTCGGGTTATTCTCCGTTCCATAGACGACGGCAAAGATGGTCTTTCCTACTTCGATCTTGACCCAGTTGCCGCCGCCCAAGCGGTCGGTCGAACCGACGCTTACGTCGACCTGCAGGTCCCTCTCTATCTCCGTGGGCTCCTGGGCAGCGGCAAAGGCTGCCAGGGGGGAGACCAAGAGGAGGAGGGCCAACAGGGCACTCACGGCTGTCTTCATTTTCTCACCTTTTGCATAGCGAGCCTTTCTACATCAGGACGCTATGGACATAGCGTCGCTATGATACCTCACTATAAAAAGCTTATTACACGATTATCACCGATAGCTTTCGCAGGTTCCCCGTATCTTCCGCGATTTTTCGCCACCGAGCCTATCTGCGGTGATAATCAAGAGCTGACGCGGGGACCGAAGGAGACATAAAGGGGCAAGGTGAGGAGTCCCAGGGCAAAAAGGGATACCGACAGGAGGACTGGAGAGGCAACCGCTTTAACCCTGGTCTCCTCACGGCTTGCGGTCCCTATGTTCTCACTATCGGTAATAAAACTTGTCATATCATTATCGAGGAGGAGAATGGCTATCAATGTGGGGATTCTCGATAAAGGCATATGTAGGCGGATCTATCTTCCCGTGTGAATAAGGTCCTCGTATTCCTAGACACCAACGCTCTCATGATGCCCTTTCAGTTCTCCATCGACCTGGAAGGCGAACTCACGCGGCTCCTTGGGGAGTATGAAGTCGTGATTCCGTCGTCCGCCTTGAAGGAACTCGCCAGGCTCTCGAGGTCCGACAGGAAGGCCAAAGCCGCCCTGAAGCTAGCGGCCCGCTATCGGACTATGGAAGTCGAGGGCACAGGAGACGACGCAATTCTGACGGCAGCCCTGGAGGAGGAGGCCGTCGTTTTGACTAATGATCGACGTCTCAGACGGCGCCTTAGAGAGGCGGGCAGACCTGTCATATTCCTAAGGGAGAAGAGGAGGTTAGAAGCTGAGGGAATCCCCATCGGGTAAAGGTTTTACACCTTACAGGGCTATCCCTCATCGTTGAAGCCGAACCTGGTGGAGACACTCAAGCAGCTCGCCCTCCTGGGGGCCATACACGAGCATGTCCCCGTTTCCACATCCCAGTTGGGAAGGCTCATGGGCATCAGCCAGCAGTCGGCCTCTGTTCGTGTGTTGGAGCTTTTGGAGGCCGGTCTCATCACGAGAAACCTCGGGGCTCGGCGGCAGCAGATGAAGCTCACAGATAAGGCCATGGAGATCCTCAGGAGCGAGTACGCCGCCTACCAGAAGATCTTCGAGATGGAGGGGCTGCTGAAGGTGAGAGGTCGAGTAGACCGGGGACTTGGAGAGGGCTTCTACTACATGAGCCAGGAGGGGTATCGGGAGCAGTTCCGGGCCAAACTGGGCTTCGAGCCTTACCCGGGAACCCTCAACCTCAAGCTGGACGGGAGGGAAATCACGAAACTCGACGTTCTGAGGGGGGCGGAGGGAATCCGGATAGAGGGCTTTACCAGCGGCAGGAGGACCTTCGGTGGAGCCAAGTGCTTCTTCGCCTCCATTGCCAAGGTGGACTGTGCCGTCATCCTGCCGTTCCGGTCCCACTACGATGATGTCCTCGAGGTCATATCCCAGCATCGGCTTCGCCGCAAACTGGGCCTTGGTGACGGGGAACCTGTCGAGGTCCTCGTCAACCTCTAGGGCCATCGTAGGCGGGAAGCAGACCCCTAGGAATATTATTATGAAAAAGCAACCATATGGAGTGTGGAAATGCTGGCAGAGGTGGTGCTGAGCAACAATGCCCTGACGGTGGCCAGGAAGCGTTACCTCAGGAAGGACATAGCGGGCAGAATCGTGGAGACGCCGAAGGAGATGTTCCAGCGCGTGGCCCACAACATAGCCCTGGCCAACGAGCTATACGACGACGGAAGGACCGTCTCCAGCGAAGAGAAGGAGTTCTTCGACATGATGGCCCGACTGGAATTCCTTCCCAACAGCCCCACCCTCATGAACGCGGGGACGGAGATCCAGCAGCTGTCTGCCTGCTTCGTCCTCCCGGTGGAGGACTCCATTGACAGCATCTACAGCGCCCTGAAGGCCGCTGCCCTCATCCACCAGAGCGGTGGCGGCACGGGCTTCTCCTTCTCCCGCCTGAGGCCAAAGGGGGACATCGTCAAGTCCACTGGTGGCGTCGCCAGCGGCCCCGTCTCCTTCATGAGGGTCTTCGATCACAGCACCGAGGCCATAAAGCAGGGTGGGAGGAGACGCGGCGCCAACATGGGCATCCTGCGGGTGGACCATCCCGACATAGAGGAGTTCATCACCTGTAAGCGGATGGAGGGCCGCTTCTCCAACTTCAACCTCTCCGTGGCCGTCACTGACAGCTTCATGAGGAAGGTTGATGTCGGGGGGAAGTACGACATCATCCATGCCAGGAAGGGGGAGGTCATCGGTAAGAAGGACGCGCGAAGAATCTTCAAGCTCATGGCGGAGATGGCCTGGCTCACGGGGGACCCGGGCGTCATATTCTTGGACAGCATAGAGGAGGGGAATCCCACGCCCGGCCTGGGACGCATCGAGGCCACCAATCCCTGCGGGGAGCAACCCCTCCTGCCATACGAGGCCTGCAACCTCGGATCCATAGACGTGGCGAAGATGCTCACGGGTCCCTCGGGCCAGCGGGAGGTGGACTGGAATAGGCTGGAGGATGTCGTCCGCGAGGCGGTCCGCTTCCTGGACAACGTCATCGACATGAGCAGATTCCCCATGGAGGAGATCAGCGAGATGGTGAGGGGCAACCGCAAGATCGGTTTGGGCATCATGGGCTGGGCCGATGCCCTCATCCAGCTGCGCATTCCTTACGATTCCCAGGAAGCGCTGGATCTGGCCCAGAAGTTGATGTCCTTCATCAGGAAGACGGCTGACGACGAGTCCAGGAAGATAGGAGAGGCACGAGGCTCCTTCCCCAACATAGACAAGAGCATTTACAAGGCGCCGATGAGGAACGCCACGAGGACGACCATCGCCCCCACGGGGACCATCAGCCTGCTGGCGGACTGTTCCAGCGGCATCGAGCCCCTCTACGCCATCACCTACATCAAGAAGGTGGAGGACGGGGAGACCCTCCAGGCGGTCAACCCCCACTTTCTCAGGTATGCGGAGGAGGAGGGTTTCTTCTCCAAGACGCTGATGGAGAAGGTGTCCAGGAGGCACTCCATCCGGGACCTGAAGGAGGTACCTCCCCATGCCAGGAGAATCTTCGTCACCTCCCACGATGTCACACCCGAGTGGCACGTGAAGGTCCAGGCGACCTTTCAGGAGCACGTAGACAACGCCGTGTCCAAGACGATAAATCTCCGCCGGAACGCCACCGTGGAGGACGTAGAGACCGCCTTCATGCTGGCCTGGAAGCTACGATGCAAGGGCATAACCGTCTACAGGGAGGGCAGCAAGAGGGAGCAGCCCCTGAGCCTGCAGGGGAGCAAGTCGAAGGACGTCTGCCCCGACTGCGGGGCCGTCCTCGGTACTGCGGAGGGGAGCTTCGTGTGCGTTCGATGTGGCTACAGCGACCAGGTATGAGCTAGGAAGTCTTAGTGGCGTGGTCCAGTAGTGACTCGAAGAAGAGCCTCCCATCTCCGTGGAGGCCATTGCCGCCGCGGGTCCAGTCCGGATGCAAGTATCGATGAAAGGACCTCTCGGGATGGGGCATCAGTCCCAGGACGTTCCCGTGGGGGTCGCATATGCCCGCGATGTTATAGATGCTCCCATTGGGATTCCACGGATATCCTGCGTACCTCCCCTCAGCGTCCACGTATCGGAAGAGCACCTGGTCCCCGTCCAGGAGGGCCTCCACCATTCTCTTCTCCTCTCCCTTGGGAAATGTGAGCTTCCCCTCGGTATGGGCTGATGGGGCCAACATCACCTGTCCCCTCTGGAAGCCTTTCAAGGGGCTACATAGGCCGCCGTTCTCAAACCTGAGGAGCGAGGGCCTACATTCGTATCGGGCGGAGTCGTTGGTCGCCAGGGCCGCCTGGGGGACGTCGCTGACATCTCCGATAGCAGGGAGGAGGCCCAGCTCCACCAGCACCTGGTAGCCGTTGCATATGCCGACGACTAGCTTCCCCTCGTCTATGAATCTCACGAGATCCCGCATGAGGCGGCTCTTCACCCTGGCTGCCCAGATGGCGCCGGCTCTGACGTAGTCCCCGGAGGAGAAGCCCCCTGGGAAGACCAGGACACCGTAGTCCTCCAGGCTCCTCCTCATCTCCCGGGGAACATCCCTCACCAGTTGGTTCAGGTGTACTCTCTCCGGTCGGGCACCCAGGGCCTCGAAGGCATGGAAGGTCTCGTCCTCGCAGTTGGTACCCTCGATCAGAAGGATGCACACCCCTATGTCCTCCCTCTTCACGTTACAACCCTCCCATCATCTCAACCACCTACCAGCCGGGGCAAGGCCGAAGACCAGGCGGACCTCATTCCCTCTACGCTCAGGCTGAGGGTTTTGCTGCCGACCTTCAGCCTCAGCTCCGACCCTCTGACCTGGCCTATATGCGCCAGGGGAAGCCCCTGGAGGACCTCCAGCAGACTGTCCTCCTTCGCCGTATCCACCTCCAGGAGCCATCTCGTGTTGGACTCCGAGAAGAGAAAGATATCTGGCCTGAGGGCCCCGGGAGCGATCTCCGCCTCTACCCCCAGATCCCCGCCCATGCACATCTCTGCCAGGGCAACGGCCAGACCACCATGCGAGAGGTCATGACTTGCCAGCACCAGACCACTCTCCATGGCCTTCAGGAGTCCTTCGACGGAGGCCTTGAGCAAGTCTACGTCCACATCCGGCACCTGGCCTCCTTGGCCGCCCGTCAACCTGTAGTACTCACTTCCTCCCAACTCGGCCTTGGTCCTCCCCAGGAGGTAGAGGCTTGAGCCTTCAGCCTTCAGGTCGGAAGTGACGCAATGCCTGATGTCTGGAACGATGCCAGTGCCGAGGAGTACTGGCGTAGGCGGTACGGGCGATACCGGGGTCTCGTTGTAGAAGCTCACATTTCCGGAAGGGATTGGAAGCTTCATGGCCGATGCCACATGCCCGAGGCCCCTCACAGCTTCTCGGAAGTAGCCCAGACGGTCGGGTCTCTCAGGGTTTCCAAAGCTCAGGCAATCGCTGAGGGCGTGGGGTCTCGCGCCGACGGACACCAGGTTCCTACATACCTCATCCACCGCGGAGGCGCCGCCCCTGAAGGGATGGAGTCTGGCAAACTGTGGTGTGGAGGCGGTTGCGATGGCCAGGCCTCTCCAAGAGTCCTCAAGGGGTTTGAGGACGGCTGCATCTCCGTGACATTGCTTGCCCAGGACCCCCTGGAGGGGTTTGATGACCGTGGAGGCCTTGACCTCATGATCGTATTGACGGATGACCAGCTCCTTGCTGGCGATGTTGGGGCTTCCCAGGAGCTGTAGGATCACCTTCCCGTAGTCCCCAGGCTCGCGAGGCGCCACCTCCTTCACCTTCTCCATTTCCAGATCGGTGAGGAAGGGTCTGCAGTACTCTGGACCCCTGGTGTAGAACTCCAGATCCATTTCCAGGACCTTGTGACCCTTGTAGAGGACTCGGGCCACCTTGTCCTCAATGACCCGGCCTATGGGCGTCGCAGGCACGTCGTAGAGCTCGAAGATGCTGAGAACATCTTCCACCTTCTCCTCGGGGACCGCTAGCATCATCCGTTCCTGGGACTCGCTCACCCAGACCTCCCAGGGCGAGAGTTCCTCCTCCTTGAGAGGGACCCTGTCCAGGTACACCTCAGCCCCGTAGCCTCCGGCGAGGGCCATCTCTCCGACGACGCAGCTCAGGCCCCCACCACCCAGGTCCTTCATGCCATCAACGAGGTCCTTTCCGGCCGCCTCCAGGCAGGCGTGCATCAGGGGCTCCTTCATGATGGGGTCTCCCAGCTGGACGGCGCCGGCCCTCCACTCCTCCCACATCTCATCCGTCAGCTCCAGAGAGGCAAAGGTCACACCGTGGATGCCATCCCTACCCGTTCTGCCTCCCGCCAGGATGAAGACATCCTGAGGACTCTTCACGGCGTTTTTGAGTATGCGTTCCTTGCGAGCAATACCCACGCAGCCCACGTTTACGATGATGTTCCCCAGGTAGCCCTCGTTGAAGTAGATGGACCCGGCTACGGTGGGCACCCCCACCCTGTTGCCGTAGTCTCGGATGCCAGCCACCACTCCTTGCGTCAGATACAACGGATGCTTCACGCCTCTGGACAGCTTCTCATAGGGGTAGTCCAGGGGACCGAAATGGAGGGGGTCCACGAGGGCAATGGGCTTGGCCCCCATGCAGAGGACATCCCGGAGGATGCCGCCGATTCCAGTGGCAGCACCACCGTAGGGCTCTATGGCGCTGGGGTGATTGTGGCTCTCAATCCTGAGGGCATAGGCGTGGTCCTCGTCGAACTCCACCACGCCCGCGTCACCTTTCAGCAGGACCTGAGATGCCTCTATGCCGAAGACAAACTCCCGAAGGAAGAACTTGGAGGACTTGTAGCAGCAATGCTCGGACCAGGCCTGGCCGAGGGATTGGAGCTCGACATCCGTCGGCTTCCGACCCACTCCCCTGAAGTACTCCTGAATCCTCTTCATCTCCTCCAGGTTGAGGGCCAGGCCTAGGTCCTTACTGATCCTCATCAAGTCGTTCTCAGAAGCTTCCAAAATGTCGACCGTGTAGAGCGGAAAGGGGACTTCTTTCTTCCGATATACCTCTGCCAAACCTATGCCTCAGTTCAATAATGGGGCTCCCTAATTAACCTTAGGAGTTCTTTGACACACTGATTCTTCGTGGCCGGTCTAGCGGCATGACCAATCAGTGTTAGGCTTGAAAGTTGGCCGTGGCTCCCTAACGGACCGCCCAAGTAATGTCCTGACACATGCACTCCCTTAGGCATCGGGAGGCGGGAGTAGCTTTCATTCTGAGGGTGCAGGGCGGGTGTTCGTCCAGCTCCTCACCATGCTCCGAAAGGGCGGCTCCACGCCTATCTGCCACATCAGGCAGATCAACTCCCCCAGGTGGGCCATCTCGTCTAGGAAAGCGTGGAGCAGGATGGGCTCCACGCGGAACTTCGCCTTCCCCTTCCACCAGGGAACAGAGACCTTCCTTTCGAGGTCTTCCGGAGATAGTGTGGCGAAGAATTCCCGCGTCCTCTCGGTAACCTCACTGTTGTAAACCTCCGTCTCATCGAAGCTCTTGAAGCTCTCAGGGTCCAATTCCGTCATATCGTTCCCCAGAACGACCTCCTGCAGGTAGGAATCCTCCACGTCCAGCATGTGAATGAGGATATTGCGCATAGAATGGTGGGTGGCTTCTCGGTTCTCAGTGACCTCATCCCACCCCAGCTCTCGGAACTTGGTGAGAAACTGTCGACGGGACGCCGCCATATACGCGAAGAGCTGAGAGAAATCAGACACGTTCATGCGGAGCACGTCTCGTTGCACAGTTAAGTCCTTGGGTCCCTCCGGACCTCTATGGTCATGTCGAGAGCCTATTGCCCGGGACTCTTGGTGGCTTTCGCTTGAGGATTCTGGTTCTCCTCGGGAGGCATGTGGCCTCAAGGTAATCAGGATTGAAGAAAAGAGAAGGAGAAAGGGTGCAGATCTCCGGCCGTCCTAGTGGTGGAGTCAACTTTCTTAGGACTGGTGAGGGGGGCCGCTCCAATGCCGCTATGGTCCAGCTGTTCTCTGCTGAAGGAGATGGATAGAGTAGTCGTGAATCACGGGGTTCGCCAAGAGCCGTCTGCACATGTTCTCCAGCATCTCTCGGGCCTTCCCTTCATCCTCGGTCTCAAGGTCCAGCTCGAACACCTTGATGGACCTCACACCTTGGACCTCGTTGAAGCCCAGCAAGTTGAGGGCCTTGAGGGTGTTCTCTCCCTCTGGATCCGCCACACCCTTCTTGAGGCGGACCTCCACCCTCGCAGTGACCATGAGGTACCCCACCGCTCGTTAGTATTTATGGGGTTTCCCTCTCTTCTTAGGGACCACGACCATACCCGGTTTCTCTCAGTCCTTCCGATTCCCCCTCCTTTTCCTTCGGCTCATCTCCTTCCGATACTGGTATGACTGCATCAGGAGGTCCTTTGCTGACTTCACGTCCTCCAGTCGGACAAGGCGGAACTTGGACCGAAACCAACCCCACCCCTGGGTGGGCGGAGAGGACCTGGCGAGACCGTTTGTTCGCTCCAAGAACTCCGGAGGAGGCAGGATGAAAACCTCTACGTCGCGCCGATGAGGCCTCACCTCGGCGAAGACCCTCTTGAGATTCTCGGACTTGAAGGAGATCCAACCACGCATCACGTGGACCTGGAGACGGTCACTCGTGCCTTGCAGCCCTTTCGCGACATCGTCCCGCAGGCCCTCGAAGAGCCTCCAGCCTGCGGTCCCTGCTCTCTCCAAAGGGGATGTCTGAGCCCTCATGGAACCCCTCCTTTTCGGAAGATGAGCAGATACTTGAAGCCCCGAAGAAAGAAGTTTGCCCTCCTAGACCAGTGCCTCCAGTGAGGGTTCAGGCTGCGATCATTACGCCGAGACACTGCGATTATGTCCACGGGTTCGAACAGATTCCGTAGGAGAGAGAAGAGGGAGAACCCAACAGGTGTGAACCTAGAGTCTCTGTACTGGTCGCTAATCAGCCATGCGGAGACTCCCCCGGTCCGGAGAATCCTCTTGACCTCCGACGCCACTCCACACAGCTCATCGTAGAAAGCGTCGGAATCACAAGTCAAGGCTCCTAGGCACCTCGGGTCGTTGGAATAGCAGAGGTTGTCTCCGTAGGGCGGGTCCAGGAATACTAGCGGGGCGAAGTCGCTTGGAAGCGGTAGGTCCCGGGCGTCCGCCCGGTGGATGTCCCGCCTCCTGGGAGAGAGGTCGAAACCCAGTACCCTTCGACCCAGGGATCGAGCCACATCGAGCGTCGTGCCGCTGCCGGCCATTGGGTCGACCACCCAGTCCCCCTTGCGGGTGAAACGAACAACCAGATTCCACACAAGGCGGGAGGGGGCGACACCGTTGAAGGCCGCGTCTCCGAAGGGCATCTTAGGGGGACTTTGGAAAGGGAAGTCCCACAGTGTCGTCGTTTCAAGGTCGAGCTTCTCTAGGATATCCGTTGTGGTGACCAAGGCCGCCAACGCATCCCTCCTGCCGTCCTGTGGACACATCCATATATAACCTCGAAGGGGGGAGGTGGACGAAAGTGGACACGATGTACAGCAAATCGCAAATCAGATGATGCCCAGCTCCTTCCCAGCCCTGTCGAAGGCGCCGAGGGCGCTGTCGAGGTCCTCCCGCGTGAGGGCAGCGTTCATTATTGTCCTTATCCTGGCTCTGTCGCGGGCCACCATAGGATACACGATGGGCAGAGCGAACACGCCCAGCTCGAGGAGACGTTCACTCAGCTTCTTGGCAACCGCACTCTCTCCCACGATTACAGGCGTTATGGGCGTCACGCTTATCCCGGTATCGAAGCCCATCGACCTTAACTCTTCCTTGAAGTACTTGGTGTTGTCCCATAGCTTCCGGACCCACTCGGGCTCCGTCTCCAGCACTTCGATGGCCGCTATGCAGGCGGCGACGACGGCGGGCGGATGTGAGGCCGAGAGCAGCCAGGTTCTAGACTTGTTCAGGGCATACAGCCTCAGGTCCTCGCTTCCGGCAACGTATCCACCCATGACACCGAAGGCCTTGGAGAAGGTGCCCATCTCAATGTCTACCCGACCCTCCACGTGGAAATGGGAGGCGATACCGCGACCACCATCTCCCAGAACACCTTCGCCGTGGGCGTCGTCCACGAAGGTGACGGCGCCGAACTCCTCCGCGAGTTTCACGATCTCGTCCACAGGGGCCACGTCACCGTCCATGCTGAAGACGCCGTCCGTAGCGATGAGGATTCGGCGATAGCCCGCCCTCTTTGCCTCTTCAAGGGTCCTCCTCAGATCGGCCACGTCGCAGTGCTTGTAGATCATGCGGTCCGCCTTTGTCAGGCGCACTCCATCGATGATGCTGCCGTGGTTCAGCTCGTCGCTGATGACCACATCTCCCTTGTCCACCAGCTGGGGGATGAGGCCCGAGTTGGCCGCGAATCCCGCCGAATAGACGAGGGCGGCTTCGCAACCCTTGAACTCGGCTATCCTTCGCTCCAACTCCTCGTGAATGTCCATGTTGCCTGCAATGGCCCTGACGGACCCTGAGCCGGCCCCGTACCTCTCCACCGCCTTCTTGGCTGCCTCCTTCACCTTGGGATGGTTGCTCAGGTTGAGGTAGTTGTTGGAGCAGAGCATGATGAGCTCCCTACCATCCACGACGCTATGGGGTGCCGATGGCCCCTCGAGCACCCGGAGCCTCCAATCCAGGTTACTCTTCACCAGCCTCTCGTACTCCTCCCTAAGGAAACTCGTGGGACCTACCATTTCGGGCCTCCTACTCCATATAGACGACCACTTTGCCGCACTTTCCCGATCTCATGACCTCCATGGCCTCCAGGAACTCCTCGAAGGGAAAGCGGTGGGTTATGATGGGCTTGAGGTTGAGCTTTCCTGAGGTCAACAGGCCCGCCATCCTGTACCAGTCCTCATACATGAGCCTGCCGTGGATGCCCTGGAGGTGGACACCCCTGGTGACGATGTCCGAGGAGACATCCACCATGAACGGTGCCGGATAGATGCCCAGGACGTGCATGCCGCCCCCAGCCCTGAGGACCTTCAGTCCCATGTTAAAGGCCTCGGGGCTCCCGGACATCTCCAACACGTGGTCCACGCCTCTACCGTCAGTTTCCTTATCAATAATGGAGGACAATGCGTCGGTGGACCTCAGTGTCACGTCGGCACCCAGTTCCTTCGCCAACTTAATCCTATACTCATTCTTGCGGCCCACGGCGAATATCTTGGCCGCACCGACCGCACGACAGAGAGCGACGCTCATGAGGCCTGTGGGACCGAGGCCGAAGACCGCCACGTAGTTTCCAGGCACATCGGCGGAGAAGACCGTCTGGACCGAATTACCGAAGGGGTCCTGTATGGTAGCCATCTCCAACGGCAGGTCCGCGGGATTCACGATGACGTTCTGCTCGGGAACCGCCACGTACTCCGCGAAGGCCCCGTCCCGATCGACGCCTATGATTTCGACGTTGGGGCAGATGTGGGCCTGACCCGTTCTGCACTGGTAGCAGGTCCCGCAGGCGATGTGGCCCTCAGCGGACACGTAGTCCCCGACTTGGACGAGGGATGCATGCGGGCCCAGCTCCACCACCTCTCCCGCGAACTCGTGGCCCTGTATCAGAGGCGGCCTGATGCGAGCTCTGGCCCATTCGTCCCAGTTGTAGATGTGGACATCCGTGCCGCAGATGGAGGCTATGCGGACCCTGATGAGGACCTCACCAGCGGCCGGCTTTGGTTTCGGCACGTCCATCAGCTCGATGCTTTCAGGAGCCGGTTTCGTCTTCACCGCCGCAGGCATCTTCTCCGTCATGGGGGCCTCCGGGCTGAGGAGAGAGCTGAACATATAATAGGCTTATCTAATTGCGGTAAAGACTAGGAAGTCCCACTCATACCCGCAGTCACGCGTTTCAAGGCCTCAGTCCTGGAAGCCTCCGATGGGATGCAGCTTCATGGTCCTGTAGCCTATCACCACGAGGAGGTGGTTCTTCTCCGCGAAGTAGCCATCGAGCTCCGAATCACCCGTATCCACCCTCAGGAAGGGTGTCGCTCTCAGCTTCGAGGGGGTGGCCACGATGATGATGTTGTGGGCCCCTATGGTCCGGAGGACCTCCGGGCTGAGCTGCAGGTTCCCTCTTCCCAGGATGAAGCCCTGAGCGCCTATGGGGCTGAGGACGAGCTTCGCCTTGGGATGTGATTCCAGGAGCTTCAGGAGGCCGTCTTCATTGAGGTCTCTCCCCACGAGGTTCTTGGAAATGGCGGCATCGATCCCTAGAAGCGTCCCCTCCAGGCCTAGACGGCGGCAGATGCCTTGGATGGTCCCCCCCGGACCGAAGATGTACATGGTGTCGGGCTCCTCCTCCATCAGCTCTTCTATGTAATCCGCCATCTCCTCCCTGATGGCCTCGTCGGCCACCTCCTCCACCATCAGCTTGCCCGTTTGCACCAGGTTGGGCTCCTGGGGAGTAATGGCAAGCCCGTACAGCCGTATGGACCATTCGCCCCTCCTGTATCGATCCTCATCCAGGTCCATGATCTCTGCCTCGCCTGTGGAGAGCTCGCCTGAGAGGAAACGATCCAAGATGGTGGCCGTCGCCTCCGGATTGACGCCGAAGACCCCTGAGTGCATCTTGACGCCGGAGGGAATGCCCAAGATGGGCATCCTCGCATCGATGGAATCGAAGATGTCGCGTGCCGTGCCGTCGCCACCACAGAAAAGCAGGATCTCGGCCCCGGCTCGCGCAAAAGCGTCGGCAGCCTTCGTCGTATCCTTCGCTTCGGTCTTGGCGCGGGGCCTGTAGAGGACTTCATAGGCATCGGACTCAAAGGAGACGGCCTTCAGCTCTGTCTCCCCCATGGGAGGGCCACACGTCAGCCAATGGACCTCCCGAGCAACATCTAGTCCCCGAAAGGGACGCAGGGCCTGGATCGCCCTTGAAGGAGCCACAGGCTTGGCTCCCATGGCCTGGGCCTCCTCCACGACGCCGTCAGTTCCCTTGAGGCCGACCCTGCCGCCCATGCCAGCAATCGGGTTCACCAAGAAGCCGACCTTCTTCACCCGCTCACCATGAGAGCGCTCTTATTTCAAACTGCGCTGGTGGCTGCTGCGAGCGTTTATGTCCTAGGCCGACCAGAGAGGTGTGTTGCGGCAGGCGGCGGATATCGAGATGTGTGACCGCTGTGGCCACCCTCTCGTGGAGATCCACTGTAGGTTGAGGTGCCTGAACTGCGGCTGTGAGAGGGACTGCAGCGATCCCTGACTGGATGCCTCTTATTCATGCGCTGGAGACGGTGGGTCCGCTCAAGGATATGTCCTTACGAGCAACCTTTCCAGATGGCAGCATATCCACCCCGAAGACCTTTGAGAAGTGTCTGGTCAGGGACGTCTTCACCTCCTCCATGACAAGAGGACGGTGGAGGATCTCCTCCAAGGAGGTTATCGAAGCTCCCTCCAGCCCACAAGGTCTGATCCTCCTAAAGGGGGAGAGGTCGGGATTCACGTTGAGAGCAAAGCCGTGATAGGTGACGTAGTGCTTTATGGCAACTCCGATGGAGGCGAGCTTCCTCGAGCCGACCCAGAGTCCAGCATGCGGTCCCTTGCCCCCCTCCACGTCGAAGTCCGCCGCGGTCCTCATCAGAACCTCCTCCAAGTCAGTCACGTACGCCCTCACATCCAGCTTGCCCCTTGGAAGGGAAAGGATGGGATATCCAACAAGCTGCCCAGGACCGTGGTACGTCACGTCTCCCCCCCTTTCCACCTCATAGACGGGCAGTCCCAGCTTCTCCAGCCCGTCTGCGCTCCCGCGGCGGCCTACCGTGTAGGTAGGGATGTGCTCCGCGAGAAGGAGGATATCCGAAACAGCGTCTTCAAGGCGCTCGGCCACCAGGCGCTTCTGGAGTTCCCACGCTTCGCCATAGTCGACGAGACCCAAATCCACCAGTACGCAGCTTCGTTTCATCGCTTCGGTATGTGAATCGCCTTTCCTAGGACGTCCTCCGCAGCCTCCATGAAACTCTCGGGAAGGGTGGGATGGGGGTGAACCGTGAGGGCTATGTCATCTGCCACGGCCCCCATCTCGATGGCCAGGGCCGCCTCGCTGATGAGGTCTGAGGCCTCGGGACCCACTATCTGCACCCCCAGGACCTCTCGAGTAGACCTCTCGGCGACGACCTTGACAAACCCATCGGCCTTGCCGGTGGTTAAGGCCCTGCCCGATGCGGAGAAGGGAAACTTGCCCACTGCGACATCGTAGCCCTGCTCACCCGCCTGCTCCTCGGAGAGACCCACCATGGCGATCTCGGGATCAGTGAAGATGGCTGCGGGCATGGCCCTAAAGTCCGCCTCACTTGGGAGACCAGCGATGGCCTCCGCCGCCACGATTCCCTCTTTGGAGGCCTTGTGGGCCAGGTATGGCACGCCGATGACGTCGCCGATGGCATAGATGCCCTGCGCGCTCGTCTGCATGCGCTTGTCCACCCGTATGAAGCCCTCGGAGTTCAGCTTCACCCCCGCCTTGTCCAGGCCCAACCCCGCGGTCCTGGCCCTCCTCCCCACTGAGACCATGAGGAGCTCGCTCTCTATCCTGATCCTCTTCTGCGGGGTCTCCACCTCAAGGACCACCCTGTCTTCTCTCTTCTCCAGGCCCAGGGCCTTCGACTTGACGTGGTACTCCACTCGGAGACGCCTGAGAGACCTCTCTATCACCTTGACGATATCCATAGGAATGCCCGGGAGGAGCTGGTCTAGCAGCTCGACAACCACCACACGGGTACCCAGCTTGGCGTACATGGTCCCGATCTCCAGACCGGTGATGCCGCCGCCGATGATGGTCATGCTCTCCGGAATCCTGGTTAGCTCCAGCGACTGCTTCGGGAAGATGACTCGCTCGCCGTCCACATCGAAGCCCTTCAACGGTATGGGCTCTGATCCCGTGGCGATGATGAAGTTCTCCGCCTCCAGGGTCGTCATCCCCTCGGCGGAGGACACCTCCAGCCGGCGAGGCGACAGGAAGGTGGCGTCGCCGTAGAGGACCTCGACCCCCGCTGCCTTGCATAAGCCGGCAATACCCTTGGCGAGGCGGTCCACCACCTTTCGCTTCCACGACTGCAGCTTCTCCCCATCGACGGTCAGCCCCTTGACGTGCACGCCCATCTCTTCCGCGCCGCGGACCTTGTGGACCAGGTTGCCGATGGAGATGAGGGCCTTGGAGGGTATGCAGCCGTAGTTGAGGCATTCCCCGCCAAGCCTGTCCTTCTCGACGAGGACGGTCTCGACGCCCAGCTGTCCCAGTCGGATAGCTGCAACGTAGCCCCCGGGACCGGCCCCGATGACGGCGGCCCTCACTTTTCTCGCCATCACTCCCCCGACTCCAGCACGTGCAGCAGCAGAAGACCGGGGTCCTCGAGATAGCGGATCAGAGTCTGGGTGAAGGCAGCACCGATGTGGCCGTCGATGATTCGGTGATCGAAGGAGAGACTGACGTTCATCACCTCCCGGACGACGATCTGTCCGTCCCTCACCACCGGCCTCTTGGCTATCTTGTGAACTCCCAGGATGGCCAGCTCAGGGTGGTTGATGATAGGCGTTGCCAACAGACCTCCCTGGGCTCCGAGGCTGGTCACCGTGAAGGTGGAGTCATGTACGTCACTCAGGGAGAGCTTGCCGTCCCTGGCTTTCTCCGAGAGCTCCTCAATCTCCCTGGCAATCTGCAGGACCGTCTTCTTGTCCACCCCCTTCAGAACCGGAACCATGAGGCCCTGCTCGGTGGCGGTAGCGACGCCGATGTTGTAGTACTTCTTGACTTGGATTTCGCCCTTCTCCCAGTCCACGGTGGCGTTGAGGGAGGGGTGCTCCTTCAGGGCGGCTCCAAGGGCCTTTAGGATGAAGGGGAGGTAGGTGAGCTTGACGCCTCTCTCCTCCGCCCAGGCTCTGGCCCTGTCCCGCAGGGCTACGAGCTCCGTCACGTCCACCTCCTCCACGTAGGTGAAGTGGGAGGCGGTGTTCTTGGAACGGAGCATCTTCTCGGAGATGGCCCGCCGGACACCTCGGATGGGAATTCTCTCCACGAGTTCCTCCGGCGGGGGAGCGGCCTCCACCTCCGGCCTCACCTCAGAGACCTCCAAGTGCCTTCGCACGTCCTCCTCCGTGACTCTTCCCCTAGGCCCAGTTCCCTCGACTTGCGCGAGATCCACCCTCAGTTCCCGAGCCAGACGCCTAACGGCGGGAGTGGCCAGGACCTTGCCCGTCGGTGGCGGCGCGACCTCCGGAGGGGCCTCCTTCGGGACCTCTTCTCGGACCTCCTCCGCGGCCCCTGCCTCCGGCACGGCTTCGACCTCGGGAACCTCCTCCCCCTCCTCACCAATGACGATGATGGTCTGGCCCACGTTTACTACCTCCCCCTCCTGGGCCAAGAGCCGGAGGACCACACCGGTGAAGGGACTCGGGATCTCCACGTTGACCTTCTCCGTCATCACCTCCACGAGCGTGTCGTTCTCCTTCACCTCCTGACCTTCCTTCACGAACCACTTGACGATCTCCCCCTCCGTGAGACCTTCACCTATGTCCGGCAATCGGAACTCCTTCGCCATTTACAACCTCCTAGAAGCCGTAGGCTCTCTCAACCGCGTCCAGAACCCGATCAGCGTCGGGCAGGTAGAGATCCTCCAAGGCATAAGGGAAGGGCGTGTCGAAACCCGCCACGCGGATGATGGGAGCCTCTAAGTGCTCGATGGCCTTCTCCGCGATCAGGGCCGCTATCTCAGCGCCGTAGCCGCATGTCTTCGGTGCCTCGTACACGATGACAACCCTGCCGGTCTTCCGGACGGAGTTCAGGACGGGTTCCACATCCAAGGGGACGAGGGTCCGAAGGTCCACCACATCGGTGTCGATGCCCACCTCCTCTGCCTTCTTGGCGGCCTCCATGCAGACGTGGATCATGGCCCCGTAGGCGATGACGGAGACGTCATCCCCCTCCCTCAGCACCTTCGCCTGGCCGAGGGGCACCGTGTACTCCTCCTCCGGCACCTCCCCCCGAACGGCGAAGTAGGCCTTCTTGGGCTCCATGAAGAGAACGGGATCCGGGTCGCGGATGGAGGCCAGCAACAGCCCCTTGGTGTCGTAGGGGTTGGAGGGGATGACCACCTTGAGACCTGGCGTGTGGGCGAAGTACGCCTCGGAGCTCTGGGAGTGATAGTGACCTCCTTTGATGCCGCCTCCGTATGGCGTCCTAATCGTGATGGGACAAGGGTACTCCCCGCCAGAGCGGTACCTGAACTTGGCCGCCTCGCTGACGATCTGGTCGAAGGCAGGGTAGATGAAGTCCAGGAACTGTATCTCCGGCACCGGTCTAAGGCCATACAAGGCCATTCCTATGGCCGTCCCGATGATGCCGGACTCGGCCAGGGGCGTGTCGATGACCCTGTCGGGGCCGAAGAGATCGTAGAGCCCCTCGGTGCACCTGAAGACGCCGCCGTTCTTGCCCACGTCTTCGCCGAGGATTACCACGCGGTCGTCTCTCTCCATCTCCTCCTTCAGGGCCGCGTTGACGGCCTGAACGATATTCATGGTCGTCATCTAGGACCTCCTGATGAGCTTGAGGAACTCGTCCATCTGCTCCTCCAGGTTCCAAGGCATATCCACATAGACATCCTCGAAGATGGTCTCTGGGGGCGGCGGCCCGACCTCCTCGGCCGCCTTGACTGCATCGGACACCAGATCCTCCACTTCCTGACGTACACTAGCCTCCAGCTCCTCATTCCATATCCCCTTGGCCTTCAGGTAGAGCTGGAAACGCAGGATGGGGTCCTTCTGTTTCCACTCCTCCAGTTCCGTTTCGGGCCTGTACCGCTTGGGATCGTCGGAGGTAGAGTGGGGGCCCATGCGATAGGTGACGGCCTCGATGAGGGTGGGTCCCTTCCCCCTCCGGGCGGCCTCCACGGCCTCCCTGCAGGCCACGTAGACCGACAGAACGTCGTTTCCATCCACTCTCGTACCTTCGAAGCCGTAGGCCCGGGCCTTGACAGCGATGTTCTCCGAGGCGGTCTGGCTGGTGAAGGGAAGGGAGATGGCCCACTGGTTGTTCTTGCACAGGAAGACCACAGGGGCCTTGAATACGCCAGCGAAGTTCATGGCCACGTGAAAGTCCCCCTGGGAAGTAGCCCCATCGCCGAAGTACACTAAGGAGACGACCTTTTGTCCCTGGATCTTGGCGGCCCATGCGATGCCTACGGCGATGGGCATCTGGGTGCCCACCGGGCTCGACGGCGTCACGAAGTTGATGGACTTGTTGCCGAAGTGGTTGGGCATCTGCCGGCCCTTGAGGATGTCCTCCTGATTGCCGTATAGCTGGGCGATAAGGGTCTTGAGGGGGAAGCCCTTCAGCAGCGCCGCCCCCTGCTCCCTGTAGGCGGGGATCATCCAGTCCTCTGGCTTGAGGGCGTAGCTGCTGCCTATCTGCACGGCTTCCTCCCCCTGGCTGGGGACGAAGAAGCCTATGCGGCCCTGCCTCTGGAGGGTCATGGCCCTCGCGTCCAAAACGCGGGTCAGGACCATGTAGCGGTAAAGCTTGAGCAGCTCCTCCTCCGACAGCTTCGGCTCCATCTTCTCATCGTAGCTTCCGTCAAGACCGACGATCTGAAGCAGTTCTCCCATACAACTACCTCCCGGCTGGCACGTCCAAAGGAACCTCCTTATGAAGCACCTTCTCCAAGAAATATTCGCCAGCTCTATAAGAACTCCTTACCAGGGGGCCCGCAGCGACGTACAGGAAGCCCATCTCCTCCCCTCGCTCGCGATAGTAGTCGAACTCCTCCGGCGGGACGTATCGGTCGACCTCTACGTGCCTTCGACTAGGCCTCAAGTACTGTCCGAGGGTGAGGATATCGACGCCAGCATTTCTCAGATCCTTCATGGCCTGAAGGACCTCCTCCTCTTTCTCGCCTAAGCCTAGCATCAGGGAGGACTTTGTAAAGATGTCGGCTCGCATCCCCTTGGCCTCCCGGAGGACGGTAAGGGTTTGATGGTAGCCGGCCCGCCGGTCTCTGACAGGGTGAGTCAGACGCTCCACTGTCTCCAGATTCTGGGCAAGGACCTCGGGCCCAGCCCCAACCACCGTCCTTACGGCCTCCAGATCCCCCTGGAAGTCAGGAACGAGGGCCTCCACCATGATGTCTGGGACCCGGGCCTTGAGGCGGCGGACGGTCGCGGCGAAGTGAGATGCGCCGCCATCAGGGAGGTCGTCCCTGTCGACCGAGGTGAGGACCACATACGTCAGCCCGAGGCGGGAAACAGCCTCAGCCACCTTCACCGGCTCGAATAGGTCCACCTGACCCCTCGGGTTTCCCTTCTTGACCGCACAGAAGCGGCAGCCCCGGGTGCACACATCGCCGAGAAGCATGATAGTTGCCGTGCCGCCGCCCCAACACTCCCCCACGTTGGGACAGTGAGCCTCCTCGCAGACGGTGTGGAGTTCCTTGTCGCGTAGCAATGACCTGAGGCCGAGATAAGTCTCCCCCCCAGGGAGCCGTACCCTCAGCCATTCAGGCTTCCTCTGGGAGAGCATATGTCGATGGATAGATGAGGTCCTTTAAAGAGGTTGTTCCATCAGTTTCAAAGCGAGGGCTCGGGACAGTCAGGCGATGGCTTGGAGGCTGTGGCCCGCCAACAAATCGTGTTGAGATGAACTCTACCCGAACTTGAACTGGACGCCTTTGCTGCCACGAGGGTAGCTCCAGTGGATAGCCTTGTTGCCCAACTCATGACACACGATGAAACAGGCCCCTAGCTCGATGCAGCCTTCCGTGTTGTACACGAGACCGTCACGTTCCCAACGGTAGACCTTGCTGGGGCACACGTAAAGGCAGGGCTTAAGCTCGCATCCGAGGCATAGCTGGGTCTCTACGGTTATGAAGGGCTCCTCATCGAATTCGAAGCTATCGAGGCCGACCCTGTCGTCCACGCTGAGTCTGTTCTCTGCCGTGGGCTCCGCCTCTTCTGCCATCAGTATCTAGTGGTAGAATGGGTTCTATTAAAACGTTGAGGGACGCCTCTTGCCCTCGTGGCGGCCGGGATTTGCCTGGGAGAGCAGACACTGTCATCTGAATCCTCCAGCGCAGGGAACAGTAGTCGTGCGGGGTGGTAGGAGCCCCTACTTAAGGAAGAGCGTCCCTTCCTCCCTGGACCATGAGGTTCCGCCACGTAACTGTCGTCCACGTTCCCCTTGACCTGGCATACGGATGGTGGACCTCCTTCTCCGAGGAAGATGGGAGCGAGGAGGGCCCACTACTCTCTCGACGCATCCCCTTCAGGATGGAAAGGGGGCTCCTGATAGAGGATGAGTATGCGTACCTCAACAGGCGCTTCACGTTGAAGGGAAGAGTGAAGATCAGGCCGCCCGATTCCTACTGGGTCGAATACTATGGCGAGATAGTGCAGGTCAGGCTGAAGTACATGTTCGCCTCAGTGGTGGAGGGAACGCAGCTCGTAGTTCTAGGGGACGTGAGGGGGAAGGGATGGTTGAAGGCCTTCCTGCCCTTGTTTTGGCCAAGGATAAAGCGAGAGATGATTGCGGGTATCGACAGTAACGTGAGAATGGTGGAGGGCCTCTCGCAGGCCCACGACTCATAGTCCGATCTTCTCCCAGAGTTCCAGGAAGTCCTCTACGAGGTCCCTTGTGGGCCTGTACTTCATCAGGATCTGGACCACGGCCTGAGGGTCTCCTGCCCGGTATATCTTCCTCTTGCCCTCAGTCCTAGACTCGATGAGCTGGAGCTTGGACAACTTCTTTAGATGGTAGCTCAGGGTCGATGGGGCTATCCCCGCATGTGTCTGGAGCTCCTCGCTGGACATCTCCCCTTGGTCGAGGAGAAGAAGGATGAGGTGTAGGGGCATTCGCTGCCTCAGCAGCCCCAGCACCCTCTTCTCGAAGGCCCCTACCCTCTCCCGGAAGTAGCCCTCGTCCCACTGCCGGGGATAGTAGCGGAGGTATCCCTCCTGCATCAGGGAAGTGATGGCCTCATGTTTCTCCAAGAACTCCAGGTGGTACCTCAGGGCCCGCACGTCCATGCCGAGCTGCCTCTCCAGCTCCCTCAGGTGCAGGCCCGGATACTGCTGCAGGAACTCGAAGATTCTTCGGCGACTCTCGAGATCCAGGACCTCCCTCAAGCTCCTATCTCCTGCGGAAGAGGGCTAGGTAGAAGCTAAGCAGGACGGCGGTGTCGAAGAGGGCGGAATAGAGGAAGAGGTTGTCGATGTTCTCCGTGAAGATGAGGTATGACATTAGGAGGTTCTTTCCGAAGAAGAAGGCGAAGGCGACGGAGATCAGGAGGATGCGTCCCTCCCTAGCCCGCCAGTAGGAGAGGGCTGCAATTACCACCAGGGTCAGGGAGAGGACGGTCGCTAAGGCAATGGCCGCGCTTTGGATGTCGGCGGGGAGGGCCATGGGGACCGCATGGTGGGTCTCGCTAATAGCTTTTGTAGGCTGGTTCGCGGCTGTGCGAAAAATGGGCAGTGCTTTTGGTTACACAAGTGACCAAGGATAAGGCATAGAGGTGGGGGCCGAAAGCACCAGAGCTTGTTCCGACGGTCTCCGACTAGCCGCTCTTCCTTCGCCGTGCAAGGAGGGTCGCCACCACGAAAAGGGATGAAAACCCGAGCATAATCCCATAGGTGAGGACGTTGAGGGGTGGAATAGGCGTCGGTTCCTCGGGCGGCGGTGGAGGTGGTGGCAGAATCGGTACAGCGGCGACGCCCACCGCTGGGTCGTGGAAGATTGTCGTGCCATGCGGGTATGACAGTACCACGGTTCTCTCGACCTCCAGCTCTGTCAGGCCGCCTTCAAACTCCGTTTCCCGCTTAATGACGGCTGACCCTACTGTCGCGGGAGTCTCGTCGACTTCCGCCATCTTGTTCCACCGGAAGAACCCTTCGTACCTGTCCCCGACGGCCTCCAGCTCCACCTCTGTCCCGGTGAAGTTGGCCCTGGGTTCAACCTCTGTCTGCATCTCCACCACCAGGGCCAGGCTGCTCAACTCTCTCTCGAAGGGGAAGAAAGAGATGCCCACATCGAACTTCACCTCTGTCGGATGGATGATGGCTCCTTCAAGAGGAGTGTCGTTCCCGAATATCCAGAAGGTCAGGCCGAAGAGAAGGTCCGTCTCCTGCAGGAAGTAATCCACTCCGATTATATACCCGTCGTCGACTGCCTCCAGCAGACCCACCTCGAAGGGCATCTCGTCAACCTCGAGGGTCTGAACCACCTCCTCCCCAACGTCGAAGTTGCCCGATTCGTCCCCATCCATGTACTCCATCAGGGCCTCCACCGTCAGCCTGAGCTGGACCTCCACGGTGTTGTTCTCTGGTACCGTGAAGTCGAGCCTCAACTCCCCGTCCTGGGCCCTGAACTCGATCCTGAGCCTGTCCCCTTCGGCCCCGATGGACCTGAACTCAACCCTGTCGCCACCGACATCTACCTCCACGGTCCTCGGCCTGCTCTCGAACTCCTCATCCTCATGGCTCAGCGCCCTGTCATCGGAGGACTCCGTAGCCGCCAAGGGCCCGAGGATGGATACGAGCAGGACAGTGGCGAGGATTCCGGCGCAGACTCCTCTCATACTACCAGAGCCCCATGGAACCTGGACCCTCTTAAGCTTTCTTCCTCAGCCTTCGAACGCAGCGACCCCCGCGGGCCATCCCAGACCGTCATCCTGTTGAAGCCATCTCCATGGAGGTGTGGGGAGGATCCGCCGTCCCGGGGCGGTGTGGTGTGGAGGGAGGAGCAGTTCAGCTTCTGGCCTCCCTGTGTCGACTTGCCAGCCAGATAGCGACCCCGACGGAAATCAGGACCACAGTAACGACTATGATCATGAGTCCAAGGAGCCCCATCTCCATGCCAGTCGTCGCCATCGCAATCCCGACCACTGGATCGTGGACCACGCTGGAGCCTTGAGGATAGGACAAAGCGATGGTCCGCTCGACCTCGAACTCCCCGCCAATCTCCGTCTCGACCTTGATCACTGTGGAGTTGACGTCCACCGTCCTACCATCGACCTCGGCCACAGTGGACCAGCGGAAGAACCCCTCGTACCGTCCGCTCAGGGCCTCCAGCATCTCCTGATCGGCCTCGGAACTCATCCTGGGCTCCACCTCAGTCTCCAGCTTGAAGATGACGGCGAGGTTGCTGTCCTCCCTCTCAAAGGGGAAATCCTGTACGGCGAGGTCGAACTTGACCTCAGTTGGCTTCACCAGGGTGCCGTTGAGAATGGTCTGGTTGCCGAAGACCCAGAATATCAGCCTGAAGGTGAACCCTGAGGTCTCATACGTGAGCTCAATCCTGCTCCCGTCGGGGACATCCTCGATAACGGGACCGCTGAAGGGCATGTCGTCCACCCTGAAGTCCTGAACCACCGTCTCGCCCTTGTCAAATCTCCCGTCGCCGTTCTCATCCAAGTACTCCCTGATGGACCTGAACTCCAGCTCCAGCTCCACCTCCGTGAAGTTGGTCTCGGGCGTGCGGAAGTCGAGCCTCAACTCCGCCTCATCGGCCCTGATCCTCATCCTAATTCTGTCACCATCAGCACCTACGGATCTGACTTCCACCTCACCTTCCAGCTCGTCCACTTCCACCCTTCGGGACGCGCTCTCAAACTCCTCATCCATTTGATCGCTTCCGTCCTCCCCCTCCGAAGTCTCTTGGCCTGCAACCAGAGGAGCCAGGAGGGACAGGAGCAACACTCCCGCCAACAGAGATGCTGTCGTGCCTCTCATGCTATCGGGGCACCATGCTTCCCCTGCTTTCTTAAGCATTGTTCAACAGATTTCGAAACCTTGGCAATTCGCTAGTCAGTATCCTCAGGCCCCTGATCACGGATTACAGCGGTTACCAGTCGGAGGAGATTCCTCCGGGGATTCCTTAGGCTGACGAACGCCAGCCATTATGCCACAGAACCGTGAAGTTGCCAACTTATTTTACCGTGAAGGTCTTCAACCGCTTGTCCGGTGATCACATGGAGAGGTTCGATGCGGCCGTGGTGGGAGCGGGGCCCGCTGGCAGTTCCGCCGCTTACTCCCTTGCGAAGCGAGGTTACGAGGTCCTCCTGGTTGAGAGGGCCAACATCCCTGGACAGAAGAACATGTTCGGCGGCCGCATCTATTCCTACTCCCTCAGGAAGCTCCTGGGGGACGATTGGAACAGGGCCCCCATCGAGCGTTTCATCACGCGGGAGAACATGGTCTTCCTGGACGACGATTCGGCGGTAACCCTCCAGTACGACTCCCCGAGGACCGCGGGGTCCCCAGTACTCAGCTTCACAGCCCTTCGAGGCTCCTTCGATAAGTGGCTGGCAAAGCGGGCCGAAGAAGCCGGAGCTATGATGATTACCGGGATAAAAGTGGACGACCTCTGGCGGGAGCACGGCCTCGTGAAGGGGCTCGTGGCAGGCAAGGACAGGGTTCAGGCCGACCTGGTGATAGTGGCGGACGGTGCTCTCTCCCTCCTGGCCAAGTCGGCCGGGCTCAGGGACGAGATGCTCCCTGGCGAGGTCTCCATCGGCGTTAAGGAGACAGTCGAGTTGCCTGAAAAGGTCATCGAGGAAAGGTTTAACCTGGAAGAGGGGGAAGGGAGCGCCTACGTCTTCGCCGGCTATGCTACCAACTGGATCCCTGGCGGTGGTTTCCTCTACACAAACAGGTCCTCCCTTTCCCTAGGCATCGTGGCCAAGGCGGAGGAGGTAAGCCTGCGGAAGATCGAAATCCACGACCTGATGGAGAGCTTCAAGCTGCACCCCGTGGTCCAGCGTCTCGTCAAGGGTGGAAAGGTCGTGGAGTACTCGGCCCATCTGATACCCGACATGGGCCTCCGGATGATGCCCCGAAGCTACGGGGACGGTATCCTTGTAGCGGGTGACGCCGCGGGTTTCCTACTCAATAACGGGTATACCTTCCGCGGGGTCGACCTGGCCATCGTGTCTGGCATGGCGGCGGCGGAAACCTATGAGCTCGCCCGCGAAGCAGGAGACTTCTCCGCCACCACCCTTCGGGCCTACGAGTCCAATCTTCGCGCTCATTCCGTGATGGAGGATCTGGTGACCTTCCGAAGGGCTCCCTACTACCTCAAGAACCCCAGGCTGTACTCCTCGTACCCCAAGCTTCTCTGCAACCTGATGGAGAGGATATATACCATCGACGGCCTTCCCAAGGAGAAGGTGGCGTGCGTGCTGCTGAAGGAGGCCGCCAAGACAGTCTCCATTCCGGGGGCCATCGCCGATCTCGTCAACGGCGCCTTCAGCATGTGAAGGCACCCTCAGGCTCTCAGACGACGCGGCCTTCTGTCAAGGGCCACCCTCACCAAATCGGACAGGACCGCCTGGCCTGTCTCCCTTCCCCCTGCACCCGGACCGACGATGGCTACCTTGCCCAGGGTGTCCGTGTCGAGCACGAGGCCGTTCAGCGATCCACTCACGTTACCCAATAAGCTGTCCTTGGGCACATCCTCCGGCGCCACGGAAGCCTTGACCTCCTCCCCTTCCATCCAGACCCTGCTGATCAGCTTCACTGTGCAGCCTCGCCGTCCTGCCTCCGTCAGGTCCTCCAGACGTAGGCCCACGATGCCCTTCCTGGGAATGTCGTGGACCCTCAGATGGCCATCCATCAGGACGTTGCCCAGGATGACGGCCTTGGCCGCAGCATCCCACCCCTCCACATCAGCGCTAGGTTCGGCCTCCGCATAACCTCGGGCCTGCGCCTCCTGCAAAGCATCCTCATACGACCTTCCATGTGTCATCTCAGCGAGGATGAAGTTGCATGTCCCGTTGAGGATGCCCTCAATCGAGTTGACCTCTGTGCCGGGCAGAGTCTCCAAGGGCAAGTCGAAACTCGGGGTCCCGCTCATCACCGTCCCCTTGAAGCGCAGCTGCCTACCCATGTTGACCGCCAACTCACGAAGCTCCCCATACGCTAGGGCAATGGGGCCCTTGTTCGTGGTCACGACGTCCCTCCCCGCCTTCAGAGCTTCCCTTACATGGGTGAGACCTGGCTCCCCCGTCTCTAGGTTGGTCCAGGTAGTCTCAACCACGATGTCCACGGGAAGCTTGATTGTCTCCAAGGCGTTGAGGCCCTTGGTGCCTGCAGGGTAGGACTCCAGACATTTCCCTCTAGCGACTAGACTGAGGAGAAGCGAAGGGTCGAGGCCATCCTCTGAGTACACGGAGCCGACCTTCAAATCGCAGACTGCCAAGATTCTGACTCGAAGGTCGTATCTTTTCAGAAGGGTCTCTTCCTTCAGACGCAGGAGTTCGCAAAACCCGCGGCCGACGTTTCCAAACCCTATCAGGGCGACTTTGACCTCCTCCACCACATCATCTCCATGACATCGGCCCGGAAAGTGGCGCAGCCTCTATCTGCACCAGCCAGGCCTACTCCTCAACGAGCCAAAACTCGTTCCCGTCCATGTCCTTGAACATGGCGTAGTTGCCCCAATCCTCCTTCTTCGGATCGACCGTGAACTCCACACCCCTCTCCCGAAGCGTCTTGAAGGTCTTCTCCAGATTTCCGGTGACCAATCCTATTCCCGTGTTCCCAGGTTCACCAGGATAGAAGTCTCCGCAGAGGTGCAGGTGGGTTCCCACCGACCCTCCCGGAGGATAGACGACTACCCAGTGGCCCTCAGGGTCCCCTCCAACCTCGAAACCCAGATTCTCGCGGTACCAGTCGGCGGCTTTCTTTGCATCTGACACAACCACTGCCACATCCATGATCTTCGATATCATGGATCGAGAATCGACTCGTTGGTATATCACTTCTCCCGATGGTTCCGATCGATGGGGTCTCCATCCATCCTCTGAACGAGCTCGAGAGGTTCCCACATGCCATGGGGGAGGAGGAACGGTGGGGTGTCAACAGTACATTGCAAAGACAAGCTCGAGGAACGCATCGAGGCTGGGCGTGAGCCGGGGACAGCTGCAGTAGGGGATGGACGGCTGGGGGCTGCTGCTCACTGCTTCGTTCGGTCAGAGACAGTATCAGAACAGCCCAGACGTTCTTACTCATTTGCTCCCATTCTCAGGAAAAGCTTATCCATACCATAGCGCCTTCATGCTCGATCGCTAAAAACAGCGTCCTTGGAGGATGAGGATGGTAGAGCTGTTTGATCTCTTGATAATTATCGGCGTAGTGATATCCATTCTCCTTCTCCTCTGGATTGCCCTCCGCCTCTCCGGAGGTCCGACAGCCTATGACACCGCAAGCCTCGAAGCGGCCCTTCGTGCCAGCCTTGCCCAGAGCTCGGAGGTCCTCAAAGGTGCCTTCGCCACCTCAGTGAAGGAACTTGGCCTGGACAAGGATCTCGGAGCCATAAAGACGACCGCCCAGCAGATTCTCAGCTCCTCCAAGAGTCTGCAGACTCTCTTTGAGGTCAAGAGAGGTCGAGCCCAGTTTGCCGAGTTCCAGCTAGAAGAGTTGCTCAAAGACATCTTCCCTCCAGGGAAGGTGGGCATCCGACAGAAGCTGCCCGGTTTCGGGACTCCTGACGCCCATCTCGAGACCTCGGAGGGGATCCTGTGCATCGACGCTAAGTTTCCCTTGGACAACTACCGGAGGATGCTGGAGACTGAGGACGAAGCGGAGAGGAGGCGACGCGCCAAGGAGTTCGCCAGGGACGTGCAGCGCCACGTGGACAAGATTGCCGGTGACTACGTGAAGCCAGAGGAGGGCGGCGCCCCCTTCGCCCTGGGCTTCATCCCTGCGGAGGCGGTGTATCAGTACCTGACAGAAGCAGAGGGGGATCTCATGAGGGATGCGGCGGCTCGGGGCGTTAACCTCGTCTCTCCGAGCACCCTAGTCACCTCCATCAACATACTGGCTTTGGCGGTGAGGGCGCAGGAAATCGCAGAGCGAGCCGAGGATATCGAGGAGAGCCTACAGAGGATGGAGCGTCGTTTCCAGGGCTTCGATGGCCACTGGGAGACGATGAAGACCCATCTTTCCAATGCGTATCGAAGAATGGTCGATGCCGATAAGTCATACGGAAGGCTCCGTCAAAGCTACAGGAGGATAGCCAGGTTGGAGGAACCGGAGGAAGACGACTGAGAGAAGCCATGGCCTGTCCACGTGCGTGGAGAGCTTTCACAGACGAGCATGGTGAGGCTAACCCTCGTGGGGATGATGGACTGAGCATCCTCTCAGCCCTTCCCGGAAGTTGTGCGACATTATGACAAAAGGCACATGTAGGAAGTAGGCCAATCCCACACAGATGCCTCGGTTGACCTGCTATGGCGGCGTGGCAAGGATTGGCGGAAACAAGTTCCTCTTGGAGGACGGGGATGCGCGCATCTTCCTAGATATGGGTCAGACATTTGACTTTCTCGAGGACTACTTTGTGGACCCATGGCTCCTCCCCAGGCAACGCTTCGGCCTCCGGGACTACTTCGCCCTAGACCTCATGCCCAGAATCCCAGGCCTTTATGATGAGGCCAAGCTGGAGGATACCGGGATGGACTGGGAGCAGCCCGTCTTCGACGGAATCTTCATCAGCCATCCCCACTTCGACCACATCTTCCATCTTCAGTTCATCGACCGAAACATACCGGTGCACCTAGGGGAGACCGCCAGGATCATCACGAAGGCTTGGGAGGAAAGCGCCATTCGCGTGAATCTGGGACCCCACGATTACAGGACCTTTCGCACCGGTGACACCATCGACGTCCATGGTCTAGAAGTGGAGCCTATTCACGTGGACCACTCCGTACCGGGCGCCTACGGCTTCCTCATTCACACTTCCGAGGGGACGGTGGTGTACACTGGCGACCTTCGCTGGCACGGGCCTCATGGGGAAATGACCGACGACTTTCTCGAGGCGGCGACCGACGCTCACCCCATGGCCCTCATCACAGAGGGTACCCGGATGGCTCCGAAGGAAAAGAGGAAGAACTACACCGAGCAGGAGGTCTTCGAGGGCGCAGTCGACGTCATTCGAGGAGCCCAGGGCCGATTGGTGGTTGCCACCTCTTATCCAAGGGACATCGACAGGATGAGGACCTTCTACATGGCATCCCTGGAGGTCGGCCGGCAGTTCATTACTTCGGCTAGGACTGCCTTCCTCCTCAAGGCCCTGGAAACCGACACGGGGCTCCGTTTCCCCAAGGTCTTCAGAGACTACGATGCGAAGGCCTACTTTCGAAACATGTTGAAGGAGAGTGGCTGGGAGAAAGAGCTGAAGGAGGAGCTAGGTGACAGGGCCGTCGACGCCCGCTACATTCATGAGCATCAGGGAGAGGTTGTCCTCCAGCTGGACTTCACCCATCTGACGGAGCTGGTGGACATCGACCCCACCCCCGGAGGGCACTTCATCCACTCCAAGAGCGAGCCCTTTGAGGAGGAGGACATCGAGGACGCCGTGCTCAGGGCTTGGCTCCAGCGCTTCGAATTGCACCATCATCAGCTGCATGCCAGCGGACACGCTAGTAGGAGCGAGCTGGAGACGATGGTGGAGAGGATGAGACCGCGAAAGGTGGTTCCGATTCACACGGAGCATCCTCAACTGTTCGTGGGGCTGGCAGAGAAGGTAGAGCTGCCCGAGGTAGGCAAGCCGATAGCTCTCTAGTGGGAGCTGTTCTGCCTGGTCGTCGGCGTGAGGGTTTCCCTGGACCCAAGCAGGCACCTGGGACGCCTCCCTCGGGTTTTTCCTCGTCCCTGGTATGCAATCGCCAGCGCCCGGCACTCATCCCCGGGAAGATGCCTCGCGGCCAGGGGAAAGTGTTTAGCCATCCCATCTCATCCTCCGCCGCGTGGGGAGGACAGAGAGATGATCGACGATCACGTCCACCTGTGGACCAGGTCCCTGGTCCGGTCTTCCGAGTCTGCCCAGGCAGCTCTGGCATACTTCCGGGCCTCTGAGGAGGACCTCCCGAGGACGTTGGATGACTTGGTGGAAGACCTTCACGAGGCCAGTGTGCGGAAGGCTTTCCTCCTGGCCATGGACTGTGGGGAGAGCGACCAGGAGGCCCTCCGGAACCTAACGGTGAGGAATGAAGAGGTGGGCGAAGCAGTCAGAGAGCACCCAGACCTCTTCGTCGGCTTCGCTGGTATCGATCCGCGCCGTTCGAAGGCTTTGGATTATTTCGGGGACGCCATCGGCAGCTTGGAACTTACCGGCCTCAAGTTCCACGCGTCCGCCATCCAGGTTCGGCCCGACGATAAGCAGCTTATGTATCCGATTTACAGGAAAGCGCAGGAACTCCAGGTGCCCATCATCCACCATACCGGGACCACCGCTCTCGGCAGCTGCCTCATCCACTACGCCCGCCCCATCTACTTCGACGAGGTGGCTCAGGCCTTTCCTGACGTCAGAATGCTGTTGGCCCACTTTGGATGGCCGTGGATGGAGGAGTGCTTCGCCGTCCTCATGAGGAATCCGAACCTGTATACTGACATCTCCGGTTGGCTGCCAAAATATCTGCCAGAGGCTATGGTGACAATGATCAACGGGCCTCTAAAGGAGAGGACCCTGGTAGGCAGCGACTACCCCATGATAAAGCCCTCCTCATGGAGGGAGGACTTCAATCGATCCTTGAAACCGAGGCTCAAGGAGGGGGTTTCGGAGAAGTTACTCATGCAGAATGCCCTCAGCTTCCTTAGACCCTGAGACCTAGCGACACCTCAGGAACCTTCACCATGACAGGGGGTAGGACATGAGGAAGCCCACGGGAAGGTTTCTTTCAAATGAGAGGTTTCAGGCGCTGAAGGAGAGAGCCAGCTTCGCAAGGGCAGCAGAGCCCATGGGTAGTACGTCCTCGTCCACCTGGAAGTGGGGGCTGTGAATGGATGCAGTCAGACCCTTGGCCTCGTTCCTGGTGCCCAGGACGAGGAAAGTGCCTGGTATCCTCTCAAGGTAGCGGGAAAAGTCCTCCCCTCCCATGACCGGTGGCACTTCCACGAGGCTATCCGCGCCGAGGGCGTCTCGCAGGATCTCCGCTGCTTTCCCCGTAACCTGTGGATCGTTGACCGTCGGCGGATACCCCTCATCGATCCTCAGCTCATAGTCGGTCCCGAAGGAGGATGTCACCCCAGCGACGATTCTCTCCAGCCTTTCCCTCAGGCTCTTCCTGGTTCCTTCCTTAACCGTCCTAATGGTACCTTCCAGGTACGCCTCTGAAGGAATGATGTTGTGGACCGTTCCCGACTGAAACTTGCCCACCGTGAGGACGAAGGGCTCCAGCGGGTCCACCTCCCTGGAGGCGACTGTCTGCAGGGCCACGACCAGGTGGGCGGCTGCCACAACGGGATCCACGGCGTCGTGCGGTTTCGCCCCATGGCCACCCCTCCCTTTCACGGTTATGTAGAAGGTATCCGTGGAGGCGAGCATGGCTCCCATGTTGTAGCCGATCTTCCCTGACTCCAGGTCAGACCATACGTGCATGCCGAAGATGTAGTCCACCCTCGGGTTCTCCAGGGCACCGGCCTCGATGAGAGGCTTTGCACCACCGGTGTGACCCTGCTCCTCAGCAGGCTGGAAAATAAGCTTCACCTGGCCGCTGAGTTCCGACTCCAAGTCTTTCAGCACCCGAGCGGCCCCCAGGACCATGGCCATATGGGAATCGTGACCGCATGCGTGCATCCTGCCTTTGTGGACCGAAGCGAAGGGAAGGCCTGTCTTCTCGTCCAGCGGCAAAGCATCCATGTCAGCCCGCAGGGCCACGACCTTCCCAGGTCTCGATCCCTTGATGAGGGCTAACACTCCTGTTCCACCAACTCCCTCCTTCACTCTTAGGCCCATCTCCTCCAGGACATCGGCGATGAGGCCGCTCGTCTTCACCTCCTCGTAGGCCAGCTCAGGTATCTGGTGCAGGCTCCTCCTCCACTGCACTATCTTCTCTCTGTGACCGGAGGCCAGCTTCATCACGGGTTCCATACCACCTCGCCTCCGCCAAGCTAGGGGCTGCAGCTACAAGGCCTTTGCGGACCGGGCCGGCGACCATGATGGGGATGGGACCGGGGGACTCCTCAGAGGGGAAGAACAAACTCGGAAGCAGGCCGAAGTCCGCATGGGAACGGGTGTGCTACCTTTCCTGCATCCTCAACCCCGTGACTCATTAACGAATTCACACCTCCTATATCAAAACCTTAATGTATTGCCATGTCCTATAAACATTCGACAATGAAGTATCAGCTCGACAGTACTGATGAGAGGATTCTGGAGAAATTGATTGAGGATTCCAGCAAGAGCCTGGCCCACATCGCCCGGGAGCTAGGCCTGCCGCGGCCGACCGTCAACTACCGAATCCAGAGGATGAGAAGGGAGGGCATCATACGGAAGTTCACGGTGCTGAAAGACTACTCCAGACTGGGTCAAGGGATGACGACCTTCGTGTTCGTCCGCTATCAGCCCAATCCAGAGGTCTCCCAGAGACGGCTGGCCAACGAACTGGCCAAGTTCCCGGAGATCCTTGAGGTCCATCTGATAACGGGGGATTGGGACATTCTCCTGAAGGTGAGGACCGGGACCCTGGAGGACGTGGGGCGGTTGGTCCTGGATAAGCTCAGGTCCATGAAAGGTGTGGAGAGGACCCTTACCAGCAGCTCGCTTGCCACCGTGAAGGAGGAAGTTTAGGCCCTCACTGGACTAAGTGATTTTTGTTCCGGTGGCCTTTAGTAATTTGTGCTTTCTGGAGAGTCCGCAGGACCTGGGGAGGCCATGCTGGAAGAGCTCAGGAGCGGCACGACTTACTTCGTCAGAGAGAAGAAGGGCCAGGCGGCTTTCGACCTCTTCTGCAGCCTGGGGGGCAAGGGAAGGACAGGACTGTGCATCACCAGAAAGCACCCGGAGGTCGCAAAGGGCTACTGGGGTATCCCCGATACTATCCAGCTCAAGTGGCTCACGCCCTCCGTCGGGAAGGACCGGGTGGACCCGAAGGCCCTAAGCATCCTGACCAAGATCGTCTACGACTTCCTCGTCGAACATCCTCAAGGCGTCGTCCTTATCGATGGATTGGAGTACCTCCTCCTGCATAACGAGTTCTCAAAGACCCTCCTCTTTCTCGAGCACCTCAACGACTTCATCATGCAGAGCGAGGCCCTCCTCTTGGTGCCCATAAACCCAGAGGCTTTGGAGGAACAGGACCTTGCCCTCCTGGAGAGGAATGCCGAGGTGCTGGAGGGGGAGAAGCTGGTATCCAAGGCAAGAGTGGAAGAGTTTGTCCAGCTCATAGATCGATATCTCAAGGGATGAGAAACTAGGAAGGACATCCCAAACATCTATCAAGACGCTAGCGATGGGCATAGGGGCTGATGCTAACCATTCAGGAGGATGAAACAGCCGAGGAGTTGAGGAGAGAGCTCATCGTTCTGCTCCACGTCTCCAGGGAGGATTACGCGCGCTTTCCACCCGTGAAGATGTTGCGGGATGCCCTTTCAGCTCTGAAGGATTTGAGGAGCGCCCTACAGGTAGTCAGTTCGGAGCACGCTGCCCTGAAGATATCCGTGCCTCCCTTTCTGCTACGCGAGCGGCTTAGGGGAACGTTGAGCGGCTGCCTCAAGCAGGCTTTTGGGCATGATGTGGCCCTGAGCATTCGGCTGCCAGGGGAGCTGGCGGACACTGTGGAAGCCTCCAGGGAGATTCTGGAGGAGATGACGGGGGAAGGCGCTGCCATTCTGTGCTTCACTGACGAGGAAGCCGTGGGCGAACCTACCATCCATCTCTACGACCTGAAGGAGTACCTCGGACAGCGCATCAGCGAGGCACTAACCATGGCTTTCCCGATAAACCACTATGATGTGCTTTGCGTCTGGGAAGGTGAAGGGGATGGGGTGGTTTGGGGACCCGATCGGCAGATATCCGCGGCGTATGAAGAGCTGGTCAAAGTTGCAGTGAGCTCCACTGCCAGACGGGTGGAAGCTGTGGAAGACCTCCTAGGTCTATCCGGGATGTGAGGCTGGCATCAGGTCATTTTCTGATGAGAATTCTCCAGCGATCCTCTTCCTCGATTATCTTGTATTTCGAGCCGGCCTGGTCGCAGAGAAGGGGAATGGACTTCTTGGCGGTGGGCTCGTTGTTGGTGAGGATCTCTAGAACCTGCCCTTTCTTCATCCGTCCAAGGGCCTTCTGGGTCTCCAACGCGGGATAAGGACAGATGAGGCCGACGGTGTTCAGCCTGATAGCTGGATCCTCCGAGAACTCCTGGCTGTCCATCTCCGCTCCCTCTGTGGAGGCCATTATTCCTCCTAGATGAACGTGACTATGCCACCCTCCTTGGCGGCTGGCAGCGCTTCGCTCAGGAAGGTAACCACGTCCTCCAGTTCTATGCCTTCCTCCACAGTATCCTCAGTTATTCCCATGGCCTCGAGGATTTCAGGGGAAGGAGCACACGCGCATACCTTTACGCCGGAGCTCAGGGCATCCCTAAGCAGCTGGCCAAGGGGAGGGAAACCGGGCATCTGGATCTCGTCCGCCCCGCCCTTCTTCACGAGTTCCAGGCCAGCGGACGTGCAATAGACCTTGGCCTTTGTGCCCATCGCGGCCGCGCCCAAGGCTAGCTGAATGGCGGGATACGCTCGAAAGGGTTCGCTGGAAAGCAGTACGATGTGGAGTTCTTGCGTCATAGTCTCACTATAACGCTGTTATACTTCCGCGATATATAATTCTTATGCAAACCCGGCTCCCTCCCTGACAGAGCTGAACACTGCCGAATCGTGAAGCCCTTAAGAATCCCGGCTGCCTAACGCTTCCGTTGGTCTCGCTCCTCGCCGCTCTCCAGTGGACCCTTCTGTCCTTGGGGATAGGGTCCTTGCTCTTCGCCATCATCTCTCTAGCGGACGGTGTAGCCTTCCTCCGGCGGATTACCGCCTCCTCTGGGTCCAGGAGCAGTTTCCAGCCAAAGGCCGTCGTCCTCATCCCCGTCCGAGGCCTGGACCCGATTTTCGAAAAAAACCTTCATGCCCTGCTCAACCAGCAGTATGGCGAATATCGACTCGTGTTCATTGTAGACCAGGGGGATGAGACGGAGGGGCACCTGAGGGAAGTGGAGGCAAAGAGGCCCCTGAGCATCGTCCGGTCGAAACCCCTGAGGAGATGTTCGGGAAAGATCGCTGCCCTCCTTGCAGGCTTGGAGCATGTGGAGGAGGATGACGAGATCGTGGTCTTCGCCGACGGCGACATCGAGCCGGACCTCGAGTGGCTGGCCCATCTGGTGGCCCCTCTGGAGGATTCAGGGGTGGCAGCGTCCACTGGGTACAGGTGGTATTTCCCCACAAGGGGAGGACTGGGACCGGCCCTTCAGTCCACGTGGAACAGTGCTGCGGGAAACGTGATGTTCAGCGAGAGGTGGACATACCTATGGGGCGGCTCCTACGCCATCAGGAGGGAGGTCCTGAAGGAGCTCCGCATCGAGGAGAGGTGGGAGAGATGTTTGAGTGACGACATGATCATGACCCAGGCCCTGAAGGAGAAGGGTCACAGGATATCCTTCGCTCCCAGGGCAACGGTCGCAAACTACACCGACCATTCCTTCTCGGATGTCCTCCGCTGGACGAATCGCCAGACCTGCCTCGCGCTGATGTACGCCCCGACGATGAAGAGGCTCACCCTCCCCTACGTCATCTACGCTGCCTCCCTCCTTCTCGCCGCTGCCAGCGGCTTCCTCGCGACCTTGAGCATGACCTTCCTCCTCCCGACCCTACTCCTCCTAAGTCCCGTCTACCTGGGCCTGTGGAAGAACTTTCTGAGAAGAGTGGCCTTCAGGCGCGCCATGCCAGCCTTCAGCCGTCACTTTTCCCGCTTCCGCTTCTGGTTCTACCTCGCTTCCACCTTGATACCCTTCCTGATGATCTACAACGTGCGGACAGCCCTGCGGATGAGGGAGTTCGAATGGCGGGGCAAAATCTACAAGTTCACATCTCCTGAAGACGTAACCGTCCTGAGGCCCTAGACGCGTTCTCGGTCTCGGACCTCGGCCTCTTCCTCCACGCCCTCACCTTCCCCCAGGTCAAGGACATGCCTATACTCATCACGGAGGGTCCTGTCTGTTAGTACGACCCCCGTTCTGTACGCGGCCCTGGCGAGGAGGTGGCCCGCCACGGGATAGGTGAGCATCAGAAAGAGGACGATGGCCAAGGCCTTGATGCTCACCGGGTCCATGCCCAGCAAGACCAGGCCCGAGAGGAGTATGCTCACGACACCTATGGTGGAGGTCTTGGTGGACGCGTGGATCCTGTTGTACACGTCGGGAAGTCGAAGAATGCCCACGGCCCCGCTGAAGTAGAAGAAGACGCCTACGACCAGTAGGGCTGTGGCGACGGGTTCCCTGAGCCACTCAAGCAAACACATTCCCCCTCTCCAGGTACTTGGCCATTGCCACCGTGCTAATGAAGCCGAAGATCGACAGGACGAGGGCGGCGTCCATGTACAGGGATGACCGCTGGAGATAGGAGTTGAGGACGAGTAGGGCGACCACCATGGACACGATGGCCTCCAGGGCGACGACCCTGTCGGGAATGCTCGGCCCCTTCACGAACCTGTACAGCACGATGGGGATGATGCCCCCCAATGCGATCATCGCGTAAGCGAAGCTCATCTGAGCACCCTCATGACGTACCTCTCGACCTCCTTTATGTCCCGTCTCACGCGCTCTAGGTCCCTGGCGTTGATCGTGTGGACGAACATGAGCTTCTTGTCCATATCCACGTCCATGGTCAGTGTCCCGGGGGTGAGCGTAATGGTGTTGGCCATCATGGCCACCTCGAGCTCGCTCCTCCCCTCGATGTTCACCGCAAGGATGCCTGGGTACACCGGTAGCCTCGGGTGGAGGGCTCTGTATGAGACATCCAGGTTCCCTTGAATGACGCTCTTCGCGAAGAAGCCGAAGTAGGCAAGGTATGAGGGCAGCCGTCTGAGGACCCGGGGGAAGGTCTGCCTGATCTCGGGTTTGATGATTGCCCGTGTGGTGAAGACCGTGAGGAGGGCGAAGAACAGGCCCTCCACAAAGGCCAGGATGGTGATGGACCCCTTCAGGAACATCCACGTAATCGCCATGGCCAGTACGGCGTACGGGTAAGTCTTCACCCTGCACCCCCCAGTACAGCCTCGACATATAGGTCGGGGGAGGCGGCCTGTATTCCTGCCTGGGACACGAGGTTGACCAAGGGCTCTGGGAAGATGCCCAGGATGAGGCAGAGGACTGCCAGGGACCCTACCGGGAGCAAGAGGGTCAGGCTAGCACTGCCGTCCACTACATGCTTCGACTCACCCCAGAATATGTTGAGCCAGGCCCTGAAGGTGTACAGGACGCTCAGGAAGGCACCGATCAGGGCGATTAGGACATAGGGCAGCCTGCCAGCGTCGATGAGGGTCTGAAAGATGAGCAGCTTGCTGATGAAGCCGTTGAGGGGCGGGAGCCCAGCCAGGGCCATGACGCCTATCAGGAAGGATACGGCGAGGAAGGGGGATGACCTGGCAAGGCCTCCCATACGCAGCATGGACCTCTCGCGGGTCATGTGCATTACCCCACCCGCTGCCAGGAAAAGCATGCTCTTGATGATGGCATGATTGATGAGGAAGAAGAGGGCCGCGGCGATGGCCTGACCGGTGGCGAGGCCTACCCCTAACAGCAGGAAACCCATCTGACTGATACTGCTGTACGCCAGCAGCCTCTTGATGTCTAGCTGACCTACGGCCATCACCCCACCAAGGAGGAGGGTCACCAAGCCAAGGATGAGGATGACCTCCGTAAGACCTTGAAGACCGACAAACAGGAGGGTGGTCAGGCGGATCAGCCCGTAGGCACCCACCTTGATGAGGATTCCACTGAGGATGGCACTCACGGGGGTGGGGGCCGAGGGGTGCACGTCGGGAAGCCAGAAGTGGAAGGGGGCGGCGGCCGCCTTGAGGCCGAAGACAGCTACGAAGAGTAAGGCGATGAGGTCGAGATGGACCACGCCGCTCTCCCGAAGGTCCCGTATCCTCACCGAGAGATCCGCCATGTTGAGGGTCCCCGTGGTACCGTAGAGGGTACCGATGGCCAGGAGCATGACGGAGGCTCCGATGAGGTTGAGGACCAGGTATTTGAAGGTGGCCTCCAGCTTCTCTGCCCGGCTGATGAGGCCCTCGGGATCCCAGGAGATCACCAGCGCATAAGTGGAGAGCAGCATGACCTCGAAGAAGACGAAGAGGTTGAAGATGTCCCCCGTGAGGAAGGCACCGCTCACTCCCGTGATGAGAAAGAAGAAGAGGGGGAGGTAGGAGAACCGGAGGACCTCCTTTCGCATGTATCCCAGGCTGTAGACAAGACTGGCCAGGAAGACGCCGGCCGTTACGGTAAGGAGGGTGGAACTCAGCAGGTCGGCCACGAGGATTATCCCGTAGGGTGGTGGCCAGCCAGAGAGGAGATGGACCTGGATTCCCCTGTTCTGGACCTGCGCAAGGAGGGCGAAGGAGAGGGAGAGCTGAAGAACATTGGACCCTATCGCGATGCCCTTCTGCACGCGGGGCCAATGGAAGAGGGCTAGCAGCACGACGGCTGTGGTCAGCGGCAGAACCACTGGCAGTGCGACGAGCAGGCTCATCCCTTGAGCCTCCTGAAGTCGTCGGCCTCGGTGCTGCCCTCCTCCCTGATGAGGGCGTAGCTCAGGACGAGGGCGAAGGAAGTGACCCCGAAACCGATCACGATGGCGGTGAGGATGAGGGCCTGGACGAGGGGGTCTGATGGGGAGCCAGCCAGCCCGAGGATGGGGGCAGTCTCCCCTTTGAACCCCACCGCTATGAGCATGAGGTTGACGGCGTTGGAGAGGATGCCTAGGCCAATCACGATTCTGATGGCGTTTCCGTGACGTATGGCATAGACGGCTATTCCGAAGAGGAGGCCGATGACGAGGGCCAGGAAACTAACCAGGTTCTTCACCCCCCGCGCTCCTTCTCAGGATGGTCAGAACGGAGCCAACCACGACGAGGTAGATCCCGAAGTCAAACCCCACGGCGGAGCCGAGCTCAATCTGACCTACCAGGGGTACGTCCAACGTGAACAGAATGCTGGAAAGAACCGGCTCCCCCAGGGCCATGGGCATCAGGGCGAAGAAAATCGTGACGAGGAGCCCCGCGGCTGTGATGGACCTGTAGTCCGTCTGGAACCTGGATTCCACGTAGTCCTTCCCGAATACGAGGTAGAGAAGCGCAAAGACGCTAGCTGTCATAGCTCCGGCCACGAAGCCACCGCCGGGTTCGTTGTGCCCTGCCACGAGCAAGGTGAGGGAGAAGAGGATGCCGATGTAGAGGACGATGTTGGTGATCACCCGGGCAACTGCGCTAGTCAGCCTTCCACCTCCGGAGGAGGGTGTACACGGCCAAGGACGCCAGGCCTATGACGGTGATCTCGCCGAGGGTGTCGAAGGCCCTGAAGTCGGTGACGACGACATTGACGACGTTCCTCCCGCCTGTCAAGTCCAGAAGGCTGGGGTCCAGGTAGTATGTGGCCACCGATTGAGAGAAGGCCGCGATGGAGAGGGCAACCAGGTAGGCGACCCCCAGGGCCATGAAGATCCCCATGAGAAGGTCCACAGAGCCTCGCGGCCTCGATGGACGGATGGCCTTGAAAGGAATCTTGTGGAGTACTATCAGAAAGATCACCAGGAAGACCATTTCCACGAGGATCTGGGTCATGGCCAGGTCCGGGGCATTGAGGAGCATGAAGGTCATGGCGAGGAGGAAGCCCATGCCCGAGAGGCTGAGGATGGCATGGAGGGTGTCCTTCAGTCCTGCTGCCAGGGAGGAGAAGACCACCATGGCCGACAGAATGATGGCAAGGACGATGCCGCTGGTGTCCTCTACGGCGGGAATCTCCAGCACCGGTAGGGATAAGGGCCACATGAGGGCGGCCAGCACGAAGAGGATCAGGACAGCTGTATATCTCCTGAGGGACCCGTTCTGAACCATGAGACCGAAGGTAGCACAGGAACGGCGGGCAGCTCCGATGAAGCCTTCGTACACGGCGTCGGGGGTTATCCGTCCCAGCGTGGTGGCAACCCTATCAAGGAAGGAGGCGACAGCCTCGTACCTCCAGAGGATCAGAATTCCCACGACGGCAGAGGAGAGGCTCATTAGGGCCGTGGTGATGGGGCCCCGAAGAAGGCCCGGGGCGAAGATGTTCTCTGGAGATGTAGAGGCGGATACGAGCCCCGAGGCCAAGGTGGGCATGATACCGAGGACGAGGGTTAACGCTGCCAGAATCAGCGCTGGAATCGCGAGAGAAAGGGGCTCCTGGGACTTGGTTCCACCTCCTTTCCCTAGGAATATCCTCGTGAAGAAGTAGAGGCTGTAAGCGAAGGTGAGGCCCCCTCCTAGGACCGCCAGGATGGGAGCCCAGAGATAGCCGCTCTGGAGGGCGGCCTCGTAGTAAGTTTCCTTGCTGAGGAAGCCACCCAGTGGAGGGATGCCAGCCATAGAGAAGGCGGCGAGGCCGCAGGCGATGGCCGTGACAGGCATCCTCCTGCGGAGCCCGCCCAGCTCTCGGATATTCGTGAAGCCCGTGGCTAGGGTAATCGCCCCGGCCACCAGGAAGAGGGAGGCCTTGAAGAGAGCGTGATTCAGCAGGTGAAACAGCCCTGCCTCCTGACCTGTTAGGGTGGCCATTCCGAAGACGGAGGCTAGAAGGCCCAGCTGACTGATCGTGCTGTACGCAAGTATCCTCTTGAGTTCCACAGACCGGATTGCCTGGAGCGCCCCTATGATCATGGTCGCCGTCCCTAGGGGAATGAGCGCCATCTCCCACTCCACCGAAATCAGGCCTGGCAGGAAGCGCGCCAGGAGGAATATGCCAGCCTTCACCATGGCGGCGGAGTGGAGGTACGCGCTCACCGGCGTGGGAGCTACCATTGCATCGGGGAGCCAGATGTGCAGCGGGAACTGGGCGGACTTGGCGGCCACCGCTACCAGGAAGAGGATCAGGATGAGAGGGAACAGGGCGCTGGATCTGAGGACGTCGCCGGATTGCAGCACGACTTCCAGGTCAAAGGAACCCACGGCGGCCCTCATCATCAGAAAGGACAGAAGAAGGACCAGGCCCCCAGTCCCGGTTATCAGGAGGGCCTTGAGGGCTGCGAGGACCGACCGCCTCTCCTCCCTCCGAAAGCCTATGAGAAGGAAGGAGCTCAGGGTAGTAAGCTCCCAGAAGAGGAACAGAAGGATGAGGTCGCCTGCCAGGACCAGGCCGAGCATTGAGCCCATGAAGAGGGACATGTAGGCGTAGAAACGGGGTTTCCCCTTCTCCTGAGCCATGTAGCTGTGGGAGTAGGCGAGGATCAGGGATCCGATTCCCGTTATGAGGAGGGCGAATAAGAACGCCAATCCGTCGAGCCGAAGGATGAAGGAGATGGCAGCGGAGGGAATCCAGGGGTAGGCTACCCTCTCCGCTCCTCCCACGGTCCAAACCGCGAGAAGAGTGAGGAAGGAGACTGCGCCGACGGCTGATCCAAAAATCGCGGCCAGGTTGGGCCTCAGCCTCTCAAGGAGGGGCGAGAGAAGCGCGGACAGAAAGGGTAGTCCTAAAGCCAGTAACAGCCAGGCTCCCTGCTCCACCGCCACCACTCCATGCTACCTGCTGGGGACTTTTCAGGACAATCGCGGAGCCTCTTAAATAAGTGCGTCAGCCGGCCAAGCGTTTTTGAGGGGCGCCAATATACGTGGGGATACATGCTCGTCCTAAGCCAGAGGGACTTGGAGGAGTTTCTGGACATGCGCACCGTTATCGACGCGGTGGAGCGGGGTTTCGTAGAGCACGCCCGGGGCACCGTCTCCATGCCAATGAGGGTCATGACGCCCATCGGCGAGGAGGGGAATACCTTCGTCATGGCAGCGTACCTCGGGGGTATGAGGTCTCTAGCGGTCAAAGTGGTCTCCGATTTTCCCGGGAATCGCGAGAAAGGCCTTCCTTCCATAACCGGTGCAATCCTCCTACTGGACAGCGGAAGTGGTGACCCCCTATGCTTGATGGATGGGAGGTACGTAACCGCCATGCGGACGGGAGCTGCGAGCGCCCTGGCGGCAAGATCCCTCTCACTAGTGGATGCCCAGATCGTGGGAATAATAGGAACAGGGACCCAGGCTCGGACCCAGATCCTTGGCCTCTGGACTGTCCGCGACGTTCAGCTGGTCAAGGCGTACAGCAGAAATCGGGAGAACCTCAGGAGCTTCTGTAAGGAACTCGTGGACACGCTCGATGTGGAGGCCCTAGTGGCAGACGGGGCTGAGGAGGTCGTTCGCGGGAGCGACGTGGTGGTCACAGCCACCAACTCCCGGAGCCCGGTACTTCAGGGAGAGTGGCTCGAGCCGGGTGTTCACGTCAACTCCATAGGAGGGGGCGTGGTGCGCGAACTCGATGCTGAGACCTACCGAAGGTCGAGGGTAGTGGTGGACTCCAAGGAGGGTGTGTTGAACGAGGCCCGTGACCTCGGGGAAGCCATCGACCGGGGCGCCTTCTCGCCCGACGACATCTATGCCGAGCTGGGGGAGCTGGTAGCCGGCATGAAGACGGGAAGGATGAGCAAGGACGACATCACTCTGTTCAGGTCTGTCGGCATGGCCTTCGAGGACGCGGCGACCGCATCCGTGGCCTATGAGATAGCCCGGAAGTCGGGTTTTGGCACAGAAGTCCACATCTAGGAAAGGGTTTATCATGGCTCCCGGCTAAGGGAGAATATCGGAGGGTTCTGATGAGGGAGACCTGCGACATGGCGATTGAAACCGCCCTCAAGGCAGGGGCTAGCTACGTCGACATAAGGCTGGTTGAGAGACGACTGAGCGCCATCATCGTCAAGAATGACAACGTGGAGAGCTTGACGGAGAACGTGAGCGGAGGCTTCGGCGTCCGAGCCTTGGCAGACGGCTCATGGGGTTTCTCCTCCTCGTCGGGGATGGAGAACGGGGAAATCAGGAGAGTCGCCGAGGAGGCCGTCCGAATCGCCAGGGCTTCCGCCCGGGTGAGGAGGGAGGAGGTAAGCCTCGCGGAGGTAGGGTCCAAGGAGGGCAGCTACAGGTCCGCCTTCCGGATGGATCCGTGGGATGTGCCTCTGGAGGAGAAGATGGAGCTGCTGATGGATGCCCAGAGAACCCCGAGTAAGGACGAGGCCATAAAGGTCCGAAAGGCTCAGTTCCAGGCCTTCAGGGAGAGGAAGACTTTTGCGTCCAGTGAGGGCTCCTACATCGAGCAGGACATCCTGCAGTCGGGAGCCGGCATAGAAGTCCTGGCGCTGCGGAGTGGCGAGGTACACAAGAGGTCCTATCCGGCCCCCTTCGGAGGAAACTTCAGGACAGCGGGGTGGGAGTTCATCGAGTCCATGGATCTGGTGGGGAATGCGGAGAGGACGGCCCGGGAGGCCGTTGCCCTGCTAGACGCGAAGAAGTGCCCATCAGGGAAGAGGGACGTCATCATCGGCACGAACCAGCTGGCATTGCAGGTCCATGAGTCCTGCGGCCACCCGACGGAGCTTGACAGGGTCCTGGGAATGGAAGCCAGCTACGCTGGAACCTCCTTCCTGACGCCTGACAAGCTGGACTCCTTCAGGTACGGGTCTGAAAAGGTCAACATCGTGGCCGACTCCATGGTGGAAGGCGGCCTGGGTACCTTCGGGTACGACGACGAGGGCGTTCCCGCAAAGCGGGTTGACCTCGTCAGAGAAGGAATCTTCGTGGGCTACCAGAACTCCCGGGAAACCGCGGAGTTGTTCGGACACGAGACCAGTGGCAATATGCGGGCCGACGGCTGGGGCAGGATACCCCTCATCAGGATGACCAACATCAGCCTCCTCCCGGGGGATTGGGACCTCGACGAGCTGGTGGAGGACACCGACGAAGGCATATATATGGAGACGAACAAGTCCTGGTCCATCGACGACCTGCGCCTGAACTTTCAGTTTGCGACGGAGGTGGCCTGGGAGATTGTGGGCGGTGAGCTCGGGGAACTCATCAAGTACCCGAACTACACGGGCATCACCTACGAGTTCTGGAGGGGTTGTGACGCCGTCTGTGACGAGGACCGCTGGCACCTATGGGGGGTCCCCAACTGTGGTAAGGGGGAGCCGGGTCAGGTGGCCCGCGTCGGCCACGGCACCTCCCCAGCTCGGTTCAGAGGGGTTCGGGTGGGGGTGGCCTAGATGGCGCCAGCCAGGTCAGAGGCCTTCGACATAGTCGACAGGGTTCTGGACCTCAGCCCAGCCGACCAGACGGAAGCCATCCTCCTGAGTACCAAGACCTCCCTCACCAGGTACGCCAATTCCATCATCCACCAGAACGTGGCCACGTCCGATACTGTTCTCATACTCCGACTGGTCTACGACAAGCAGATAGGCATCGTCAGGACCAACAGGACCGACGAGGCCTCCATAAAGGAATCCATCGAGAGGGCGGGCAAGATGGCGCGTGCCCAGAAGCCCAACAAGGAATTCGTCTCCCTCCCGGAAGATGAGGGGAGCGAGGATGTCCCCAACTTCTCTGCCAAGACGGACGGGTCCACGCCCGAGGAGAGGGCGAAGGTGGTGGAGGACATCGTCTCCATAGTTTCCTCTCAGGGGGTCGAAAAAGCCTTCGGGGCCCTGGAGGCGGCCACGCGTTCCATCACGGTGTCCAACTCCCTGGGAATCAGGGCGCACAACAGCTTGACGCTGGGCCATCTGGTGGTGACAGCCATCAAGGAAGCGAACGGAGAGAAGGGCTACGGTTGGGGCGAGGATCTGAAGGTGGACATCTCGAAGCTTGATCACCGACGCATGGCAGAAAGGGCCGCGGAGAAGGCGGCGGGATCCATCGGTGCCAAGGCCATCGAGCCGGGGGAGTACACCGTGGTCTTGGAGAGCAACGCTGTCGCCGACATGGTCCAGTCCCTAGCCTCTATCACCTTCGGAGCCATTGCCTACCAGGAGGGGAGGTCCTACGTGAGTGGCAATCTCGGGCAGAAGGTCACGGGGGAGTCCATCACTCTCTGGGACGAGGGGACGAGACCAGAGGGCGTTCCCGTGCCTTTCGACGGGGAGGGGGTACCCAAGAAGAGGGTCCTTCTCTTGGAGAGCGGAGTTGCCAGGGGCGTCGTCTACGACTCCTACACAGCGGGGCGAGAGGGCAAGAAGACAACGGGTCATGCCTTGCTACCGCCGAACCCGATTGGTCCGCTAGCCATGAACACTTTCCTGGAGACGGGGGACTCGAGCGAAGATGAGATGGTGGCGGAGACAAAGCGGGGGATCTACGTCACCAGGTTCCACTACACTAACCCTATTGATGCCCCGAAGGCCCTGATAACCGGCATGACTAGGGATGGCACTTTCCTCATAGAGAATGGGGAGATCAGAGGGGCCGTCAAGAACCTGAGGTTCACTCAGGGCCTGATGGAGGCCTTTGCAGAGGCCACGCTGATAGGCAAAGAGAGAGAGCCCCACCGCTACTCTAGCTGGCTGGGTGTGGGAGCATCCACCGTACCTCCTGTGAAAATCGAAAACTTCAGGTTCACGGGCGTAACAGAGTTCTAGCGTCTCACGGGGAGCCCCGTCTACCAAAAGGGTAAACGGACCACCAACCTAATGTAGACATGCTCAAGAAGGTTGACCACGTCGTTGTCTTCGTGAGTGATATGAGCCGCGCCATCAAGTTCTACACGCAGACCCTCGGCATTCCCCTGAAATTCGAATCCGAGGGCTGGTCAGAGCTAGCCACTGAGGGGGTGTGGATCGGCCTGCACGAGAGTAATCTCTCCCCAGAGGACAGAAGCAAAAATGAAGGTATGAGGGTGGTCTTCAGGGTTGACGATGTGGAAGAGGCTTACAGGGAGCTCAAGACCAAGGGGGTTACCCTTACCCGAGAGCCCGAGGTCATAAACCCTCACACTGGGGAGAGGCTGGCAGAACTCATGGATACAGAAGGCAACCGCATCTCCATCTACGGCAAGTAGGGATAACGTATGTGGAGAGCTTGCTCTCATGGCAAGTAGAAGCTCAGGAGGTCCTCCGGCCGCCGAAAGCGGTTCAGTAAGGACGACACCTTCAGGATGCCCGCATCCGTCACCAGAGATGTGGCGAGTCTCGACGGCACCCTCTCGAAGTAGAAGTTTAACGCCTCCAGGTCCTCGCTCACCTCCCCCGGGTCCCTGGACTTCTCGACCGGAGATATCTCATGGCCTTCCACCTCGACCTTGAGGACCTCCATGATGGGATAGAAGGGAACGCTGAACTCAGAGCAGGTCAGTGCTAGGGACATCGTCCCTATCTTGTTGATTAGACTGCCTTCACGCAGGAGGGAATCGACCCCAGTGATGACGGCATCCGACCGGGCCACTAGGCTGGGCCCAGCCGCATCGACCACCAGGGTCGCCCTGACACCCACATCTTTCAAGTCCCTTGCCAAGGCAACGCCTTCATTCAGAGGCCTGGATTCGCAGACATACACCTCAAATGCGGAACCGGTTTCCTGACGTCTTCGCAGGGCCTCGAAGACATCGCTGCTATAGCTGACGGTCACCACCGTTTTGCACTCCGTGAGGATACCGATGGCCTCGCGGGCCACCAACTGCCTTGCATCGGCCAACCGCTCCTTCAGCCCGGGCAGTCCTCCCCATCTCGCAGATCGGGCAAGCTCCCATCCCATCTGCGCTGCGTTGACCACGGCGGCCATCCAAGGTTGGGCCATCCTCAGAAGTCCGTGAAGCTCGCGAGCGGAAGTTTCGTTCCCGGAAAGCTGACCCAGTAGGCTGTATGCCTCCAGGGCCTTCTGTGCAAGAGGAAGGGCACCGGATCGCGTATCCGAGGCTATCTCCTCTGCGAGTCTCCTAACGGGTTCCGGAAGCATGTTCCCTCGTTCTCTGGAAGAACTTCTGGAATCCCCTTAGATTGGTCTCGATGACTCTCTCTACAAAGGGCCTCGGGAATCCTCCGACGTCAGCGTACCACCCCTCATACACAGTCCTCACCGCCTCCCCCAAGTCGCCCGCATCCAACAGCTCCTTCGACTGGCGCCCCCACCTCTCGTACTCCGCCTGCTGATTCCTCAACGCTTTCTGGGCATCCTGCCGGGGACCGAAGTGCGTGTACAGCAGCGCCTTGGGGTTCAGCCTGGCCACTGTCCTCATCGTCTCAATGGCCCTGGGAAGGTCGAACTCCGGGAAGGGGGTCGTTGGTATCAACCTCTCATCCTCGGGGAAGTATATGCCGGCTGCATCCCCAGCGAAGAGGCTGCGGGTGCTTCTGTCCAGGACGCAGAGGTGGTGCCTTGCGTGGCCCGGAGTGTAGATGAACTCCAGCTCCCTGCCACCGAGGTCCAGGACCTCCCCACCTCTCAAGGCGACCATCCTGGTTTCGGGCATGGGCTTCAGAGTGCCGTAGTCCTTGAAAGCCTCTCCCAGGGCCCGGGACGCGCTCTCCAGGAGACGCTCTGGCCTGGCCAAATGAGGGAACCCGCGCTCATGCACGTAAACCTTCGCGTTCTCCAGGTAGTCGAGGAGGTATCCGGCACCGCCAGCGTGGTCCAGATGTATGTGGGTGACGATGACATTCTGTACGGACGAGGGCTCAACGTTCAGTTGCTTCAAGGCTGAGAGAATCCTCGGGTAGTCATGAGAAGTCCCCGTCTCGACGATGGTCCTCCTCTCATCGTCGATGAAGTAAACGCCACCGAAGTTGGGTTCTCCGAACATCATGACATCGATCAGATAGATGTTCTCATCGACATCCAGGGGCGTCACGAGTACCCTCTCGGAGGCCACGAGTCGAAGAGACTTCCATCCAGCTTAAGCTTTAGCCTACTGCGGGCGCTGATGGGAGTGGAGCGCATTCCCGCAGAGCTTCAGCCTTCTCCTGGCCGTCTCAGGCGGTCAACGCCTCGAGGTTGAAGAAGATTTAAGGGCCTGGATGGTCTCCGTATGCTCGCTGGAGGTCGGCGATTTGGAGAACCTGCATCGGAAATACCTTCTTCGAACCTCAAAGTCGAAAGCCCTCTTTGAGAGGGGTGAGGCAGTGATTCCTGGGGGTGTCTGTCACGGTCTCCGGTACTTCCCCCCTTATCCCTTCTACGTCAAATCCGCCAGGGGATCCAGGATCTGGGACGTGGACGGGAACGAGTACATCGACTACTGGATGGGTCATTTCGCCCTGATCCTTGGCCACGGTCATCCTGCCATCCTTGAGGCGCTAAGGGAGCAGCTGAAGGAAGGAGTCCACTGGGGGATAGTGAACGAGTGGGAGGTGGAGCTGGCGGAGATGGTACAGGGACACGTGCCCTGCGTCGACGCCGTGAAGTTCTGCAACACCGGTGCGGAAGCGACCATGTACGCTGTTCGGCTGGCTCGAGGCAACACAGGCCGCTCTGTCATACTCAAGGCGGAAGGAGGATGGCACGGATTCTGCACGGACCTCCTCATGGCCGTTCACGGCCCCTTCGAGAAGCCTGAATCCCTCGGCATGCCCGCTTCCCTGGAGAGGGTCGTCAAGACCTTTCCCTTCAACGACGTCGATGGGGCCCTCGATACCATCCGACGGGAAAAGGATCTGGCGGGAGTCATCGTTGAGCCTGTCCTAGGGGCCGGGGGCGCCGTTCCAGCCGACGAAGAGTTCCTTAAGGCTCTGAGGGAAGAGACGGAATCCAGGGATGTCCTCCTAATCTTTGATGAGATCATCACCGGTTTCCGCCTGGGTCTAGGCGGGGCCCAGGAGTACTACGGCGTGGTTCCGGACATGGTCACTCTCGGCAAGGTGCTGGGGGGAGGCATGCCCGTGGGGGCCGTGGCCGGAAGAGAAGAGGCGATGTCACTCGCCAATCCAAGGGGAAAGGGTCGAGAAGGACTGAAGGTCTCCATCGGGGGTGGAACCTTCTCCTGCAATCCCATGAGCATGAGGGCGGGGACGATCGTCCTCAGGCATTTGGAGGAGCATGAGGGTGGCTACGAGAGGCTGGGCCGCCTCGGAAAGCGGGTCCGCGAAGGGGTTCAGGCCGCCTTCCGGAACCATGGCGTGGAGGTCGTATGCACTGGGATCGAATCCCTATTCCAGGTCCACTTTCCCCTCGAGGAGGGCGTCGAGATCAGGAGCGCGAGGGACGTATACTACAGAACCGACCACCGACGGCGGGATGAGGAACTCAAGCTTAGGCTCGTCAACGAGGGTGTGTATACGATGCACGGCGGCGGCTGCCTCTCCTTCGCCCACACGGAGGAGGATGTGAGCAGACTCTTCAAGGCGATGGGGAAGGTCGCCGAGGACATCCAGGAGGGACGGTGATGGGGGAGGATGTCAGGGTTGTCGCATACGGTCTGGGAGCTATCGGCTCCGCGCTAGCCAGGGAGTGCATCTCCCGCGGGCTTGACATCGTGGCGGCCGTCGACATCGATGAGGGCAAGGTGGGGAGGGACATTGGAGATGTCATCGGCTTGCAGGGGAACGTCGGCGTAACCGTAAGGAGGGATCTGAGGGAGGCAGTGAGGAGAGGAGACGCAGATGTGCTCCTCCACTGCACCACCTCCTACATCTGGGAAGCCCATCCTCAGCTGGCGGAGGCTTTCCTGGCCGGGTGCAACGTCGTCTCCACCTGCGAGGAACTCTCCTATCCCTGGAGGTCCCATCGCCACTTCGCCCAGGAGATCGACCAGGCGGCTAGGAGGGAGGGGGTCACGGCCCTCGGAACCGGCGTTAACCCGGGATTCGTGATGGACGCTCTGGTGATTGCCCTGAGCAGCATGTGCACCCGGGTGGATAGTGTCCAGGCCATCCGAGTGGTCGACGTCGCAAAGCGCAGGCTTCCCCTCCAGAGGAAGGTGGGAGCAGGCCTGACGAAGGAGGAGTTCGAGGCAATGGTCAAGGAGGGAAGGCTGGGACACGTGGGCACCTATGAGTCGTTGGACATGGTAGGCGCGGCCTTCGGCTGGAACCTCTCATCCACGAAGGTGGACATCGAGCCGGTGATGGCTCCGGAGGAGGTCTCAAGTCGACATCTGAACGTTCCCGAGGGGAGAGTGGCAGGCCTCCGCCAGATCGGGGTGGCTCACGTGAAAGGGAAGGAAGTCATCCGCCTCGAGCTGGAGATGTACATGGGGGCCGAGAGGCCCCGGGACGTCGTCGTCATCGACGGGAAGCCTGGCCTGCAGGTCGAGATCCCTGACGGTATCATGGGCGACGAGGCTACCATCGCCGCCGTGGTCAATGCGATCCCACGGGTCCTCGGGGCCCAGCCGGGTCTGAAGACCATGCTGGACCTTCCTCTGCTCGGGTACGTGGAGCACATCCTCAGCACAAGCTAGCCCTTGCCATCCGGCAGCACTGGTACCTTGCGTCCGGCTCCCGAGGCGGGGTCCTTGGCAGGAATCAGCAGGAGGCCGAAGAAGGCCGCCCATACGGATGCGACCAGGAAGGGCCAGACGTTGGTGGCGATGGGGCCCGTGGTCTCCGACACGTACGACAGGACGAGGGGGCCCAGCACCCACCCCATGTCCCCCAGGGTCCGGTAGAGCCCCATGGTCATGCCCATGCTGTCTGGAGGCGCCAGATCCGCAGCCCACGCCGCCATCGGTCCGTGCAGACCGATCGCCAGGCCGAACATCACCATCATCATGGTGAGGGTGGAGAAGCTGTCTGAGTAGAAGATGAAGGGGAGGACGGCGGCCGTCAGGAGTAGGCTGGACATGAAGGGGACCTTCCTTCCGTAGCGGTCCGCCAGGTGCCCTGAAGGGAACATGGTGACGATGGACGACAATGCGGCAACGGTGAGAAGGAGGCCGATGATGCCCGGGTCGAAACCGAACCTTGCCGCGGACCAGAGGGGAAAGATCACCAGGTTGACGCCCCCACGCACGAAAAAGGCGCTCATCGTGGCCAGGTTGACCAGCAAGAAGGATGGGTTCCGGAGAACGCGGCCGACATCCTTCACGGAGACGCTCATCCTCTCGCCCCTGGAGACCTCCACGGGCAGGAAGGCCTTCATCAGGACGAGGGCAATGGTCCCGACCAAGGCGTAGAAGAAGAAGGGAGCCCTTAGGCCCAGGTAGATGGCTATGTACCCTCCCGCTGCCGGACCCGACACCGCCCCAGCCAGTAGGGCGGCGACATAGTAGCTCATGTACTGTCCCCTCTTCTGCTGAGGGGCCACCTTGGCCAGAAGCGCCAAGGATGAGGTCACGTACATCGCTGAGCCGACACCCTCTGCCACACGCACAGCCAGGAGGAGCCAGTAGTTGAAGGCGAGGCCCGCCAGGACCGAGGAGGTGGCGATGAGCAGCAGGCCATAGCCCATGACCCTCTTCTGGCCTTTCCTGTCCCCCATGACCCCCGCAGGGATGTCAAACACAGCCCTGGCCAGAAAGTAACCCGAAATGAGCAGCCCAATCATGAACTCGCTCGCCCCGAAAGTCTTGGCGTAGAAGGGCAGCACGGGCGCCAGCAGGGTCGCGCCCATCAGGATGAGAAAAACCATAATCGATAGGACGGCAACAGTAACCTTCTCTTCCCTCATGTGCCCTCTTCCAAGCGGGTAACAGCTAGCGCCCGTGGTGAATGAAGGTTTGGTCTCGGAGCCGACTAAAGCTGTATCTTTGCCAGGGTCTTGGTGGACGTAACCCCGGGAATCTTCCTCACCTTGTTCACGACGATATCGCCGATTACGTCGTAGTCCTGCGCCTCAACCCTGGCGATGAGGTCGTACTCGCCGAAGAGAAGGTGGACGTCCACAACTTCGTCGATCTTGATTACCTCCTGGAAAACCTCCCTCTCGGTCCCAGGTTCAACGCTAATCAGCACGAAGCCTGTTGCCATGATCCCCTTCTAAAGGATTCCCGGCGCTACATAAGAATATCGGTCTCATCCCTTCGGCGACCTGCATGCGGACATCCACCACGTGGGATAGGAAGGATGCCATCGTGGATGACTCTCTCAACCGACTGGGGGAAGTCTCATATCCTCCCTCCCTGAGCTTAGCGATGTCGTAGCTTGCCTCCGACCCAAAATCCGTCGGTGGCTTCTCCGTGAGGAAAGGACCGGTCTCTATGGCCCAGTACATGACGCAGCTCCTGTTTGTACTGTGGAATGGATGCTCCTGGTCCTCGTAGTCCAGATCACTCTGGTAAACGATGTTCACCAGTCCGAAGAGATGGCCCAGCTCATGTATCAGAGCGGAGGTCTCCACATCCTGCGCGGACACGGTCCGGGTTGTCCTGGCCACCCTCCCAACGGCTTCCTTGAAGACGGCTAAGGAGCCGCCCTGGTAGCTCACAGCCAGAGACTTGTCGCTGTCCTCCAGGCTTCCTGGGAGATACATTACGTATAACACCAGGGTGTCGCCTCCGGAGTCGAAGTCTCTGTAGGAAGTCTCGACGCTGTGGAGGTCATTCGGGCTGAAAAGGGTGATGTCGACCTCCATGGTGTCGGAGAGGACGATGTCAACCTTCTCCTTATGTGTGTAGGTTATCAGCCTATTCTTCAGCGTGTCGAGGGCAGCCGCGTCAGGATCCTGCCCAGAAACCCAGTCCACCTCTACGATGATGCGACTGTAGGGATCGGGCTGGAGAAAGGAAAGCGCTAGCTCCCCCGGGAAGGAAGGCAGCGCGATCCTTAGGAAGAGCGATTGGAGGATTAAGTACGTCCCTGCCCCCGCTACTGAGCCAGCAAGGACGACGACAGCCATGAGAAGGGCTTTTTTCCGGTTCACCGCCTCACCAAAGATGGGGACTCTAAAAAATGCTTCCCAGTCGATCAATCGTCTGTTATCGACCAGACTTGGCAAGGCAAGTTTCCGGTAGGGATATGCTGGGGCGTCAACAGCCTCAGGGGCAAGACTTTTTGTGCTGCGTCCCCACTGTTCCCACGACTGTTCCCCTTAAGATCTCGGTGAGCAGCATGAAAGATGTAGTGATCCGGTCACTGAGTAAGGAGAATCCAGAGAGAATTCTCGCCTTGTGGCGGAGCGCGAGGCTGCCCCATCGACCGAAGGGCAGGGACCTTCCCACCGCTCTCCGAGAGGAGATGAGGAGCAATCCGGACCTCGCGATAGGAGCCTACATCGACAGCGAACTGGTTGGCACTGTTCTGGGAACCGATGACGGGCGCAAGGGATGGATTAACCGCCTGGCCGTAGACCCCGACTATCGAGGGAGGGGCATCGGGACCAGGCTTCTTCAAGAAGCGGAATCTGCCCTCCAGAGACGAGGCAGGCGCATCATTGCCGCCTTGGTGGAGGACTGGAACGAGGACTCCCTCGTGTTCTTCCAATCCAACGGATACCGCCTCCACGAGGACATCCACTACATGAGCAAGCGGGAAAGCGAGGACGTCTAATCCTTCAAGTCGCTCCCTAGACGCAGGCAGCCTTTCTCCAGAAGAGAATCCCTCAGGAAGTCAGCGAGAAACGGGAGGAGCCTCCGAGAGGGTCTGGCCCTGATGATCACTCGGACCTCTCCACTGTCGAGGAGGCATCCCAGTACTCCCACACCTTCCTTCTCGAAGTAGTGGGCCTTGTACGTCATTCGAAGGGCTTCATGGAAGGGCAAGCATAGGTAGGAGCGGTCGCAGGCCAGCTGATAGCTCATGGCCTGTCTTAGCCCCCTCCTCCAATCGGTTAGCTTGAGCTCAATGGCGATGAGGTCCTTCGACACTCCCACGACATCCGCTATTCTTCCGTTGATAGACACCTCATGAAGAACCTCCATCCCGCTCTCCTTGAGGAAGTGCTCGACAGGCCTCCTGAGCTCTTTCTCCATCACCGTCCGGCCATCGTCGCCTATCATATGGCCTTTTCCTGGGGGGAGGTGAAAATACCCTGGGATGTCCAGCCCCTCAACCCCGTGAATGGGAAGGAGTCGGCACGACTGAGCTGCTGCCCTCGTCCTAATGGCCTTGTCCCGGGTCTGTGAACGCTCGTCTCTCAGTCCTTGTGTTGTTCCGCGTTCGTCAGCCTGGCTAGGATGATTCCCGCTACAAGTATCCCAATCAGAATCAGGATTACTCGCCATGTGACGATAGCTGACGGTGGCCTATGCAGAACCATGACCATCGACAGAAATCCGGCTACAACAAACAGGCCCACGAGGAGGGTGATGAGCGTCAAGTAGGTCCTCTTCTTTAACTTTCGAGGCTGCATTCTCGAATATCCCCTAGGAGCTCTTCCCGTATTTTATGTCTCTCTTGATATTGCTGCATGACAAGAATGGATCTTCTCGTCGACTCTTCCAGAACAGGGGTGGTAGGCGAGGCAGCCCTTCTCGAGGCTCTTGACAACGTTGTCACTACCGCGACTACCCCTTCCGTGGACAACCGACTACCCACGACTGATTTGACCTCCGACTTTCGGGGAATCCGTCACGAGATAATCATAACGGCACCTGAGAGCCTTAAGAACGGTCTTGAGGGCAGAACACCTACTCCTAAGTTGGCCGTTATCGGAACGGAGAATAGTATGGGAAATAATTTATGACCGCCTTCCCCAATGCCTCCCCGTGGGCGAACGGGAGTTCGATAAGCTTCTCTACAAGGCTGCGCCTTCCCGCATCATATCCCTTCACCTCTATCTGCTCACTGCGATTCTTGCAGGACTCAGCGCCTCCATGTCTCTGGACATCCTCTCACTGGGACTCCCTATTGTAGCGGGGGCCGACCTTAATGTCATGCTTCCCCTGTCTCTGGGCGTACTCTCCCTAATAGTCTTCTTCTACGCTGAGCTGAAGAGGCTCACCAGGCGATACATGGTCTACGAGAACCGAGTAGCCAGGCGGGAGGGAATCCTGAGCAAGAGGATCCAGTACATGCCTTACAACAAGGTGGAAAGGGTGGAGCTGAATCAGTCCATCGTCAAGCGGCTTTTCGGCATCGGGGACGTCGTTATCGACACAGGTGAGGACAGCATCGTCCTCGAGGCCATAAGAAATCCGGCAAGAGTGGAAAGTATGCTAGCCGAGCGACTGTCCTTCCTACAATCCTCCGGACCTTCCTCGTAGGATTTTTCACCAAGCAGGGACTATCGCTCCGCGATTACCAAGGTCTTGATCAAGTACCTCACCGACCCTGTATGTTCCTGGAGCTATGCCAATGAGGCCAACCCCGGCAAGACTCATCCCTCTGTCGAAAAGTCCAGTTCCCCTTCTGGTATCCCATGGGCTATGCCATGCTCAGTGGCTTCCTTCCACGTGTCCCTATTGTCCTTCAAAAGCTCGAACTGCCTGTCGCCGTATACCACTACGATTTTGTTGCCCCTCCAGAAATGTGCGTACCAACCCCGCAAGACGTAGGGCTGCAGGGCATCGATCTCTTCCCTTGAGCATTTCACGTAGTAGATGTGCCATCTTCCGACATTGCCTTCGTAGTCGATTGCCATGTTATCATCTGTAATCACGGCTTTGTAGACCGACAGCTTGTTGATGACCGTAGGATCGCTCAATCCCTCGGCAATTACGGCCCCTCTCCAATCCTTCATCTCTCACCGCCTCCTCGGGCAGGACAGCATATGCCACGCGTCGTGAAATCCGGCGATACCCTCAGGGCGATCTGATACATACCAGAACCGGATATTCTTCGCGATCCGAGTCCAGATTCCTGACCCTAGTCTCCTCAACTTCAAACCCTGCTCCTCGCAATAGGTCGAGCCATGTCTTCAACCCGAAAACACCGCAAAGGTGGTGGTCCGTCTCTATCTCCAACCGACCCTCTTGCCGGATTAGGTACACGAAGGTCGTCTCATAGGTGGTGTCTGAGGGATCCGGGTCGTAGACGTTCTCGATGAAGACAACCTCCGAGCCGCCCTGGGCGTGCGTTGTGCATCGAATCCTGTTCTGCTCGAAACGTTCAGGACTCTCCTCCACATACGTGAGGAGAACGCCACCGGGTCTGAGATGCGCGAAAGCCGTCTCAAACACTGCTCGTAGATCTTCGCCTGTGAGCATGTAACTGATGGAATCGAGGACCGTCACTGCATCGAACATCTCACCAAGTCTCACGTTGCGCATGTCTCCAAGGCGATAGGTGACCTCTGGGTTGAGCCGCCGTGCGAGAGCAAGCATTGCCTCGCTCGTATCGATGCCCGTGACCTCGAAGTTTCTCTTCAGAGTATGGTCGTTGTGTCCTCCGCCACACCCAAGGTGGAGGAGGGTCTTCACCTCGATCCGGGAGTGCTCCCGAATGATCCCGCAGAACTCCTCGCTCTCCTCGATGTAGTCTTCTGGGGGGCTTATGATCGGCCAGAGCCAAGCAAGGTCGTCATACAAGCGTCGCTGGTCACGGTACGCGGGTGAGGGCAGCTTCATGCCTCAGGTGGAACAAGGCGCAGCTTCAGATAACACTTGCCGCGTGACTGAAGTCCGAGACCGCTACGGCTTTCCGATAACCGCTATGTATGGGGAGCCCTCTGAATCGATGAACCTCCTGACCTTCCAACCGGTGCCTCCAACAATACTTTCCATTTCTCCCTTCGAGACGAGGAGATAATCGAACCAGGGCGTGAGGTACTTCTTGTACCTTACCCTGATCCTTACCTGCCCTGGCATCCTGCCCCTCTCTCTGTTGAGGTCGTGATATGCCAGATGTTCAGGGACCTCTGTCTTGTACGGGTCATTGCTCTCAGCGATTATTCTTCCATCTTCCGACGTCATGTTTCTGAATCTCTTTAGCAGCCATCTCGCCCTTTCGTAGCTGCCGAACAAGCCAAAGTTGTTGCCGAGCATGAGAATGGTGTCGAAGATACCCAGTCTTGAGCTCACTTGAGTGGCGGACATCACCCTGGTCTCCCCCAGTCCTCTTTTCCTGCATACCTCAATCGCCAGAGGAGAGTTGTCTATCCCTAGGACCTCGAGTCCCCTCTCTTGAAGGTAGAGCGAATGTCTACCTGCACCACATCCGATATCCAAGACCCTGCCTCGGGCAAACTTCATCGCCTCCTTCTCATGAGGAGGCCAATCCTCGTACTCGGCGAAATATGCTCGGGGTCCCCCAGAGACGTCAAAGAACCCGTCGTCTCTCTCCACGATCTCAAATCCTGACTTGTTCTTGAGATAGTCTAGGATCTCATGCCCGAAGGCGTCTTGATCTTCAGTGAGCACGTCCTTACCTCCACTCTATCCATCGTCGACATAGGCATTCAGAGTCTCGAACCTTTCCATCCTCTGCCTCGGCCCCCTATCCTGACAGTCGTTGATACCTCACTTGCCAACCGAGGGTTCGTCCTCAAATCCAGAACTCGTTGCCGTCAAGGTCCTTCAGAATTGCATAGGTGCCGAACCACTCCGTCGTGAGCTCTTTCGCGAACTCCACGCCTTTCGACTTCAACTCATGATACGTCCGCTCCTGATCGTCGGAACGAAGGGCGATTCCCGTATTGCCGCCAGGCTCGTCGTCCTCCCACTCCTTGCACCGTTCGCAGAGGTGTAGCATGAGTAGAGAACCCGGTGGCTTGGCCGTCACCCAGTGGCCCTGCACGCTGATTTCAAACCCGAGCTTGTCGTGGTACCACTCTGCCGCCTTCTTCGCATCCCGCACCAGAACCGCTACAGAGACGATTTCTTCGATCATAGTCCCGCCCTTTTCCTTTGACGGGGACCGTCAATCCTCCATATTATTTCTTTCTCAACACGGCAATCCCAGGGACCCTCGAAGATCTTCATCTCCTCCACGGCGGGCCCCTGTGGTCCTTGGACCTGCCCTCGCTATGCCGGGTGAGGTGGAGGTGGGAATGAGGTTTTGCGAGCCCGTGTCAAGCCGATCGGGAAGGTAGGTGGTCGCCTATACCTCCGCTTCTCGCCAATCTATCTGGACGGCCGGCTCACATTCCTGCCTAGCCGAGGGCTGAGCCGACGAAATACTCCATCCAGGCTCCCTGAACCCCCAATATGATGAACTGAACAGCGATCGCCGCGAGTAGAAGGCCCATTATCCTGCTGAAGGCCATCATGCCCATCCTGCCAAAGCGCTCGACTATGGAATCCGACCTGAGAAGCAGGACATAGGACATCGCCATGGTTGTGAGGATGGACAGGAATACCAGGGCTGCCTTCATGAGACTCAGGGTGGGTACCGAGGACCCCGCCATGAGTACCATGGCTGTCGTTATTGCCCCCGGACCCGCGAACATCGGTATGCCCAGGGGGACAACGCCAACCACCTCCTTGGAGAGGGCCTCTTCCTTCTCCCGATCCGTGAGTTTGGCCGTCGGCCTCTCACCGTGCATCATCGTGAAGGCAATACTGAACAGGAGGACACCACCCGCTATGCGAAAGGCGTGGATTGAAGTATGAAAGATCAGGAAGATGTAGTTGCCTGCCAGGGCAAAGAGGAACAGTGTAATAGTGGCCACGACGACCACCTTCTTCGCCACCCGCAGTTTCAGCTCGAGGGAGTATCCCTCGGTGAGGGCGACGAAAAACGGTATGTTACCGACTGGATTGACGATGGTGAAGATGGCGGCAAAGGCGGACAACCCGAAGGTGATGAGCTCGACAGTTTCTGACATTCATATGCCTCCAGCCTAGAGGGCCTCCAAAGCCTTCCGGGCGAAGGTCATGTATCCCGTGTGGCCGAGCATGTCGAAGGCCGGTCTCGTTCCCCGGTTGACCTCGATACGCCTCTCCAGGACCTCCGTCGTCCAAATGTCCGCGAAGCCCAGATCCCTTAATGCAAGCACAGTCTCTCTAACCTGCTCCACCGTCGGCGAGAAAGAGGTCAGATGACCCGAGGGACGGAGGGCCTGGTAGGCAGCTGGAAGCGCCCTCCATGGCTCTGGGATGTCCAGGACGACAGCATCCACCATCTCCTCCTGGATGCCGTCACAAATATCCGCTTCTTTGAACTCCACGATCTGGCCGAGATTACACCTCTCCATGTTCTCCTTCGCAATCTTCAGGAAGTCCTTCCTCAGCTCGTAGCTGACAACCCTGCCACTGGGGTAGACAGCGTGGGCCAGGACGATGGTCATGGCCCCCGAGCCAGCCCCTCCCTCTACCACGAGGTCGCCCGCCTGCAGACTGCAATTGAAGGTTATGAAGGGGCTGTCCTTCGGCCCGATGATCTGGGCCTTCCTCCTGATGGTCTCCACACGATCCCGGACGGAGGCCTTCATCACCAGGAAAGCACGGTCCCCTATCATGACGGTTCTGCCGATTACGCGATCCAGGCTGTCGGTCTTCACCGTCCCCAGGCCCTTGACCTTTATGAGGCCAGAATCCACGGGGACCAGCCATTTGCGTCCCTTACGGTCCAGGAGGGCGACATCCCTCATGGCCCGTTTCATGACGGATGGCGTAATAAAGGGTTCCCCGGAGGCCACTACGGGGCCGCTTGGCCACATCAGCTAAGGACAGCCTCGAAGGGTATGCTCCTGGTGACGCACTCAGTCCCCGGGCAACGCTCTTCAGCCAGCCTCATCAGCTTCTCCAGTTGCGACCTGTCCACATCGGCCTCCACATCAACGGTGAGCTTGACCTTCTTTATGATATCCTCCTTCGAGAGGCCTAGTTGCTTCCTCAAGTCGACCCAGTTCTCCGCCGTCACCTTCAGTCGATTCAGGGCAATCCCCTCCGAGACGGCAGTGGCGGCGTAGGTTGCCGCAAAGCATGCAGCCAGGCCGTAGAGGCAGTACTGGATCGGATCCGGACTCGTTCCCCAGCCACCCGCGAATGGCGGCAGCTCGCAGGTCAGCTGCACCTTGCCCTTCGCGAAGGGCAGCTCACCCACGAACTGCGGCTGCCCTTCCTCCAACACCCAGCTCCCCTCCACGCTCTTGTGCTTCTCTGCAGCCTTGGGATTCCGCTTGACCTCTTCCAAGAACCCCATCATCTTCGCTTCATTGACGTTGTTGAGGGACATGCTCGCCCATCTCGACGGTAGGATAAGGAGCTTTCTCATGAGGGCCCCGTTCGACAAAGGTCGAATCGGCCGTCGACAAAGCCTTTATCTATCTCCCTAATTGCCCAACGGTGGCTCGATGACAAGTTCGGAGATCTCTGGCTTCTACAAGAAGAGCCTGGCAGAGCGCCTGGCTGTCGTGAAGGAGTTTGGCGGACTTTCCAAGGAGGAGATCGAAGCTGTGGGCAACACTGCGTCTCTGGGCGCTGGCCTCGCGGACAGGATGATCGAGAACGTTGTCGGCGCCATGCCCCTCCCACTGGGGATTGCTGTCAACTTCCTGATCAATGGAAAGGATTACCTGGTGCCCATGGCTATCGAGGAACCCTCTGTCGTGGCGGCCGCCAGCAACGCCGCCAAGATGGCCAGGGCCGCAGGGGGGTTTCAGGCTCACACAACCGAGCCGGTGATGATCGGGCAGATACAGCTGGTAGACGTTCCACACCCTCACGCGGCCAAGATGCGGATCCTCGAGGTCAAGGACAGCATTCTCCAGGTATGCAATGAGAAGGACCCAGTCCTCATCAAGTTCGGGGGCGGGGCTAAGGACATGGAGGTCCGGGTTATCGAGACCAACAGGGGACCCATGGTCATCGTCCACCTGCTGGTGGATTGCAGGGACGCCATGGGGGCAAATGCCGTCAACACCATGGCGGAGGCCGCCGCACCCCTGGTGGAGGAGGCTACTGGAGGCAGGGTGTATCTCAGGATAATCTCGAACCTAGCTGTAAAGAGGCTTGCGAGAGCGAAGGCTACCTTCCCGAAGGACGTCATTGGAGGGGACGAGGTGGTCGAGGGCATCCTTGAAGCCTATGCCTTCGCCGCCTCAGATCCCTACCGCTGTTCCACGCATAACAAGGGCATCATGAACGGAGTTGATGCCGTCGTGATAGCCACTGGGAACGACTGGAGGGCCATCGAAGCAGGGGCCCACTCATACGCCTCCCTCGGAGGCCACTACAAGCCCCTCACGACCTGGGAGAAGAACAGGGAGGGGGATCTGACCGGCACCATCGAGCTCCCGCTGGCTGTCGGGCTCGTCGGGGGGGCAACGGCCGTGCATCCAACAGCAAAGGCCAACGTCAAGCTGCTTGGTGTCAAGACGGCACAGGAACTGGCTCAGGTGATAGCTGCGGTCGGTCTGGCACAGAATTTCGCCGCCCTCAGAGCGCTAGCGACGGAGGGCATCCAGCGTGGACACATGTCCCTTCATGCTCGGAACATCGCCGTTACGGCGGGTGCGGCGGTCGAAGAGGTCGACGAGGTGGTCAGGCGGCTGCTCGATGAGAAAGTCATACGCATTGATAGAGCCCAAGAGATCCTCAAGGAAATGCGGTCCGAGAGGTAGTTTTCGTCCGTGTCCGTGTGTTGCCACAAAATGGAGGATCGGTCCTCTAGCCCTGCGCGGCCATCTCCTCGCTGAGCTCCTCAGGGACGAAACCGTGCAGTACCTTATCCGTATTCCGTAGGACGTCGACAACCCCGCTCCACTCCTGTAGGACATCGCTGTTCTCATCCTCGAAGCGCCGCAGCCTCTGCCTCATCAAGTCCCTGATGAGTCCGAGCCTCTTGGACGTAGTCACCACGGTGAGATAGCAGTGGCCACCCCTCTCGATGATGACGGCTATATCCCCAAAGGTGGCCGTCTTGAGGGCGTGTCCCTGCAGGAAGGGCAACGCATGGGTGAAGAACCTCTGGAAAGCTTCGAATGTCCCCACGAAGACGTCGTCGTCCATCCTCTGTCCCTCCGCCAGAGCCGCACCTAGGAGGTCTCCAGTCTTGTAGATGAGGTAGACGGCCAGGGTTTCCCCCTTGAAAACCTCCCTTAGGTTGAACAGCTGTAGTACTCCGATCCCACGACCACGCCGGAGGGCCGCAAGAAGCATCGCACCCGGAGCCACCAGGGTTGAGGAGTAGAGGGGGGTGACGCTCTCCTGCAGCACGGGAAAGTAGGGGTTCGTCAGTATCGAGAAGGCCAGCATCAATGAGGCGGCGCCCATGATGGCGACGATGGCCCATGACTCCCTCCCCATGGCGTCCAGCGCTAGGAGGGCCCCCTGACGGAGAAGCTGGATTCCAGCCAGGATGAGGGTGAGGGTGTAGAGGAGGTAGTGGGTCAGGGCCGCCTCGGCCAGCATCGGCATGGAGTCGCTGGCCAACCATATATCCGACAGGTAGGGTATCCAGGGGACCGTGTAAGGCAGGGCCATGAACGCAGCTGGCAAGGCGACAAGACCGTCCACCCACCTCTTGCCGTGCACCAGCCACTTGGCGAAGTACAGGAAGGTGAGGGACGCCAATACCAAGAAGAAGCGGGAGGGGGGGAGAGGTATTGTCATGAACACTGAGAGTCCGAAGACGAGACCGAGCCAGTCCCATAACGCGTAAGTCGCCATCAGGACGGCTGTGGCGATGAAGGCCGCCCCGGTGGATACCCTGAAGGATCCTCCTCGAGCTTGCGAAACTCCGATGGCTGACCACACTACAGCCGAAGCGAGGGGTATATGGCTCACTATGGATGCTTCCATGGCATTCCCACACGGGCAGGCAAGAGCTGACTTCAATCTTCGAGAAACTCCTCCGTATTTATCCCATGCGACCTGATTATTAGAAACAGTTGCGGGTCACCACGATTTCTCTCCTCCTTGGAATATCGTCACATCCTCTTGGTCACAGGTCCAAGGCCTGCTTGAGCCGCTCCCTGTGGGCCTCAGGGCGGTCCCTGAGGAACCATCTGAGGGATGCCTCGCTTTACTGCGCGCCCTGCAACACAAGGGACCTCGTTGGCATCCTCCTTCTGAGAGGCCCGTTGCCGCTCTGGGCGGGATGAGGTGGGGGTGGGCGTGTTGCCTGTAGCCGACTGTATAGGCGGGCATCCCCTTCAGCTCGATAAATCAAACCCATGGAGCCTTGCGATGCGCCGCAAGTCAAAGTGCCTTGACGTAGGGGGGGCTTATGGCCGTCACCTGGCACACTTATGCCGGTCCGCTCCATGTACACGGTTAGGGCGATGCGACCTAATCCGCTCTGGCCATGGCGTTCTGAAGTGCCGCCTCATGCTGCCCTTCATCCTTCTTGAACGCGACGTATCGAACCGCCAGTCCATTAGCGCCGGGTCCATGAGCGTTCACGAAGTCCCGGGTCTCTCCGGGGGTCCAAGGCGGCGGCTTGCTGGACTCGGCGGGCTTGGATGGCTCTGGCGGCTCGTCCGGCGGCTTCTCCGGCCAATCTCGCAGCGCGGGGTAATCCGAATCGGTCCTTCGTCTCTCAAAGTCTCTTCGACGGGTTTGTACGGGACCTCTCCAAACTCGCCGGCGGGCCGCTCATGAGGGATGGGAGGATGTCCCCAAAGTTATGACGACATTTCCCTTCTTGTGTCCTCTTTCGACGTAGCCATGGGCCTCGGCAATTTGCTCCAGCGGATAGCGTCGATCGATGACCGTTTTTAGCTTTCCTGCCTCGATGAGCCCTTTGAGGAAGACTAGATCTTCAGTCTTCACGCTTGCTATCCCACCTATTACTTTCTTCCTGCCGGTCATTGAAGCCCATAGCCGTCGAACAATCGGGGCCAGTGCGACAGCGCTGAGATAGACTCCTCCTTTTTTCAGCGATCTTATGCTCCCTAGGAACGGACCCTTGCCTACGGTGTCAAAAATGAGATCATAAGTCGCGGGTTTGGCGAAATCCTCTTTAGTGTAGTCAATTACGCCATCAGCTCCCAGCGACTTCACCAATTTTAGATTCGCGGTACTGCACACCCCCGTGACTTCCGCCCCGAAGTATTTGGCAAGCTGTACCGCAGCAGTACCCAACCCCCCGGAAGCTCCATAGATGAGCACCCTTTGTCCCCTCCGGATGTTTCCTCTTCTAAGAAAATGCAACGAACACCCTGCTCCAAAGGGAATGGCGGCCGCCTCCTCAAAGGTCATGTTGGCCGGTTTGATTGCGAGCACACCTTCTTCACGCACGCATTTGTACTCGGCATAAGCACCTAAACTCGACCCGAAAACTTGGTCCCCTATCTTGAATCGTCTTACGTCCTTGCCTACTGCTTCTATTTCTCCGGCTAGCTCAGATCCAATTATGGTCCTTTTGGGTCTTAGGAGACCAGCGAAGAATCTCGCCAGGAACGGGTCCGCCTTTCGCATGCGCCAGTCCATTGCTGTTACGGTTGTGGCGACTATCTTTATCAGTACTTCATCGTCCTTGGGGGTGGGCTTTTCCACCTCCGTGACCTGAAGGACATCCGGCGGTCCATACCTTGTGTATACGACTGCTCTCACGAGTATTCCTCCTCCAACACCATAATTGGCGCGATCTATATACAGTTGGATGTCCGGGGAGGGACTCCATCTACAGGTTCAGCTAACCACGGAACTGGGTGCTTATCTTAACCGAGATGTCGGGATGCCCCACGTCTCGCCAACCCAGCAGTCAAATCCGTGGAAGAGACACTGCCTTCCCCATGACTCTGGTCTCGTCTTGAGCGAATCCCAAAGGAACTCGGACTTGTCCGAGCCGAGCCCAAATCGTACATTGGCTTAGTTTCGGAAGCAGCTAGAAAGACCGGTGCCGGTGAGCGGACCGCGAGGTGTCGGATATCCGAATTCAATAGGCAAGGACTAATCACTTCGACGCGCCGCCGAAGGGAGGTTTACTATTCGAGCTCTCGGCTGTAGTGACATTGGACGAGGTCCTTTAATGGATGAAGATCAGTTCAACCAGCTCATTGAGCGACTGAAGACCATAGCCGAGCTCCTAGCGATCAACCTCCTCCCGGATGGACCCCCTGCCGAAACTACTTCGCTATTGAAGAGCGCGGCTCTTGCGAATTCACAAATCGCGGATTTGTTCGACACGTCTTCTTCCTGCATCAGAACTGCACTTAGTAGAGCCCAGAGGAAACAAGCCTAGTGAGAGCGGCGGGCTCTCCTAAGAGGATCTGCTGCAACTCCTTGGCAATGCCGAAGCTCTCAGCTTTCGAGCTTCTCGACACGGTCAGCGGACTGCCATCCCCTAAGTGAGGTTTATCGGAGGCCTCAAAAGACGGAGCCAGACATAGCCAGAAGGGGGCTTACTGCCGTCACCTGGCTCCCTTACGGCTCGATATGCCGGATTGTTCGTTGTAGAATGGGGTCTTGAAGTCGTGAAAATCAGTCCTCTCTCGCAAGATGCTCCAGTAGCTCTCGGGTCCTGTAGACACAGATTCCACCCACCCCCCTGAGGTCCACAAGATCCCGGTCGCCAGAGACGAGGCCCTCCGCCTTCGCCTGCACAGCGCAGGCGACCACCGGGGCGTCCGTGGGGTCTCGGAGTCGCTGGGCCCAGTGGGACACCAAGCCCTCATAGGTCGCACGGGACACTAGTTCGCCCGTCCGAAACACCAGTTGCAGCAGGTCGAGGGCATTGGGCAGGTCGGGGTGCTCCCGAAAGCTGTCCGCCACGACGTCATAGACCTCGTCGACCACATCCTCCGCGAAGACGAGGCTCACCCGGCCTTCCAGGGCCGCCAGGAGAAGATTCCGCTCGTTGCCGCGGAAGAAGAGGCCCGAGAGGATCGTGTTGGCGTCAACCACCACCCGCATGATGCTCATTCCAGAGGCGCTCCTTTGCCTCCTTCACTAGGGCGCGGACCTTGTCGCGGGTAAGTCCGAGCTCCTCTGCTCGTTTCTCGAAGACCGCGAACCTCCGTTCCAGGTCGCCGCCTGCGATCAGGCGGACCTCCCTCCCCTCCTCGAGGAAGAGGAGCCGGCTTCCCTTCCCGAGGCCCAGCTTCTTTCGGATAGACACCGGCAGGGTGACCTGCCCCTTAGAGGTGACCCTCGCCACTTCCACCATGGAAGAAGGTAAGGAATTCCATACATATAAGACTTCCTGCGTCGCTTCAGTCGAGAAGCGGAGTTTGTCAACAAGCCGGCAAAGAGGGGGCCAGACATAGCCAGAAGGGAACTTACTGCCGTCACTTGGCCACCTACGCTCCACTTTTGGTCAAAGACCCCGCGCCTGCCTAAGCGATTAATCGGGGCCTCAGGAACCCACGCGAGAGTTCGACCGTCCGTGCCCAGCGTCCTGAGTCCCCGGTCGCATCTTGGACAGAGGCATTTAGCATAGTGAGAGGCCTTCGTATAAGGAGACCGTCCCGAGGGCCAGCTCACGGAGCTGCCGGGTTCCTACTCCCCTCTCTCCAAACCGATCAACTTGACCTCGAAGTTCAAGGTTTCCCCGGCCAGAGGGTGGTTGGTGTCTACGATCACCCCGTCCTCCACCACCTGGATCACCCGGGCTTTAATGACCTCGCCCTGTTTCGTCTGGACTTGGATTTCGGAGCCGGGCTGGACGTCAAGATTCGCCGTCTGCTCTGCGGGAAGCTTGCCAACCATGTCGTCCCTGTGTGGGCCGTAGGCTTTCTCTGGAGGAACACTGAGCTGTCTCTCTTCTCCCTCTTCCATGCCCATGATACCTTTCTCAAATCCCTCTATGATCTTGCCGGTGCCTACCTCGAACTCCAAGGGTTCGCCGCCTTCGGAGGAATCGAAGACGGTACCGTCCTCCAGGGTTCCTTTGTAATGGACCCGGACCTTGTCCCCTTCTCTGACTTTCATATTTCTTCCCACCTCTCTAGTCCCATTTGGACGCACCGTACATAAAGCTTTAGAGGAAGCAGAGGTTCTGGACTTTGGCCGCCTCCGGCCTTTCGACTTGTAGTCACCTCAGTGCTGTGACTGGGAGGCGAACTCACCTATGAGTCTCTTCGCCCACGGAGGGTTCGCCGATTCCCACACAAGGATTATAAAGGGTGACTCATCTTTTGATAGGGAACTCGTGGAGCTGAGGTACAATCGATAGGCTTGTCCTTGTATCGAATCGACTGCCCGTGACTGTCGCGCGGAAGAGGGGAGATCTGGATTTCCACCCGAGTGTGGGAGGCCTGGCCACAGGACTGGCCTCCTTCTACAAGGCCCGGAAGAGCGTCTGGATCGGCTGGCCCGGCCTCGTTACGGAGGACCTGCAAGAGGGCGATAGGGAGACCATCACTGAACGCCTCAGCGCGAAATTTCGTTCCCATCCTGTGTTTCTCTCCCGGAAAGATATGGCGACGTACTACGAAGGTTTCTCCAATCGGACTCTGTGGCCCCTTTTCACCTATTTCACCCATCACGCCAGTTTCGACGAGGAGCTGTGGGAGGCCTATCGGCGGGTCAACGAGCACTTTAGGGACATAGTTCTCGATGTCGTCTCCCAAGATGACATTCTCTGGATCCACGACTATCACCTAATGCTCCTGCCGAGGCTCATCAGGCGGGAGCTTCCGGACATTCAGATGGGCTTCTTCCTCCATATCCCCTTCCCGTCCTTTGAAACCTTCCGACTCCTGCCCTGGCGGCGGGAGATACTGCAGGGCCTCTTGGGGGCGGACCTTGTGGGATTCCATACCTACGACTACGTGCGCTATTTCCACGACAGCGTTCGTCGGATTCTGGGAGCGGAACAGACCATGGACGCTGTTATCCTGGAGAATCGCCTGATTCGTATGGATGCCTTCCCCATGGGCATCGACTACAACCGCTTCACGGGGGCCGTGGAGAGCTCAGGTGTCCAACGTGAGATAAAGCGAATCCGAGAGGAAGTCGGCCAGCGCCAAGCGATCCTCTCTCTGGACCGGCTGGATTACACAAAAGGCATCCTAGAACGCCTTGACGCGTTCGACCTTTTCCTCGAGGAGAACCCGGATTACCGGCGGAAGGTGACCCTTATTCTAGTCACCGTGCCCTCTAGGACCGGGGTTGAGGCCTACGCGTCCCTCAAGAAGGAAATCGATGAACGGGTGGGCAGGCTTAACGGGAAGCACGGTTCTCTCGGCTGGGTTCCCGTCTGGTACCTCTATCGAAAGCTAGACTTCTCCACCTTGGTCGCCCTTTACCGTTACGCCGACGTGGCTCTCGTGACACCTTTGCGAGACGGCATGAACCTCGTCGCCAAGGAGTACTTGGCGACCAAGCTCGACGCCGAGGGAGTTCTCATCCTCAGCGAGAGGGCGGGGGCCGAGAAGGAGCTGGGAGAGGCTCTCGTCGTGAATCCGAACGACCCCCGCGAGATGGCGGGGGCGCTCCGGGAGGCCCTGGCTATGTCAGAAGAAGAACAGCGGGAAAGAAACGAGCCGATGCAGAGGAGGCTCCGTCGTTACGATGTCCTGCGGTGGGCGGAGGACTTCTTGGATCGGCTTGCGGACACGAAGGAGCGGCAGGGCGCCTTCTACGCGAAGACATTAACGCACGAGGACAGACGGGCTCTTGTGGACGCGTACAAAACAAGCCGCTGCCGACTCCTCCTGTTGGACTACGATGGCACGCTCGCTCCCTTCCAACTCAAACCTGGAAAAGCCATTCCCGACGAGGATCTGGTGGCCCTGCTCGCGCGCTTGTCATCCGACCCGGCGAACGAGGTCGTACTCGTCAGTGGGCGGGACCGCGCGACACTGGAATCGTGGTTCGGCAAGGAGAGCCTCGGTCTTGTCGCGGAGCACGGAGCGTGGAGCCGATATAGAAGCGGGGGATGGGAGAAGGCGACGCCAGCGAGAAACGATTGGAAGCCAAAGATACGGTCCATCCTCGAGGGATTTGTGGACCGGACACCAGGCTCCTCTGTCGAGGAAAAGGAGTTCTCCCTTGTGTGGCACTATCGACGGGTGGACCCTGATATGGCCCCACCCCGTGCCCGCGAACTCAAGGACACGCTTCTCTATCAGACGGCGAACCTCGGCCTTGTGGCCCTGGAAGGCAACAACGTTGTCGAGGTCAAGAACGCAGGTGTGGATAAGGGCACGGCCGTCCAGAAGTGGCTCCAGGACCGGGAATGGGACTTCATACTCTCAGTCGGCGACGATGTGACTGACGAAGATGTCTTCAGCCGCCTCCCCGATACCGCCCATTCTCTGAAGGTGGGCATTGGGCCCACGAATGCAAGACACAGTGTCGGGGCGCCCGAGGACGTCAGGGCGTTGCTGGCCGAGTTCATCGAAGCCCAAGGACCGCTGGGCCTGCTCAGCCAGTAGGCGAGGTTCATCAGCCTGTGACAGAATCACGGCCAGAGATAGACGGAAGGGGGCTTACTGCCGTGACCTGGCCC
>JBHHZZ010000002.1:0-98561 GCA_046758325.1 Thermoplasmata archaeon | reverse complement strand
ACCTTTGCTCTTCGCCGTCCCTGGAGCTGGGTTCGCCCTGGCCGGAAGCGTTATATGCTCTCCGCCCTCTTGCGGGCGGGGGAGTTTCATGAGGGAGGAGAAGAGCGTTCTGCGGGTCGGTGGATTGGCCGGTGTTTTGACTGGAGTCATTCTGATTCTTGGTTTCATCACATTCTTCCTCGCATTCCCCCCTCCGGATCCCGAACAAGCCCTCGGGACATTCCCCGAAGACAGAACCCTCCTGACGGTCAGCGTCGACCTCTTCATAGTCAGTCTCCTTCTGTCCCTACCCTTCTTAGCCGCCCTGTACCGGAGCCTTCGGGAACCGAACCGCGTATTTGCCCGCATAGGGCTCGGAACTGGCGTGCTGGCGGCCGTTATGGGCATCGTTGCTCTCACGGGCTTTATGCTTGCCACCAACACGTTCTCCGTACTCTACGCTGACGCGACCACTTCGGACAGGCCGGTCGTGGTCGCGACCTACGCCGCGGTCTTTAGTCTCTTAGACGCGGGCAACACCGCCGCATTCATCTTCTTCGGGCTCGCTTTCGTCGCCTTCGGCCTCGCCATGAAGAGAAGTCAGGACTTTCCAGAAGGCCTGGCGTGGCTGAGCGTCGTCCTGGGGATCATCATCATCCTCTTCATCTTTCTAAACTTGTTCCCCGTGGCCATCATTGCGATTGTCGTGTTCGCCCTCGTGCTTGGATGGAAGGTCTACAACTTGTCAAGGGCGCCAGGGGCAGGGTAGAAAGAGTCTGGACGGTGCTTGGTCGGACATCCTTATGTTGACATCGTCGCGGACGCTACCCTAGACCGAGCCTGGTGAACCGGATTCTAGCTTCTTCCCTGATGCCGTGTTGCAATGCTAGTCTGGACGAGGACGCTTCCCCTCCCTACTTCGCCGACATGGCCCTGATTCCACCAAGCGATGATATATTCAGACCTTGAGGCCTTTTCCCCAAGCCTGCCTCTTCACTCTCCTGAACCCTATGGCTTCCGTTAGCCTGAGGGAGACCTCGTTGTCTTGGAAGACTTGACAGGCGGGGATCTTTCCCATCTCAAACACCCTCCTGCACATGGCGGTGGCCACTGTCTTCGCATATCCCTTCCCCCGGTGCGGCTCCTTCACATGGAGAAAGCCCAGCATGACCACTTTGTCAGTCTCGAGGTGCGTCATGTCCCACGCCACCAGATCGTTGTCGACATACACTCCCTCAGTCGGCCCCTGCTCTATGCGAGATCTCACGTACTCGTAGGCATTTCCCTCGGGCCACCAGTGCTCCGCAATCATCCTGGCGTCATCAATGGTCACGGGTTGAGTCTTGCAGACCGTGTGCGGCCTGAAGTCTCGCCTCTCCATCCTGAAGAGCCAGACGGTTTCCTCCATCTCCACATCCATGACCGCCTCCAGCGCCGGTACTAGGTCCAGGTCGACGGAGGAGATGTGGTACTCCCCTGGAGGCAAACGCTCCAGCAGCTCCACTGCTCTGGAGGAATTCTTCGATGCCAGGGCAAGCCTGCCCTTCTCCCTATCGAGGACCACCACGGCCTGCGGCTGGGAGGGATAGTCGACAAGGATCTCCGCCCTCTCCGGACAGCAGAAGCCCCGGTATATGACCTGAGCATTGCCCACCGGGTCCCTGTCGAGCCAGTCCCTAAGCCTCTGCAGATCTTGCGCTGACGACTCCACATCCCTGCATGGGAGCGAACGTATAAATCCGATTAGATTCCGAGCTTCTCCTCAAAGGCCTGGATGTCCAGTAGCCCGTGCCCGCTGACGTTGAAGGCGATGACCTCCTCCTCTCCTGTCTCCCTACACCGGTCGGCCTCGTCTATGGCGCCAGCAATGCTGTAGGCAGATTCCGGCGCGGGCAGGAAGCCCTCCGTCTCCAGGAAGGTCCTGGCCCTCTCAAACACGTGGGTTTCATCGGCTGGATAGGCTATGGTGTCTATGTATCCTCTATGCCGGAGGAGGCTGATGATGGGGGCCGCGCCGTGATACCTCAAGCCATCCGCCCTGATGGGCTTCATCTCCTTCTTGTGGCCAAGGGTGTACATCTTGAGCATGGGCGTCAGCCCCGCATGGTCCGCGAAATCGTATCTGTACTCCCCCTGGAGGTTCGGAGCCGCCTCGCTCTGTGTGGCTATGAACCTCACCCTGCGGCCACCGATGGCGTCTGCCATGAAGGGAAGGACAAAGCCGCCGAAGTTGCTGCCTCCCCCAAGGCAGGAAATCATGACGTCAGGATAGTCGTCAACCATCTCCAGCTGCTTCTTCGTCTCGAGGCCGATGATGGTCTGGTGCAACAGGACGTGGTTGAGGACGGACCCTAGGCAATAGATTGTCTTGGGGTCCTTCTTCGCCTCCTCGAGACCTTCAGAGACGGCGATGCCCAGCGATCCTGGGTGTTGTGAATCCTCTCGCAGCAACCCACTTCCCACATCCGTGTACTCGCTGGGGGAGGCCCTCACCTCCGCTCCGTAGGCCTTCATGAATCCTCTTCTCTCCGCCTTCCACCGGTAGACCGCCCGGACCCAGTAGACCACCAGCTTCAGGCCCACGAGGCTGGCGGCGTAGGCCAGGGCCGTTCCCCACTGCCCTGCCCCCGTCTCCGTGGACAACCTCTCGTACCCCTCTTCGAGAGCGTAGTAGGCCTGGGCCAGGGCTGTGTTCACCTTGTGGCTGCCCGTCGGCGAGTAAAACTCCGCTTTGTAGTACAGCCTGGCAGGCGTCTTGAGCCTCTCTTCCAGTCGGCGAGCCCTTATCAGCGGCCTGGGCCTCCCAGCCTGTTCGTAGAGTTCCAGGATGCCCTCAGGAATCTTGATCCACCTCTCTGCAGAGCTCTCCTGTTCGAGGCAGTGCCCCAGGAGGACCTCCTTGAGCATCCTCAACCTGGGCTGCCCATCCTCCGGGTCCATGGGCGGCGGAATAACCTCCGGCAGGTCTGGAAGGATATTGTACCAGGAAGTGGGCATTTCCTCAGGAGGGAGCTGGATGAGTGTCTTTCCCCGCGACGTTCCCTTCCCTCGGCCCCGAAAGGGGGGACCCGCTTAAAGGCTTTCCTCGGCTCTCTGAATCTCCGCCAAGACTTCCTCGGCAGCCCTCACCGGGTCTTCAGCCCCCGTTATCCGTCTGCCCACGATGAGATGATCTGCCCCGGCCTTGAGGGCCTCCACAGGGTCACCGCCCTGAGGCCCCACTCCGGGGGAGAGGATTAGGAGGGGCCCCACGACTTCCCGCAACCTGGAAATCATCCCAGGCCTGGTGGCCCCTGCCACGATTCCCGTCGCTCCCAGTTTCCTCGCCATGGTCGCCATGTCCTCAGCCACGGGAACTATGAACCTCTCGGCGCCGGGATGGCTCATGTGGGCCACGACGAAGACCTCACCCCTGGCGCTCTCCAGGCAGGCCTTGAGAGAGTCCTCTCCGGGGAAGCCGTGGACGATTACCCCCGATGCTGAGTGTCTGAAGGCCTCCTCCACTATCATGCTGTTGATGTCCGGAATATCCGCCACCTTGAAGTCGCAGATGACATCCCCGTACGTCGCCAGGCGGTTCACCACCTCCATGCCCACGGAAAGGATCAGGGGATAGTTGACCTTGAAGGCGTCACAGAGCTTAGAGGTCCGCTGAGCGATGCTGACGGCCCTCTCGGCCTCCAGCAGGTCCAGGGCGATGATGAGCCTCCTCTCCTTCCTCATGGCCCTCCCCAAGGTTTGCCTGCCAAAATAGTTTCCCAGGCTGGAGACCTCAAGTGAGAACTGTCTCACTATCTTTATGTAGTCCCAGGCCAAAGTAGGACGCCCGGAGGTCCCATGGTCGCCGAGTACCAGATGAAGACGAAGGTCTGTCTTGTAGGAGAGGCCGCTGTGGGAAAGACAAGCCTGATCAGGCGCTTCGTCCAGGACATCTTCGATGATAAGTACATCACCACCCTCGGCGCCAAGGTCTCTAAGAAGGAGATCCAGGTGGACATCCCGGAGAGGGACCTCATCATCCAGATGGACATGGTCATCTGGGACATCATGGGTGAGAAGGGGGTCAGGGACCTCCTCAAGGAGGCCTTCTTCAACGGTGCCAAGGGGGTCCTGGCAGTGTGTGACATCACCCGCTATTCCACGCTTCGGGAACTGGACGACTGGATCCAGTCCGTCTACAACGTCGTAGGTGAGGTCTCCGTGGTGTATGTGGTCAACAAGGTGGACCTGAAGGACGAGGTCATGGTCCTCTTCGGTGACAAGGAGGTGGAGATGGCCGCCCAGGCATTCGATTCTCCCTACTTCTACACCAGCGCCAAGACGGGGGAGAACGTGCAGTTATGCTTCCAGCGTCTTGCAGAGGATATCATAAAGAGGAACCTCTCGACAGATCTCATCAGGGTGGAGCCCTGAGGGGCTAGAGAATCCTCAGTATTATGATGGCGTATCCAAGGAGCAGCATCAGGAGGGAGACGAGCCAGAACCAGCGAAAAATCCTGGCCCTCCTCTCGTTGTCAGAGAGCCACGACATCAGGCGGTCCATCATGCCCCCGCCGCCTTGAACCTCTTGAGCCTGAAGAAGTTCTCCCTCTCCATCTCCTCCAGCCGCTGGCGGATGAAGTTCTCCGTCTCCCTCAGAGCCGGAATGACCCGATGCTCCAGGGCGTTCACCCGCCTCTTCACCTTCTCGATCTCCTCGATAAGCCGCCTCATGGTGGTCTCGATTTCCGCCGCCACGATGATGTCCTCCACCAGGTTCTCGTAGGCCTGGGCCGCATCGTCAATCCTGGCGGAGGTGCCGATGATGCCGTACCCCCTCTGATCGATCCTCTTCTTCACGCTCCGGGCCTCGATCCGTGGGACCACGATGCCCATGACGTTCCTCGTCTTCAGGTCCAGCTCTGGCGTCTCCAGTAAGGCGTAGGCTGCAGACTTGACACCCACCTTCCCCTCCACCGAGGCGGCGATGGCGAGTTTCTCATCCGCGGATCGATACCTCTCTACGATGTTGGACCGAACTTCTCTGGCCCTGTCCAGCACCTTGAAAAACTCCACTATGAGGGCATCCCTCTTGAGTTTCAGGAGGCGGTGGCCCCGCTCCGCCATGCGCTTTGTCCGGCGCACCAGGAGCAGCTGAGAGCGGGTGGGCCTGTACTCCGCGAGCACCATCTAGGCAGCCTTCCTGTGGGCCGGGTGGTGCTTCTCCATGGTCTTCCTGTCGATCTTCGTCAGCCAGGCCTCATCCAACGATGCCAGGAGTTCCCAGCCGATCTCCAAGGTGGTCTCTATGTCCCTGTCCTCCTCCCTTCCCTGCCGGATGAACTCGTTCTCGAACCTATCGGCGAAGTCCAGGAAGCGGCGGTCCCGCTCCGAAAGAGCCTCCTTGCCGACGATGGCCATGAGCCCGCGAACGTCCTTCCCCTCGGCGTAGGCCGCATACAGCTGGTCCGATACCTGTTTCTGGTCCTCCCGGGTCTTCCCCTCACCTATGCCGGCATCCATGAGGCGGGACAAGGAGGGCAGGGGATCGATGGGCGGATAGATGCCCTTCCGGTGGAGTTCCCGCGAGACGCCGATCTGGCCTTCGGTGATGTATCCCGTCAGATCCGCGATGGGGTGGGTCCAGTCATCGTCCGGAATGGCCATGATTGGGATCTGGGTGATGCTCCCCCGTTTTCCCTTGATCCTGCCAGCCCTCTCGTACATCGTGGCAAGGTCGGTGTACATGTAGCCCGGATAGCCGCGTCGCCCGGGCACCTCCTCCCGAGCCGCCCCGATCTGTCGAAGGGCCTCCGCGTAGTTGGTCATATCCGTGAGGATCACCAGGACGTGCATATCCAGGTCGAAGGCCAGGAACTCCGCGGCCGTCAGGGCCATGCGAGGCGTTATGAGCCTCTCTACAGCAGGGTCATCAGCCAGGTTGAGGAAGAGGACCGCCCTCTTGAGGGCACCAGTCCTCTCGAAATCGTTCATGAAGAGGCGAGCCTCCTCGTGGGTGATGCCCATGGCGGCGAAGACGACGGCGAAGGGCTCCACGGCGCCGGGCACCTTGGCCTGGCGAGCGATCTGCAGCGCGACCTCGTTGTGAGGCAGGCCAGAACCAGAGAAAAGGGGCAGCTTCTGGCCCCGGACCAGGGTGTTCAACCCGTCGATGGTGGAGATGCCCGTCTGAATGAACTCGCTCGGATGGGCCCGGGAGTAGGGGTTGATGGCGGAGCCTATGACCTCTCTTCGGTCCTCGGGTATGATGCGAGGACCGCCGTCGATGGGCTCCCCACTGCCGGAGAGAACCCTTCCCAGCATGTCCTGGGACACGCTCAGCCGGATGGTTTCCCCCAGGAATTTGACGCTGGAGGCGCGGTCGATGCCGGCTGTGCCCTCGAAGATCTGAACCACCACGATGTCTTTGGAGGTATCCAGCACCTGCCCCCTCCGTTTCTCTCCCTTCGGAAGGAAGACCTCCACCAGTTCGCCGTACCCCACCCACTCCGTCTTCTCCACGAAGATCAGAGGTCCGGAGATTTCCGTGATGGTCCTGTACTCTTTCACCATCAGCCAGCCTCCAGCTTCCGGAACTCCTCCTCCATCTGCGCCATGGTCCTGTCCATCTCCTTCTCCAATTCCTCCTCATACTTTACCCGGGAGAGCAGCGCCTTGGAGCTGAGGTCTGCGATGTCCTTGAGCGGCACCTCCAAGGCCAGGGCCCTCTTTCCCAGGTCGTTGTACCTCTTGATAGCCTCAATGAGCCGGAACTGCCGGTCGAGACTGCAGAAGGTGTCCACTGGATGGTACGCATTCTGCTGCAGGAAGAACTCCCTGATCATGCGGGCTACCTCCAGGGTCAGCTGCTGGTCCTCGGGGAGAGCATCCGCGCCCACCAGTCTGACTATCTCCTCCAGCTCCGCCTCCTCCTGCAGTACCCTCTGGGCCCATGTCCTCAGGGCAGGCCAGTCCTCATGGACGTTCTTCCTGAACCAGTCCTCTACGATGGGGGAGTACAGGCTGTAGGAAGTAAGCCAGTTGATGGCCGGGAAGTGTCTCCTCTCCCGCAACTTCGTGTCCAGGGCCCAGAAGACCTTGGCGATCCTCAGGGTTCCCTGGGTAACCGGCTCCGAGAAGTCGCCTCCTGAGGGCGATACGGCACCCACCACCGAGACGCTGCCATCCCGGCCGTTAAGGGTGGTGACCCGCCCGGCCCTCTCATAGAACTCCGACAGGCGGGCGGACAGGTAGGCCGGGAAGCCCTCCTCCCCAGGCATCTCCTCAAGTCGAGAGGATATCTCCCTCATGGCCTCCGCCCAACGGCTGGTGCTGTCTGCCATGAGGGCCACGTGGTATCCCATGTCCCTGTAGTACTCACCGATGGTGATGCCCGTATACACCGACGCCTCCCGGGCCGCCACCGGCATGTTGCTCGTGTTGGCGATCAGAACGGTCCTCTCCATCAGTGGGGCGCCGGTCGTCGGGTCTTCAAGTTCCGGGAAGACGGTGAGGACCTCCGTCATTTCGTTGCCCCTCTCTCCACAGCCGATGTAGACGACGATCTGGGCGTCGCACCACTTGGATAGCTGGTGCTCCGACACGGTGTTGTGAAGGATCATCGGTAGCTCACCACCTACGAAGTTATGGGTCTCATCAACGGTAAGGTCGTAGACATCGGCCCTCTCCCTCCAGGTCCGAACCTCGACGACCCGGTCTAAGAGCACGTAATCCAAGATGGTGTCGAGACTCCTGAGCCACGTCCCTAGGCTGGTCTTTGATGACACGGCCGCCCGCAGGCTTCGAAGGGTTTCCCGGGCCATGCGCTCTCCCGCAGCAGCATTCTTAAGGGGCTGACGCCACTGACCGCCGTCGCTTCCAAGGGCGTTGCGGATGTCCACTCTCTCCTTCGCGAGCGGGATGACATCGTAGGAGTCGTAGTCGCTCTCCCTTTGGTAGCTCTCGAAGATATTCGCCCCCTCTTTCGGGGAAACCCAGACCCGGAAATAGGGCCTACCCTGCAAGGTCTTGCGGCTTACCCTAGCGAATGTGCCCAGTCTTGCGAATAGGTATGCAAGCCCACTGGCCATGGAGCGGCTCGCGGTGACGATCTCGAGGCCCTCTTCCGCGAAGTGGCCGTAGCCCTTAGCATAGGCGCGAAGGAAGGCAGCTATCGACTCGTCTTCCGCCACTGCCAAGGCTTCAATGACCTCAAGCCTTCTGGATTTCTCGCTGGTCGGAACACCCCAGGTTTCAAGGAGTCGGACAAGGGCACGAGAATTCGTCGTGATGGCGGATACGGTTCTGTCGTGTCTCTCGCGTCCGACGATACCAAAGAGTTCTCTCAGAAGGGAGAGGTAGCGACTGCGGGGTTGGTTGTCGTTGTTGTAGAACTCGATGGTGTTGCGGCCCTTTATCATGCCGTCGCTAAGCTGGAGTCCCAGAAACTCAGCGAGGCGGGGACTCATCCTATCGGGCACACGGACTGCGATGCTGGCCCGTTCTGCTCTGATGGCACGGACCTCGACACCGAGGCGCATCGCCAGTTCGACACGTGGGGCCGTCCGTTGCAGGCAGTAGTTCCAATAGGTATCTCTTGAGATCCCGTACTTGGAGATGACCTTGGCGATGCCGACCTCCTTGGCTTCCTGACGTAGTTGACCCGCAATCTTTGTCCGTGCCACTGGATCGGCGACCCTCGCGTCCAAGGGCACTTTCAGACGACGTCTCGGTCCGGACACCGGGAGATACCTGGGTACGAGGATGGCGTCTCCCGGCTTCAGCTCGGAAGCAGGTGTCTCAACTACTGATCTACCATCAAACCGGAACAGTTTGTGAATGGGAGTGAGCCGTACAGTTCTCCCACTACGGAGCCGAACCTCTGTGAGACGATCGGTCCGTCCACGATAGATTGCTGAGGCACGACCTTCTCGAATGGCTTCGCCATCGAAGGTCAGAACCCGGAGCGGTGGGTTCAGCGGGATGAAGTGGTCATCGCTCTTCGTCGGAGCACCGCCGTTAACCGATTCGTAGATATCCCGTATCGGCGCAAGTGTTCCATCCGCAAGAAGGACAGGGGTTGAGCCGACAACGCACTTGCCGGTCCCGAAGCCTCCAGGGATGGCTGCAGTGCCTCCTTTTGCCAGAGGGAAGAAGAAGTCGAATACCCTCTGACCTGTGATGAGAGGCACGGTCGGCATCAGCCTCTCCTTGACGGGTCGCGGCCTTCTTACAGGCCAGGCCTGCATGACGGTGAGTTCTCTGCCATTGTCGAGGGTAACGACGACGTCGTCCACCTTGACCTTCCCGTCTTGCGCATCCTTCACAGTTCCATGGGCGTCTGGCGGTGCCAAAACCCGGTGCTGTACGTGTTTTGCCTCCTGCACCAGACCGATGATGTCGCCCCCGTTCACATCTGCCCCGGGCTTGACCTGTGCCTCGAACTCCCATTCGGCACTCCTATCGAGGGCATTGGCCCTCACTCCCCTGAGGATATAGTCCCCCATCCTATCTTTTAGGATGGGCAGGGGCCTCTGGACGCCGTCGAAGATGCTCCCGAGGAGGCCCGGTCCCAGCTCCACGAGAAGGGGCTGGCCTGTGTCGTGGACCTTCTCCCCAGGACGGATGCCACTCGTGTCCTCGTACACCTGGATGATCGTCTTCTCGCCCACGATACCAATGACCTCACCCATGAGTTGCTCCTCGCCCGCGAGCATGACGTCGTACATCCTGGGACGCAGGCCGGTGGCCGTAATCACGGGGCCTGATACCCTGTAGATCTCCCCTTCCACATCCCTCTCTCTCTCTTCGGGGGTTGTCTGCATGCCATCACCTAGGTCGTCCTAAAGAGGTCTATGCCTATGGCTCTCTTGACCTTGCTCCGCAGGTCCTCTTCCTCTTCCGCGCCTACGGCGATCACCACTGGTCTCGGCAAGATGGTGAGCCTCTTCCTCATCCCCGCAGAAAGGCCGGACATCTCATCGCTCCTGAGCACCAGGATGCCCACGCTCTCGTCCCGGATCACATCTTCCACGGTCTTCTCGAACTCCTCCGGTGTGGTACCGTAGGTCTTTCTAACTCCAGCTAGCCTGAAGCCCAGGACAAAATCCTCGCTCCCTACCACCGCGAGCTCCATTCAGATCACCAGCATCTCCCGGATAAGCTCCACGTTCAAGCCGCTAGCCTTCCCCCTGGCGACAATCCGCAGGTTCTCAACCTCTTTCGTCTTGGCGATGATGTAGTCGAGCACTGGCAGGACGGACAGAGGATGCAGGTTAGCCCCCTTGGCAGCCTGGTTGAGAAGCCACTTCTCCATGGCCCGTATGCCCTGAGACACGCGTTCCTCTCCCTCCCTGAGGTATGGTGCGAGGTCAGCGTAGAAGGGAGCCCTGCTCAGGCTCTGCATGAGGGTCGGCAGCTCCAGCCCCACCATCTCCCTCAGCTCCTCCTCGCTGAAGAAGAGGCCATTCCGGATGAAGATCTGTCGCTCGCCAAGAGCTTCAATGCCCCTCACCCGAAGAAGGGTTCTCGTGTTGATGACGTCGATCTCCATCCTTACGAAGTTGTGGAAGAGCTTCTTGGGCTCTGACGACGGCGGGACCGCGTCCAGCAAGAAATCGTAGTAAACCCGGTCCAAGAGGTCCTCATAGGGCGCCAGGCTCCTGATCTCCTCCGGGCGTGCCAACAGCCCTACGAGGGCCTGGCCGTAGAGGGTGCCCTCCAGGGCTACGATGATCTCGTCCACCTCCTCCATCATCACTAGGCTCTCCAGGAACTCCTTGGAAAAGCTGCCTGCCGGGATCATGTCCTCCATGATCTCCTGCTCTGTAGCGGCGTAGAACTTGCCCCTCAAGATCGTCTTGATGTTCCAGACATCCCATCGGTCCAGGAAGCGGGCGATCATCTCCTTCAGCGGTCCCTCGGAGAACTCGATTATCTGGGTGAAGACCTTGGCTAGGTTGTTCCTGGTGGCCATCTCCACGAGATCGACGCCGGAGTACCTCGTCCCCAGGGCCACCACCTCTTCCTTGTACTGGCCCTCTCCCAGGACGCGGGCGATTCCCGCTATGGACATCTTCAGCAGTTTCTCGTAGGTCTCGCCGGGAAGGAGCAGGGCCTTCTTGGCCTTGACCCTGGCGGTGACGTAGGGATAGTTTCCCAGGTCAAGGGGCACCTTGTCCCGCATCCTTCGAAAGAGGCCTCTGGAGTCACCTCTGAGGGACATGTCACCTCTCCTTCCACAGAAGATCCGCTATCTCTCTAATGAGGTCCTCCCACAGATCCTCCAAGAAGGTCTCGTAGGTTAGGTCGATCCTACGCGTCCCGTCCTTGCTCTCGATGATGAATCCCCCGATGCCATCGAGGTCATCCCTGACTTCCCCCTTTACGAGCTTCCTGAGGACGGCGGAGTCCTGCTTGTTGCAGTGTACGACGCCGCTGGCGATCTCGTCCCTGTACTTCTCCACCAGGATCCTGATCAGCTCCTCCTTGGACCCGAGGGACCTAATCCTCTCCTTGGCACCGTTGAGGACCTCGTCCAGCACCTCCTTCTGAGCCTGGAGGGCTATCTTCTTCGACTCCAGATCGGCCCGGGCGATCTCCCTGAGCTTCTCCCTGGAGGCCCGGTCTTTCGCCTCTGCCTCTCTCTCCTTGAGGAGCTCCTCCCCTCTGGCCCTCACCTCGGAGAGCATCCGCTCCCGCTCCTGGTCAGCGGAGGCCAGGATCTCCTCGGACTCACGCCTCCCTCGCTCGAGGATCTCCTCAACCAGCTTATCTAGGGACATCTGTCCAGTCTGCCACTAGCCGCCGGCTAGGCCCGGAATCATTCCCACCATGGTCAGGGCTACGACGAGGCCGAAGATGATGATGGTCTCCGGTATGACCATCAGCACCAGGCCCCTGATGAACAGCTCCGGCTTCTCTGCCATGGCTCCGACTGCAGCGCCTCCGATGACCTTCTCCGCCCACGCGGTGGCGAAGGCAGATCCGAATATGGTCAGGCCTGCGCTTAGGGCCAACATCGCTCCTACTAGCTCTGCCATTCTCTTTCACCTCCGTTCAGATCGTTCCTGTAGCTTGAGCCCCGAAGGGCTGGAAGGGGACTCCGTTTCCCTTGAAGAACTTCATGAAGAACTCCACATAGTTAAGCCTAAGCGCCTGGATCCCGGCGCTAAGGGCTCCCAGGAGGAGAATCATCATCTGGGACAGGATCAGGACGACAACGCCTATGGCAATGAATATCACGCTGGAGCTAAAGAGAAGCCCCTGGAAGATGGCGTTGTTGAGCGCATCGGCTATGGCCGCCTTGGCCACGGCGATGCCAGCCAGCCTTGTATACGATATCATGTTAGCGAGGAGGCTGGCGACTTCGAGGACCGCCACGGGATTCTGGGTCACCAGGAATTCGAAGATCGCGACGAGAACCGTTCCCGTGAGGAGGAGTATGAAGGCTGCCCATGGGATGTGAAATCCGAACAGCTCGAGACCGTCAAGAGGTATAGGAGATAACACGGTGCTCCACAGGAAGCGACCGACACGGGTCCAGCTGACGCGGGCAGTGAGGGCTATGAAGAGCCCGAGGAGGACCATGAGCCAGGCCACCTTGGCTGCCGCGTGCTTCTTACTATGACGGAACTCGTTGAAGAATCCCATGACGAAGCCGAGACCCAGGTGGAGAACGGCCGCGACTATGGAGAGGATGAGCATGTCCACGACATCCGTCAGCTTGTGGATGGAGGCCTTGATGGGAATCTCCTCCACACCCAGCAGGCCCGACCAGCTGACCTTGGCGGCCTCCCCCGGTCCATGTTCTTCTGCAGGGGCATTGAATGGGATGCCGAAGGCATCCGCGAAGATGAAGGCCCCAAAGATGGCAGTGGCTATGCCAGCGATCAGAATGATCGCCATGAACTTCCTGAGGTCGGGCGTGGACCTTACCTTCCTGAGACCAAGGGCTCCAATGATTGCCAGCGTGGCCCCATATCCCAGGTCCCCAATCATGAATCCAAAGAAGATCGGGAAGATGAGGAAGAGGGTGAGGGTGGGGTCGATCTCCTTGTAACTCGGTGTCGAGAAAAGGTGCGTCAGTAGCTCGAAGGGTCTGACAGGTTTGGGGTTGTCTAGGAGCACCGGAGGTTCCTCCTCAGCCTCAGCCAATAGGCCCACGTACAGGTTTCCCGTCTCGCCCAGGCGTGACTGCACCTCCTCCCACCTACCCTTCGGGATCCAACCCTCGGCAATGAAGGTGTGATCGCTGGTGGCGAACCTCAAGGGGGCCTCGGCCTTCTCTATCTCCTGGGTAAGGAAGCCCTCAGCCGATAGCACGAAGCTGCCAAACCTCTCCCTCAGGATAGACAACCTCTCCTGCACCGCCTGCAGTCGGCCCTTCCACTTCTCCCTTTCATCCAGAATCTGTTTCAGCATCTTCCCAGGATCGCCCTCCTCACCTGGGACTTCCAAGGGGGTGAAGCCCAGGCCGGTCAGGAGGTCCCCAACCTCCCCCGCCCTCTGCCTCTCAACGAATAGAGCGATCGCATCCTTTGCCGAGAAGAGTTCCCACCTATTCGTCATCTCATCTAGACCTACAAGCTCCCGTGACAGCCGGCCCACAAAGACCTCCAGGTTGTCGTATCCATGGTAGTAGGACAGGTCCAGGCCCAGGGCGGCGAAAGGACTCAGGGCCTCGATTCTGGCGGTGAGATCCATTATGAGACCCTCGATCTTCTTCCGGCTCTCGTCCTCCTCCCGAATGTTCAGCTCGAGGGTTGCGAGCCTCTGGGGGGCATCGGGACCTACCTCCGTCACTTCCAGGCCCTTGACCTTGTCCAGCTCAAGCACACCAGCTATCGACCTCAGTTTCAGGAGGGCCTCCGACACCTCAGAGGCCTTCTCCAGGGGTCTTCCGAGTCGGAAGGTGTCGTCCTCTCCCCGAAAGTCTACAATGTGTAGAACCTGAAGGTCGTACAGAGTATGAACGGTTTTCGGAAGTAGGTCCAGAGGCCCGGCAATTAGGACCTGGACCATCTCCTTAGGCTTCAGCATGAATGGCCTCCTCGAACCTCCTGAGGAGCAGATCCAACGCCTGGTCGATTCTGCCCGTTGCTTCGGCCCGAACCTTCCCGGCTTCTTGGTGTCCCTTCTCAATGATTTTCTGACGCTCCTTTTCTATGTCCTGCCTAGCTTCAGCCAGTATTTCCTCGAACCGTTCCTCCGCCCTACGCCGAAGCTCCTCCTCCAGGGTGAGGGCCTCTCTCTTGGCTTCCCTGAGAATCCTCTCTCTCTCGGCTTCTGCCTGAGATTTCATCTCCCTGATCTGCTTCTCCGCTTCCCTCACCTTCTGAAGGGCCTCTGGCTTGGCAATCATGGGCGGCTGTCCTAATTTAGGGGCTGATTTAAACCTTACGTGGGATTGAGTTGCACACTCCCTTCCTGCCGGCGGACAGTAAGGAGATAAAGGCAGGCCGTCAATAGCCTTCCGATGGAGGACAACTCGCAGGCCACGCTTGAATTCGACGAGGATAGACAGGTCATGGCCAAAGAGTATCAGAGGAGGGCTATCGTCCTTACGCTTCTGGGGCTCGCTCTCTTCTCCCTAGCAGCCTTCGCCGCCCTGCCGTCCGCCCTCTCCCTCCGGCTGGAGTCCTGGGCCCTCTCCTTCAGCGGGAGCCCCTGGATAGTTGTGGCCTTGTACGTCACACCGGCATACCTCCTCCTCACCCTCCTGGCTCTGCCGCTGAGGATCATAGGGAGGCGGTCCGACCTGAGATTCAAACTCACGAAGCAGTCCTGGCATTCCTGGGCGCTGGATCGACTCAAGTCCGCGGCGTTCGGCCTCCTATTCACCCTCGTCCTTGCAGAGGCCCTATACTGGTCCATACGCGGTTTTGGGAGCCTCTGGTGGCTCGTCTTCTGGGGCCTCGCCACTGCCTTCGCAATCGCTACCGGCTACCTGGCCCCCGTAATCCTGCTCCCCCTCTTCTACAAGGTGAGGAAGGTGGAGAACGCCAGCCTGGTGGAGAGGCTCCACGAACTCGCCGGTAGAGCAGGCATCAGGGCTCTCGGCGTCTATGAGTTCGATTCCAGTGCCAAGACGGAGCGTGGTACCGCGGGCCTTGCGGGTCTGGGAGCAACGAGACGAATCCTCCTCAGCGATCACATCCTCAGGAACTACTCTGCCAGGGAGGTGGAGGGCATCCTGGCGCACGAGCTGGGTCATCACATGCAGCGGGACACTGCCATCTATCTCCTCCTCACAGCGTCCCTATCACTACTAGCTCTCTTCCTATCGGACATCTTCGTGCGGTCCACGGCGCCCCTCTTCGGCATCTCCAGTATCTCCCAGGTCTCCACCCTACCCCTGTTCGCCCTTTTCACGGTGGCCTTCTACACCGCTACCGGACCTTTGACCAGGTATGTCTCTCGCAAGAGGGAAGCCAGGGCAGACATGATTGGGGCCAAGCTGTGCGGAGACCCTGCCAGCCTCGCTAGCGCCCTGGTGAAGCTGCACGACCAGAATCTAGCAGACGCGACTCCCCACCCGTTGATCGAGGCCCTCTTCTACACTCACCCAGCGGGTCGAAGGAGGGTGAGGGCACTCCTCTCTCACACGATTCCTTAGCGGCAGAAAGACTTAGCCTGGATCGGCTTGCCGGCGAAGGGCCATTATTAAGAAAGATGGTAGAACTTAATAAGCGACCCAGCTACTAAGGATTGATGACCCTCACCCGGACTCATCGGGCCCTCGTGGTCGCCGCTGTGGTGGCCCTCTTGGCCCTCTCCTCAGGATACACTGTCGTTTCCTTACTACCAGCCAGGGAGTCCCCTGCACGTCTTACCATCGTGGCCTCCTTCTATCCGTTAAAGGAGTTCATCACTCCTCTAGTGGGCTCAGACGTCCGGGTGAAAACGTTGGTTTCCCCGGGAGAGGAGCCCCACGACTGGGAGCCCACTCTACGTGACGTGACCGATCTGGCCGAGGCTGACCTGGTGGTGTACATGCACCCCGACTTCGAAACGTACGTTCCGCGGCTTCTGGCAAGCCTCCCGTCCCCACCGCCTACTGTGGTGACATCGGAGGGGCTTGAGCTGCTGAGAGTGCAACGCGGCGCTGAGCAGGAAATCGACCCCCACATCTGGTTGGACCCCATCCTCGTCCAGCACCAGGTCGGTCTCATTCTGGATGCCCTGATTGAAGTCGATCCGACATTCGAGGCTGAATATCGTATGCGGGCAGATGTGTTGCTCTCGAACCTCTCAGAGCTGCATGAAGACATCGTCCAGGGCTTGGAGTCATGTGAGCTGAGAACTTTCATCGCCTCTCACGCAGCCTTCACCTATTTCTCCAATCGATACAGCCTCATCCTCCAGGCAATCTCCATCGACCCTGAGGTCGAGCCAGTTGCATCACGCCTGGAGGCTCTGATCGAGTACGCGCTTGTCCACAACATCACCGTCATCTACACAGAGCCGTTGGTCGTCGGAGGAGCAGCGGAGGTCATCGCCGAGGCGATCGGCGGAACAACGCTGCCCCTGGATCCGGCCGAAGGGGTCTCCTCGGACCAGTCGGGTTCCCCAACCTATTTCTCCATCATGCGAGATAACCTGGCCAATCTGCGAGTTGGGTTGAGGTGCTCAGGATGAGGGTCGTCGAACTGCACGAGGTCCTGCTTCGTATGAACGGTACGCAGGTCCTAGAGGACATCTCGATCGAGATTCCCGCGGGCGACTTCGTGGCCCTCATAGGTCAGAACGGAGCGGGCAAGACGACGTTGATCAAGGTTATCCTCGGGACCCTGAGACCTCACAGAGGAGCCGTCAAAGTCTTCGAGGAGGATGTTGCGGAATTCCGAGACTGGCACCGGATCGGTTACATCCCCCAGCATGCTACGAACTTTGACCCTGAATTTCCGGCCTCTGTGTGGGAGATCGCATCCCTGGGCAGGGTTCCCCGACGAGGCTTGTTGCGCTTCCTCTCGAAAGAAGACCGCGAAGCCATCGATTCGGCCCTCGAGACGGTGGGCATGACGCCCAAACGAAGGAAGAGGATCGGCGAGCTGTCGGGCGGGGAGAAGCAGCGGGTCCTCATCGCCCGTGCCCTAGCGTCTGAGCCGGACTTCCTGATCCTAGACGAGCCGACAGCTGGAGTGGACCCCGGCATGCAGGAGGAGGTCTACGAGTTCCTGAAGATGCTCAACGAGACCAAAGGCATCACGATCCTCCTGGCGACCCACGACCTGGGAGCCGTGCTGCGCATTGCGAAGACCGTGGCATGTATCAACAGACGACTCGTCTGTCATCGGTCGATGGCGGAGGGCTTGACGGCCGAAGAGCTGATAGAGACCTATGGGTCCTCCCTCGCGGCGGTGACTCACACGCATTAGGGGGGGATGGTGATGGCACTTCTCGACGTCCTCCTCCTGGGCTTCATGCAGCGGGCGTTGATCGCCGGCGTCTTAGTGGCAGTGGCGGCGGCCGTGATTGGCAGCTTCGTCGTCCTTCGCGGGATGTCCCTTCTCGGGGATTCCCTAGCCCACGCATCCTTCGGTGGCATCGCCCTGGGACTCTTCCTGGGCTTCTCCCCCTTTTACCTGGCCCTGCTCTTCGCGGCTCTTGGTGGCATTGCCATCCATGTCCTAGAACACCGGGGGATTATCCGAGGGGACACGGCCCTAGGGATCGTGTTCGCCGCAGGGCTGGGCATAGGGGTCATTATCGTGAGCATAGCCGGAGGCTTCAACGTCAGCCTCCTCAGCTTTCTGTTCGGGAGCATCCTCGCTGTGTCGTGGTGGGACGTGGCCGTCTTTGCAGTCCTCGTGACCGTCCTCCTTACCGTCGTCGTGGGCTTCTACAAAGAGTACCTGTACCTGACCTTTGACGAGGAAACGGCAGAGGCGAGTGGGTTGCCGGTACACGCTCTGAACATCCTCTTCGCGGTGCTGACTGCTGTCGCTGTAGTTGTGTCCATCAAGATTGTCGGAGTCTTGCTGGTGGCGGCCCTCCTGGTCGTGCCCTCAGCGGCGAGCCAGCAGGTGGCTCACAGCTTTCGCCAGGGACTGACCCTCGCCGTCGCCATTGCCCTTCTCTCGATGGTCGGAGGGGTCCTCCTGGCCTACGTCTTTGACTGGCCCCCCGGCGGGGCCATCGTGGTGGTCAGTTTCGTCATATTCGTCTCGATTCTAGCTGGAAAGCGATCCTGGTCCTGGGTCATGGCAGGCCCTCCCGGATAGGTGAGCCTATGCAATGTGTTGGAGATGACCCGGGATCACACCACGCTGTCGTCTGAGCAAGGAAGGGCATTGGACGCCCCCACGCCTAGCGGGGTACCTTTAATTGGAAGTGGCGTCTTGTTCGAAGCGTATGCCCGAAGAGAGACAGTTCGTCCAGTACTCTTTCTACAGAGTGGAGTCCGCTTGGAGGAAACTGGCGGTGGAGGAGAGGGTCGAAGGCGTGAGCGAGGCGGTGGCCCTGGTGAAGGAGGCCACTGGGAGGTTCACGATAAGGACCTTCTCCATCTTGGGAATCCGGGCGGATGCCGACGTCCTATTCTGGAAGATCAGCAGCAGGCTGAAGGACTTCCAGGACTTCGCTAGGGACCTGGGCAGGACTGGCCTCGGTCGATATCTGGAGAACACCCACGCCTATCTCGGGATGACAAGAAAGTCCAGCTACGTGAAGGAGCATGTCCACGAGGGCCAGGAGGGAAGGCGAGCCGAGCTGATGCCCGGGAACTACAAGTACCTCTTCCTCTACCCCTTCGTAAAGAAGAGGGAGTGGTACCGCCTCACCTTCGCCGCTAGACAGGGGATGATGAACGAACACATCGAGGTAGGCCACAGATTTCCCAGCGTGAAGCTCAACACCGTCTACTCCTTCGGCCTGGACGATCAGGAGTTCATCGTCGCCTTCGAGACGGACAAGCCCGGTGACTTCCTTGACCTGGTGATGGAGCTTCGGGAAACGGAAGCCAGCATGTACACCGAGAGGGACACCCCCATCTTCACCTGCGTGGCCAAGGACGTGTCCGAGGCCCTGGGAGACCTGGTCTAGCCTTCCGAGGCTTATATAGCGGTCAGCCCCTATGCATGGGTGTGGTTGAGGGCGACGTCACTGCGTTCCTGGTGAGGGCCCAGAGGTCCCTGGAGGAGGGGAGATTCGAGGAGGCTAAGGAGGCCATCGAGAGGGGCTATGCCCTGGGCCCGGACAACGAGAAGGTGCGCGACTTCTACCAGCAGATCCTCCTGGCTGATGGGGTGAGGCTGACCCGAAAGGCCAGGGACATGAGGCGGGACGAGATCAGGTCCTTGAACAAGCGGCAGAGGAGTTCCTATCGGGACAGTCCTCAGGTCAAGAGCGCCTTCCACGAGGCCCTGGAAAGTCTGGACAAGGTGCTCACGGTTGACCCCAAGAATGCTAAAGCGCTGATGCTGAAGGCTGGGGTTCTGGACAGGATGGACAGGAGGGGAAGGAGAGAGGATGTGATGGAGCTCTTCAAGAAGGCACTGGAGATTCACCCCGAGAACGAGGAACTCATCTACGCCCGGGAGAGGATTACACGGCCCTGCAGGCACTGCGGAGACACGGGCCTGTGCCCTGATTGCGGGGGATCTGGAGAGGTCTCCGCTTTCAGGGTCCGTAGCAGCTGTCCCTCCTGCAAGGGATCAGGGATATGCATTCGGTGCGGCCTTTTCTGATTCTGCGAAGTGACGCCTCGGTCTATCGCAGCTGTCGAATCCCCGGCCGCAACGCAGGGTCCAGTCCGGGCCTGGCGACCTATCGAAGGACGAGGGTCAGAACCATCAGCCCTTCAGCTCTTCCTTGTAGGCGGTTGGGATGTAGAAGTCGTTTTCATAGAGTTCCCGGATGAGGGCTGTCTCCGCGGTCGTGAGATCTGGACATTCAGCAGCTCTCGCAAACTCCTTCAGCTGATCGAGGTCGTAGATGTTCGGGAGGACGGAGGAAACGGTCTCCTCCGCAAGGATGAACTTGAGGGCGGCCTGACCCAGGGTCCTGTCGCTTCTCTCCAGGAACCGGAGCATCTTCACCTGAATGAGCCCGTTCTCCAACCACTCCTTGGGCCTGAAGCGCCTGTGATCGCCCTCGGGGAAGGTGGTATCCTCAGTGTAGCGTCCCTCCAGCAGGCCAGTGCAGTGGGGAACCCGTACAAGGATGCCAGTACCTGTCTCCCGAGCGATAGGGAAGAAGTCGCAACCCGGCTCCTGCTCCAGGAGGTTGTATACTGTCTGAAGGGTGGCCACCTTCCTCATCCTCATCGATGCCTCTCCTTGGGCGAACCAGCCAATGGCTGGACCCAGGGCCACCCCGTAAGCTCCTATCTTCCCCTCCTTCTTCAGCTCATCCAGGGTTTCAAAGACCCCATCGTTGTTGATGGCCTCGAGCTTGGGATTGTGGAACTGATAGAGGTCCACGTAATCCGTCCCGAGTCGTTCGAGGCTCCTCTCAAGGGCATATCGTATGAATTCCGGCTCAAACCTCTGGGGCCTCTCCTGATGACCTTCCGGTTGAGTCGAGTTGTAGATGTCATAGCCAAACTTGGTTGCGATTACGATGTCGTCTCTCTCGCGTCCCATCGCCTTGGCTAGGATGGTCTCCCCCTTGCCGTTGCCGTAGGTGTCGGCTGTGTCATAGAAGTTGATCCCTAGATCGTAGGCCTCTCGCAGCAGCTTCACGCCCATCTCCTCACTGACCTCTCCCCACCAGCCAGCGCTGACGGTCCAAACTCCGAAGCCTATGACGGATACCTCTGGGCCATCGTGACCCAGCCTCCTGTACTCCACGTCCTAGCCTCCTATCCGCTCCTCGATCATCCTCATCCTCGAGGCAAAGGCCTCGTCGTCCAGGACAGGGTGGCCACCCTCTGTCGAAACCGTCTCAGTGAGCTCGACCCAGGATCTGCAACCTCCATACTGCTTGCGGAGATCCACCTCTCGGGTTTCCGGAAGACGGCGGACCCTCAAGAAGAGGAGGTAGAGGGGTCTCTCAGGCTTCCAGTCGTACCGCCGCTTTACCTCGGTCTCGGACCATATGTACTCTTTCGACAGGTCGAGGACGGGCTCTATCGCTTTCACCGGAAGCCCCCGCTCCACGTGGGCCCATGAGGAGATGGGTACCTTGGCGTCTTTCCGGGGGTATTGGAGGGTCTCCGCCAACAGAGGGTGAAACTCCGTCCTCAGGGACTCCTGGTGTTGGTGCTCGAAGGTTGGAAAGAGCAAGAAGTCCTCGTGCAGTGGCTCAAAACGCCGACCCTTCTCTGCGATGCCGCCCTTCCTCAACAGCAGTATCTGGTCACCCTGTTCGAGGGCCCTGATGGTCACAGCCCACTCCTTGAGGGCGGCCTTCAGGTCTGTCCGCAAACTCTTCTGTGCCTGGGCCAAGTCACTCCTCTCCGCCGGTTCTTGTTCCTATGAACGGCGAATCTTAAAGGCTTTTGGCCAGGATGTGGTCCTTGAGCAGAGCGAGGAGGTCTCGGAATGAGGCCCTCGATGGACGCAGGGGACGGATGCCCCAGGCATCCAATGCCTCGGTCGTAGGTCTGCCTATCGCGCCTACCGCTTTCTCGCCCAATTCTCCAACCACCTCTTGGACGAGCCCGTGCCGCTCGAAGATGGAGAAGAAAGTGCGGACGATGAGAGAGCTAGTGAAGGCGAAGCCGTGAAAACCCCTCCCGAGGACCTCCCTCTTGAGCTCGGCCTCGACCTTCACATCCTCGATGCGTTGAAGCTCGTACAACGGTACGTCCACTACGTGGGCTCCCATTGATCTGAGGCCATCGGGAAGTTCTCGCCTGCCCTCGGAGCTTCTCAGGAGGGCCACGGACCTTCCAGTGATGTCGTCTCTGCAGAGGAATTCCAGCAGCCCTTGAGAGCTGAACTCTGCCGGTTGAATGGGATTCAGGCCGCTCGTCCTGAGTTCCTCCGCCGTCCTATCTCCGATGGCCACGACCCGGGCATGGGACAGCTGGTCCACTAGCTGGCTCTTTGGAAGGGAGGAAGCCCTCTGAAGAAAGCGGAAGCTGCCAGGACTCGAGAAGACTGCGTAGTCTACCTCCCTAGCGGCCAACCCCTTAAGAAAATCATCGAGCCGGGGTGAGCGGCCCACTCGAGTCACGAGCAACGGAATCACCTTGAGGAAGACGCCCAGCTCCTTAGCCTGCTCAAGAGACTCCCGCACCCTCTCCCGAGGTCTGAAGGCGAGAATCCTAGGAGTCATTGACCACCTTCTTCGCCAGCTCCACTACCCTACCGATAACCACTACCGCCGGAGGACCCACCTTTGCGTCCCTTACCCTCTCCACAATGTCGGCAAGGCTTCCCAGGATCATTCGCTGGTCGCGTAGGGTGCCCTTCTCGATCACCGCCACGGCGGTTGAAGGGTCCATACCTCCCTCGAGCAGTTCGCCGATGTAACCCTCCATGGTAGAGACCCCCATCAGGACGACTATGGTCCCTCCTACGGAAGCCAGGGCCCGGAAGTCCACAGGAAAGGAGCCCTTCTTGACGCCCTCGTGACCCGTGACTATGGTCACAAGGGATGACATGTCTCGATGGGTCACGGGGATGCCGAAGGTGGCTGGCGCGGCGATGGCGGAGGTGACCCCGGGCACCACTTCAAAGTCTATTCGAGCCGCAGCAAGGGCCTGCACTTCCTCCCCTCCTCTCCCGAATATGAAGGAGTCTCCGCCCTTCAGACGGACCACCACCTTACCCTGGGTGGCCATCTCCACCATCATCCTATTGATGTCCTCCTGGCTTTCCGCCGTGTGCCGGCCGCCTCCAGGCCTCTTTCCCACTCTGATGACCTTGTCGCCCGGAATGCTTGCCAGTATCGCCTCCCCGACGAGCCTGTCGGCGAGCACGACGTCTGCCTCTTTCAGGACTTCCTTGCCCCTGATGGTAAGCAGTCCCGGGTCCCCGGGACCGGCTCCCACCAGGTAAACCCTACCCCTTGACCTCCTTGATGGTGTCCTCAATTAGAATCGCTCCTCCTTTGTTGAGCAGTTCCTCAGCCAAGCGAGCAGCGCATCTGACAGCCTCTTCCTGGTCGAAGGTCCTCTCCAGGCAGAGGCTCTTCTCGCCATCCCGGGAGAGTATTTCCCCCATGATGCGGACGCTGTGTCCCCGGAGACGGGCCATGACTCCAATGGGTACCAGACATCCTCCCCCGAGGGCGCTGAGGACAGACCTCTCAGCCACAGCCTCCAGGCGCGTTCTCTCATGGTCGACCTCCCTGGCCAGATGGAAGGCCTCCGAATCCTTCAAGGCTGTGACGGCGACCACCCCTTGACCCGGTGAGGGCACGAAGCCTGAGGGGTCCAGCTCGTGGCTGTCCACCTCAAGTCCGAGCCTTATGAGACCCGCCTTTGAGAGCACGATGGCATCGTATTCCCCCCGCTTCCACTTCTCTATCCGTGTGGTGACGTTGCCTCGAATCGGTCGCACCTCCAGGTCCCTTCGGTGTCTGAGCAACTGGGCCCTCCTCCTGACACTAGAGGTACCCACGACGGCGCCTGAGGGTAGGTCGTCCAAGGAAACGTGGGAGACGAGGACATCGCGGCCTCCTCGACGAGGCAGATAGGCGGCGACCTCCAGCCCTTCTACCATCCTGGTGGGTATGTCTTTCAGGCTATGTACAGCGAGGTCGATCTCCCCTCTGAGGATCCTGAGATCAATGTCCCTTACGAAGACCCCGTATCCCCCGAACTGCTGGATGGGCTTGGTAGCGAAGACGTCACCAGAGGTCTTGATGATCCTCTCCTCTAGATGAATTCCTGGTCGCGCCCTGGTCATCCTTCGAACGAACGCCCGAGTCTGAGCCAGGGCCAGCTCGCTGCCCCTAGTGCCCACTATCGTCCCTGCCCCTCCCGGAGAGCCCCTTCGGCCGCTTCAAGGAAGGCATCGATTTCCTTGTCTGTGTGGGCCGTAGAGAGGAAGTTGGTCTCAAACTGTGAGGGTGGGAGGTAGAAGCCGGCGTCCAGCATCCGCCTGAAGAAGAGGGTGAAAGCCCGTTTGTCGCATCTGAGGGCATCCGTGTAGCCGCTGACCAGGCCGCCCGTGAAGAATATCTGAAACATGGATTCAACGCACTGGACCTCGAAGGGAAGGCCGAGACCCTCGAGGATGCTCTGGAGGCCTCTCCTTACCCTGCCGCCCATGGAGTGGAGGCCCTTGTATCCCTTCTCTTCTAGCACCTTCAAGGTTGCCAGGCCTGCGGTCATGGAAAGGGGGTTTCCGCTGAAGGTGCCGGCCTGATACACCTCACCTGAGGGAGAGAAGCGCTCCATGATATCCCGTCGTCCCCCTATGGCAGCGCAAGGAAGACCGCCTCCCACCACTTTGCCGAGGGTAGTCAGGTCGGAGTGGACGTCGTAGTAACCTTGAGCCCCTGCGGGGCCTAGTCTGAAGCCTGTGATGACCTCATCGAAGATCAGAAGCACATCCTGTTCCTGGGCCATCTCCCTCACCTCCTGGAGGTAACCCTCCCTGGGGGGAACCACCCCTATATTTCCGAGGATCGGTTCCACAATGATGGCGGCCACGTCTTCCCGATGCTGCTTCAAGGCCTCTCGCAGGGCGTCACCGTCGTTGTAGGGAACCAGCAGAGTGTGGGCGACCGCTTCATCCAAGACCCCCTTGGACTTCGGAAGCGATAACTTTGCGGCTCCGGAGCCAGCCTTGACCAGGAGGCCGTCATGGGCGCCGTGGAAGCCGCCCTCCATGGCGACGATCTTCTTCCTGCCGGTGTAACCCCTGGCAAGTCGGAGGCAGTGCATTGTCGCCTCTGTTCCCGTGTTCACGAACCGGACCATATCGATGGAGGGAACGGACTCCACTATCCGCTTCGCAAGAAGAACCTCCTCCTCCACAGGAGCCCCGAAGAGGAAGCCCTCTTCCATACGCCTCTCGAGCCTCTCGACGACGGCTGGATGAGCGTGCCCAACGATGAGAGGGCCGAAGCCGAGGCACAGGTCTACATATTCCCTGCCCTCGACGTCCTCTATCCTCGAGCCACGGCCTCGGCGGATGAAGCGGGGATATGGAGAGAAGGCCCGAACAGGGCTGGAGACACCCCCCGGCATGATCTGAAGGGCCTCCTCGAAGAGCTTCTCAGACCCAGCCATCTCTCTGCTCCTCATAACCCCCCAGTCGAGAGTCTCCTGGCAATGTCTTCTGCGTAATAGGTGATGATGAAGTCCGCCCCCGCCCTCTTCATTGACGTGAAAGCCTCTCGAAAGACGGCTTCCTCGTCCAGCCAGCCCCTGATGGCCGCTGCCTTGATCATGGAGTATTCGCCGCTGACCTGAAAGGCCGCGACGGGTGCTGGGTAGCTTTCCCTTAGGAGACGGATGATGTCCAGGTACGGGAGGGCAGGCTTCACCATGAGGATGTCGGCGCCCTCCTCCAAGTCGGCTTCCGCTTCGAGAAGGGCCTGTCTCGCTGTGGATATGTCCATCTGATGGCTCTTTCGGTCACCGAAGGCGGGCCTCGACTCCGCCGCCTCCCGGAAAGGGGCGTAGAGGGAGGAGGCATACTTGACCGCGTAGGAGAGGATGGGTACCTCCTCAAAACCCTCCTTGTCTAGACCCTGGCGGATGGCAGCCACCTGGCCATCCATCATGCCGCTGGGTGCGATGACGTCGGCACCCGCCGCTGCATGGCTGGCCGCGATTCGGGCGTAGAGTTTGAGGGTCTCGTCGTTGTTGACGCGGTCCCCCTTCAGCACGCCGCAATGTCCATGGTCAGTGTACTGGCAGAGGCAGAGGTCGGTCATTACGGCGAGGTCCGTTATCTCCTTAACACTCCTGAGGGTCCTCTGCACTACGCCGCTGGAGCTGTAGGCTTGGGAACCTGCCTCGTCCTTGGATTTGGGGACGCCAAAGAGGAGGACGGCCGGTATGCCCGAGTCCTCAATTCGACCGGCCTCCTTTGCCACCTCTTCAACCGGCAGTCTGTAGACGCCTGGGAGGGAGGAGATCTCCTTCCTCTCCCGAAGACCCTCGTCCACGAAGAGGCCCTGAACGAAGGATCTGGGGCTCAGGGATGTCTCCGACACGAGCTCCCGCACCTTTGGGTGAATCCTAAGCCTTCTCATCCTGCGGGCAGGAAACACATCACTCCTCCGTCTCAAAGAGGCGTTCGGCCGCCCTTAGCAGGTCGATATCGCCCTGACGGGATGCCTCTCTGAGGGCCTTGCTAGGGCCGGCAAGAAGCTTCTTAGTGAGAGACCGCGCGAAGGACTCGATGATACTCATCCCCTCCTCGTCCAGGCCCTTGAGCCTGGAGGCCAGCTCCTCGTACTCCATCTGTAAGATCTTGTCGGCCTTCTGGTACAGAGTCCTGTTGATCGCTTCCGCCTTCCCTTCCTGGAACTTCCGGATGAGGAGGGGCATCTCCTGCTCGATGATCTCCTCTGCGTGCCGGATCTCCCGCCGTCTCCTCTCGACGTTCTCCGCGGCAATCTCCCGAAGCCCGTCCAGGTTCCTCAGCACCACCCCGGGAATCTCCGCTACCGCCTCCTCCACGTTCCTGGGGTTGCCCAAGTCTATGATGAGGAGCTTCTCTTCAGGTGACCTGAACTGCAGCATCCCTGCCAGGTCGTCCTTGGAGAGGACTACATGAGGGGCGGATGTGGCGCCTATCACCAGATCGGATATGGGAATGTAGTGAGGTAGCTCCTCGAACCTGATGGCCAGTCCTCCCAGCTGTTGGGCCATCTCCACGGCCCTCCAGTGGGTCTTGTTGGCGACGAAGATGGCCTTCAGATCCCTACCAGCAAGGGCCTTTGCCACTAGGGAAGCGATTTCCCCCGCTCCCATGACAAGGATGGTCCTCCCCCTCAGGCTGCCCAGGAGTCTTTCCGCCAGCTCCACGGCCGCGGAGCCTATGGATACGGATCCCTTGTTGATCATCGTGGCGTTCCGGACCTTCTTGCCGACGCTGATGGCTTTCCGAAAGAGGAGGTCCAGCGTCCTCCCTATGGTGCCCTCCTCTCTGGCGAAGCCGTGGGCCTCCTTTATCTGACCAAGAATCTGGTCCTCGCCCACGATCATGGATTCAAGCCCAGCGGCCACCTTCATGAGATGCTTGATTGATCCCGCGTTTTCCATGTACCTGATCGCGCCGTTGAGCTCCTCCGGGAAGAGACCGCTGGCCAATCGGGACAGCCCTTCGTGGGCCCCCCGGAGGTCCTCCGTGGCTGTGTAAAGCTCCACGCGGTTGCACGTCTTGAGCAGGACCACCTCGTCGATGCTGTCGAGAGCGTGGACGGAGTGGAGGAGAGACCTGGCCTCCTTGGCGACGAAGAGCTCCAGCTTCTCGATGTCCACCCACTTGTGGGTGACGTGGGCACTCAGTATGTCCGCCATGGCGCCTCTGGCCTCTGCAATGACATGGCCTTATTTAAGTTTCGAGAATGCAGCGAAACTACTTCTCGTGTTGGACCCCATCGCCCCGTGTCTCAAGGCCGGCAATCTCTGCAGCGAGGCTCCAGGCCTCCTTCTCATCGCCCTCCTCCAGGGCCTTCCACACCCGTTCATCCTCGAGACATCGCCTTAGGATGCCCTCCCGCTCAGTCTGTTCCCCCAACCTAGCCTTCAGCAACGCCCTTAGGTGTGATTGCAGGCGAACCATACTCTCCCATGCGGGCCCAATACTCTCCTCCAGCTTTCTCCTCAGGTGTCTGGAAAGCCCCGGGCTCTTACCAGAGGTGGATATAGCGATGACGATATCGCCCTTCTTCAAGATGGAGGGAACGATGATGTCTCCAACGCCGTCAACTGAGTCCACCAGACGCCCCAGCCGATGAGCGGTCTTCATGATCCTAGAGTTCACCTCCCTGTCATCCGTTGCGGGGACTATGATGAATGCATTGCCAATGTACTCCTCAGGGTCGACCACCCGGGCCCTCACCTTTCTTACGGAGAGGTCTTCGAACTCCGGGTGGAAGGAGTCGCTTACGACTCGGACCCGGGCATAGTTGGAGAAGAGCCGAGCCTTTCGAAGGGCAACTCTGCCGGCGCCGAAGATACAGACCTCGCGATCCCTCAGGTCCAGTAACAGGGGGATCATATCATTCCATTACGGCCGTCGTCTTCTTGAGTTCTCGGGTACTGTAGAGGAGCTTGTAGTCGTGTATGCCGGTTCTCTCCTCTATTTCCTTCACGATCCTCTCCACCTTCTCCCTGTCAGGAGCGTGGATCATGCAGAACATGTTGTGCTCCCACTTGCCGGGTATGGTTCGGCGCTCGTATGCATGGGATATTTCCCTGTAGCTGGCCATGACCTTCCCTGCGAGTTCCACCTTGTCCTCGGGGATCTTCCATACGACCATGCAGTTGGCGCTGTACCCCACCTTCCTGTGGCCAAGGGAGGCGCCGAACTTCTTGAGAATTCTCTTGTCGAGCATCCTCTCGATGCGCCTAAGGACCTTCCCCTCAGACGTCTCCAGCCTTTTCGCCAAACCCCGAAACGGATGTGGCTCGACGGGTATTCCGTAATAATACTCATCCAAGATCCTCCTATCCAGGTCGTCGAGCTCCATCAGAAATCCCTCTCTAGGTCGAATCTCACTCCAAGCTTGAAGTATCTTATGGTGGTGAGGACGAGGATATCGTCTATTCCCGTTTCCCTCCGGATTGTATCGAGGATCTCGTCAAACCTCTCCTGACCTCTGGCGGATATGGTGAACCACACGTTGTACTCATCATTTCTGATGTAGTTGTGGCTCACCTCTCGAAACTGATTGATGACCTCGGCCACCTCGTCCAACCTCTGGCCAGGTACCCTCATGCCTATGAGTGAGCCTACCCTCTGGCGTACCCTCCTCACGTTGAGGATGGGGCCTATCCTCCTGATCATGCCTTTCTCTTGCAGGCGGCGGGTCCTCTCGAGGACTTCCTCCTCTGTCAGCCCCAACCGCGAAGCAATCTCCTTGAAGGGGGTGACGGACCGTGGAAAGTGATCCTGCATTTCCATCATCAGCTTCCTGTCCACGTCTTCAATTACCATCTTCGCCTCCTTCATTCCTTTGGCTAGGTTCGGGGCTTATTAAAGCCTGCGGACTCGCTCCTCACTGCGCCGTCACCACCAGATTGCCCCTCTCCGTCTGGTGTCCCGGGGCGACCACTGTGCACTGGAAGGCGAAGGTACCGGGGAGGTTGGCGAGGAACTCGACCACGACGGCTTCTTCGGCGGGGACTCTCACTGTGGTCAGGTAGTATGTCAACGCAAACCTATGTTCCACGTCCATGGACGTGATGTTTAGAAACACGTGAGTGCCCTGCTCAACCTCAATCAGGTCGGGAAGTAGCTTGGAGAGGGAGATGGTCATGTCGACGTAAACCCTCGGGGCCTCAGGGAAGGGCGGGCTTTCCGAGGGTCGGTAGAGAAGAGCGAGGAAGACCGTGGAGAAGAAGAAAATAACGAGCAGGATGAAGGCCGTTTTCAGCCCTGACCTCATCGACTCCGCATGTCTGCTTGGACCCTTAAAGATACTGGCCGCAGGAGACCTAGGCGGTAACCTCATCACATCCCGGCAGTCAACTTCCGAGGTGGAAAATGTCGGGGAATTCGTGCTAGCCAGACCCCTCTCATGAAGTCCATAATGTATATATACGCTAGCAACTTACGCGGGACCGGCCCCGGTGGATTGGAGGGATGCGGAAGCGATGGAAACGGAAAATCGCCCAACCAGTGCTACGACACTGGCCATCTGTGCCATCCTGGTGCTGTCGGCCGTCATCCTTAGTGCACCCTCTTCCCAGGCTCAAGACCCTCCCCTGATGAAGCTCTCCGTTACCGTAATCGGGAACGCCACCGCCGATGGTACTGCTCTTTTCTTCGACCCGGACGAAATCCTCATCGGAACGGCGGGAATTCTTGTGAACGTCACCTTCGTCAATCTAGATTTCGTCACAGAATCGAGACACAACTTCACTACGACAATCGATGGAGTCTTCTATGAGACTCCACTACTTGATCCGGGTGAAGTCGGGTATGTGGAGTTCTGGATAAACAATACGGGGACCTTCGAATACTGGTGTTCGGTCCCAGGCCATCGACAGCTGGGGATGGAGGGGAAGTTCATCGTGGGTCTGACTCCGCCCGAGGATGAAGTACGCGCCCCCATGGAACTCTCCATCGAAATCTACGGAGAGGGCACACCGGATGGCTTCCTGCTAAGGCCCGACAGGATTCTCATCGCGTCGGTGCCGATTCTCGTCAAAGTCACCTTCATCAACAATGACACCGTCAATCCAGACATCGATCACAACTTCAAAGTGGACATTGGCGGCGTAGAGTATGAGACGCCCTTCATCCTTCCGGGCCAGGTCACCAGTGTGGAGTTCTGGATAAACGAGACGGGTGTATATGGCTACTGGTGCGACGTACCCGGCCATAGGGAAGCGGGGATGGAGGGGGTCTTCGTTGTGGGTTTGGAGGAAGCGGGAGGACCTAGGGGAATAGCCCTTCGAGCCTACTGGATCGGCCTCATAGGCATCTTTAGCATGATCGCTGTGATCATTGTCTCGTACTTCGCCATCAAGTACGAGAGCCGCCATCACGCCGACCATAAGGAGCACAAGAGGAGGGGACTTCCCTGACCGAGATAATACGCACAGAGCCCCCGACTGAGGCGCTGACGGCCTTGGTGACGATATATGTGCTCGCCTTCTTCCAGCTGTTCTTTGGTGCTCTCATAGTGATCGGTCTCATCGATGGTTGGGATCCCACTTGGCTGTCGCTGTGGATAGGGGCAATGTTCTTTGGCATGGCCGCCATGGTGGACATCTACCGGAATCATTTCCTCCCCGATGAGATGGTCGTGAAGACGAGAATACCCAAAATAATTCCAAGAAGGGAGTTGAAGGAGTAACATGCGGAAGAGGGGCATCCCTGAAGAGGGCATCACCAGGAGGTCCTTCCTCAAGGGGGCTGTGGCCACTGGGACAGCAGGTTTCCTAGGAGTCGCGGCATTCGGGACTCTCAGGTCCCTGATGTCTCCCGAAATAGAGCTCAAGGGTGAGGTACGGGACACATTCATGTACCTAAATCCAGAACGAGCGAGGCTCCCCGTATGGTATGAGAATCTGATCGGAGAAGACGCTCGACTGAGTCATTTCGAGCCAGGTATGGGGGCAAATGTGCTGTGGAAACGGATCGTTGATGAGGAGGGGAGTATTGTTCCCGGTTCTGGCTTTCCAGCGATTCTTATCCAAATGGAGGAGGACGAATTGGAATTCCCCGAGGGATATTCTCGCGACGAATTCGTCATCGAGGGCCTCTACTCGATATTCAACTGCTGTACTCATGCATGCTGTCCTCCAGGTTGGAAGCTCATCCCCGTGTCGGATTACAAGACGGTGGACCCAGAGAACCCGGACCGTGACAACATATACTGTGTCTGTCACGATTCCCAGTACAACCCTCGTCGCGTCGCCGAGTATCAGCATCCATCGCCTCCCGATGCTAGTGGAGCTGAGTACATCGGAGTCTACAAGGTGCCTGGAGTGGGGCCGGCGGATAGAGGCATGCCGCTGATTCCTCTTGCGCTAGACACGGACGGAGACCGCATTGTGGGAGTGGCAAAGAATCAGGACTGGTATCGCTATCTGCTGTACAAGGATGCGGCGATGCCCGAATAGGGGGTATAGGGATGGCTCGCAAGCCGTTTGGAGGGTTGAGGAAGGCCATCTTCGATTGGTTTGCAGAAAGGTTCCCGGTAGCCCCCTGGGCCGAGAAGACCAGGAAGGCCTTCCTATCCATACATCGCCAGATGCCACGTAGCCACGCGGAGAAGTACGAACTCAAGACCATCTGGTACTGGTACCCCCTATACTGCCTCGGCGGACTGGCTTTCATAGCTTTCATCATTCTTACCATCACGGGCATCGTCCTGGGCTTCTACTACATCCCTGACAGCAGCGTCAGGTTCTTGGCGGACGGGAGTACCACTTCCCCTGCCTTTGAGAGTCTCCAGCTAATCATGGAGGAGGTACCTCTGGGATACGTATGGCGGGGCGTACACCATTGGGCTGCTCACATATTCATTGCAGCCGTCTTCCTGCACATGGCAAGGGTTTACTTCACGGGAGCCTACAAGAAGCCCAGGGAGCTCAACTGGATCGTGGGCGTGATCCTCCTCGTCATCTCGTTGTTCGGCTTTGGGTACACTGGCTATCTGCTCCCGTGGAACAGCCTGTCCCTGTCGGCGTGTTTCATCGGAATAAACATGGCGAAGTCGATCCCCATCATCGGAGACCTGACAGCGGAAATCATGTTCGGTGGGCTCACATGTGGAGCGAATACCGTCCTCAGGATGTACTGGTTCCATATCTTCATAATGCCCATGGTGGGCATCGGACTCATGCTCCTCCACATGACCATCGTATGGATACAGGGCATCGCCGAGCCGCATTGAGGAGTGAGGATGCAGCAGGTCCCGTTGGAGACGGTGGTAGGAGAGGAACGGATAGGATTCCCCACCCAGTATGGCCCTGCTCGGACGGACAAGAAGCCAGGCCACGCCCTCGTTCCCCATGAGGCTTACCGAGACCTGGTCGTAATCCTCATCATGACGGGGATCATGTTCATCCTGACGGGGATTGCGGTGCCGGAGCTGGGCGACTCCGCCAACCCTTTCGTCCTCGGGGGAGTGGAGCTTCCGGACTGGTACCTCCTCTGGTCGTGGGGCCTCCTCAAGATAGTGGAGCTTTTTCCGCCCGTCACGATCTTTGGCCTGAGCCTCTCGACGCTGACGTACGGGGCGCTTCTCTCGGGGGTGCCCTTCATAATCCTCCTCCTCCTGCCCTTCATCGACAAGGGCTTCGAGAGCAGGCCAGCCAAGGCGAACATCCGGGCTGCCGTGGGCGTCGCCAGCATAGTGTGGGTCTTCGCCGCCACCGTCTATTCCGTCAACATCCTCGTCGTCTCCGCCTTTCCCTTCATAACCGATGACACGCTAAAATGGATGTTCGTGGTGGAGCCCGTCCTGGCTGGCCTGGTCACCTACGTCGCCATGAGGCGTCTGGCCTTCAAGCCCATGAGGCGGATCAACACCCTCTTCAACGGCTTCGCCCTCGTCCTCCTACTGGCCGTCACATCTTATCTCATCGTAGGCATCAACCTGATGGAGGGAAGAGGCTTCATCTCTCTCCTGACCAGGGAGAACCTCTTCCTGGGCGTCTACGTGGGCATCGCCCTCTCTACCGCCGTCGTCGCCCTCTTCATTGTTTACTTCCTCGACGAGCATCAGGGCCGGAGGACTCTCTTCCTATGGATGGGCTTCACACTGGCCCTCCTGACGCCCGTGACCTGGTACCTGATGAACTTCGAGCGGGGAATCTTCGGCTACGTTCAGGCATACATAATGACGAACTCCCATGCCTTCGTCGCCCTCCCCATCTTCTCCATAGTGGTCACCTACTTTGGCCAGAGAACACCCTACAGCGATTATGAGTTCAAGCTCAACGAGTGCTATCAGTGTGGCAGGTGCCACCTGGTGTGTCCCATCACCAAGGTGGAGGCGGATGCCCTGGGTGGCCTGAACCTTGTCTACAATGTCTACAAGCAGCAGCACGACGGCGTCCCCATGTGGTCCTGCCTGACCTGCGATGCCTGCAGTGCCGTCTGTCCCCTAGATATAAATTACTCGGCGTACGTGTTGACCGAGAGGGCGAAGGTCATGAAGGCAAAACAGAGGATACCCATAGAGAGGCCAACCGTCGCAGCCAGACCCGCAGCAGCCGATGGTGGTGAAGGGGGAGGAGCATGAGACCGGAGGAGATGGGCTTTCCCATGAGGGACCTGACGGCGGGGGAGCGAACGGTGCCCCACCCTATCATGTTCGCCACCCTGGACAAGGAGGCGGAGTGGGACGAGATCCCCGAGGTGGAGATCAGGGGGAAGAGCGAGTACGCCTACTACCCTGGCTGTGTGGACTATTACGACTACGAGATGCAATTTAGTCGCAACAACTTTGGGGAGACCGACCACGGAATCATCTTCGATTCCTCCGTGAAGCTCCTGCAGGCCATGGGCATCGACCCCGTCATTCTGGACAGGTCTTTCATGAAGTGCTGTGGCCACGACCAGCTGTGGCAGGGGAAGATCGATGTCTGGAACAAGCTGAGGGAGTACAACGAGTCCCTGATGAAGAGAATATTCCAGCAGGCAGGAGTGGAAACCCTCATCGTGAGCTGCGCGGAGGGCTATCGGACCTTCAAGCTCGACTATGACCTCGAGGGCATCGAGGTAAAGCACATCACCCAGGTACTCTACGACAAGGGCGTCGAGTTCAAGGTGCGGAAGAAGGCACGGGTGACCTACCAGGACCCCTGCAGGATGTGCCGCCAGATGCCCGTAGATCCAGTCTACGAGGAGCCTAGGGAACTCATCAGGATGACCGGGGCCGAGTACGTTGAGATGGAGCACTTCCGGGCTGATGCGACGTGTTGCGGTGTCGCTGGCATGATGTACTGCAACGAGAAGACCAAGGGAATCACTAACGACCGGATGATGGAGGCGAAGGAGAAGGAGGTTGACTACATGCTCACCGCATGTCCCAAGTGCCTCACTCATTTCGGCTGCCAGCAGCACGAGAACCTCTACAGGGAGGACCGGGAGAAGTTTGAATTCAAGGTCATCGACATCACTCAGTTCCTGGCTGAATGCCTGGACGAGACAGCGGCGGAGGTCCTGGCCGCGGAGCGAGAGGACGTGGAGCAGACCTTCCAGGAGCCCGCGGCGGTAGAGACCGTCCAAAAGGAAGTCCCCTCATGACCAAGATGGAGGCGCTGGCGGACTCCAGGCTGGCAAGGCACAGGTCTCGTCACACTGCCAAGAAGAGCTTTGACGAGATGCGCAGGAACTTCGTCCTTAAGTACCCCCGGGGGAAGGGGGTGATAGCCTACGTGTACGAAGACATATGCATGGGCTGCATCCACTGCGCCGATAACTGTCCGGAGAACGTGCGGCCTGACCATGAGGATGCCATTGTCTTCATCGACAAGACTTCCTACCTGCCCGATATGAGCTTCGAGACCCGCAAATCCTTCATCGTGGATGAGAATTGCATCGGCTGCGCCAAGTGTGCCGTCATTTGTCCCGTAGAAGCCATTGTGATGATTCCGAGACCTGGGTGGGAGGTCGTGGACGGAAAGCCCGCGCCCGTCCAGGAAGTGGCGGGGGCCTGACCAGATGGAGATGTCGGGGGAGCTCGGCAGTGAGCAGGGAGACACTGACAGGCCGCGATGGCCTCGCAGGATGTCCAGAAAAGCGGAGATTCGTCTCATCAAGCAGCTTCCGAAGGTCCAGAAGGTCATTCTCATATCCAAGGTGTCTGCGGTGGTGCTCTTCGCTATCGGTCTTGAGGGCATCTACACCGCCAACTGGTGGATGGCTGGGCTCTTCCTCGCCCTCGGCCTGCTCTTCACGATCTGGCCCGTCAAGATGAATATGCCAAACGTGTGCCCCAGATGCGGGAATGTGGCGGAGAAGGGTCAGACAGTATGTGACAAGTGTGGAGTCGCTCTGATGTGATATGCCTCAGAGGTCTCTGGGAACCATGAGGAGGCTGGACGGGTTGATCACGTGGGGGAGGTCCACCCTCTCCTTCATCCTACGTACGAGGGCGAACCGCTTCCCCAAGTTTGCCTCTGGCGAGAGAAGGTGGATTGTCGGGTTGTTCCGCAGCCTGCAGCTATGCTTGCGGGCAATCTGAGCGAGTTCCAGCACCCGGGTAAACCTCTCGCCCCGGTTGGTCTGTCCGCTGATGAAGGGGATGACGCTGACCGTTCCTGCCTGATAGAGGGAACCGATGATGCCGAACCCGGAGCCCTGTGCTTCCACCCAGGATGTCACATCCTGAAGTATGAGTTGGAGGTCCGCAAGAGAGGCGCGAAACTCCACCAGTAGGGAAGGTGGGGCATCACCACCCGGGGCTGACTGTGTGACATGCGTCAGCCCTTCCACTTCTTCCTTGTTCGCACCTTCCTTGAAGGCGGCGTCCACGAGCTTCTGCTGGACGGGGAGAGTTTCCTCAGTCCCGGCGAGGACAATCTCGATGGTGGGCTCCCCTTCCCGGCCAAAGGCCAGCAGGGATCCAGTTCCGTCGCCAAAGGAAACTCTGAGAGGTTGCACCCGGGTGTTGATGAGATTTCTCATAGCCTCGACCAGAGCCTCCGGGCTCCAGACGCTGTACCTCGAGGTCTTCACTGTGGAAGCCATGGGAAGAAGGGTGAAGGTGACGGACACCGGTATGATCATGTGGCGCCCCATTACCAGCATGAGGGAGTTCAGGTCGTAACCGGCGGCATTATTGGGTACGAGATCAAAGCCGCTTTCCCCATAGCGGCCGTCGGGTGAGAGGAAGTCGATGTTTCTGACATACGCTTCAGGTCCGCCCTTGAACGATGCCAAGAAAGCGGTACCGCCCACCACGTCTCCCAGGTAGGGGTTTGAGGGCAGGATGGGGGAGAGGGGAAAGATCCATCCCATCGATTCGCAGGTCTCGAAGACCTCCCGCCACCTTGCTCCAACTCCACAGAGGACCACCCCGTTCTCCTCGTCCAGCTCAACTCGTTTCAGCTTTGCCAGGTCCACCTGGAAGCCATCCAGTTGGGGAAGTATCTCACCGTCGAAAGGGTCCTCCCTGGGGGTCCAATCCACTGCAAGTTCCCGGTCCTTCATCATGGCCAGTCGGGTTCTGACGTAGTGTAGGGAGTCCGCCGGCAGACCGAGGCTTATGCCGGCCACTTCCCCTGTAGCTACCCCCAGGATGTGGGATATATCCTCGGCGTCCTCAACGGGAATCCTCAAGACGGTAATGCTGTCGAGAAGCCTCTTGAGATCGTCGGGCAGGGCCCTCTTGTCCTTCAGGTAGACGGCCTTCACTAGCTCCTCCCTGGGAACCCTCTCCAGGCCGGGGAAGCGTCTGAGCCTGTCCATCAGGTCCACGTTGCCGGAAGACATCCTACTTCCCCCTCCTCAACCTGCTTATGTACCTGTCTGAGGGCATGAGCTTCCTGAGGTTTCCAAGTGTCCTTAGCCCACGACGTATGAGTCCTGCCGGGATTTCTGGAGGGGCGAAGGGCGGTGTCTTCCCCGTGGTTCCCAGGAGCTTGCCCCTATTCACTATGGCCTTGGGATCGAGGGCTTCCTTGATGGCCCTCATATGGCCTGCCACGGAACCGTACATGGCGTCTAGGTTGTAGGTCGTGAGCAGTCCCAGGCCGAAGGGGTGACCATCCAGGTCCATGAGGGTCTTGTGGTATCTCTCCACGAAAGAGATGGCTAGCTGCCCCCTCAGGGTTCTCTCGTCCGTGAGGATATAGGGGGCTAAGAATGCTGAGCCCCGGTCCACCAGAAAGCCATGGAAGGCTGGCTCCGCCCTTATCCTCCTGGCTTCCCGAATCGTTGCCTGCACAGCTTTCTCCAAGTTTGAGAGCGGTACGACCCCCTCTGCGACCACTAGACCGCCGGAGATTCTTCGGGCGTCGTAGGGCTCGTATATGTGCTCCCAGAGGATGCTCGCTGATTCATCCTCCTCCCTCTTCCCCAAAGAGGAGAGGGTGTCATCGGCAGCCTTCCTCTCAGCCTCTATCTCTTCCTTTGATCCATCGAAGGTCAGTATCGCCATGGCCGGGACATCGGGGAGCTGCCTTAGGCGGGTCCTTTGAAGGAGCAGGTGGGCACCGTCAACGAAGCCGACGTGGTAGGGGGTCACGGGGGTTCTCGCCAGCTGCTTCAGGGCTTCTGCCAATCCTCCCATGCCCTCGAAGCTGTACGCGGTGTTGGCCATCTGGCCAGGCTTCGGCAACAACCTCAGGGTCGCCTTTGCTATCACACCGAGGGTGCCCTCCGCACCGAGGAAGAGGCTGGTGAGGTTGTAGTTCAGGGAGCCCAGGTCGAAGGACCTCTCCCCTGTGCCAAGGATCTGTCCGTTCGGGAGCACTACCTCGAGGCTGCGGACCCACTGGGAGGGAGCGCCGTACTTGTAGGCGCCGATGCCCACCCCGCCGTTGCTCAAGAAACCCCCTACAGTGGCTGACCTGTAGAACATGGGGACGACAGGAAGGAAGAGGCCAGCATCGGATACGGCCTCTATGACATCCTTCCAGGTGGCCCCGGCCTGAGCGGTGACGCACAGTCGCTCATCATCGACCTCCTCTACCTTCCTCATCAGATTGGTGCAGAGGAGGATGCCACCCACGTTGGGTACACAACCACCGTGAAAAGACGTGGCGCCGCCCCTGGGGACGACGGGGATTTCCAACTCACGTCCGAGTTCCAGGATGCGGACGACCTCTTGGGTGGACTTTGGGAGGGTGATGATGTCAGGTTTGAGCTCGAATTGTATGGCTGCCTGCTTCGGCAGGGGGCCGAAGTCGTGGCCGTACACCAGCTTCTCTGTATCGTCCCGAGAAACCCTTTCTGCACCGAGAGTGTCTTGGAGTCTCTTATAAGCGTAGCTGAGGTCGCTGTAAACCATGGCCTGAAACCACCGCAAGGCCCAATGGGCTGCTCATTATAAATGTTAGTAACTGCTCCGCTTTAGATTCCCAGGGCTTCGTTGATGCTATCCTTCAGCTCCTCCGTGTCGAGCCCTTCGGTCTTCAGTCCGAGGGCCTTCCCAAGGGACTCGAGCTTCTCCTCGGCGATGGTATCGAGGGACTTGATTATGGCCACCTTCAGATCCCTCTCCTTCCTGCCCAGCACGTCGATGCCCAGCTGTTTCGCAGCGTCGAGGATCCTGGGGCTTATTTCCACCACCTTCTGGGCCTCCGGAACGGGTGGCGTCTGAGCGAGTTCCCGCTTTATCTCCTTCTCAATCTCCATCCTACCCCGGCGGAACTCTCCTAGGGCCTTCCCGATTCCCCGGGCTAGCTCTGGGAGCTTCTTTGGGCCAATGAGGAGGAGGATGGCGACGATCACCAACAGTATGATTATTTCGAACCCTCGAGGCAGCTGGGCAGTGATGTTGGACAGCTGGGAAAGAAAGTCCACAGGTCACACCTTCCGAGATGTAGTACTCTTACTTGGAATAAAGCTTTTTCGCAGACTAACGGTCCAATCAAGAGAAAAACTCCTCAACCCGTCATCAGGCCCCTGTCAGAGCGGCTCTAGCACCGGGTAGATCGTTCCGAAGCGTAGATCAAGATACCAGTGGTAGACGAATTGCTCCGGCGTTTCGCCCTGCACCCAGATCCTGAGATCCTCGTTTTGTGACCATTGAGAAAATCTGGTGAGGAACAGACTGACACCGTATTCCTCGAGGCCAGTGTCCTCCACGGACATCGTGTAGCTGGCCGTCATGTTGTTTATGTTGTCGGTGTCAAGGTCCCCGATGGAGGTTTCCAAGCTCCAGCTGGGACCTATCGATGAGAAGATGCCCTTGCTCAGTAAGGTTCTCTGGTCATCCGAGGGTGGTTGAACACCAGACCCTGCGAGGTCCGTCATTGCAGTTGGGCCAGGTGAGGCGCTGTAGTTGAAAACGAGGTATTCGCTAATGACAGTCTCGCCCGGGCTAAGGTCCCCATCTCTGTCGCTATCTGAGAATTCCCTTCGGAGGAGCAGCTGGTATGCTACGATAAGTTCCAGGCTGTAGATGCCGGAGTTCCCGTCTGTAGCCGTCACCGTGACCGTCTGAACATCCGGGGAGGTCCATAGGGCAGGAAAGATTATCATCATGGAAGCGTCCTCATCGATCAGTATGGGACCCCCGATGTCTCCTTCCGCAGCAAATCCCACCATTCGGCCATCCGAAGCCCCGGCAGCCCAGTCGAATGTGATTGCCGTCTCATTGGTCGTCCTCAGTAAGGCGCCCGAATGGACGTCCGAGGCAAATGTGTTCGGCGAGTAGAGCACAAAGGCGGGTAGGCGCAGCGTAATGTTGCCGGCAGCTAGGACAGAGTCGGAAGCCTCCACCGGTGGGGTGAAGAGGGACCGGTTGTAGTAGATGAAACCTCCGACGAGGGCGAGGACCAAAACGACGACGACGGACCAGACGGCCAAGCTCGATCTTCGACGCTCCCCCCCCGTTCTCGGGATCTCCCTCCCTTTCCAGGTCCTGTCTGCAACCACGTAACCGACGGCGTAGAGAACGGTCATGGGGATGGCCACAAGCATCATTGTGATGCCACTGCCGTCGGGGGTGATGGCCGCCCCGAAGAAGAAGAAGGCCACGACGGCCACCCTCCAGTACTTCTTCCACACGGCGGGTTCGACGACGCCCAGGGCTGTCAGGCCCCACATCACGATGGGGGTCTGAAAAGCCAGACCCATACCCACAAAGAAGAGAAGGACCACATCGAAGAACTGGCCGGGCCCAACCAAGGGCGTCAGCCCCATCCTCAGGCCCACGCCGTAGAGAAACTCGAAGGCAAAGGGAAGGATCCAGAGGTAGGCAAAGAGGACGCCCAGGAGAAAGAGGAAGGTGGCGGGGACGGTGATCTTTGCGATGGTCTCCTTCTCCGTGGAGTAGAGCCCAGGGGCAATGAACTTGCTCAGCTGATACACGATCATGGGCATGCCCGTCAAGACCGCCAAGAAAATGGCCACTTTGAACTGGACTATGATGGCCTCGCCGGGATGAAGCTGTACCCTCTGGACGAACTCTGGGAGCAGGTCGTCCATGAGTCTTTGGACAAGTTGGGTTGAGATGGACCCGTAGAAGTCGGGCCATGGGTATGGTATGGGGAATCCCTGGAAGTCGATCGTTCGGATGGAGAAGGTCACGTAGAAGATGAAGAGTGGAAGAAGTGTCCACAGGATCTTGAAGAGCCTCTGGCGAAGCTCCTCCAAGTGTTCCAGAATGGTCATGGGGCGGTCTTCCATCGCCTTAAATATGGGGACGACGACCTATAATAGCCTTGCTGAAAGTCGAGGGTGTGTCAGAACCCCTCCAATTCCTGACTACAGAGACGTCTTGGCGACAGAGTGCAAACATAATGGCGGCCACTAGTCTCATCATCAATCCTGATAATATAGGCTGATAATAATAATTGTCAAAAGATTAATATACCATCACGTGGTTGGGCTGGTCTGCAGGAAGCTGTCTGACCGCCCAGGCGGTACGGCTACCAGAAGAGAGCTTGAGGAGGGAAAGTCCCTGCAAGAGGAAGTGAGAATCGTGGACTTGTCAGCCAGAGGGGGGATAAAGGTACCCCTGTGGCTTGTGAGGAGGGCTGCCGAAATTCTTGTCAGCAACGCGGAACAGCTTTCGACGGAGGAGCTGACATCCTTGGCTCACATCCTGATGAGGGAGGCTGGCTCCAGGGTGTTTTTGGGGGAGGAACGCTAACTAACCTGGAGCCTCCTCTATCCCCCCTTTCTTGAGAATCATGGAAGGTAACATCAGCTCTCGCGCCAGACGGAACGTAGGATCAGGGACCGCGCTCAGGCGCAGCAGATAATACTGCCTGCAGATTCTTGTAGCCTGCTCTTGCCAAGCTACGAACAAAGGTTTAATAAATAGGAGCCATAGCCGACCCGAATGGCCCTCGAGCTGTACTACCCTGTGGCGGTATTCGTTCTAATCGCCATAGCATTTCCCTTCCTCACCTTCCTCATAACCAGGATTGTGAGAACCGACAGGCCGACACCATTGAAGCTAACCACCTATGAGTGCGGGGAGGTGCCCGAGGGGGAGGCCCAGATACAGTTCAACTTCCAGTACTACCTGTTCGCCATCATGTTCATCATTTTCGATGTGGCGGCCATCTTCATCATACTTTTCGCTCTCATATACAAGGGTGGGCTGTCGGCGTTGGCGCAGGTTCTCATGCTCCTGTTTGTGATGATCATAACGGCCGCCACCCTCTACTCCTTGAAGAAGGAGGAGGTCTACACGATATGAGTCGCCGTGGGGCGGCCGAAGCCCGGGGCCAGAAGAGACGAGACATCTGAACGTTGTGGAAGGGGAGGAAGGTGCCCTTTGATGAGGAGCTGGTTGAGAGCCTGCGGGATAGGTTCCCCGAGGACGTGAAGGAGGCCGAGGTCGTGAAGCCTGGAAGGGTGAGAGCCACATTGTCGCGGGAGGCCCTCCGGTCCGTCTGCCTCTTTCTCCGGGACGACATGAACTTCGAGCACATCTCCTGCATATCAGGCGTGGACTGGATCGAGTACATGGAGAACGTATATCACATCGTCTCCTACGAGCGCAACTGCGTCATCCAGCTCAATGTCAGAATTCCCAGCAGCGACCCCGTGGCGGACACCGTCTCCGATATCTGGAAGGGTGCCCTGTACCACGAGCGGGAGGCCTACGACCTCCTGGGAATCGATTTCAAGGGGCATCCAGACTTGAGGAGGATACTTCTTCCGCAGGACTTCAAGTTTCACCCCCTCAGGAAGGACTACCAGGGGGAGTAGAAGTGCCTGAGATGTGGATCAACATGGGCCCCCAGCATCCTATGACCCACGGCCTGTGGAACCTGAGGGTCAAGGTGGACGGGGACACAGTGGTAGACGCCGATCCGGAGATGGGATATCTCCATCGAGGGGTCGAGAAGATATGTGAGTACAGGGACTACCTGAAACCCATTCCGCTCATGGACCGTCTCTGCTACGTGTCCTCCCTCACATGGGCCCACGTGTACTGCCTGGCCGTGGAGGACCTGATGGATATCGAGCCGCCGCCTCGAGGAAAGTACCTGAGGGTCATCGGATGCGAGCTCCAAAGGATGGCTTCTCATCTCATGTGGCTCGCTGCCTTCCTGGCGGACCTGGGCCTGCTTACAGGGTTCCTCTACAGCCTCAGGGAGAGGGAGCTGGTTCTGGACCTGTTGCAGCTCATGACGGGACAGCGGATGAACCAGAATTATCCGCGACCCGGCGGCGTCCATAACGACATACAGCCAGGATTCGAGGACGAGGCCCGCAAGGTCTTCAGGTACCTCAGGAAGAAGCTCAAGGAGTATGAGAACCTCCTGGACGAGAGCCCAACCTTCGTCATGAGGACCCATGGGGTAGGCGTCCTCAGCAAGGAGGACGCCATCAACTATGGAGTGACGGGTCCAAACCTGAGGGCATCAGGTGCTCGCGTAGACATCAGGGAGATGGAGCCCTACGACGCGTATGGTGAGGTAGAGTTTGAGCCTGTGGTCTATGAGGAGGGGGATGCCTACGCCCGTTACAAGGTGAGGATGGGAGAGCTCTTCGAGAGCATCAGGATAGTAGAGGGGGCCCTGCGGCAGCTTCCCGACGGCCCCTTTCGTATCAAGCCCCCCAAGCGACCTGAAGGGGATGGATTCGCGAGGACGGAGGACTCCCGGGGCGAGGCACTCATCTACGTCATCGGGGATGGAAGCGACAGGCCGTACAGGGTCAAGATTCGCTCGCCCATTTTCGTCACGCTATCAGCACTGCCGAAGATGCTCCGGGGCCATCGCGTAGCTGATGTCGTCTCTATCACGGGAAGCATCGATGTCTGCGTAGGAGAAATCGACAAATGAGCGGCCATCTCGTAGACCTGTTCGGGGCGAGCCACGCCATCACTGTCTTCCTCATAGGCATAGTGACCTTCATCCTCGACACCATAGCGGCAGCCATCCCCCCCTTGGGCTTCCTAGAATCCCTAGCCGATCTCCTGAGGTGGGATCCGCTGGTCGTCCTCATCACCTGGATCGTGGCCATCACCCTCATGATCACCTGGGCCGCCATCCTTCATCTCCTGACGATGATCTGGCTGGAGAGAAAAGTAGTGGCCCGTTTGCAGGATCGTAGGGGGCCGATGCTGTCCCAGCCCCTGAAGGGCTTCTGGTTCAAAGGGACTGGCTTCTTCCAGCAGATTGCCGACGGCCTGAAGCTGCTGCAGAAGGAGAACATCACCCCCGCGGCTGCTGACAGGATCATGTTCCACGTGGCCCCCGCCTTCCTGATAGCCTCCACCGTCCTCGTCCTGGCGGCCCTACCTTTCAGCGAAGGATTCGTCGTGGCCAATGTGCCTGCAGGCATCCTCCTCATCATCGCAGCCTTCTCCCTGACGCCATTGGCCATCCTTCTGGCTTCGTGGTCCCAGAACAACAAGTACGCACTGCTGGGAGGCATGAGAGCCGCCGCCATGATGATGTCCTACGAGATACCGATGATTCTCGCCACCATCGGTGTCATCGTCTTGGCGGGGAGTCTGAACCCCATCGACATCGTCCGGGCCCAGTCAGAGCCCTCCATCATAGGCCCCCTGGCGAATAGCGGCCTTCGGAACTGGTTCATCATACCCCAGTTCCTGGGTTTCTTCGTCTTCATTCTGGCCATGATTGCTGAGACGGAGAGGGTGCCCTTCGATCTGCCGGAGGCTGAGGAGGAGCTGGTTCACGGCTGGCTGGTGGAGTACGGCGGCATGAGGTATGGCATGGTCTTCGGGTTCAAGTGGCTGAGAACCTTCGTAGGTGCAGCCCTCGTTGCCCTCCTGTTCCTGGGCGGCTGGGATGGCCCCATCCTTCCCCAGGAGATCTGGTTCATCCTCAAGGTCTATTTCGTATTCTTCATCTTCGTCTGGATAAGCTGGTCTGTGCCTAGGATCCGCATCGACCAGATCCTCAGCATCGGTTGGAGGAAGCTCATTCCCCTGTGTCTGCTCAACCTCCTGATCGCAGTACTCGTCGTCACAGCCTCTTCAAATGGGTGGATCTGATGGAGGAACGGTTTCAGGACGTGAGGAAGGTCAAGAGATGGTCGAAGCTATCCAGGTCATTTTCATAATCGTCTCCGCTGTGGAGGTCGTTACGAGCCTGTTAGTGGTGACGGCAAAGAAGCTCATGTGGGCTGCCTTCTGGCTGGCAATAACCCTGGTCACCATGGCTGGCATCTACATTCTGTTCAGATCAGAGTTCGTGGCCGTTATCCAGATCCTCGTGTATGCTGGCGCCGTTCCCGTGGTGTTCCTCTTCGGCATAATGCTGACCCGAACCAGGATGATGGAGGAGGTACCTTGAAGGAGAGGGTGCTCGTTCTTACAGGCCTGGTTCTTCTGACAATCTTGATGGTGGCCTCCTTCGTGGGACTGCCCTGGAACCCCTCATCCCAGACCATCTCCAATGAGAGCGTGGCAAGGTCCCTCTTTGAGAACTTCGCCTTCAGCATAATCGTTATGGCCTTGCTCCTGGCCGTGGCCATGGTAGGAGGGGTTTTCCTGGCTAGGAAGGAGGAAGGGCCATGATCCCCCTGGAGTGGGAGCTCTCCTTGTCGGCCATCCTTTTCGCCATAGGCCTCTATGGAGTCCTCGTTCGGAGGAACGGCATCATTGTCCTGATGTCTGTGGAGATTATTTTCAACGCAGCTATCATGAACTTCGTGGCCTTCTCGTCGTATGTCAACGATCCCTCGGGGCAGGTGCTTGCCCTTCTCTCCATTGCCCTGGCAGCGGGGGAGGCTGCCATTGGCCTGGCCATCTTCCTCGTATTATACAGTGTCCACGGGACCGTGGACCTGGACAAGGTGAGGATATTGAGGTGGTGAGTTGGTTGCCCTCTCTTGGATCGTGGACCTTTCGTGGCTCATCGTCGCCTCCCCCCTGGTAGCCTTCGTCATCATCATCCTCACAGGAAGGAAGCAGTGGGAGGGTGGGGCAGCCTGGTGCATCGGCTCTATAGGCCTTTCCTTTGTCCTGGCCATAATCCTGTTGGCCCACGCCCTCCTTGGCGGCGCTCTGGGAGGTCACTTTGAGGCCCAGGAGAGGGTGTGGTACCGTTGGCTCGGCTCTCCCGAGATGGGCCAGGTCATTGAGTTCGGAGTCCTGGTGGACAACCTGAGCGTCCTCATGCTCGCCCTGGTCTCCTTCCTCTCCCTCCTCATCGCCGTCTTCTCCGTTGGCTACATGGGCCGCGAGAAGGACAAAGCCCGCTACTACTCTCAGATATCCCTCTTTGTCACCGGCATGCTGGGCACGGTATCGGCCAACAACTTCCTCCAGCTGCTCATCTTCTGGGAGATCATGGGTCTCTGCTCCTACCTCCTCATAGGGTTCTGGTACCACAAACCTGAGGCGGCCAGCGCGGCCAAGAAGGCCTTCATGGTGACCCGCGTGGGGGATGTTCTCTTCCTGGTGGGGGTCATCACCGTCTTCGTCCTCTTTGGCACCTTCAACATCAGAGAGGTGTCCGCGGCTGCACCGGGGATTCCCGTGCACCTCCTCTCCGTAGTACCCATCCTCTTCTTCGGCGGAGCCATTGGCAAGAGCGCCCAGTTCCCGCTGCATGCATGGCTTCCGGATGCCATGGAGGGCCCCACCACTGTGAGTGCCCTGATACATGCTGCCACGATGGTCAAGGCAGGGGTCTACTTGACGGCCAGGGCGATACCCTTGGTTGTCAACTCTCTGGATATCGCCTTCCTCGTAGCCATCATCGGAGGCTTCACGGCCTTCTTCGCCGCCACAATGGCTCTGGCCAACTACGACATCAAGAGGGTGCTGGCCTTTTCCACGATAAGCCAGCTGGGATACATGTTCCTGGGCCTGGGGACGGCGGCATACGCCATCCAGGTGGGGCTGGAGGGAGCCCAGGAGGGATATGCGGCCGCCATATTCCATCTGACGAACCACGCCTTCTTCAAGGCCCTCCTCTTCCTTGGTGCGGGGAGCGTCATCCATGCCATGGGTACGAACGATCTGCGGAAGATGGGCGCTCTCCACAATAGGATGCCGATCACATCCATGACCATGCTCCTCGGTGCCCTGTCCATTTCGGGGATACCGCCCTTCAGTGGATTCTGGAGCAAGGACGAGGTGTTGGCCGCCGCCTATGGTGCCTCTGCGGGGAGTCAGGCCTTCTTCTACCTCTGGGTTCTCGGCGTCCTAACGGCCTTCATGACGGCCTTCTACATGTTCCGCTTGTGGTACATGGCCTTCAAGGGCTCTCCCAGGTGGGAGCAGGAGCCTCACGAGGCTCCCAAGGTGATGACAGCGCCTCTGGTGATCCTCTCGATTTTCGCAGTGGGCTCCGGCCTCTTCATGTTCGCCATGGGGGGATTCGGCAACTTCATCTTCCCCACCCTAGAGGGCGTCCACGCGGAGTACGTGTCGCCAGACAAGCTACTGATGAAGACCTTCGTCGGGCCCTCGAGCTTCCCCACCTACATATCTTTGCTGGCCGCCGGGGCGGGCCTCGGCCTGGCCTCCCTCGTGTACCTGATAGGATCCATCCCATCCTCCGCCTTCACCGCTACCAGGGCTCGCAACTTCCTGCACACCATGTTGGAGAGGAGGTACTGGATTGACGACCTCTACGACGAATTCGGCCTCCGCTTAGTCTATGGCTTCGCGAAGCTGAGTGACTTCTTCGATCGATATGTCATCGACGGTCTCGTCAACCTGGCAGCCCGTATCACCCTCCTCACGGCCAGGGGTACGGACATCTTCGACCGCAGAGCGGTTGACGGGGTGGTCAACAGCATCAGTCTGAGCACTCTACGAGGAGGATGGACCCTGAGGAGAGGGCAGACGGGGGAGGTGCAGACCTACGCCGCCGTCATTGTCCTTGGCGCCGCCGTCATCCTCTTCGTCGTCCAGATAGTCTTTCCGCTTCTAGGAGTGTGATCCATGGCTCTCCCCTATCTGACCATCATGCTGGCCCTCCCGGGTCTGGGGGCAGCCATCACCCTCCTTGGCCGATGGACGCGGCCTCAGGCGAGGAACATCGCCATCCTCTTCGCCCTGCTCACGTTCCTGACCTCCATCGTGCTTCTTGCGGGCTTCGTATCGCCGGCGGTGGACTTGGGCCTCGATAGGGATACGACGGGCACCTACACGGCCTACGAGGACTACCTGTGGTTCCGCATAATGGACATCCCTGTGATCTTCAGGTTGGGAGTCGATGGTCTCTCCATGCCCCTGGCCTTCCTGACTGCGCTCCTGCTCCTCGTGGCCGTCATCTTCCCCATGGAGGAGGACTTCAAGCCCAAGGAGTACTATGCCCTGCTTCAAATCATCAGCCTGGCGCTCATGGGCGTGTTCATCTCCCTGGACTTCCTCCAGTTCTTCGTTTTCTGGGAGCTGGTCCTCATTCCCATGTACTTCCTCATAGGGATATGGGGAGGGCCGAACAGGCACTACGCCGCCATAAAATTCCTCATATACACCCACGTGGGCAGCGTCATCATGCTCCTGGGCATCTTCGCCCTTGCCTTCCACACGAACACCCTCAACATGATTAAGATCGCCGAGCTCGCCCCGGCACTGTCCCTGAGCATTCAGATCCCTGTCTTCCTGGCCTTCCTGATAGGATTCGGCGTGAAGCTCCCCATGGTTCCCCTACATACCTGGTTGCCGGATGCCCACGTAGAGGCCCCCACGGCAGGCTCCGTCATCCTTGCGGGGGTCCTACTGAAGATGGGAGGCTATGGCCTCTTCCGGATCGGGTACACCATGTTGCCCCTGGCGGCCGTAGACCTATGGTGGCTCGTGGCCACCCTTGGCATCGTCAGCATGATCTACGCATCCCTGGTCTGCTTGGTCCAGCTCGACCTCAAGAGGCTGATTGCCTACTCGAGCATCGGCCATATGGGATTCGTCCTCCTGGGGGCCTCGACGTTTACCACCATAGGCATCGCCGGTGCCATATTTCAGCTCTTCAACCACGGCCTCATTACGGCGGTCCTCTTCATGTTGGCAGGCGCTGTCAAGCACTGTACCGGTAGTAGAGAGATCCCTCACCTCAGGGGGCTGGGGTCCAAGATGCCCTTCTTCGCTTTCTTGCTCATCGTCAGTTTCCTGGCCTCCCTCGGACTGCCAGGGCTAAACAGCTTCATCAGCGAGTTCATGGTCTTCACCGGAACCTACGCAGGGCTTCCCCTGGACATCAAGAAACTGGTCATCATTCCCCTCATCGCCGTGGTCCTCACGGGGGCCTACTACATCTGGACCATGCATCGGGTCCTCCTGGGTGAATTCAATGTTGCCTTGGGCAAGGTGCGGGACCTGAGGATGGATGAGTACCTGCCTATGGCCTTAGTCACCGTCTTCATCTTCCTCACCGCCCTCTTCCCTGCCCTTTGGATAGACCAGATATACCCCTTTAGCGGGATTCTGAGGGATTCCGTCGTACTAGCCTCGGGAGGTGGCTGAATGGCCCTTCAGCTTCCGATCCTCAGTCTGATGTTATTCATCCCGGTCATAGCCTCTGTACTCATCTACCTCCTCGCCAGGAGGGAGTCCACCGCGAGAATCCTGGCAGTGGCGACTTCCTTCCTCCCCCTAGCCCTGTCCCTCTACTTGCTGGTCGGCTTCCTGCGACTGGATGTGGTCTCCCTCGGCACGGACGCGCTTACAGGTAGATACAGAGCCTTTGAAGAGGCTCTCTGGATACCGCACATCCACGTGTTCTACCGTCTCGGCGTTGACGAGCTCTCCTTCTCCCTGGTCTTGCTGACCACCATCCTCTTCCCCCTGGCCGCCATCTTCTCCTGGGACGAGTCCCACCGCGTCAGGGAGTTCTACTCCCTTCTCCTCCTAATGGAAACCACGATCCTGGGCGTTTTCATGGCCCTGGACTTCTTCTTATTCTTCATCTTCTGGGAGCTCCAGCTCGTTCCCATGTACTTCATGATAGCCATCTGGGGTGGTCCCAGGAAGAGGTACGCGGCCATCAAGTTCTTCCTCTACACCCAGGCAGCCAGCTTGCTGGTCCTCTTCGGCATCCTGGCCTTCTACTACTACATGGGCGGTGGTGAGGACGCCTTCAGCATGCTGGCCATAATCGAAAGGAGGCCGATCCCCATCGGCGTCGTCCAGGACCTCCTCTTCGTCGCCCTCCTGATAGGGTTCGGTACCAAGCTGCCCATGGTACCCTTCCATACCTGGTTGCCGGATGCCCACGTAGAGGCCCCCACGGCAGGCTCCGTCATCCTTGCGGGGGTCCTACTGAAGATGGGAGGCTACGGTCTCATAAGGGTAAACGTGCAGATGCTCCCTCAGGCCTCAACGGCTCTCTTCTGGGTCTTTGTCGTAATCGGGACCATCAGCATACTCTACGGAGCCCTCGTCTGTCTGGCTCAGGACGATCTGAAGAGACTGATAGCCAACTCGAGCATCAGCCACATGGGGATAGTGATGCTGGGCATAGGTGCAGCCCTCTTCGCATTCAGCAATGGGTCCCCGGGCGAGCTGGGGGGCCTCATGGGGATGAGCGGGGCCATCTTCCAGATGTTCGCTCACGGGCTGATATCCGCTGCCCTCTTCATGGTGGCCGGATCCGTCGGCCATCGCATCGGCACCCGGAACATCTCGGAGCTGGGCGGCATAATGAACCGCGTGCCCGTCCTGTCGGGTTTCATACTTACCGCCTTCCTGGCATCCCTAGGCCTCCCTGGATTGGTCGGCTTCGTCGCGGAGTTCACCGTCTTCCTGGGTACCTACCAGGCCTTCGGCCTCTGGGTCCTCGTCCCCATCCTCACCGTGGTGCTCACGGCGGCTTACTACCTGTATGCCGTGCAGAGGGCGATCCACGGACCCTTCAACGAAAAGCTCGGAACCACAAAGGACATCGCTGTGTATGAGATCCTGCCCTTGGGCGTCCTGGCAGCCCTCTTCGCCCTCTTCGGCATCTTCCCCACGCCCTTGATGGATCTCTTCGTAGACTGGTCCCGGGTCCTCTTCGAATCCATGGGAGGGGTGGTCTAGGTGCCCTATCCCGAATGGATAGTCCTCTCGCCGGTCCTGGTCCTCACCTTCTTCGGCTTTCTACTCATAGCGCTCACTTTCATCGTCAGGAACAAGGCCAGGCTCGCGGACATCGCCCTCATCGGCCTGGGAATAGCCCTGTTTCTGACGCTGGACATGATGGGTCTGGGCATCCTCCCGTTCCTGGGCCTTGAGCTCTGGACCCTGCCCGTGGCTGTGGAGCTGCCGGAGCTGATGATGGAGGTCAATCCCTTCACCCTCTTCTTCTTCATAGCCATAATCCTCACCGGCATCCTAGTCGTCCTGGCCTCCCGGGCCTTCCTACGGGAGGATGACAGGAACCCTGGGGAATACTACGGACTGCTGCTGATCTCACTGGTGGGCATGCTCATGGTGGCCGCCGCCACGGACCTCTTCGTGCTCTACCTCTCCTTCGAGATGGCCAGCATCGCCACATTCGCCCTGGCCGCCTTCCGGAAGAGAGATCGGAGGGCTACTGAGGCCGCCATGAAGTTCTTCATCATAGGCGTCGTGAGCTCGGCTCTTATCCTCTTCGGCATCTCCCTCATCTATGGCGTCAGTGGCCACGTCGGGAGCAGTCAGGGAATCTCGAGTTCCTACACCGACCTGCGGATTCTCAAAACTACCATTAGCGCGGGCCTGCTGCTGTATGAGCCGACGGTGGTCGTGGCTCTCATTCTCCTCATCGCGGGCTTTGGTTTCAAGGTAGCCACCGTGCCCTTCCACATGTGGGTACCCGACGTCTACGAGGGGGCCCCGACGACCATCACGACGCTGCTGAGTACCGCCTCGAAGATCATGGGCTTCGCGGCCATCTTTCGAATATTCCTCATTGCCCTCATAGGCGCCGCTGGTCAGTGGGTCCTAGCCATGGGCATCCTGGCCATCGCAACCATGACGGTTGGCAACGTTGCTGCCTTGCCTCAGAAGAGCGTGAAGAGGATGCTGGCTTATTCCAGCATAGGGCATGCAGGCTACATCCTCATCGCCCTCGTCGTGGGGAGCCACTCGGACTCGACCATCGCGGCCTTCGGAATGGCGGGAGGCCTCTACCACCTGCTGGTGTACGTCTTCATGAAGGGTGGCGCCTTCATAGTCGTCGCACTGATGGGCACGCTTCTCATAGGTGAGAGGCTGGATGACTTCAGCGGCTTGGCCAAGAGGATGCCTCTCGTGGCCTTCAGCATGATGATCTTGCTGCTCTCCTTGGCAGGCATACCGCCTCTAGGGGGCTTCGTGAGCAAATTCATTCTTTTCTGGTCTGCAGTTCGGGCCGGGCAGATCCCAGGGAGCGAGTGGATGATATCCCTTGCCATTGCCGGTGTGCTCAACAGCGCCCTCTCCCTCTACTATTACGCCAGGTTGGTGAAGCACATGTACATCCTAGAGGGACCTGGGGAGCGCTTGCGGGTGCCGAGGGCCTACGCCATTGCCCTCTCCATCGCCACTGTTGGGACAATCGCTACGGGCGTCCTAGCTTTCCCATTCCTGGACTTCGTGGTAAGGGCGGCCACCTTCCTCCTCGGCTAGGATATGCTCGGATGGCTGGCAGGCACGGTCCCGTTTCTGCCAAACCTTCATATGTCGTCCTCAGCCTAGGACAGTCATGGGAGAGCACACGGACATCCGCTGGCGCGAATGGGGGGAGGAGGCCTTCAAGGAAGCGCGGGAAACGGGCAAACCTGTCCTCCTAGACCTCTCTGCGGTCTGGTGCCACTGGTGCCACGTGATGGATGAGACCAGCTACTCCGACGACGAGATCATCCAGCTCATCAATGAGGACTTCGTGCCTATCCGGGTGGACATCGACAAGAGGCCGGACATAAGGGAGAGGTACAACTTCGGCGGGTATCCGACCACTGCATTCCTGGACGCGGATGGAGGTGTCGTCGCTGGCGGGACCTACATCCCGCCGGACCAGATGAAGAGGACCTTGATGCAGGTGAAGAGCTACTTTGAGGAGACCGACGGCAAGCCGAGGGAGAAGAAGGCGCCGCAGGAGTCGGTGGTCCACCCAGCGAAGGGGCCTCTCAGACTGGATGTGGTTGAAGAGGTTCTCGGATTCCTGCTGCAACAGTTCGACGAACTGTACGGCGGGTTCGGTGGCGCACCCAAGTTTCCGAACTCCGACGCCGTCGACCTGGCCCTCTATCAGTTCAAGGTCTCTGGAAACAGGTACTTCAGCAGGTTGGTGGAGAAGACTCTTGGGGCCATGGCAGGAGGTGGCATTTACGATCAAGTAGAAGGTGGCTTTTTCAGATATTCCGTCACGAAGGACTGGAGCGTCCCTCACTACGAGAAGATGCTGGATGTGAATGCGGGTCTATTGAAGAATTATCTGAACGCCTATGCCCTCCTGAAGGAGCCGTGGTACAGGGAGGTGGCGGAGGACGTCCTGAGGTATCTGGAGGACCACCTGCGAGATGCGAAGGGCGGCTTTTTTGGTAGCCAAGACGCTGATGAAGAATATTATCAGGCGTCCAAGGAGGAAAGAGCCTCCCTCGTGCAACCATACATCGACACGACCCTCTATGCAGACCTCAACGGGCAGGCCGCTACATCGTACCTCCTGGCGCGGGCCGTTCTGGGGGAGGAGAGGTATCTCGCTGCTGCTGTGTCGACCCTTCGGCTCGTGGAGGAAAGGCTTCTGGGGGATGACGGTTCCGTGTATCATTACTGGAACGGCGAGCCAGGGTCTGACGGTCTTCTGGGGGACTACGTGTACCTGGCCGAGGCCTTCCAGGCGGCATACGAACACACTGATAAGGCTCCCTTTCTGGAAAGATCGGAGGCTCTCGTCGGCAGAATGCTCAAGGACCTGCGGGACGAGAAGGGCCTCCTTCTTGACAGGAAGCCGCGGGAGGAGGACATAGGCCTCCTGAAGATGCCCCAGAGGCCCCTGTTGGAGAACTCCCACGCCGCCACGCTCCTTCTGAAGCTTGGGGATCTGACCGAGAAGGAGGAGTATACTGAGGCGGCGAAGAAGATCCTCGAGGGATTTAGCGGTCAGTATCCCCGATACTCCATCTTTGCCTCTTCCTACGCCATCGCCGTGTCCGTCCATCTCAAGGGCCCGCTGAGGCTGGTTCTACTGGGAGATCCAGAGGATGGGATGGCACGCCGGATGCATATGGACCTCCTGAGGGCCTTCGAGCCTAGGAGGGTGGTCCAGTTCTTGCGACCAGGTTCGGAGGCTCTAAGGAAGGCCAAGTATCCGGCGGACCCTATCCCGGCGGTGTATGCGTGTGTCGGAAGACAGTGCTCGCCACCCATAACGGACGATGAGCCGATGAAGGAGGTCGAGGCCTTTCTGAAGAGGTTCGACTCATAGGACGCGCTGTGACTCAGAAGCGCCGAGTCTTTCGGCCATGTGTATGGCGAGTTCAGCCCGATGGAAGTAAGGGCCTGATACGGAAACACGTCGTGTTGGTTTCTCTTTTCATATCAGGTTACGCTTCCCCTCTGATTGCGGGGGTCCATAAGTTTAAGTGTCTTCTTGGAGCTCACTCTTGGTCTCTGGGGGAGATCGATGGATATCGAAGTTCAACATGTAGCCAGACGAGTGGTGAAGGACGTACTTCGGCTGAATGAGGCAGACTGCCTGCAGGTCTACGCGTGGGAGCACATGCTTCCTTTGACGAGGGAGATTGTGAAGGAAGCTCGACGAGCAGGGGCGGATACGCTGCTGACCTTGGACTCTGATGATGTGTGGTACGATGCCCTGATGAACCTGCCGAAAGATTGGCTGAGGGAGCCTTCGGCATTGCAGCAGGCGGTGAGGAAAGCGGCAACGGCTGTAGTGTATGTCGAGGGGCCCGCCAATCCAGAGGCCATGAAGCGCATCCCAGGGGATCGATGGAGGGCAAACGAAGAAGGGGCGGAGGCCACCTACAAGCCCTTCGAGGACGACCCGGTTCCATCCGTCGATATTGCCTTGGGGAGGGTGACGGAGGACAGGGCGAAGACTTACGGTTTCGACTATGGAAGATGGTACGAGTCGGTCCTGGCCGCCCTAGGTGCAGACCCACGTGTTCTGAAGGAGCTCGGGGAGCGCCTAGCGAAGCGCCTGAGGGGGGCGCGACGCGGACAACTCACTGCCAGAGGCGGCACCGATTTCGAGTTCGAGTTTCATGGTAGCAATCCTGCCATTTTCACTGGAGAGGTCAGGCCCGTCAAGGGAAAGAAATCGTCTTACTTTTCCTCCCTGCCCGCTGGAACTATGAGCGTTGCCTTGGAACAGGGCAGCGGCGAAGGTCTGGTGGTTTCGACGACGCCGATACCTCGGCTCGGCGACTTCATACATGGCCTGACCTTGAAGTTTTCATCTGGGCGTCTCACGCAGGTCGATGCCAAGGAGCACCTGGATTACTTCACCACGCACTGGACCGAGGCGAAGAGGAAGGAAGGCGCAGACCAGCTGGGTTTCCTCACTATCGGACTGAACCCCGAGGCCAGGTATGGATTTCTCGAGAACGATCTGGTGGAAGGAGCCGTGACCGTAGGCATAGGAGACAACGACTGGCTTGGCGGCACGAATCAGTGCGATTACGTCTTTCCCATCTCCTTCAAGGAAGCCACGTTGCAGGTCGACGGCAAAACGCTGATCGAGAATGGTCAGATCATATCTGGCTAAGTTTCGGATGGAAAACTGCGTAGGACCATGAGAGGCTCCCGTTAATCGCCCTCATAGTCTGAAATGATCTCGCTTGCCGTACGCTCTTCCTCAGCAAACTCCTGATGCAGTTCCTTCCAGAATCTCTCCGCCTTCTTGAACCCATCCTGACCGAGCTTTCTGCCAACCCTGGTATAGAAATCCTCTCTTGGCCCTTTCCTTCCACTCGGGAGCTCCAGGATCTGCTTCACATTCATCTCTTCCTCCCTCAGGAAATAGTCGAAGACCCTCGCAACTCCGATGTATCCCACTGAACAGGAGAGGACGTCTACGTCATAACAGACCTTGGCCTCCAAGGTTCCTGGTTCCTCCAGTCCCCTTGGCCCATGAGATCTTATGCAACGTACTACGCCCTCGATCTCCTCCTGACTGAAACCAGCCTTCTCGAGATATCGAGGAGCTACTTCGGCTCCAAGGGAGTAGTGATTTCTTCCTGTCTTGGGATAGAGCCTGCCGATATCGTGCAGCAGAATGCCTGCCAGGACGACCTTCATATCCGCCCTTTCCTCTTCACCAATCATGATCCCCCTGGCTAGGTCCCTAAGTACATGGTTCCAGTTGTGGTGCGCGAGCCCCTTTTTGAGGAAATCCCTCCGCACTTCCTCATATAGGTCTTCCAATTCTGCGAACTTCGAAAGATATCCCCTGAGTTTCATGATCTCCCGCCTCCTGTCAACGGTGAAGTCCAGTGCGTGAACCTGCACCCCTTCCTGTTGTAATGGACCTTTGAGGTCCTGTCGACATTGTTCTCGAGCATTCTCCTCCTGAGCCCGACGAACTTGAACTGCGCGTTGGGATCACTTCGTCTCTGAGAGAGGGCAACGGTGCCTTAAGATTTGTTTTGTCGGAGCCAACCTTTATTCTCCTGAGTCTCGTTGCGACCTCGACCTTCAATGCATATTAAGGCTGTGCTGTTTGACCTGCACCAGACTCTTGTATACCCGGAAGTCTCTGTTAGTGAGGAGGAGATCTCAGCATATCTGAACAGGGGAGGCTACGAAATCTCACCTCAGCAGCTGAAAGCCGCGTTCATTTTCACGTCCTTCATCGACTATCCAAGGTATGGCTACAAGGATTGGCATACTTTCCTCAGACGTACGCTGTGGCGACTAAGGGCGGGAGTCGACAGGCAGACCCTGAATGGATTGGTCAGCCTAATGGAGCGAAACAAATACAGGTTGTATCCTGACGCAAGAGAAGCGGTGAAGAGGGCCAAGCAGCTTGGCCTGAAGACGGCCATAGTTACGACCATAGCGCGGTTCAAATTCCAGGATGCCATAGAGGGGCTCGAGGGGGATTTCGACTACATCATGACTGGCTATGAGGCGAGATGTGATAAGTCCAATCCAAGAATGTACAAGAAACTGTTGGAGGTCCTCCGCGTCATGCCAGAGGAATCGGTGGTCATAGGCGACGACCTGCACCTTGACATTCTGCTCCCCGAGAGACTTGGCATGAATGCCATACTCCTGGATAGAGAAGGCCGTGGTCAGAACGACGTTGCCCCAGAGGCTGTTGTACAGAGCCTGACGGAGGCCATCGAAATAGTGAGGAAAATGGGGAGCAGTTCAGCTGTCAGGACAGAAGGCTAAGATGGGTTCTCATCACCTGTCAAATCCAAGGTTGGACAGGCCACGTCGATATCTACCATGCCGCCAGATTCGAGAGCTTCAGAACCCATCGGCGAGATGAACCCATATGGCTTGACGCGACCGGGTTGGCATGGCAAAGTCCTCCTTCAGGCCTTTCATTGACGCTTTCTGGCCCTGGAGGGCTTTATCGGGGTTCGGGACAACCGTGGGTGGTCGATCTCTACAAATCCTGGTCCCAATCCTGGAGGAAATCGGTCCGATGGTAGTGGTCTCCATCATTGACACCTCCTCTGAGGGCCTCTGTGGTGGACGACGCGCTCCCGCAATAACCAAACGAAGGACGCCCGGACAGTCGACGACGGAGCCCTCATTTCCATTGCATTATCACATTCCACAGCCTTGACCAAAACTTTATCAAGACTCAAGGGTTGGACTCAACTCCAATGGCAAACGAGGAAATCCTGGCATTTTTATTCGCGGGGATGCTCATCTCGGGAACCCTCATAATCCTTCTATCCCCCGTTATCTTCAGATTGACTGAGGAGGTCACGAAATGGAAGCTGTACGGCCTTCTGGCCCTAGTGTTGGGTATCATGGGTGTCTCCTTGTATGCCGTCTACCTTGCCCTTTCCGAGCCCCTCTTCTTCCTCCCCTTCGTTGCCCTGGTCCTGGGCCTTAGGGCTTCCTCCCCCACATTCCTCTTCCGATCGTTGAGGGAGAAGTTTGAACTCAGGAAATTCTGGACTCCACTGCGGATCGTCCTGGCGGCGGGCTTCCTCGGGTATGCAGGCTACCTGGTATACGTCCTGTTGTCGGACCTTTTCGCAGACGTCTTTGGCCAGGCTCCCTCAAGTGCTGCCGTTCTCAGCGAGGCGCTCCTGATGGCAGTGGGAGGCGCTTTCGTCATTGTCCGTGTCTTTGCCAAGATCCTTCCTGAGTCCTTGAGAGAGAAGCCCACTGTCTGGGTCTCCGCCATTCTCCTCTCCCTGGCTTTCGCCGTCATGGCCCCCTTTGCCTTCCCCAACTACGACATATACTACAGGCTCGCGGGCTTAGCCGGGTGGATCATAGGCTTCGTAGTCATATGGCGCTTCTCGTGACGCCACCTGATTTCCCATACTGATTTTCACCCGGAATACTGGGAGACAAACCCTTTTCCTCAGTCATCCGCCTCGAAAGCCTCGGACTGAGGACTGGAGATGGCGGAGGAAGACCTAGTCTCCCTATTCGCAATACTCTTAGTGCTAGGCTCAGTCCTGCTTCTCTTCGCCCCCGTGTTCTATCGTCTCCTGAGGAGTGGCCTCTGGGCCCTCACTTTCCTCCTAGCGGTACCGGCCTTCATCCTCGTGGCCCTGGGCCTCTCCTTCGTGCAGGTCAGCTTCAAAGACCCGATCTACCTGGCCCCGGTGGTGGCCGTCGTCTTCGGCATGCGTGTGGCGTCGCCCACCCTGGCATTCTTCAAGTTTCGGGACCGGCTGGAGCCCACCAACGTTTGGGTACCGGCGAGGGTGCTCCTCCTGACCACCTTCCTCGCTTTCGGCCTGTACGTCGCGTACAGGGCCTTCATCAACCCTGGCGGCTCCAACGTCGACCTCGTCCTAATCAGCGAGAGGATCGTCATGGCTCTGGGCACCTCCTTCATCTTCCTCCGTCTGTATCTGAGGGTCATGCCCAAGGGATCCTACAACATGCTCGTCATCTGGGTGGCCGCCATCCTCTTCTCCTTAGCCTTTGCCGTCGTCGCCCCGTACGCCTTTCCAGCATACGAGGTCCTCTACGCCCTCTCTGGTGTAATGGGCTGGCTCATCGGCAGCGCCGTCGTCTGGAAGTCACCGTGAAGGCAGACCCCGGTGCTTATTTATGGTCCGCACGCCTAGCATGTGCATCGGGGTGTCCCGGTGGACAGGAAGGCCCTCGTAGAGGAGCTTGCCAACATTCTCGGTCGAGAAAGGGTTATTGCGGACTATGAGGAGCTTCTGGTCTACGACTGTGATGGGCTGACCCTCAACAAGGCTCTTCCGGAGGTTGTAGTCCTGCCGGAGTCGACGGAGGAGGTCCAATCCATCGTTCGTCTTGCCAACAGGCTCCATGTGCCCTTCGTGGCGAGGGGCGCGGGAACCGGCCTCAGCGGCGGTGCCCTCCCTCTTGAGGGGGGGATTCTCATCTCCCTGGTCAAGATGAACAGGATCCTGGAGGTTGACGAGGCGAACCTGAGAGCCGTGGTACAGCCAGGAGTCATCAACCAGCAGCTGAACGATGCCGTCCTGTCCCTGGGCCTGCATTTCGCTCCCGACCCCTCCAGTCAGCAGTCCTGCACCATAGGTGGCAACGTGGCGGAGAACGCGGGAGGCCCACATACCCTCAAGTACGGGGTGACGACGAACCATGTCCTTGGCCTAGAGGTGGTACTGCCCGATGGTCAGCTGGTCCTTCTGGGGGGCAAGGCCGAGGACATGATCGGATACGACCTAGTCGGACTCATGGTGGGCTCTGAGGGCACCTTGGGCATCGCCACCAAGGTCATCGTCCGGCTTGTGAGGTTGCCCGAGTCCATCAGGACCATCCTGGCCATTTACGACTCCGTGGAGGCCGCGACCCAGACTGTTTCGGCGATCATTGGAAAAGGCATCGTCCCCGCAACGGTGGAGATGATGGACCGGATCACCCTCGGTGCGGTGGAGGACTACATACATGCTGGCTACCCCAAGGATGCCGAGGCAGTGCTTCTGATAGAGGTGGACGGTCTCAGAGAGGCTGTGGAGAGGAGGGCTACCGATGTAGCGGACGTCTGCCGGAGCAGCGGTGCCAGGGAGGTGAGGATGGCGGAGACGGAGGAGGAGAGGACACTCCTCTGGCAGGGCCGGAAGAGGGCCTTTGGTGCCTTTGGCCGGGTGAGCCGGAGCTACTACACCCTTGACGGCGTCATCCCTCGTAGCAAGTTGCCGGATGTACTGCCCCGGGTGTACGCGATCGGCCAGCGGTACGGTCTGACCATCGCAAACGTCTTCCATGCTGGCGATGGAAATCTTCACCCCATTATTCTCTTCGATGAACGGGACCAGGATCAGGTGAGGAGGACCCTGGCCGCTTCGAAGGACATCCTGCAATGCTGTGTCGAGGCCGGCGGGACCATCAGCGGCGAGCATGGTATCGGCCTGGAGAAGATGGACATGATGGGCCTCGTCTACTCCAAGGAGGACCTGGAGGCCATGAAGAGGGTGAAGAGGGTTTTCGATCCCGAGGGCCTCTGCAACCCGGGCAAGGTGTTTCCCGGAGAGAAGAAGATGGAGATGCCCCTCTTGAGGGTCCCTGCCGACCTTCAAGCGAGAGCGAGGTAGCGGACCATGCCCCGGGGGGAAGGCTGGATTGAGAGGCTGCGCTCTTGCCTAGAGCAGACCGTCATAACTCAAGAACTCGAAAGAGATGTGGAGGGCCTCCGACCGTCCGCGGTCGTACGTCCTGGTAGTGTCCAGGATCTCGCAAGTGTCCTGTCCTTCGCGGGGGATCAAGGACTGGCCGTCGTCCCCGTTGGCGGAGGAACGGCCCTGCACATGGGAAACCCGCCTGCGAGGGTCGACATCATGCTTGACATGGGTGGCATAACGGAGGGTTTCGAGCACGCCCCGGAGGACATGGTGGCAATCCTCCCGGCAGGGATGACGATTGCCGCTGCCAACGAGTTGCTCCGCCATCACCGCCAAGTTCTCCCCCTGGATCCCCCTATGCCGGAGAGGGCCACCGTCGGGGGCGCCTTGGCGGTCAGTTCTTTCGGCCCCAGAAGACAGTCCTTCGGCGCTCCGGGGGACTCCGTTCTAGGCATGAAGATGGTCCTCCCCAATGGCCAAGTCGCGAAGGCTGGTGGCAGGGTGGTCAAGAACGTGGCTGGCTATAACATGATGAAGCTCTACGTCGGCTCTCTAGGCACCCTCGGGGTGATTGTTGAGGCCTCCTTAAGGCTGCAACCTCTCCCCGAGTTCACCATGACTCTTGCCTCTGCCTTTCCGACCTTTGATGGAGCCGTAAGGACGGCAGGCGACGTTCTGGACGCTGGGCTGGAGTCCGTGGCCCTTACGGTGCTTAGTCAGACCGCTGCCAGCACTCTGAGCCTGGATCCTAGTGGCCACTACCTGTTGGCGGAGTTTGGTGACCTGAGGGAGGTGGTGGAAAGGCAAGTGGGGGAGGTCAAGGGCATGGCAGAGGTGCGGGGAGCCATCGGCTCCCTTGCCCGAGACGGGGATGGTTCCAGAGAGCTGTGGCAGTCTGTCTCAAGCCTTCCCTTGTCCACCTGGTCAACGAGTCTGAGGGCGTCGTTGCCTCCGGCAACCATGGACGCGTTCCTGAATGCTGTGCCCGAGACGCTGGAATCCCTCGATCTGAAGGGCAGCATCATCGCTCATCCAGGGTTCGGTGTTGCGCATGTCGGCCTGGTGCAAGGTGGTGGGGCGGAGGTTACCCAGTCAGCCTTTGAGGAACTCGGTGCTCTGAGCAGCTCCCTCGGAGGGCACCTCATCCTGGAGAAGGCTCCCGCCGAGGTGAAGAGAGGGATTGATGTCTGGGGTCCTCGACCCCCACACTTCGACCTCATCGCCCGCATGAAGGCTGAATTCGATCCTGACAGCGTTCTCAACCCAGGCCGCTTCATCGGAGGTCTGTGATGGACTCTAGGAGCGGAGCCGGGTTCCTGCCCTATGAGAAACTCATGGAGTGCACCCATTGCGGCCTGTGTCTCCCTTTCTGTCCCACCTATCGAGAACTCGGCGTGGAGATGGACTCTCCCAGGGGTCGTGTATACTTGGTCCGGGCCCTGGAGGAAAACCGCGTTGATGTGACGGAGAAGCTGGCCCTACATCTGGATCTCTGCGTGGGCTGTAGGGCCTGCGAAACGGCCTGTCCTTCGGGCGTATCCTTTGGCCATATTCTTGAGCGCGGACGTTTCCTCCTCGGACGGAGTTCTACGACTTCGGGCCTGTTTCCCCGCCTTCTTTATCAGTACCTCCTACCGAGAAAGTCTCGAATCATAGGCCTTGGCAGGCTTCTGTCCATCTACCAGAGGTCGCCGCTACGGAACCTCGCCCTGTCCGCGAGCCGAAGCCGCTTTCTTCCCGAGCAGCTCCTCAACGCGATAGACGTCCTGACGAGCTTGCCAGCGGTGCCGGAGGAGATATCTGAGCGGACCTACAGGTCCCAGGGTGAGAGGAGGTTGACCGCTGCCTTCCTGATCTGCTGCATGATGAGAATCCTGCTGACGGATGTGAACCGCGCTACGATTAGTGTCCTCAATCGCAGCGGCTGTGATGTTATGATTCCCCGTGGCCAGGAGTGCTGCGGGGCTCTCCATGCCCACGCGGGCCGGCTGGAGGAGGCTCGCCGATTGGCCATGCTGAACATATCGGTTTTCGAGGCCGCCGGAGTGGATGTCATCGTCACCAACTCCGCCGGTTGTGGGGCCCATATGAAGGAGTACCAGCGCCTCTTCCCGGAGGACGCTGAGTGGAGGGAGAAGGCTCGAAATTTCAGCGACAAGGTGAAAGATGTGTCCGAACTCCTGGACTCCGTAGGCCTCTCGGACGGTCTGCAGCCCCTGCCCATCAAGGTGGCCTACGACGACCCTTGCCACCTGATCCACGGCCAGGGCATTGGGGAGGAGCCCAGAAACATGCTGAGGAGAGTCCCTGGCCTCGAGATCATCGAGCTGAAGGAGTCCGACTGGTGCTGCGGCAGCGCTGGCACCTACATGCTCACCCAGAGGGACATGGCCCTCCGGCTGCTCCGGCGAAAGCTCCAGGACATCCAGGCCTCGGGAGCCGACATAGTGGCCACCGGCAACCCGGGCTGCCTCCTCTGGATAGCGTGGGGTCTCAAGAAGGAGGGCATTCCCGCCAGCTGTATGCATCCCGTGCAGATCCTGGATATGGCCTACCCATAGGACCGTAATGTCTCTATACTAGAGGCCCATCTGAGCATCGGAGGTTTCCCATGGCACAGTTTTTTACAAAGGAGTTTTTCGAGGATCTGGCCAGTCGGCTCAACGCCGACGATGAGTGGAAGAAGAAGACTAGCGACCTGACCACGCGGTTAGTCGCCACTTGTACTGACCGGGACATCTCAGTGATGATAGACATCCAGAATGGAGTGGTGGCGACTAGGGAGGTGGCTCAGGATGAGCCTGCTGACTTCAAGTTTGAGGGTAGCTACGAAGCTTGGCTGAAGTCCGCTAAGGGAGAGGCCGATCTTCAGACTCTGGTGATGACTGGAAAGATGAGGTTCAAGGGCTCCATGTCGAAGATCATGGCCCTAATGAGCCCGCTCAGCCGGTTGACCGCTGTACTCAGGGACATGCCCAAGGAGTTCTAAGGATACCTACGCTCGGGATGATAGGCCTCGTCTCGAGGCACGCGGGAAGGCCACACTTTCCATTCTGCTGACCTATCAGAGCTCCGCCCTTCTCAGCACCACAGCTAGAATGGCAACCGAAACCTTTTCTAATCGAGTATCGTTGAACACTCCGAAGGGGGCCCACCAGCATGGTCGACTTTAGGCTCACGGATGAACAGAAGCTGCTGCGGCAGACGGCGAGGGAGTTTGCGGAGAAGGAACTGAGGCCGGTAGCGGCCGAGAGCGATCAAGAGGGCAAGATCCCTTGGGACGTCGTCCAGAAGGCCCACAAGCTGGGCCTCGACACGGCTTTCATACCGGAGAAGTACGGCGGAGGCGGCATGGCCAGCACTCTCTCCTGGGCCTTGGTGATGGAGGAGCTGAACTGGGGTTGCGCGGGCATAGCTACAGCCCTCATCGGCGGAGGTCTGGCCATTCTCCCCATTCTCTACATGGGCACGGAGGAGCAGAAGCAGCGGTACCTTCCCTTATTCACCCAGGAAGAGCCCAAGCTTGGCGCCCTATGCCTGACGGAGCCCGGGGCGGGTTCTGACGTGAAGAACATTTCCACAAGGGCAGAGAAGGATGGGGACGAATGGATCCTCAATGGCGTCAAGAGGTTCATCACGAACGGAGGAATCGCCAACCTCCACGTGGTCTTCGCCACCATTGACAAATCCCTGGGATACTTCGGCATCAGGGCCTTCGTGGTAGAGGAGGGGGACAACGGGCTTAAGATGGGTAAGGTGGAGGACAAGATGGGGGTTCGGGCGTCCCACACCGCAGAGGTCATCTTAGAGGACTGCAGGGTGCCAGAGGAGAACCTCCTGGGAGGCGAGAAAGTCTCCTGGATAGGGGCCATGAAGACCCTGGAGAAGTCGAGACCAGTTGTCGCCGCCGGGGCCGTGGGCGTGGCCCAAGCAGCCTACGAGTTCGCCCTGGATTATGCGCGGACCAGGGAGGCGTTCGGAAAGCCCATAGCCATGCATCAGGGTGTCGCCTTCATGCTGGCGGACATGAAGACGGCCATCGAGGCTGCCCGTCTCCTGGTGTGGAGAGCCGCCTGGATGGCTGATCAGGATATGCCGGCCAACAAGGATGCCGCCATGGCGAAGCTCTTCGCCGCCGAGATGGCTATGAAGGTGACCACGGATGCTGTGCAGATTGTCGGCGGCTCCGGCTATATGAAGGACTACCCGGTGGAGAAGTGGATGAGGGACGCGAAGGTGTTCCAGATTTGGGAGGGCACATCACAGATTCAGAGGCTCATAATCTCGCGAGAGGAGGTAGGCGAGCTCTGAGGGTCTGTCCAGGAACCTTCGAAGACGACTCCATTGGTGAGTTAAGTCACCCGGCGTTCTCTCGCTCCACGATGGTCGTTATGCCCTGACCGAAGCCGATACACAGGGTTACCAGCCCGTACCTCGAGCCCCTTCTTTCCATCTCATACAGGAGGGTGGTCAGCAGGCGGGCTCCGCTGCATCCCAGGGGATGGCCGAGGGCTATGGCCCCTCCGTTGGGGTTCAGCTTCTCCGGCTCGATGCCTAGCTCACCGGAACAGGCTATGGCGACCGATGCAAAGGCCTCGTTAAGTTCCACCAGGTCGATGTCGTTCATGGTGAGCCCTGCCTTCTTCAGAGCCTTTCTTGACGCAGGGATAGGTCCAGTGAGCATAAGGACTGGGTCCACGCCCGCTACTGCCATCGTTCTCACCGTGGCCAGGGGCTCCAGACCCAGCTCCCTTGCCTTCGTCTTGGTTGTGAAGAGGACGGCTGCAGCGCCATCGTTGATGCCGGACGAGTTTCCGGCGGTAATCTTGCCATCAGGCTTGAAGGCCGGTGGCAATTTGGCCAGCTTCTCCAGCGATGTATTCCGTCGAGGATGCTCGTCGATGCTGAAGAGGACCTCCTTCCCAGAGTCATCCTTGATCGGAACTGGGACGATCTCATCCTTGAACCTGCCGGCATCGATGGCGGCGATGGCCTTCCTGTGGCTCATGAGGGAGAACTCGTCCATCTCCTCCCTGGAGAGTCCCCATTTGTCCGCTATCAGCTCTGCTGAGATTCCCTGAGGAACGAGGTCGTATCTAGCGATGAGCCTCTCGTTGAAGACGCCCGCATCGCTACCCATAGGCACCCGGGTCATGCTCTCGACACCACCGCCGATGACGAAGTCGGACTGGCCCGTGGCCACCGCCATGGCTGCGATATTGCAGGCCTGAAGTCCAGAACCGCACTGGCGATTCACGGTGGTGCCCGCTATGGATTCGGGAAGCCCTGCCGTAAGGACGGCAATTCGGGTGACGTTCAGGCCCTGCTCCTCGATCTGTGTGTTGCAGCCAAAGACGACGTCCTCCACCATCGCCGGCTCTATGCCGGCCCTTTCGATGACTTCCTTGATTACGAGGGCAGCAAGGTCATCAGCCCTCACATCCTTAAGGGATTTGTTGATCCTTCCTATGGGCGTCCTCACGGCGCCCACAATCACGCTTTCTAGCACGATAAGACACCTGACGCTATATTGGACCCCCCTCTTATTAAGGCTTACCAACCTGTGCGCCGCGAAGGGATCTGAGAAAGACCCGGACGTTCTGTGGTTCACGAAGTGAGGTGTGAAGCGCAGTAGTGCGAAATCGGACGGAGCCCCGGGCCCCATTCTAAATACCTTCTGGGGAATGACGGGGCGGTGATTCCTTGGGAGGTCCCATGGAGGGCATGAGGGTGCTGGATCTGACGCGTCTTCTACCTGGGGGCATCGTGACTCAGCTGTTGGCAGACCTAGGAGCCGAGGTCATCAAGGTGGAGGAGCCCAGAACTGGTGACTACATGAGGTATGCCCCTCCGACCGTGGGCGGCATAAGCTACTCCTTCTTGCTGGTTAACCAGGGCAAGAAGAGCATAGCCCTCAACCTGAAAGAGCCAGAAGGGCGGGAGTTGTTCTATCGACTGGTACCCACCGCGGATGTCCTGGTGGAGCAGTTTCGCCCCGGCGTTGCGGAGAGGCTTGGGATAGGCTACGAGGACGTCAAGGCGGTAAAGGAGGATATGATCTACTGCTCCTTCTCCGGATACGGTGCCACGGGACCCTACAGAGACAAACCAGGTCACGACCTTAATTTCGATGCCCTGTCCGGGCTTCTGCACATGAACTCCCATGATGGGAGACCTGTCCTCCCGTGTGTCCCGCTCGCAGACATGGCTTCGGGTCTGATGGCGGCGTACGCAATCACCGCCGCCGTCCTATGGAGGGAGAGATCCGGCCGCGGTTTCTACCTTGACCTGTCCATCTTTGACGCCGCCATCCACATGAACCTCATGAACCTTGCCGAGTCTCTAGCGGGAGGCGATCCACAACCCGGTCGAACCTTCCTCACGGGCCTCTTCCCCTTCTACGATGTGTACGAGACGGCCGATGGCAGATTCCTCACCCTGGCAGCCATAGAGGAGAAGTTCTGGCAGAGATTCTGCGACGTTGTGGCGCGACGGGACTTGCGGACTAAGCATTTTGTCACGGGTGACGAGGGAAAGGTGGTGAAGGAGGACCTCCAGAACCTCTTCAAAGGCAAGACATTGAAGGAGTGGAGTCACATCCTGGAAGGTGAGGACATCCCCTTCGCCCCAGTGCTCAGCGTGAAGGAGGCGACGGAGGATGTCCACCTGAGGGCCAGGAGACTCCTGCGGGAGACAACCCATGCAGGCCGCACTTTCGCAACCCTCGCGCATCCAGTCAAGTGGTCTCCCGCGGGTCCGTCGCGGCAGGGAGGACCACCTAGTCTAGGCGAACACACGGTCGAAATTCTGAGGGGGGCCGGTGTTGGAGCGGGAGAGCTGCGGGAGCTGGCTTGGAAAGGGATAATAGGATCCCAGGGATGACAACTTTCATTACCCTACTCTGGCTTGGGGAGGCTCTGTGAAGGTCTACAAGGGGGAGCTGCTAAAAGCCGAAGAGCAGACCCTCCTGCACTCCCTAGCCTCCTCCTTTGACCGATACTCGGATGCTGCCGCAGTCCGCTATCCCGTGGAAGGCGAATTCCTCGAAATCAAGTATCACGAGTTGAAGTCGCAGGTGGAAAGTCTAGCCGCGGCTCTCATGTCTATGGGACTCCAGAAGGGCGGAAGGGCCCTCATCATGGCGCAGACCAGGTACGAGTGGCTCCTGGCCGACCTGGCCATTCTTTTCGCTGGAGGCATCACCGTTACGGCCTTTCCCACAATTCCCTCTCGCCTCTTGAGCTATCATATTCTGGACTCGGAGTCCAAGGTACTCCTCTTTGAAGGAAGGGAGCAGCTGCAGAAGTTCAGGAGCCTGGAGGACGAGGCCCTGAAGGACGCCGAGGTGGTACTCTTCGATGATGGCGGCGGCTCGGCCACTCTGGCGTCCCTCCTGAAGAGGGAACCCAAGGCAGCGGAACTGAGGGCGATCACGAAGAATACTTCGGAGGTGAGCCCTGGCGACCTGGCCAGCATCATATACACGTCAGGGACCACCGGGGAGCCAAAGGGGGCGCTCCTTACCAACTGGAATATCGCCTCTGCTGCCATGGCGGGCCTCCAGGTCCTGAAGGCAAGGCCCGGGCAGACAGTGATTGCCTTTCTCCCACTGGCGCACATCTACCAGAGGGTGGTATGCCTCGGCATGTTGATGATTGGTGGGTGCGTGGCCTTCTCGACCCCCAGGACCCTGGCGGAGGACCTCCTCATAGTCAGGCCGGAGCATATGGCCGCCGTTCCACGCCTCTACGAGAGGGTCTACGATCGGGTTCTGGAAGAGGTGGAAAGGCAATCTCCCATGAAGAGAAGGATATATCGTTGGGCTGAGGACGTGGCTCTGAAGTTCAGCCATGTCACGAGCGGCGGGAGACGACCCACTCTGCCTCTGCGAATGAAGCACAAGTTGGCGGACCGACTCGTTTACGCCAAAATCAGAGATAGGCTCGGCGGCAAGCTGAAGTATGCCATGTCTGGGGCAAGTGCTCTGCCACCGCGCCTCGCTTACCTCTTCAACGGCATGGGAATCCGCGTCCTGGAAGGATATGGATTGACCGAAACCGCCGCCCCTGCGAACTTCAACCCTCCTGACAGGGTAAAGCCTGGCACCGTTGGGCCCCCCATTCCAGGCATAGAGGAGACGCTGGCCGAAGATGGGGAGATCCTCATCCGAGGACCAAACGTTTTCCTGGGATACAACAACATGTCGAAGGAGACCCGGGACGCGTTCACGGAGGATGGCTGGTTCCGTTCGGGTGACCTGGGCGAGTTCGATGAGGACGGCTACCTCCGTATCTTGGGCAGGAAGAAGCAGATCCTGGCACTGTCCACGGGAAAGAAGGTGGCTCCAAGGCCGATCGAGGAGTCTCTCAGGTCCAATCCCTGGGTGGAAGACTGTATGCTGCTTGGTGACAACCGGAAGTTCACGTCAGCTCTCATCCATCCTCAGCTGGAGCGGTTGGTCGACTTCCTACGATCACAGGGCGCGGAGGTAAGGGAAGAGGGGCTACTGTACGGAACGGGTCCTTCGGGTGACAGAATCATCGTGGAGATTCCAGACGAGCTGGTCCACCGGCCTGAGGTCACCTCCCTTTTCGAGAGCATAGTGGACGAAGTGAACAAGGATCTGGACTACCACGATAGCATAAAGAAGTTCATCATCCTCTCGAGGGCCTTCAGCCAAGAGAGGGACGAGGTCACGCCCACGCTCAAGAAGAGGAGGGAGGTCATAGAGGCCAACTTCAAGGACCTGATAGAGGCCCTATACACCTGATCATTTGCCCTTAAACTCGGGCTCCTTCTTGCTCATGAAGGCCGATATTCCCTCAAAGAGGTCTTCCGTGGACGTCACAACGCTGAAGGCTAGGGCCTCCATGTCGAGCCCGAGGTCACCAGGACCTTGCGAACTGTAGTTGAGGAGCTGCTTTGCCAGGCGGAGGGCGATGGGCGGGCCCTTGGCGAGTTTTGTTGACAGCTCCTCCGTTGCGGCCTCGAACTCCTCTTCTTCTACCGCTTTGTTCACCAAGCCTATGGCCTCCGCTTCCTTCCCGCTGATCCGCTTCGCCAAGAGGATGAGTTCCTTGGCCCTACCTAGGCCAATGAGCCTCGAGAGCCTCTGGGTACCTCCTGCGCCTGGCATGAGTCCCAAGGAGGTCTCCGTCAACCCGAGAGTGGAAGCGACGGTCGCAATCCTGAAGTCGCAGGCAATGGCCAGCTCGAGACCGCCGCCGAAGGCGTACCCCCTGATGGCCGCCACCGTGGGCTTGGGGAACTCCTCCAGGCGCCTGTACACCTCGTGGACCTTCTTGGTGAAGGCCCATGCCTTGTGAGCCTTATCCATTCCAGTGAAGGCGGTGACGTCTGCACCGGCACAGAAGGCCTTTTCCCCAGCTCCTCTCAATACGAGGCATCGCACCTCCGCATCCTGCTCCAGGTCCCGCAGGGCGGTGGACAGCTCCTCCACCATCTCTGGCGTAATGGTGTTCAGCCGCTCCGGTCTGTTCAGGGTCAGGGTCGCCCTCATCGACTCCGGATCCCTCTCCACTATGATACTCTCGAACTCTGCAGCCTTCTCGGCCTCGTAGCGGTAGAATCCCTCTCCGCCTCTCTTCCCCACTTTCCCCTTCTCCACCATTTTCAACAGGATTTCCGCCGGTTTGTGCCTCTCGGATGTCTGTAGCTCCTGAACAACCTTGTCGATGCCGATTTCATCGGCTAGGGCCAGGGGGCCTTTGGGGAACGCAGTCCCCAGCCTCATGGCCAGGTCGATCTCCTCCGGGGAGGCCACTTCCGTCTCCACAAGCTGGGCTGCCTCGTTGATGGTTGGCGCCAAGATTCGGAGCGGCTCGAACTCCTTGCCATCATCTGGACGGATGACGGGCTTCGCGTCTCCGCGGTAGTCGTAGAAGCCCTCTTCACTCTTCCTCCCGAGTTTGCCCTTCTCAACTCTCTCCTTGAAGGGAGGCGGCACCGGATAGCCCTGCTTTTCCTGAGCGAGGACCAGGAGGTCGATGCCCACCTGATCTGCCAGCTCAAAGGGGCCCATGGGAAAGCCAACCTTGAATTTCATGGCGGAATCTATGGCTTCCTTCGCCACCCCCTCCTCGTGATGAATCCACCCTGCCTCGTTCATGTAGTGGAAAATGACGCGGGTCGTTATGAAACCGGGAATGTCCTTCCGGCACAGGATGGGGGTCTTCCCCAGCTTTCTGGAGAGTTCCTGAGTCAACTCTATGGTTTCATCGTCGGTGTCCTCTCCCTTGACCACCTCAACCAGCTCCATGATCACAGGCGGGTTGAAGAAGTGCATGCCGATGACCTTCTGAGGTCTCTTCGTCGACCTTCCCATGGTGGTGATGCTGAGCCCCGAGGTGTTGCTGGCCAAGACCGTCCCAGGCGGTGAGAACTCATCCAGCTTCTTGAATACGTCTTTCTTAACTTCCAGGTCTTCCAAGACTGCTTCGATGACGAAGTCGGCGTCCTTGACGGCCTCCCGTAGGCGTGTGCTCGTCTTGATGCGACCCATGACCTGCTCCGGCGTTTCCTTCAGCTTCCCCTTCTCTGCCAGCTTCCTCAGGCTCCACTCGATTCTCTCCAGACCTTTCTTGATGAACTCATCCTTGACGTCGTTCATGCTGACTTTGAAGCCATGAAGGGCAGCGAGCTCTGCCAGGCCATGTCCCATTTCACCCGCTCCAATGATGGCTATCCTCTTGACCTCTTCAGCCTTCAGACAATCATCCCCCAGGAATCTCGTTACCATCCTCAGATTGATATAAAACCTTATGTGGGCTGGGCGAACGAGGGGCAAACCCCTTTTAATCAGAGGGGCCTTGTCTAGGCGGTAATCACGATGCAGGGACCCCCGGAAGGCCAGCCAGACGGCGTTCCCCCACACATGCTCAGGATGTGGGAAGAGCGAACTAAGATAACGAAGAACATGGAGCAGGTGAAGCACAAGCTCATCGTGATGAGCGGTAAGGGAGGTGTGGGAAAGAGCACTGTGGCGTCCAACCTGGCCGTGGCCCTGGGCAAGGAGAGGGAGGTAGGCATCGTCGATGTGGACATAACCGGTCCCGATGTGCCCAAGATCTTGGGAATCGAGGAAGTGAAGCTGTATGCCACGGAGGACGGAATCGAGCCTGCCGTTGCCTACAACGGCGTCAAAGTAATTTCGATGGCCTATTTCTCCGGGTCCAAGGACCGGGCTGTCATATGGCGAGGGCCCCTCAAGATGAAGGCTATCAACCAGATGCTAGGGGATGTCCGCTGGGGAGAGCTGGACTATATGTTGGTGGACCTCCCTCCGGGAACCAGTGACGAGCCCCTGAGCATAGCCCAGAACATCCCCGATGCCGATGGAGCCATCGTCGTCACCACGCCTCAGGACGTGGCCCTCCTAGATGTCCGCAAGGCGATATCCTTCGCCAAGACTCTCAATATGGCCATAATCGGCATAATCGAGAACATGAGCGGCTTTACGTGTCCAGAGTGTGGGCACCATGTGGACATATTCAAGAAGGGTGGTGGCGAGGCAGCGGCAAGGGACCTGGGACTCAACTTCCTCGGGCGTGTCCCCTTGGACGCCGATGTGGTCGTGGGTGGCGATGATGGGAAGCCCTTCGTCATCACTCAGCCAGATTCGGAGACGACGAAGGCCTTCATGGAGATAGTCGAGAGGGTAGTTGAGATTGTGGAAGGTGGCGATTAGCCTCAGGTGATGTGTTTCCTTAGCATCGCCTCTATGCCGGCTCTCGGTGCAGCGCCTACGATGATGTCCGCCGTCTTTCCGTTCTTGAACAGCATCAGAGTGGGTATCGACATGATCCTGAACCTCATCGCGGTCTGCGGGTTCTCGTCGGTGTTCAGCTTCCCGAAGGCCACCTTTCCGCTGTAGTCTTTAGCTAGCTGACGGATGACGGGCGCCACCATCTTGCAGGGGCCACACCACGGGGCCCAGAAGTCCACCAGGAGCAGGCTGTGGTTCTTCACCTCCCTGTCGAAGGTGGCGTCGGAGAGTTCGAAGGGTTCCGCGAATGCCTCCTTCTGAGGTTTCTCCCCAGCTCTTTCCACGAGCTCCTTGAGCTTCTTCTCCCTTATTCTTTCAAGCTCGTCCATGATTAGGTCACCTCGCTGTCTGGAAACAGTATGTCAACGATTACAACGAACCGCTTCCTTAAAAATAATCCCTACCACCCTTGCAGTCGCTAGCCTAGAGAGGGTCCTGGTGACAATTCCACCCTGGAATCGGCAGCGCTGGAGACTCCAGCTTCCAACATCCTCAGGTCCCTCTTGAGCAGGGTGAACTCTCTCTCATCGAAGGCCTTCGGGTCCAGAGGGAGGAGGAGGATCGAGTCTGACACGGAGACCCTTTCATTCAAGTCATGAAGGAGGGTAAGGACAGATGAGAACTCGTTGTGGGCCACCAGATATTCTACACCGTCAAGGAGGACGACACTCTTTGGGCTCACCTCCAGAAAGTGGTCTATGGCCATGGCCACGTTCTCGGGTGGAGTGGGGCGGACACAGTTGGGATTGGAGACAACCCTGCTGAGCCACAGGATGGGGGTCCTCTCCAGACCGTAGGCCTGTGCCACCTTGTCCGGCTGCTGTCTCGTGATGCAGAGGCCTCGTACTCCGTGGGTCACCACGTCCTTGAAGACCTCGAAGCTGTGGGAGGGCTCCGACTCAGGAACGATGTAGCTGAATCCCTCTTCCAGGTGGAAGCTTCTCGCAGTATCCAGATGGGCCTCGGGCACCGGTGCCAGCAGGTCCTGCAGAAAGCGTCTCTCTCGGACGGCGAGGGCCACCAGGGCTATGAGGAGAACCTCTACGAGGAATCCCACGACCCTCACGTCGTATCCAAGGTTGGGAAAGGCTATCTCCGTCAGGAATTCCGTTGCGGTATACCCTTCCAGGCCCAGGATGATGAAGTGAGTATCGTGAACGATGGCCCGTGGAGGCTTCACCTTCCTGAGGTATCCCAGGAGATTGTAGGGGATGTAGATCATGATGGTGGAAACGATTATCGTCATCGTCACGACGAACCAAGGTGGGAAGAGGATAACGTAGCCGCCCTCAGCTGTGAACTGGACGGTCGCCGTCGTGGTGAGCACGCTGAACAGTCCGAGGGCCATGATGAAGGTGTACACCACGTAGGAGTTGGGGAAGTCATCGATCATGTACCGTCGGAAGTCCTTGACCGAGTTAATCTCCGGTTTCGATGTGACCACGAGGAAGGCCCCTATGGCCAGTGCGAAGAGGATGTCGAAGGTGGCCTGGACTCTCTTGCTCAGGATGATGAAGCTCTCAAGGCTCACAGGCCGCACCAAGATGTTGATGGCGATGTTAGACGCGACCGCGGCGGACAGCAGGATTGCTGCAGACACGAGTAGCATCTTCTGAAAAGTCTTCCCAGTCCTCTGTCTCAGGATAGCGGCCACTATGACAATTGAAAGGAAGATGGCAGCTGACGCACCCAGATATTCGTGTATGGTCACCGCCTCTCTGCACGTTTTGAGACAACTGGCCGCATAAAATAGATTTACATACTATTATCAAAGCAAATACCATCTCCCATACTCAGCTCTGATAATCATGAGTGATTTTTTTGAGCTAGGTATTTTTGCAGGGTGAGGCCCACCGGTGAGCTGATTCTCGCACAGGAGGACCATGCAGAGAAGAGAGGTAGCCATCAGCTCGGCGGATGTGAATCTACTCTGCAAGAACGTTTCCAAGCTGGGAGGTTATGCCCTCGCCCTTCTGGACCACTTCGATCTGGGCATCGATAAGGCGCTTTTCAAGAAACACTTAGCCGAGACGGGCCAACATCTGCGGTCCATTAGCAACGATGACGGACCCTTTTCCATAACCCTTCGTCCCAAGGGCTACGGGGATCGGGCCCTCATCGAGGAGGCGAACCTGTCATGGAACTATCCTCAGACCCTCCGCTTTGCCTCCGGCGCCTGCATGATATCCCAGAAGTACCAGCGATGGATGAGCCCAGAGAACCTGAGGAGGGCCCTCATAGCCAAGGTCCTCTACAAGTGTCAGACGGGGATTCTGGACGACGTCATCGACAAGGGCGACTACAACTACCTGGAGGCAAAGGAGCTCTACCACTTGGTCCTCTCCTCCATGACAGATCCCTCCCTGAACCCAAACGCCTTGATGAAAAGGCTCATATCAACCCTGAGAGAGGGCCAGCTGGACCTCTTCGACCTCATAGTTGCCATCACCAGCAACTTCAACATCCTCTTCACGCTCTCCCCGCATGGGAGTGACCTCTTCTACGAAATGGAGATCCTAGACGAGAGAGTGGCCCTGGGACAGGCCCTCACTATGTTCCAGAAGGAGCCGAACTTGGACCTGGGCCAGGTGGCCAGCATCTCCCAGAGCTTCTACTCGCCGGAGGACGACGTTGCTTGGTACGAGAGGCTCGCCAATCACGTGAGCGGCGGGACGCGGTACAACCTCATCGACATCTCCTTCGTTGACAGGAAGTTCAAGCTGTCGAAGCTCAAGAGTTTCCTAAAGGGCTGGTACTTTTTCGATATCGTCATAGTGTTCCTCAACAACATCGTGAGCGTGTACCAGGACCTAGGTGGCGGCATCGCAAACCTCTCCCTGGTCGCCATGAGGGAAAAGGACCTTACCCTTGACACCTTGGAGGGCTATGACCCCGGACTCACATTAGAGGACTATGAGAGACACCTCTTGAGGCTCGCCAACCTCGCCTCCAAGGGACTGGAGAACGTCCTCAAGGACTTTCCCGACCCCCAGCAATACTATCCTTTCATCGCAGTGATGATGCCAGTGGTCATGCTGGCGGAGTGGATCGGTAAGAGCGATGAAATGATTCACACCTACATCGAAACACTTGCTCCAGGCATAAGGAGGGCTGCAGAGAAGAGCGCGACGTATGGAAAGGAGGTGTTTCCCATACCTACCAGGGGTAAGCGGGCCAGCCCCCCCGTGGGGTAGCGCCATTATCAATGGTTGTAACGGCCTCGATATGTTTTAAAGCAAGAAGGCAGAGGATTTCTGAGAGTGATTCCTTGAGGAGAGCAAGGAAGAGGACCTACGTGAAGGGGTTGGACGAGACCTTGGAAGGAGGCATACCAGAGGGACACATCATTCTCGTCGCGGGAGCGCCTGGGACCATGAAGTCCTCCATCTGCTTCAGCATCCTGTACAACAGTGCTCTTCACAACGGGGCCAGGGGCCTCTACCTCACCTTGGAGCAGAATAAGGCCTCCCTGGTTGAGCACCTCGAGGCCATGGGGATGAAGAAATCCGAGGCTTACAAGGACATCTCCGTCTTCGACATGTCCGCCCTGAGGAAGAACCTCTCTTTCATCAAGGCGGAAGGATCATGGATCACCCTCTTCAAGGCCTTCCTCAAGAACCTGGTGGAGTCTGACGCCTACGACTTCATTGTCATAGACTCCCTCAATGTCCTGGAGACCATGGCCGACTTCGATGTAAGGAGGACGGAACTGTTCTATCTTTTCGAGTGGCTCAAGGACCTGGGGACGACTACCTTCATCGTGTCTGAGACCCTGGGGGACGTGTTCGCCCCGGGCAAGGAAGTGGATGAGGCCTACTTGGCCGATGGGGTGTTTCACGTGTCTCTCTACCCCGTGTCCGACCTGGACGTTCAGAGGAGGATTCGCTGTGTCAAACTGAGGGGGACGAAGCACGACATGGGGTCCTTTGCCTTCGTGTGGAACGGCGATGTCTTCGAGATCACCAGGGCAGTCTCCGTTGCGAGGAGTACCAAGGCTGAGCAAGTGTAGCTATCAGTCCACTATTATCCTCGCGACCGCCATATATAGAGAAACCTAATATATCCTGAGCCGTTAAACTCGGTCGATGGCCTCCTGGGATCTGCCTATTTCTAAAGAGCTTTCCATGGTGGCGGAAGTCATCGAGGAGAGCATTACCTCTCAGGAGCAGCTCCTGACTGAAATAGCTAGCTATGTCATTAGGTCTGGCGGGAAGAGGATAAGGCCCGCTGTTACCCTCCTATCTTTTTACGCCGTCGGTGGAACGGATGTCCAGGACGCTGTGAAGATCGCTGCCGCTCTGGAGCTGATCCACAACGCCACCTTGATACACGATGACATCAACGATGGGGGGACCACTCGCAGGGGTAAGCCCGCCGCATACAAGAAGTACGGAATTCAGAACGCCCTCGTGACCGGGGACTTCCTGTTCACCAAGGCCTTCGCCATCGGCGGCAGGTTTGACTCGGAGATTGTCGACATAACCGCCCAGGCATGTGTTCAGCTAGCCGAGGGGGAGATTCGGCAAAAGATCCACTCCCGGGATCTATCCATGAGTGAGGAGGACTACATAGGCATAATTCGCCGAAAGACCGCCTGGCCCATATCCGCCGGTGCCAGGATCGGAGCCATACTCGGAGGGGGCAGCGTAGAGCAGATACTGGCCCTCGGACAGTACGGCACAAACCTGGGCATCGCCTTCCAGATAGTGGATGACATCCTGGACGTCGTGGGCAATGAGGAGGTCCTGGGCAAGCCAACGGGCACGGATGTTAGGGAAGGCAACATCACTCTGCTGACCCTCAATGCCCTCCAGGATGGAAGGAAAGGAGACAGGGAGGAGCTGGCGGGGATCATCAAGAAGCGGCGGAAGACGGAAGCGGAGGTACGGAGAGCTCTGGACATCGTTGTGATTTCGGGAGCGGTTGAGGTCGCTCGCCAGAAGGCGACTGAGTTCGGTAAAAGGGCGAAGGAGAGCCTGGGCCTGATACCTCCGACCCAGTACAAGCTGGAACTTCTCAAGATGGTGGACCTTGTTCTGAACAGAGAAGTCTAGCTCATGGTCTCTCGTGGTCTTAGCAGGGAGCTCTGGAAGGGCGTCATAGAGTCCTTAGAGGAATTCCTGCCCTACTACGAGAGGGTCAACTATGCCTCGACGCTTCTTCAGCTGCCAATGTGGAGGTCGAGGGCGGCGGAGACCGTGAACGATGGGGAGGAGGTGCTGGAGATAGGCCCTGGCACAGGCGGCTTCGCCAGGCTCCTCTCATGCCGACGGGTATACCTTCTGGAGCCTTCTGTCTCTATCCTCAGCTTCGCAGCTTCACGGCTCCCCGGGGGACGCTACCATTTCGTGGCTGGCCTGGCGGAGGACGTACCCCTCCGAGATGACGCCGTGGACAAGGCCTTTTGCATCTTCTCCTTCAGAGACTTCATGGACAAGAAGAGGGGGCTGAAGGAGATCTTGCGGGTCCTCAAGCCCGGCGGCAAGCTCCAGATTGTGGACCTCTTTCGGCCTCCAAGGGGCCTGCATCGTCTCCTGATGGATCTCTGGCTAGAAAGGGGAGCCACGGTCATCATGAGACTCTTGGTACCTAGGAGGGCCAGGAAGGGATGGAGACGCCACCCATACCGTGAGCTCCTCCACACATACAGAGCCGTCGGGGCCGCTGCAAAGCACGAAGAGCTAATGAAAGAGGTCGGCTTCATAGGTGTGAAGGCCAAGGACCTCCTACTGGGAGGCGTCTACCACCTTCAGGGGGTGAAGCCGTCTACGACCTAATCGTAGTGGGTTCAGGACCCGCGGGGACAACCACGGCTCGATATGCGGCCATGAGGGGACTCAAGACCATCTGTCTGGAGAAGAGGAAAGAGATAGGCGTCCCCGTCCAGTGCGGAGAGTTCATGGCCTCCAATGAGGAAGTGGAATCCCTCTTTCCCAAGGCCGGTGAGGTAGCCTCCCTCTACGATCTGCCCGAGAGCCTGAAGGAGGCCAGGACGAGGGTAATACGCATCCGTAGCCCCTCCCTCAGGTCGTATGACGTGCCCTTCGAGGGCTATACCGTCTGCAGGGATAGGGTGGACAAGCACTGGGCCAACCTGGCCGAGCGTGAGGGAGTGGAAATAGTGACCGAGTGCTTGGTTCAGAGAGTCCACGGAACCGAGGTCCGCACTCCCAGGGGAGTCATGAAGGGCAAGGTCATCGTTGGTGCCGATGGCCCTTTCTCGATAGTGGCGCGCTCCGTGGGACTATCGCCACCCAGGGAGCTCGCCGCCGCCATAACATGTGACGTGGAAGGAAGCTTTGGCGACGCTCTAGAAATCTATTTCGGCAGCATAGCCCCAGGCGGATACGCCTGGATTATACCCAAGAACGGTACGGCCAACGTGGGCCTTGGCGTCTGGCACCGGTATGGAGGAAACCTGACCCAGCTCCTCATGAAGTTTCTTGAGAAGAAGGGCTTCAGCACGGATTCTTGGACAGGTGGCTGGGTTCCGGAGATGGGGCCTGTATCTAGGACAGTAAAGGACAACGTCGTCCTGGTGGGGGATGCCGCAGGCCACGTGATGCCAACGAACGGTGGCGGTGTCAACCTGGCGATGCTGTGTGCCCGTATCGCAGGGACCGTAATCGCCGACCACATCCATGGCGGTTCCCCCCTTGAAGAGTATGAGACACGATGGTGGGATGTGGCCGGACAGCGGCTCGAGACGGGGGTCAAGATCAAGAGGATGGCAGACCAGTTCTTTCTCAGCGATTTCTGGCTGGAGTTGGCGATGAGACTTCTGGGGTGGAGGAGGATGGAGAGAGCCATACGCTGTCAGAGCATCCTTCCCACTTTCAGAAGGCGTGAGAGGAGGACCAGAGTCCTGGGGCCCCGACCCAGCCTGGAGCCCTGAGGACGCTTGTTTCCCCCTGTACTCACATGCCCTCGTCTTCCGCCTCCTAGACCTTACTCCCGGACCTGTGAAAACCTTAAAGGCAAATGCCCGTGTACGAAGGGTGAGATGGAGATAAGCTTCCTTGGCGGGGCGAGCGAGGTGGGCCGCCTGGGCATGCTCCTCAGGCATCAGGGAGCCACCTTGCTCTTTGATTACGGCATGCAGCCGATGGATCCCCCCCAATACCCGCTAGAGGCCCCGCCCGTAGACGCCCTCTTCCTGACTCACTCCCATCTGGACCACTGTGGGATGGTTCCCGCCGTGTGCAATTCGTACGATATGGATGTCCTTTCGACCCCTGTAACTCTGGACATCGCCAACATTCTCCTGGAGGACAGCCTCAAGGTGAGCCGGATGGAGGGCTATCCCGCTCCCTTCGCGAAGGCGGACATAAGGGCCATGAATAGGAATACGGTCACCCTAGAATACGGGGATGTCATGGAAATCGGTGGCTTCGAGATGGAGGTTCACTCCGCCGGTCATATCCCGGGCTCCTCCATGTTCGAACTCTCCGGATATCAGACAGTCCTCTTCACGGGGGACCTACAGACCACAAACACCCGCCTGGTGTGGGGTGCCCATCCCGTCAAGTGTGATGTCCTTATCATGGAGTCTACCTACGCAGGAAGGAGCCATCCTAGCAGGCCTGAGACAGAGGAAGCCTTCCTGAGGAAGGTGGAGGAAGTGGTGGACAGGGGAGGCGTGGCCCTGGTACCATGTTTCGCTGTAGCCAGGACTCAAGAGATCCTCATGGTTCTCTCTAAGACAGGCTACGATATCTGGCTAGACGGCATGGGACGGAATGTGAGTCAGTTCTACCTGAAGCATCCCAGCTACCTCCGGTCTTCCAGGAAGCTGATGAATGTCCTTAGGAGGGTCCACATCATCCGCTCCTCCCACGGCCGGGAAAAGGCCCTGCGAGGAGAGGTTATCGTTACCACTGGCGGCATGCTGGACGGGGGCCCTGTCCTTTTCTACCTGGACCGGTTGAAAGACGACCCCGAGAACGCCGTCATCCTCACTGGTTACCAGGTGGAGGGTACTAACGGCAGGCACCTGCTGGATGCGGGCGTCATCGATCTCTATGGCGTGAGTACCAAGATAAAGTGCGAGGTGGCGTTCTACGACTTCTCCGCCCACGCTGACCACGAAGACCTGGTGAAGTTCGTGGAGGGCTGCGACCCTTCCACGGTGGTCCTCATGCACGGTGAGGCTCGAGAGACCCTCGCTCAAGCCGTCGAAGACAGGAAAACCATCCTGCCCATGGAGGGGGAGTGGCACCCCCTTTAGAAGATACCCCTGATGGCAGGGCCTACAAACTTGAGTAACCGGGGCTCCTCCCTGAGCAAGGCGAGGACCACCCGCGCGGGATAGTCAATGTCTCCCAGTTCGGAGATTATTCTAAGAAGTCGGGAGTTGTTGAGGGCATCGAAAATCTCTTCCAGCTGCCTGTCGCTGAGTTTCGAGAAAACCCTGTGCAGGAAGAGGTATCTCCTGAGTTCCTTTCCTATGTCCTCCTTCCATCGCCCCTCATAGCGGGCAAGAAACGAAGCCGACTGGTCCCCTGCCTTAAGGGACTCGACGGCGGTGTGGGCACAGTGCTCCGCACACACCAGACCGGTGTAAATGCCACCGCCGCTGGTCGCCTTGGCTTGGAACGCAGCGTCCCCGACGATCATCACGTTGTCAGCGTAGGTGCGCTTCGCCAAGCCGATGGGAATGCCGCCGATGATGTATCCCAGGGGCTTGGACGCGGAAAGGAAGGCAGCTGGTGGCCCCTCCACAAACATCCTCTCCAGGTAGGCTCTGGCGTTGCCCTGAGTGACACACACTCCCACTCGGGCCGAGTGACTAGAGGGCACCAGCCATCCGAAGAACCCGGGCGCTACGCTCCTGCCGGTGAAGACCTTAACGAATCCCGGCGTGTGGGACGCACCGACGACGTCAGCCTCGAATCCAGGAAGGACACGATAGGGTCGGGCCAGCCGGAACCAGTTCGTCACGTTGCCCTTTACCCCGTCCGCTCCTATGAGCAGCCTGCAGCGGAACTCCTGCTGCTCACCCTCCTTCATGACGCTAACAGCCATCCCTTCAGGTGTCCGTCGAACGCCGGTGGCCAGCGTTCCTAGATGGCAGGCAACCCCCCTTCGAAGGGCCTTCTTCACCACCTCCCGATCGAAGGCGGCCCGATCCACCACGAGGGCCTCGGTTTCCTCGCCATCCACCACCAGCTCCTTCCCGCCAGGTGAGTAGAACTCGCACCCCCTAATCTCCTCCAGGATGGTGTTCCTGCAATCCACCATCTCCATGACTCGCGGGGTAAAGATGCCCCCACACTGAACGGGTTCCCCCACCTCCCTGTGCTCCTCCACGATTCCGACGGAGTAGCCCTCCCCAGCGATGAGTTCTGCTGTGTGACCCCCCACGGGGCCCGCGCCTATGACCAGGACGTCGAAGCTCTCGGCCAAGGTCCCCCTACCGCTCCATCAGTATCATGAGAAAGTTCTCCAGGTGTTTTGCCAGGGAAGCATTGTCCGTATACCCGCAGGCATTGAGGTCAGGGGATCCTATGAGGGCCCGCTCCCCGTCTGCGATGATGTCTGTAGCTATGAGCCCCTGCTTTCTCACCACCTCCACTCCATCGGGAACCTTCTGGGTCGGGGCGGTGATGACGGTTATGAGCACTCCCCGCTTGACGGACGCCTCGATGCGCTTGCTCAAGGACTCCCGAATCTCCGACAGAGTCGGAGTCGATATGATGAAGGTCCTTGTTGCCGTGTCCAGTAGCTCTGCAATCTTGCCTAGAACCCGCTGCTTGCCCGTGATGGTAAACACAAGCTGCGGCTCCCCCTTGTCCATCAGAACCTCATGAATCATCTGAAGGTTGTCGAACACAGAAGCCACCTTCTTCAGCACCCGCTCCTTCACTTTCTGGGGAGGTTCCGGTTTGAAGATCATGGGGCGGCCCCGGGTGGATATAGCATACCCCTTCTCGCAGAGGGAGGATAGGACCTTGTATGCCGAGGTCCTGGGTATCTTGGCCGTCTCCGCGATAGTGTCGGCGTTGCCGTAGCCGTGGGCTACCAAGGCTATGTAGGCCCGGGCTTCGTAGGTAGATAGGCCGAGAGACTGAAGTATGGTCGAAGCCTCGGTGTAGTCCCTCTCAAGGTCAAAATCCCGCCTGAAGGCCTCCAAAATGCCCTCCATCGCGATGTCTATTCGTCCGCCTTGGTAAAAGCTTTCCGCGTTTCTGAGCCCCATCGCGGGAGAAGGTCATGTTCAACCCCTATGTGATCCAGGATTCTCGCAACAATGAAGTCTACGAGGTCATCGACTTCTCTGGGCCTGTGGTAAAATCCTGGCATGGCCGGAAGGACCGTTGCTCCCAAGCTCGAAGCCTTCAGCATGTGCTCCAGGTGAAGGACGTGCAGAGGGGTCTCCCGGGGAACGAGGACGAGCTTACGACCCTCCTTGAGGGCGACGGTGGCCGCCCGGGTGATGAGGTTATCCGCCAGCCCAAGGGCGATCTTTGCCAGCGTAGTCATGGAGCAAGGAACGACGATCATGGCGTCGAAGAGGTAGCTTCCCGAGGCCACCGGCGATTGGAAGTCATCGTTTGCATAGGAGGCGGCGGCCATACCCCTAAAATCATCCAGGGTCAGATCAGTCTCCGTCTCGATGACCTTCTTCGCGTCCTCTGATATGATGAGCTGTACCTTCCCTCGTAGCTGCTCCAGCAGGCGATAGGCGTACTTAACCCCGGATGCTCCCGTAATCGCCACCACAGCCCTCATGAGGACGACCGTTGATGGGTGGTTTCCTATTATAAGTTTCAGAGATTCCGAACCTCCTCTGAAGAGGACAGCGTCGCCTTGCCCGGATGAGACAGGAGACAATTGTCTCCGAAACGTTTTATATCCCGGGGATTTATTCGCACCGAAGAGTAGATGACAACGGTGTACGATGTTCCACCCGACCTGCTCATAAGCGTGGTCGCGGAGGAGCTCAAGAAGTCCAAGAAGGTGAACCCTCCAGAGTGGGCTCCCTTCGTCAAGACAGGAGTCCATCGAGAGAAGTCCCCAATAGATAGGGGCTGGTGGTATACTCGCGTGGCTGCAGTCTTCAGGAAGGTCTATGTGAGAGGCCCAGTGGGGACGGAGCGGCTGTCCGCGGAGTTCGGAGGACGAAGGGACCGGGGGTCTGCTCCCTACCACCCCAGGAAGGGGAGCCGTTCCATCGTCCGGGAATGTCTGAACCAGCTGGAGGATCTGGGTTACCTGAAGAAGGCGGACACAAGGGGAAGGGTCGTTACCCCTAAGGGACAGTCTTATCTGGACAACAAGGCGCACGAGATCCTGACTAGTCTCTCCAAGGAAAGGCCTGAGCTAGCAAAGTACGCGTGAGGTGTGGGGATGGACGAAGAGGAATTGGAGGCTATCAGGAGAAGGAAGCTTGAGGAGCTTCAGAGGATGACGGAGCAGAAGGTGGCGGAGGAGCAGATGCAAGCTCAGCTCAAAGCCCAACGCCAAGCTATCCTGAGGCAGATCCTCACACCCGAGGCCAGGGAACGCCTCGGAAGGATAACACTGGCTTACCCGCAGCTGGCCCAGGACATCGAGACCAGGCTTATTGCCCTGGCTCAATCGGGTAAGATCAACGCGGTAATCGACGACGCCTCTCTCCGACAGATTCTCAGGGCCATCGTGCCAAGGAAGAGGGAGACGAAGATAGAGAGGAGGTAGCGTGACTCGACACAGGCCTCACGCCATGAAGCTTCGCTTGCAGAGGGCCACCAAGTCAAACAGAAGGGTCCCTGCCTGGGTTATCATGAGGACGTCCCGGCGATTCCTCAGGCATCCCAAAAGAAGGCACTGGCGGCGGGGAAAGCTGGATAAGGGATGAGAGATGGCCGAACAGGAAGAAAAGGTTCTCACCATTCCCTTGGGAAAGTGCTGGAACCTGCCTAGAACGAAGAGGGTGCCCGGGGCCATCAAGATGATCCGGTCCTCAGTGAAGAGGCACATGAAGGCGAAAGAAGAGGACGTCTGGATCGATCCTCGCGTAAATGAGTACCTGTGGTCCAGGGGCATACAAAAGCCTCCTCGAAGAATCAAGGTAAAGGTCATCAAGTTCGAGGATGAACTCGTGGAGGTGTCCCTTCCGGAGGTCTGAGGTCCCCCTTCCCAGCGGACTCGCACAAGAACCTACTTATGGGCCACCTTGGTCTTTCCATCCTAAAATGGGATCCGTGAGAGACGTGGAAGCCCTTCCTACACACAGGGGGAACGCGAAGGTTTGCTCAGGAAGGTAGATTTCTCGGGAAACCCCTACGTCGGGGTCTTTTGTAACGCCAACGATTCCATCCTCGTAGCTTCCCCCCACGTACCGCTGGAGGCACTGAAACGAGCCGGGACCGCTCTGGAGGTCTTGGTCGTGCAGACGACCCTCGGGGGTTCCACCATCATCGGCAGCCTGATAGCAATGAACAGCCACGCAGCTCTCGTCACAAACTTTGCCGAGATGGAGGAGGTGGCTAAGCTCGGCGGCATCGACGTCTACAGATTGGACCACAAGCTCAATGCCGTGGGAAACAACATTCTGGTGAACGATAGGGGGGCCATATGTCATCCGGGCTACGGTCGGCAGGCCATTCAAGAGATGGAGGATGTCTTCGGGGTGGAGGTCGAGCCCTCCACCATTGGGGGTATGAGGACCGTGGGTTCAGCGGCGGTGGCTAACAACAAGGGCGCCCTGTGTCACCCCCACTCCTCGGAGGAGGAGCTAAAGATTGTCAAGGAAGTGCTCAGGGTCAAACCGGTTATCGCCACCGCCAACTACGGCACGCCTCAGCTGGGAGCATGCGTGGTGGGTAACGACAGAGGGGCGGTCATGGGGACGCCGACCACGCCCATCGAGCTAGGCAGAATTGAGGAGGGTCTTCAGCTCTTCTAGAGAGAAAAGACCCAGACCTGCGGCCTTTCCGGCAGATCGTCCAACCGGAAGCTCACCGCCCTCCCCACCTTGAAGATTCTCCATGATACGAGGGATAGGAACTCCTCGACGGGTTTGATGGAGAGGGAGAGCCCTCCAACCCGGTAGTGCATGGGTATCGCGACCTTCGGCTTGATGGCCTCTATCCATCGGACGGCCTCCTCCGGACCGATGGTGAAGACGCCCCCCACGGGCACGAATAGGATGGACACGTTTTCCTCCATCTGCACTACCTCCTCTGGGGGAAGCACGCCCACGTCCCCCAGGTAGAGGAAGGAGACGCCCTCCATCTCCATGTGGTATGCCCTGACCATCCCCCTCTTCTGTCCTCCCATATCGTCGTGGGGAAGGATGTGGGTCCTGACCAAGATACCGTCCAGATCTCCATCCACAGCCTCTTCAATGACCCTGGGCTCCCCCTTGATGGACCGGACGGCATTGTGATCGAAGTGCCCATGGCTGACCAGAATGAGTTCCGCCGCGGCCGAGGGTGGCGGTATTCCTATGGATCTACCGTCGTGGGGGTCTAGGACCAACGTCTTCTTGCCACGAATCTCGAAGCACGAGTGGCCGTGCCATATTACTTCCAGAAGCCTCCCCGGAACCCGTACCGCACACCCGGTTAAATTCGTTTCGGAAATGCGGTACAGGAAACTAAAAATAGGGTGGAACCGATGAAACCACGTCTATGAAGACTCTGGTTCTTTGCGTTGACAGGGACAACGATATCGGAGTCAAGGCTGACATCCAGGGTCCCGTCATAGGCCGTGAGGCCAACCTGGCCACCGCCATGAAGCTAGGACTGGCAGATCCCGAGGACGCTGATGTGAATACCATCCTTACGGCCGTTGCCATGTACGACGAGCTGATGAAGGGAGGGATGGACTCTGAGGTAGCCACCATTGCCGGGGACCCCCACGTGGGCCACCATTCTGACATGATCCTCAGTGCCCAGCTGGACGAGGTGTTGGAGAATGTGAGGCCAGACCATGCTTACCTAGTGAGTGACGGGGCAGAAGATGAGTACATCTTCCCCATGATCGCTTCTAGAGTCAAGATCAACCACGTGAAGAGAGTGTACGTGAATCAGAGCCCTAGCGTGGAGAGCGCCTTCTACATCGCTGCCAAGGCAATGAGGGACGAACGCCTGCGGCGCAGGATCGTGTTGCCCATAGCCCTTTCCCTCTTGGCGCTAGCTGTGGTCCGGATTTACAAGCCTGAGTGGGCCCTCCCCGCCGTGCTCTTCGTCCTAGGATTTTACCTCCTCGTCAGGGCCTACGAGGACGTGCTCAGCCCGAGGAGCGTATGGCAGAAGATGGCGGGCTTCTACGGCTCCCTGAAGGACTCCATGACCTCAGGGAGGATATCTGTCTGGTTCGACCTGGTGGCTGCGGTCATCTTCCTCGTGGCCTTCTTCATCGGTCTGCAGGCCAGTCACCCCTTCAGCGGGAGCATACTGCAGGACGTAGTCGTGTTCATGCTGAGCAGCTTCTGGGTCTTCATTTTGGCCTTCCTCCTGCATGAGGGCGGACGGGTAGCTGAGGCCTACTTCACCAAGGGCAAGATAGCCAGGTCCTTCTTCTACGTTGTCCTGGCCTTCATAGTCCTTATGCTGGTCGTCGGGGCCGCCCTTCAGTCCATATCCACAATCCTCAACCTGACCAACCCCGGACCAGCGTTGACCCTCATCTACATAGAGTCGGCCCTTGCCATTTCTATCGTCCTCGTGGCGGCGTTCCTACACCGCTCGGAAGAGAGAGAGATCACGAGTCACGACGCCTGGAGGCCTTGAGGTCTCGGGATGGAGTATCGGGAGTGGGAGCCCTACTACCAGCAGATTCTCAGCGATTTTGGCTTTGACCGCAGAAGGGATGAGCAGGCGGCTCTCATCCTCTCCCAGCTCCTGCCCCCGGTAACGGATGCCCCAGTGGAGCTGAGGAGGGCCCTCGGGGGGAAGGTAGTTACCGTCCTCGGCAACGCCCCTGGTCTGGAAGCAGAGCTGCCCCACGCAACGGGAACGGTAATTGCGGCTGACGAAGCTGTGTCCGTTGCCCTGTCGAAGGGTATTCTCCCGGACATCGTGGTCACAGATTTAGACGGGCGGATAGAAGACCTTCTCGTTGCGGCCAAGCGCGGCTCCATCGTCATCATCCACGCCCATGGGGACAACATGCCGGCGCTGAAGAAGTGGGCAGGTAGATTCTCATCGAGCTGCATGGGAACCACCCAGTCCAGGCCCTTCGCTAACATTCACAACTTTGGAGGATTCACCGACGGAGATAGGGCTGCTTTCCTGGCCGATCACTTCGGGGCGAGGGAAATCAGGCTCATTGGCTTCGACTTCGAGAAGCCGAACCCAAAAGATCAGCCTCCGGAAGTGAAAATGAAGAAGCTGGCCTGGGCGAAGAAGCTGCTAGGGATCCTCCGACGGCGCTGCCCTATCCTCTTTCCATCATCCTCCAGCTCAGGATAGGCCGCTTGGCAGCCAGTACCTCGTCCACACGTCCCACGGCGGCATTGTGGGGAGCCGTCTTGAGGAGTTCTGGCTCCTCCTGTAGGATGCTCTCCAAGGCCTCTGCAAAGGCGTCTAGTCCCTCCTTTGTCTCCGACTCAGTCGGCTCTATCATCAAGGCTTCGTCTACCAGATCCGGGAAGTAGATGGTGGGAGGGTGAAGCCCGTAGTCGATGAGTCTTTTGGCCAGGTCCAAAGCCCTAAGCCCTTGTTCTCGGAGGAGGGAAGCGCTGGCTACGAACTCATGTTTCCTGAGCCCACCATAGGGGACGGGAAGACACCGCTCCACCCTCGCCTTGAGGTAGTTGGAGTTCAGGATGGCCCTCTCAGTGGCCTCAATGAGCCCATCAGACCCCATCCTCGTTATGTACGCATACGCTCGCAGGAGAACTCCGAAGTTACCGTAGAAGGCGCGTACTTTGCCTACGGACCTGGGTCGATCGTGGTCCAGGTAGTACCTCTCCCCGTCGAAGGCTACCACAGGTATTGGCAGGTAGTCTGCGAGCTCGCCTCGGGCCCCAACGGGTCCAGCCCCAGGACCACCACCGCCATGAGGGGTGGAGAAGGTTTTGTGCAGGTTGAAATGAACGAGATCGAAGTCCAGCCTTCCGGGATTCGTCTTCCCCAGGATAGCGTTCATGTTGGCACCGTCGTAGTACAGAAGCGCTCCCTCTGAGTGGACCAGCTTCGCTATCTCCAGGGCATCGGACTCGAAGATGCCCAGGGTGTTCGGGTTCGTAAGCATAAACAGGGCCGTCTTCCTGCCGAGAGCCCTCTCCAGCACTCCGAGGTCCACCCGGCCTTCCTTGGAGGGAATCTCCACCACCTCGTATCCCGCCATGGCAGCACTGGCGAAATTTGTGCCGTGGGCGGTGTCGGGGAGAATCACCTGGTTCCTATTCTCGTGCCTGTCACCGAAGTAGGCTCGAGCCATGAGGAGGCCCGTGAACTCGCCATGGGCCCCAGCAGCGGGCTGGAGGGACACGGCATCCACCCCTGCGATCCTGGCAAGCATCGTCTGCAGCTCATACATGATCTGGAGGGCGCCCTGGATGGTGTCCTCTGCCTGCTGGGGATGAAGTCTGCGCGCCTTCGGTGATGCGGCCAGGGCCTCAGAATACTTAGGATTGTACTTCATGGTGCAGGAACCTAGGGGATAGAAGCCAGTGTCCATACCATAGCTCATCTGAGACAGGCGAGTGAAGTGCCTGACAACCTGAAACTCCTCTAGGTTCGGAATGTCCAGCCTTTCCCGCCTAAGGGCCTGCGGCACGGCATCCTTAGGCACGTGAAACCCTCCCTCCCTCGCAGGTAGCTCGGAAAGAAGCGGCTCTTCGTATCTCGCCTGTCGAAAGGTCACTTCAGGTCCTCCAGGACCGAGACAAGGCGATCGAAATCCTCGGGACCGTGCCTGTCGGTCACCGCAAAGAGGGCAGCGGATCCCAACTCCGGGAACCTGGATGAGAGGTCAATGCCACCGTGGATTCCCCTCTCGAGAAGATGCTCATGTACGTTAGGATAGGGGAGGCCGCATGCCACCGGAAACTCGTTGAAGTAGTGTCCTGGGAAGATGGGTGACCTATAGAGATCGAGCTTGTCGATGTGGGCCATCAACGTCCTTGCCTTCTCAACGAGGCCTGCTCCGAGTTTTCTGAGGCCGTCTTCTCCGATCCAGGCCAGATAGACGGCCGCAGCGACGGCGAGAAGTGCCTCGTTAGTACAGATGTTGCTCATGGCCCTCTCCTTCCTGATATGCTGTTCGCGGGTCTGGAGGGTCATGCAGAAGGCCCGCCTTCCATCGCTGTCTTGGGTGAGGCCTATCACCCTACCTGGCATCTTGCGGATGTGCTCCTGCCTGCACGAGAAAATGCCAAGGGAGGGGCCGCCAAGGCTCATCCAGTTTCCCAGGCTCTGCCCCTCACCGATTACGATGTCGGCCCCATAATCCCCCGGAGGCTTGACGATCCCCTGGGCGATGGGGTGTGTGCCAACAACCAGGAGAGCCTCGCCGCAGGCTTCCTTAATGTCCAAGACCCCGTCATCGAAGAGCCCAAAGAAGTTCGGGTTTTCGACGTAGACCCCAGCGGTCTCCTTTCCCACGAGCTCGCCGATGTGGTTCAGGTCCAGTGTTCCAGTGGCAATGTCATAGTCCACTTCTCTCACGACAATCCGCGGACCCCTGGCATAGTTCAGTAGAACCGATTTCTTCTCCCAGTGGAGGGCTCTGGGTATGACGAACTCCCTCTTGCGAGTGATGCGGGCGCACATGAGCGCTGCTTCACCGAGAGCCGTGGATCCATCGTACATGGAGCCGTTAGCGGCGTCCATTCCCGTGAGCTCACAAATGAGGCTCTGGTACTCGAAGAGGGCCTGCATGAGACCCTGGCTGAGCTCTGCTTGATATGGCGTGTAGGAGGTGTAGAATTCGGATCTTGACAAGATGGATTCGACAACTGCGGGCACGTACATGTCGTAGTACCCCGCACCCAGGAAGCTCAGCATCCCAGCACAGCTGCGGTTCTTGCTCAGGATACGTTGGACCCTTTCTACGGTCTCCGATTCACCCACGCCGGGTGGGAGGTCCAGGCCCCGCGTCCGGACTTCGGAGGGAATGTCTTCGAATAGCTGATCGATCCCCTCCAGGCCGAGGAACTCCAGCATGTCAGCCTGATGGGGAGGCATGGGACCGACCTCCAATAAGAGGCTTTGATAAAAAGGTTCGGCCCCCTCCCATCAGACACGGACCGTCCAGTGGCATCACCAGCTTCGCTCCTGGCATACCTATCCGCCAGATATGACGGACACGATGGAAATGTGGTCTCCGTCGCGCAGCTTGGAATCGCCGGGTATGGGCCTATCTCCCTTGAGGATGAGGTGGGCATCGGGGTTCAGCTTGAGGGCGTCCATGAGTCGAAACCCGTCGGCCCCTTCCTCCAGTTCCATGGTCTGATCCTTGCCTGCGGGCAGCACCCGTATCTGAAGTTGCATAACAACACTCTTAAGGAGACGTCCCATATTAATACTAGGAGCTGCCGAGGTAGCCTAGCCAGGTCAAGGCGGTAGCCTCGAGAGCTACTGGTGCTATGCACCGCGGGAGTTCGAAAACTGGTCGGAAGTCTCCCCCTCGGCGCTCCCCCTACACAGAGTTGCCTCGCCGGGCAGGTACAAGGACCCTAGACAGGCCAGATGTATGAGATGGCCGTTATGATGATGGCACTGGCTATAGCCAATCCAATGACGAGCCACGGAGGCACCTTTAAGGCCTTCTCTGTCTCCGAATCGAAGTAGCGTATGAGGCCAGCGGCTGAATGGAAACCCTCGCTCTTTCGTTCCTTCGGCATACGGTTTGGTATAGACCTCATCATTATTTAAACAATCGTGAGGAGCCGTCCCATCCTAGTTGGCGGCATCCTGACGTGTGGGCCAGAGGGTCCAGCAGGGCGAGGTCTGTAAGAAGCTATATATATACTGAAGTTCAATTCAGGGCACTCAACCAGTGGGAGGAGTCGTATGGCAGAGGAAAACACCGTATACATAGGGAAGAAGCCAACCATGAACTACGTCCTGGCCGTAGTGACCCAGTTCAATAGCGGGTCCGGCGAAGTGGTAATCAAGGCAAGAGGCAAGTCCATAGGCAGGGCTGTAGACGTGGCGGAGATAGTCAGGAACCGCTTCATACCGGACGCAAAGCTCAAGGACATCCAGATCTCCACAGAGCAGATTACGAGCGAGGAAGGGCGGACGGCCAACGTGTCCAGCATCGAGATATTTCTGACTCGCTGAATTTTCCTCCTCAGGTGAGGGGAGAGGCACCCAGGTCGGAAGCTTTATTGGCTGCTCTATGGTAGGTGGCCCAGTGGAGCTTCAGCTGTGGGAAGGGGACCTAGGCGTCTATCTGAAGGCGGCTCTGACGGCGAAACCACTCTGTGTGAGTTGCGTGGGTCGACTCTTCGCGAGGATTGGCACTGGCATCACCAACCGAGAGAGGGGAAGACAGGCCCTTTCCCGACTCCAGCTGGACGCTGCGGATGAGTGCTGGCTGTGTGAGGGCCTTGCGGAAGAGATATCCAAGTTTGCTGATTTGGTGATGGCAGAGCTGGCCAATTGGGACTTCGACACCTTCCTTGTGGGTTGTAGGTTGGATCCCGACCTCCTGGACCGAGAGGAAACCCTGTGGGCGGAACTGGGGCTTCGCACCTATGAGCCCATAAAGGCCGAGATCAACCGAGAAGTCGGGAAGATAGTGGAGAGGAGGCTTGGGAGGAGGGCAGAGTTCAGCAGGCCGGATGTGACGGCCATTATCAGCACCATGCTGGACCACGTGGAGGTCCAGGTGGCGCCGCTATACATCTACGGCCGCTACCGGAAGCTCGTCCGAGGCATTCCCCAGACAAGATGGCCGTGTCGAAGATGCAGGGGAGTAGGTTGCGAAAAGTGCGATTTCAAGGGGAAGTTGTACGACACCAGCGTGGAGGAGATCATAGCTGAGCATGTGATACGGGAGGCGAGAGCGGAATCTCATTCCTTCCACGGCATGGGCCGGGAGGACATCGATGCTCGCATGCTCGGCAGCGGCCGCCCCTTCGTACTGGAGCTGCATCGACCGGGGCGGAGAAAGCTGGATCTGGAGGCCCTGGCAGAGCGCATCAACGGGAGCGGTCAGGTGGAGGTAGAGGACCTCCGACCATCGAACAGGGAGGAGGTAGTAGCCATCAAGGGGAGAATGTGCGACAAGTCCTACGGAGTCCTCATACAGCTAGGCGAGGAAGTTGCCCTGCAAAAAGTTAAAGAGGCAGTTGAGGCATTAAAGGCGGGCAAGATAGTCCAGAGGACTCCAACTAGGGTAGCCCACAGGCGAGCCGACAAAGAACGCATCAGGAGGGTTCTGGGTACGGAGATCGGAACCCTCCGGGGCAGCACCTTGGAGCTGCGCCTCAGGACAGAGGCCGGCACCTACGTCAAGGAGTTGATCCACGGCGACGAGGGTCGCACTCGGCCGAGCCTGGCAGAACTATTGGGCACGGAAGCGCAAGTGGTGGAACTGGACGTCTTGGAAGTTCACGACGAGGAGTTAGATGGTAAAGGCCTCTAAAGGATCCCGGGAGAAGACCAGGAAGAAGTTCCGCAAGAGACCCAGGGATAGGGGACTTCCTCCAGTCACCCACTTTTTCGCCAGTTTTGAACCCGGAGAGAAGGCGGCCATCCTAATCGACCCCAGCGTCCACAAGGGACAGCCCAACAAGAGGTTCCACGGGTTCACGGGAACGATTGTCGGGAAGCGGGGCAGAGCGTACTTGGTGGCCGTCAGGCAGGGAGGACTTACGAAGGAGGTCATTGCAGCTCCCGAACACCTGAGAAAGGTTGAGTAGGTGCTCATATGGAAGAGTTCTTGACCCTGTCTGAAGTAAGGCAGTTGTTAGAGGAGGAGAAGGAGGAGAGAGGAGAACTCTCGCCGGAGCAGGGGTATGCCCTTCAGCACGCTGAGGCCTTTGCCCGATCGACTCCCAAGAAAACCAAGAGATTCGTCAAGGAGCTCCTTAGCTTGGAGTTCATGTCTCCCTTCAATGCTGCGATGATTGCTGACTTACTCCCGACCCACCCCGATGAGGTGCGCGCAGTCTTTGCCAAGGAGAGGTTTACCCTCGGCAAGGAAGACATCGAGCAGGTCCTGAACATCGTGGCGAAACATCTGTGAAGGGGATGTCCTTGGAGGATTTTGCCCGCATCATCGATTATTTGCCCCAGGGTCATCCCGATAGGGCCCGACATCGTCGGGAGCCCATTGCCTACGGACTCGGCGAGGATGAGTTCAAGCTCTTTGAACTCATTCCCAAGCCCGACGTTGTCCTCAGCATAGGTCAGAAGGTTTACATAGGGAAGGATCTGGAAGCTAGAACGGAGATTCAGCACGTCAAAAGACGCATCGGGCACGAGGAGCTGACAGCGGCTGCCCAGAGCGAACTGTCCTTCATTATCGAAGAGATCGTTCACGAGAAGGGGGACCGATTCATTCGCTTCTTCAACGAGGCCCAGGCGATTACGACGAGATTTCACATGCTCGAACTACTGCCGGGGCTTGGAAAGAAGACCATGTGGGCTATTCTCGAGGAGAGGAAGAAGGGCCCCTTCAAGACCTTTGATGATCTGGCCGAGAGGGTACCGAACCTGCACCATCCCGATAAGCTCATTGCCAAGAGGATCGAGGTGGAGCTCTCAGATCCTTCCCAGAAGTACCACATCTTCGTAGCGCGTTGAGTATTCACCCCTGACAGCTTGCAGGAGGCGGCTCCACGACGAGATGAAAGCGGCTCTCTCTAGACTCTCATTTCGGAGCCGTTTTCGATCGCCACCGAATTTCCCGAGCTTAACGTGCTCTCCAGCATTGTTGTTCACATTCACGTACCTCCCCCCTTTCCCTTTAAGTGACATAGCATCGTGGTTATCCCGTGGCTCTTGAGTGGACCCACCTGTCCAACGATTCTCTCAGGGTGGTGGGGGATGGACTATGCGTGTCGTGCAAGGCCTCCAAGATGCTTTGCGGCAAACCCTGTTGCCCCCTTCTCATCAGATATCACTCCCTCTTGAAGACCATGCCATTGACGAACCTCCAGATGGAGGGCTCATCTCCTCCTGGGATTTTCGTCGGCCGATTCGGCTATCCAAGGGTGAACATAGGGCCCCTGGTGCCACCATTCCGCGGCGATACTTCTCTCCTAGACCTCCCTGAGGCCTGGCTGGACTTCTCCATCGATGACATCGTAGGATTCAGATCTCAGCTCGTCCGGGGCCTTCATCGCGTGGACGTTACGGCGGCAAGGAAGGGCAAGAGGTTTGTGGACCTTCTACAGGAGCTTGCCGTTGCGGCCCTGCCCTCCGATGTGGAGGTAGAGTTCTCCCGGAGGCCTCGAGGAAATCTTGTTCTAGACGATGATGCGCAACCCTATGGACCGTCGGCACCGCTGCTTCGAATGGACACCTGTGGCGTCAAATCTCACCATCGTCTTGAAAGGGCTTGGCTTGACGGTGATTTGAAGGCCGAAGAGGCGATCCTCTGGCTGTATAGAGAAGGTGTGGAGGTATCGAAGATCTCGCGGGCCTTGAGCGCGGGAACGTTAGGTATGGAGAACAACAGAAGGTTCGTGCCAACGAGGTGGAGCATAACGGCCGTAGATGACACGATCGGTAGACACCTCGTCAAGAAGGTGAAGAGGTTTCCTCTGATCAACGAGTTCAGGGTATACGAGTCCTGGAAGCTTGACAATCGTTTCGTCATTCTGCTGTTTCCGCAGAACTGGAGCTATGAGCTCGTGGAGGCCTGGTATCCTGGGAGTACCTGGAACCTGAATGGAAGGAGTATAGTCATGTTCGGGGACTGGGAAGGCTACCGGAACCGGTCTTCATATGCTGAAGTGGGAGGCTGCTACTACGCAGCCCGTCTAGCCATCGCGGAGGCCCTGTGCAGGGAGGGGAGGCATGCGGGCGCCCTAGTCCTCCGGGAGGCCCACCCGGGGTATGTCCTGCCTGTAGGCGTGTGGAACGTGAGGGAGAACGTGCGACGGGCCATGAGCCAGCCCTACAGAGAGTTTTCAGAACTCAAGGATACCCTCCTCTACCTCTCTCAGAGATTGGAGATACCGCTACGGCAGTGGATGGAGAGGAGTTGGATTCTTAGGTCTCTGCTTCTTCAGAGGAGATTGAGTGACTTTCCGGGGGTCGGAGGATGAAGCGGACCTATCCTGAGAGGCCCATCGCCGCCGTTGGAGCGATCATCTTCGATGAGGGCAGGGTCCTGCTGGTGAGGAGGAAGGTCGACCCCTACATGGGCCGCTGGAGTATTCCAGGGGGTGCGATTGAACTGGGCGAGCGGGCCCGGGACGCCATCGTCAGGGAAGTCAGGGAGGAGTGCGGTGTGGAGGTGGAACCCCTTCATGTCGTGGATGTCTATGACAACATCGTGGAGGACGAGGGTGGGCTAAGGTATCACTACACCGTCATAGACTTCCTTGCTCGACACCTATCGGGTCGACCGAAGCCTGGGTCGGACGTGGAAAAGGCACGTTGGGTTCCCCTATCGGAGCTGGATCGGTATGAGATGACTCCCTTGGCCCGAATGGCCATATCCAGAGCGCTGGCAACGAGGAGGGATGATGCGGGTTAGCGAGGTCGATTGTAGGACCGCTCTCAGTCCCTCCCGGCTGCCCGGTCTAGACTATGCCCTCAATCCCTATCGAGGGTGTGCCTTCGCCTGCGCGTACTGCTACAGCCCTGCTGTCCTGCGGGAAGCGAGGTCATGGGGCTCTTTTGTGGAAGCCCGCCGAAACATACCCTATGTGCTTGCCAAGGAACTCAAGAGCCGGCCACCTGGAGTCGTTGGCATCGGTACTGTTACTGACGCCTATCAGCCCCTGGAGGGGAGGTACAAGCTGACGAGGTTCTGCCTGGAGCAGTTGGTGAGATACGACTTCCCCATCAGCATCCAGACGAAGTCGCCCTTGCTCCTGAGGGATCTCGACATCTTGGACAGCTTCAGACACGCTGATGTAGGCTTCAGCATCTGCACCCTGGATGACGACCTACGTAGGCTGTTTGAACCAGGGGCACCTCCCACCAGGGCCCGTCTCTCAGCCCTGGAAAGGGTAGCGTCGTCAGGCATAGACACCTGGGCATTCCTGGGCCCCATACTGCCAGGTGTCACCGAGACGCATGTGGATGAACTGGTTCAGCTAATCGCCTCCACCGGGACGAAGGTCGTGGTGGTGGACAGACTCAGAGTTAGACCTCTCATCTGGGAGAACCTCCGGCGGACGCTCGAGGACCATCCTGCCCTGGAATATGTCCACCGAAGGGCCCTATGGGAGGACCCTGGCTACTTCGAGGGAATCCTGCGCAGGATAAGGAGGCTCTGCCGCGAGGTGGGCCTCGTCTGCGAGGATGCCTTTCCTACGAGGACTCTAAGGAGGCAGGCAGGCCAGCGTCCTTCAGGACCCAGAAGTACCACTCCGAAAGCGGCCAATCGGAGGGAATCTGAGGCGGGAGTTCTGCAAATTTGACTTCGGCTATCTCCTCTCTGTCCTCCGGGGAAGCGGGGGCGGAGAGGGCTCGACACACAACGATGAAATGCCAACGCTCCAGGTCCCAGCTCTTGAAGCAGATGTTAACAATATGCATGGCCGCCAGGGCTTCTACCTTCACGTCCATCCCCGTCTCCTCCTTGGCCTCCCTAGCAGCGGCTTTCTCCACCCCTTCTCCCGCATCTATCCTGCCTTGAGGGAAGGTGAAGATGTCTCGGGGAGAACCCCGTTTTCTCACCAACGCGATGCGGTTTTCCTCGTCAAAGATTAGCAGGACCACCTCGCCGAAGCAGGGAGGGTAGTCTCTCTTCTGATCGAGTTTCCTCAGGTCCCAGTCAACAATTCTCCGCTTGACCCTGCCGTACTTCTGGAGCAGCTGGTGGAGTTCCTCCTCCGGTGGCTTCTCGACGTACTTCACTCACTGGGGAAGACGGAGGAGGCGATTAAGGATTTGGTGGTAACTGACCGCCTTCGCGAGGCGTGGAAAAGCGGTAGACGCTGTGCCGAGCCCTAACGCCGTGAGCTCTCCTCGAAGATTTCCAAGGCACGGTCAGCAAGCTCGTCGAGGACCGCTCTGCGAAGGATACGAAGAACATCCCGGATTGCGTCCTCGTTGCGGACCTCGTAAACCGAGTCAGCCCCCTGCTTCCGACGCTTGATTATGCGTGCATCCATCAGGATTCGGAGGTAAAGAGCCAGTGTCGATTCTGGTATCATCAGGTCCTGAAGCAGGTCCGTATACCGCATGGGGCCGCCGGTAAGCAGGCATAGGACAACCCGTCGTAGGCGGTCTTGCCTCAAGGGACCTAGGTATGGCTTGAGGCGTGCATCCACCTTTCCCGACGCGAAGAACCTCCGGAAACGCCGTTCCTTCCGGGATTCGAGTAGTCCCTCGTCTTCCAAGCTTGCGAGGTGGTGCCGTAGGGTACCGAGGGATATGTTCAATTCCCTCTGGATCTGCCTTAGGTGAGTTCCAGGATGCCGAGTAACGTATCGATAGATTCGATCCCGTGTCTCAATCTCCGTCATTGTCTATCCCCGGCCTAGCGGACGCCACGAGAAAGGACGCCGCGAAGAGGGAGACAATGATCAGATCAGCTCCGAACTCGATGAGTTCGAACAGTGTATCACTTAGTGTGTCCAAAAATGACACCGCAAACAAAAGAAAGCCCTTAACGGCGAAGAAGGCAAAGGCTAAGGCAGCGAGAAGAATTCGTCGGCTCTTAACCCGGCGGTAGGTCATACCGAGGATATACAGAGGGATCAGGGAGAGCACTGCTATGCCCACAGGCAGGACCGTCTCCAATATATTGCTCATGTGAGTCACCTCGTTTCCCCCGCTCTTCATCTGTCCTGTCCCTAGAATAGTTTTCGGGGGACTGCTTACCTTAAGATGGTATGAAGGTCAGAGCCAAAAAAAGGGGAATGGAGGACGTTCGGCCTCTGCCGCGAGTGCTACCATGGGTCCTCCACATGCAGGTTCACGCCAAAGCCGGCCAGGGTTTCAAGAACCCCGTCGCCGTCCTCGTCCACCATCAGCCAGAGCTTGAAGTGTGCGTTGCCAATGTCTACTAGCTCCTCCTCCGACCTGTGCAGTCCGTCGAAGGTTACATCGATTTCGACCCACGAAACACCTTGGTCAGCTATTCCCCAGCTTCCACTCGCTGGATCCTTCTTGGAGGATGGGGTGAAACCCTTCCCCTTCAGGCCGAAACTCTCGAATTGCACCAGGCCCGCCGTGATATCCCATTCCACTCTTAGTAAGATGGTATCGCGCAGGGTGTAGTCTAGGTCATGGAAGCTTGAGGTCCACTTGACAGTCGTAGCGCCTCTGGTCTTTTCGCTCCATTCTGTTACTACAGGAGTTGCCGCGATTGGTGTTCCAAGGGATAGAGCCATCGCCGCAGTCAGAAAAAGCGCTCCCCAGACTATCCATTTCTTCTTCATCTATCCACATCCACGGAGGTGATTGTACGGCAAGAGAACTAGTACTTTCTGGCACAAACTATGAGAAGGTTGCAAGAGCAACTAG
>JBHHZZ010000001.1:0-155932 GCA_046758325.1 Thermoplasmata archaeon | reverse complement strand
CGGCCAGGCTCTCCACGAGGTCATGGTCAACCTCGTCCCCCCTCTCCCACAGCAGTACTGCGACGTCCGCCAAGTCCATCTCCCGGCCGGCGGCAAGCTTTAGAGCTAGGAGATCCTCGAGGCCCGCCACGAGGACCCTCCTTCCAGCGTATCGAAGGCGCTTTCCCCGACCGAAGAGGAGGTCGGTGACCCGGGTGTCTCCCACCTTGTCGGTGTAGGCGTCCACCTCACCCCGTTCCGCGGCCTTGAAGATGTGCTTCCCTAGGTGAGGCGACTCCCGATAGCGGAAGCCCTGACCCTCCAAGAGGTCCCGGAGGCGATGGAAGTCCGCCGCCCTGACGATTACATCGACGTCATGAGTCCGGCGGTAGGCCACGTAGGCTTCCACCGCCACCCCACCGATGAAGAGGGCACGATCTCCTAGGGCCTCTGCGATGCTCCGGACGACACCCTCTACGTCCACGGCCCCGCATCCTCCCAGGCCTTGACCACGGCGTCAGGGTCTAGGCGAAGCCCCGGCCGTCGAGCCTCCCGGAATTCCAAGTACAGCCTTGCGGCATCGAGGGCGTGTCGGCCCCCCAGGCGGGTGCCGTCTTCCACGACTCGTCTCAGGGGCGCCAACAGGAAGCCGCTGACCTCTGGGCGATCCAGGAGAACCTCCTCAGGAGCTCGGAGGAGGACGAGATTGGCTCTTTCCCGCAGAGGCGCCTTGGTCGCCCCCTCCCGCGCCACCTCCTTCACCCACTCCTCCAATGGTCGCACGTAAGCCCAGGCCGCCGATGGGGTCTGGTATCGCGTGAGAAGCCAGGTCGCAACGTCCAGGGTCAGAGCGTAAGGGAGGGACCGTCTGTGGGCGATAGTTTTGAGTTTCTCGGCAGCCCCCAGCGGACCTCCCTGAAAGACGAAGCGCTGGAGGTCCTCGAAGGGGTCCAAGGCTCGGCGGAGTGCCTCCTGAGTCTCGGGCGAAGCCGTCGACTTTCCTGTCTCAATGTGGCTGAGGGCTGTACGGCTGATGCCGACCCGATGGGCTACCTCGGATTGGGTAAGGCCGAGGCTCTTTCGGAGGGTCCTCCATTCGGTCACGATGTTAAGTACGCTTAACACGTACAAATAACTGTCTACTGCGCTCGACGCGCACAGCTTCGAGGCAACGGCCACATAGTCGGTAGGAGTTCTGACGAGTCTATCCGCGATTACTCAAGTCTAACAAGGGATCGACCCAGAGGACCATGGTCGTCTCGGCTCAGGACTCCGCGGTTGTGACACTACGCATGAAGTGCCACGCCTCCTTCCACACACATCTTCTCTCCTGCCGATTCGGCGGTATGAGAAAGTAGCGGTGCACCAATCACGACTCTCCGACCCCGGCCTCTAAGCCTTCGAGGACCCTGGCAAGTTCCGAGAACTCCGATATCTCCGCGTGAGGGCCGGCTTCTTGAAGGGATGCAATCTTCCCGTACCCGTAGATAGCAGCTACGGCCCAGGCCCCTGCCGCCTTTCCCGCGAGGATGTCTACGGCGGCATCGCCCACCACTACACACCGCTCCGGGGGCACCTCGATGGCTCTGGCCGCGTGGAAAACCAGGTCAGGGTTGGGTTTCGGCAGGGAGACTTCGTCGCCGCCGACAATAGCCTCGAAGTACCCGTTGATTCCGACTGCTCGAAGCATGATTCGCGCCACCTCCCGTCTCCTCGTGGTTATCGTCCCGATGGGGCGGTCAGAAAGGGCCGCCAGGGTCTCCTTCACACCCGGATAAAGCCCGAGTCCCCTAGCCGCATGCTCAACGAAGTGGCGGTAGTAGCGCTCCGTAATTTCGTTTACGATGGGCCCTTCCATCCCCCGCAGAATGGCCATCTGCCTACGAACCGGCATGCCGATGAGGGGTCTGAGTTCCTCGAGCTTGAGGGGCGGTTCCCCCAATTCATCCAGCGCGGCGTTCATCGTGGAAAGTATGGTGTCCAACGTGTCGAAGAGCGTCCCGTCGACATCCAGGAGGAGGGCTAGAGGCAGGAGAATCCCCAAGAGACGAAGGTACGGTGGGACTTAAGCCCATTGTTCACGGCCTCCGCCGGTGCCCGCTTCCCACGACAGCCCCTTCTGGTCACCGCAGAAAGCCGCTACTGGGCCAGAGATCGAGTGTACTCTACCTCGTCTGGGTGTTTCTTTACGATCGGCCGTCTTTCTAGGGGTTCTCCAAGACGCTCCAATCCTGAGCCTCCGCTCATTCCTCGAAGGTGTGCCAACCCTCCCTGGGGGGAGCCGCGTCGAAGGGCCTTTATGTCCGCGCTGTAGCCCCTGCGTTCAAACCACTCATACATGCGGGCGAATTCCTCGCTGTTCTCCCGAACCTGCTCGATGGGTATCTGGAAGTACTGGATATCCCTCCCTGTGACGCGGGGAAGTATCTCGGCGGCTTCCTTGCCTGAGATCTCGTCGGAGGGGTAGTTGACCCGCTTTCCCAGGAACCTCTCCCGCTCTTCCACCACGGTGGCCGCAAACTCCCCGATGTCCTCGAGCGAGACCTGCTGGAGCTAGCCGTCCAGAGAGAGACCCACAGTGAGGGAGCCCCGTTGGAGCCCGGGAAAGTTATATGCGGGGTCTCAATATCCTCACAGGAGGGGGAAGGGGACGCGGCGTGTGCACGACCGAGGCGGGTGGCCCGAAGCGGGCCGCATAGATACGCACGATCACGACCTCGAACCATGGGAGCAGGAGACCAACGCGCTGCTTTGGGTCCTGGCGCAGCACGAGATCCTGAGAGACGACGAACTTCGCCGCGCCATAGAGGACTTGGAGCCTGGACAGTACGAGAGCCTGGGCTACTACCACCGCTGGCTCCTTGCCATCGAGAACCTGCTGGTGGAGAAGGACATCCTCACTCGGGAGGAGATTCGTCGGGAGGCGGGGATGGATGAGGCCGGTGACTGACCAGTGTCCGCCGAGGAAGCTGGTATGGAGTCCGAGGTGAAGGCCATAGACGCGAAGTTCCAGCCGGGAGACCGGGTCCGAGTTAGGGATGACCCCCCTCCTGGCCACCATCGTACCCCCGCGTATGTCCAGGGCCTCTCAGGGACCGTGGTCGCGGTGCGGGGAGCCTTCCGCAACCCGGAATCCCTGGCATACGGGGAGGACGGCCTTCCCAAGCAGGTCCTCTACACCATCCGCTTCGACCAGAGAGATGTATGGTCCGGGTACGGAGGATCGCGGAAGGACGGGGTCTGTGTGGATATCTACGAGCACTGGCTAGACCCGGACTGAGGGAGGAGCATGTCCAGAGAAGACCGAGACCTTCCGACGGCTGCCGGAGAAGCAGTGCCTGAGGGCTATCTCCAAAGGCGCGTGTGGGCCCTGGTCTCCCAATTGAGGGGGAAGGGCATCCTTAGTCAGGAGGACATGCAGGAGGCGTTGGAGGGCCTCGACTCTGAGTCGTCGGCCCTGGGGGCCAGGGTGGTGGCGAGGGCGTGGACGGATTCCGGGTTCAAAGCGCGCCTCCTGTCCGACGCCTCGGCGGCGCTTGAAGAGTTCGGCGTTGAAACAGGGGTTGTCCGGTTTGCTGCCCTGGAGAACACGGAAGACGTGCATCATCTCGTCGTGTGCACCCTCTGCTCCTGCTACCCCCGAGCCATCCTGGGCCGGCCACCAACTTGGTACAAGAGCCTCGAGTATCGCTCGCGGGGAGTGGCTGACCCCCGCGGCGTGCTGAGGGAATTCGGACTGGAACTCAGCCCCGACGTGGAGGTCCGGGTGTACGACAGCACTGCTGACCTCCGGTATTTCGTCATCCCCCAACGTCCCGCCGGTACTCGGGGCATGAGCGAGGAGGAGCTGGCTGCCCTCGTCACCCGGGACAGTATGATCGGCACGGGAAGACCGCGGGAGCCAGGGGGCAGGCGGGCCGGACCAGCGGGAACTCTCCAGCCATAGGCCAGAGGGTCCGCATCCGGCGTCCCTGCGGGATGGCAGCGGCACTGCGCTCCAGGTGCCGTTGGGAGGTGTTGACCTCTGCGAGAGGAGGTCATTGGAGCAGCCAAGCCTCAATGATCCCCTCGAATTCTGTACGCTGCACGACACGCTTCCTCGAGGCCGAGGCCCTCTAACTGTTCAGGAGGGTCTGCGCGAAGCGTTGCCTGGGGGCCCAATCTACGCCCCACTGTCACGCTCCAGAAATCTGTCGGCGAACTTCAGGACTCTCTTCCCTTTCTCAACCGCTTTGGGCGCGAGCTTCTCGAAGTAGGAGACGTCCACTTCTGTCTCGAACCCGTATCCAGCCAACGCGCGTTGGGCGGCCAGTTCCGCCAGGATGTCCGCCATTGGGGGTATGTCCGTACGAAGCTCTGGTGGCATCTCGTCGTGCTCCGTCAACGTCACGAAGACCTCCGAAACGTCGTGCTGCTTGGGGAACTCGATCCCAAGGGCCAGAAGCACTGCCTTGGCAGCATGCTCGGAGCACATCTGCGCAGAGTAGACGGCGTCGTCCCATCTCGTGTCCTCCAGGGCCCGTTGGGCGCTCTGTAGCCACCGTGCAGCACGCTCCCGGGCCAGTCTCGGCACCCTGGGGATTCTCACAGGGATCCCTCCAGGACGCTCCGCTCTTCCAGGATCCAGTAGTGGCCCCGGCCGGGAGTCTCGACCCGCTTCGCCCCGGCTTCCTTCATGCGCTCCTGGAACCGCCGGATGAGGTCCGCAAGGTCTCCCTCTCGATCCATGATCACGATGCCTTCAGTGAAGGCCTCTAGGTAGAGGCGGCGGAAGCGGGAAGAGTCCTCCAAGGACAGAGGGTAGAACTCCACCGTCGGAACGAAACCGGCCCGGAAGGCCCGCTGATACTCCCCCGTCTTGCGGATTTCCTTTCGAACGGAGAGGAGTTCCGAGACCACCCCCTCCCGGCCCGCCGGATACTCCCGGAAGAGGACCAGCAGGTCGATGTCGCTGTCCCTCGTCCAGTCCCCCCTTGCGACGGACCCGAAGAGGAGGATGCCCAGAAGGTTCTCGCCGAAGCGTTCCAGGAGCTTCTCCGCCAGAGCCTTCAGGACTGGACCGAAGTACGGGTGGGGGACGCGTTCCACGTCGACGGCCGGCGGTCGGACCAGGAGGCTCTCTAGTTGCCTGAGAAGATCGGCCGCCCTCTCCCCGCGGGGCGTGAGACGGTAGGACCCTTCGTACTTCTCCACCCATCCCAGGCCTATCATGATCTTCAGCTTGGAGTTCAATGTACGGGCGTTCTGCACCACGTACAAGAGGGAGGAGAAGCGGGAGGGGCCCTTGCTTCTCAGTCTGTCCACGATCGCAGCGGCGCGCGGATCGATCACGGGTCACTATACATTTCTGAAGTATAAATATACTGTGGTATAGGAGCTGCTCTACGCAACGTATTTGAACCCTGTCACTCTCCATCCCCCTATGACACGTTTCCCTGAGGCCGAGGCCCGCCTCCTCTTCAAGCAGATCTGTATGAAGTGTTATGCCAGGAACGCCATGAGGGCCACCCACTGCAGGAAATGCGGCAGTACCGACCTCAGGCCGAAGGCGAGGGAGTTTCGGCGGAAGTAACAGATACCTCGCCAAGACGCCTCCGGGTGCAAGGCGTATCTCTCGGATAGGTGCATCCTAATGCGTATAACGACGTAATACCCAGCCCCAAATCGTAACACGATTCTGGTAACTCTTTTTAAAGGGGTATTACCTTGATGATTTGATGGTCTCCCAGTCCAAGGTCGTCAGAACGGGAATCTCCGTCCCGGAGAACCTTCTCAGGGACCTCGACACCTTCGTCCGTTCCACATCCTATTCCAACCGCTCGGAGGTGATCAGAGACGCGGTGAAGTCACTGCTGCAAGAGCACGAGACGCTACTGCTGGGAAAGGGGGAGAGGTTTGGAGCCCTCATGACCCTTTTCGACCTCCACGAAAGGGGGGCCTCGGACCTCCTCCACCGTGTAGAGCACGAGTACAGCGACGTGGTCAACACCGTCATGCACGTCCACCTGGTAGATCCTCGGAACTGCCTGGAGCTTCTGATAGTCAGGGGCAAGGCCGAGAGAGTGAACGATCTGATAAACCACATGATGGGGAGCAAGGGCGTCAAAGAGATTAAGTCCATCATGCTCTGACCTCCATGCAACCTCCCACCCTCGAGAACGTGCGCAGGGCCCGAGAGTTTCTCAGGAGCTACCTTCATCCCTCTCCCCTCCTGCGGTCCCCGCAACTCTCCAGCCTCCTGGGATTCGAGACGCTAATCAAGGTCGAAAGCCTGCTGCCAACGGGCTCCTTCAAAGTTAGGGGCGGCCTCAACCTGGTCTCGCAGCTGTCCGCGGAGGAGAGGGAGGCAGGCGTCATCGCCGCCTCGACGGGGAACCACGGCCAGTCCCTGGCCCATGCCTCCAGCCTCTTGGGCGTCAAGGCCACCATAGGTGCACCGGAGGGAGCCAACGTCTTCAAGGTGAGGTCCATGGAGGCCCTCGGAGCCAACGTGGTCATCCACGGGAAGGACTACGATGAGGCCAGGGAGTGGGTGGAGAGGGAGGCTGAGGAAAAGGGGTACAGGTACGTTCACTCCGCCAACGAACCCCTCCTGATCGCTGGCGTGGGCACCGCGGCCCTGGAGGTTCTGGAGGAGGAACCGAACGTGGACGCCTTCCTCGTGCCCGTGGGCGGCGGCAGTGGTGCCTCAGCCTACTGCACCGTCGTCAAGGGGCTGAACCCCTCCATCGAGGTCATCGGGGTGCAGTCCGAGATGGCTCCAGCCCTCTACATGTCCTGGAAGGAGAGGCGGATGATCGAGATGCCCAGCTCCGACACCTTCGCGGAGGGGCTTCAGACGAGGGTACCCTTCCAACTCACCATGGAGGTCCTGTGGGACCTCCTGGACGACTTCCTCCTGGTGTCCGATGAGGAGTTGAAGAGGGGGATAGTCACCTACATGTCCGAGGCCCACCTGGTGGCGGAGGGGGCGGCAGCGGCCCCCCTCGCCGCCGCGTTCAGGTACAGGGATCGCTGGCAAGGAAAGAAGGTAGTCCTCGTCTTGACAGGCCACAATATCGCGTTGGAGAACCTGCGAAAGGTCCTGGTGGACTACGAGCCCTTCACGGTCTGAGGCCTACCGGCCTGCGACCTCCGCTGCTTGCTCGGACATTCGAGGTTTATGCAGGTGGTCCAGGGCCTTCTGCCGGACACCACCCTCACAACGGGCGAACCACAGGACTCGCATGATTTGCCAAGGGGCTGGATGAGGCCCCTCTGAGGCAGCGGGTACGTCACGTTGCACTTCGGATAGCTGGAACAGCCCGCGAACCTCTTGCTGTTCCTGGAGTAGCGAACCAGGAGGTCACCGCCGCAGGAGGGGCAGGTCCCCAGCCGGTTCTTCTCCAGGAAGACCGAGCACCGGCTGTTGATGCATCGGGCCTCGGACTTCCGGCCCATCATCACTCTCACCATGGGCACGCTGCAGACCTCGCAGACCTCCCCTGCGGGCTCCACGCTCCCGCCCCTGGGCAGGCTGAAGGTCACCCTGCACTCCGGGTAGTTCTCGCAGCCCACGAAGGGGTGACGCCCCCTGGGGTGCCTGATGACCAGTCGGGAGCCGCACTCCACGCAGGGACCCAGGACCCGCTGCTCCCTGAGGGCCTGCTTGATCCGCTGCCCGATCTCCTCCTTATGCTCTTGAATGGTCGACACGGAGTCCTTCAGTATCTCCCTCGACCCCCGGACTACATCCTCCAGATCCTTCTCTCCCCGGGCTATGAGGACCATGTCCTCCTCCAGATGGGAGGTCATCTCCGGCTCCGTTATCCTCCCGGCATGATTCTTGAGGGCCGTCACCAGGGCCTTGGCGGCAAGGGTGGGCTTGATGGAGCTTCCCTGGATGTAGTTCCTATCGTACAGCTTCTGGACGATCTCGTGGCGGGTGGCCTTCGTCCCGAGACCCTTCCTCTCCATCTCCTGGATGAGGGTTCCCTGGGTGTATCGGGGCGGCGGCTTCGTCTCCCCCTCCTGCATCTCCACCCCCAGCACCTGCACGCTCTCACCCTCCACGAGGGGAGGCAGCTCCACCTCCTTGAGAGAGGCGTAGGGATAGTACCGCCTCCAGCCGGGATGGATGACCTTGGATCCCTCGCTGAGGAACTCCTCGTCCTGGACGCTGAGGGCGGCCTTCGATACCAGGACCCGGCTATCGGGGGCCAGCGTAGCGAGGAACCTTCGGACTACCAGTTCGTAGACCTTCCAGCGATTTCCCTTAAGCTGAGCCCTCGAGGCTGCCTCCACGGGATGGATCGGCGGATGGTCTGTCGTCTCCTTCTTGCCGCGGGATGGCCTGATCCGCTTCTGGGACAACACCTCCCCCGCCTCCTTCCCGAGGCCGGAGGCAGTGAGCTTTCTCAGCACTTCCTTCAACGGCAGGCTCTGGGGATAGACGGTGTTGTCCGTCCTGGGGTAGCTGATGAAGCCGCGGTTGTAGAGGTCCTCTGCGACGCTCATGGCTCTGTAGGCGGAGAGCCCCAGCTTCGTTGCCTCCGTGAGGAAGGATGTGGTGTTGAAGGGCGCCGGCGGCCTCTCCCGCTTCTCCCCGGCATCGTAGTGGAGGACGATGGCCTCCTCGGCTCCCGATATCTTCTGCAGGATGCCCTCGGCCTCCTCCCGCTCCCAGAACCTCCCCCTCTCGTGCTCGCCGGTGAAGGTAACCCCTTTCCGAAAGGCCGCCTTCAGGGTCCAGAAGGGCTTGGGCACGAAGGACTCCACCCTCTCCTCCCGCTCCACTATGAGGGCAAGGGTCGGGCTCTGAACCCTCCCGATGCTCAGGTAGTTGTTGCCCACCTGGTTGGCGGAGGTGGAGATGAGGCGGGTGAGGGTGGCCCCCCAGGCCAGGTCTATCAGCTGTCTGGACTCGGCGGAGCGCGCCAAGGAGTAGTCGACCTCCTTGAGCTGAGAGAAGGCTGCATTCACCTCTGCTGGGGTCAAAGCGCTGAACCTGGCCCGCAAGACCTTGACGCCTGGATTCACCTCCCGGATGATGTCCAGGGCCTCCACGCCGATGAGCTCCCCCTCCCTGTCGTAGTCGGTGGCCACGATGACATCCTCCACGTCCCGGGAGAGGGCCTTCAGGGCCTTCACGATCCTGCCCTGGGTGGTGCTCCTGACAGGCTGGGCCCAGATGAGCTCCTGCGGGTCCACCTTCTCCCAGGAGGAGAGCTCCTTGGGGTAGTCCCATTCCACGATGTGGCCCCTCAATCCCATGACGGCATACTCGTGGCCATCGGAGGAGAAGCGGTACACGGGCACCCTGTCAATCGTCTCCTTCTTGTGGGTGCCCCGGGAGAGGATCGCGGCTATCTTGCCCGCTGCAGTGCCTTTTTCAGCAATGACAAGCCTCTTCAATGCGCGTTTGATGAGGCGCCTGTTATATAATCGTTGGCGAGTGGTTTACCGAGCACGAAACCAGCTGGCTAGGAAGCGCTCAGCAGGGAGGGCACTTCGGAGGGCAGGGTGGCCACGGGGACGCCGGCGGCCTCGAAGGCCTCTATCTTGCTCTCGGCCGTCCCCCTTCCCCGGCTTATGATGGCTCCCGCATGACCCATCCTGCGTCCAGGTGGGGCCGTCTGCCCCGCCACGTAGGCGACGACGGGCTTGGTGACCTTCCTCCTGATGTACTCCGCCGCGTCCTCCTCCGCCGTCCCGCCGATCTCCCCCACCAGGACGATCCTCTCCGTCTCCTCGTCCTCCTCGAACAGCTCGAGGGCCTCGACGAAGTTGGTGCCTATGATGGCGTCGCCCCCGATGCCCATGCAGGTGCTCTGGCCCTGCCCGCTCTCCGTGACGGCGTTCACGATCTCGTACGTCAGGGTGCCGGAGCGGGAGATGATGCCCGCCCTCCCCCGACGGAATATGTGTCCCGGCATGATGCCCACCTTGGACCTTTCCGGGGAGATGATGCCGGGGCAGTTGGGACCTATCACCGTCGTCCCTCGGAACCTGGCGTAGGAGACGATGTCCAGGGCGTCGTGGAAGGGGATCCTCTCCGTTATGAGGACTAGGAGGCGGATGCCTGCCTCGATGGCTTCTATGGCGGCGTCCTTGGCGAAGGGAGCCGGTACCAGGAAGAAGGAGGTGTCGGCACCACTGGCCTCCACCGCCTCATCGACGCCGTCGAATACCGGGACGCCATGGACCTGGTCGCCGCCCCGTCCGGGGGTGACGCCAGCGACTATCTTCGTCCCGTACTCCAGGCACGCTTTGGTGTGGAACCTTCCCTGATGCCCCGTGATGCCCTGGACGACCACCCTCGATGTCTCATCTAGGAGGACAGGCATCTCAGTCCCCCGACCGCTGGACCGCGGCCCTGGCGGCCTTCTCCATATCCAGCTCAGCCGTCATGCCGGCCTCCTTCAAGATGTCCCGGGCCCTCTCCTCGTTGACACCCCTGATGCGGGCCACGATGGGTATCCTCCTCCCTGCGAGTTCCGAGGCCTCTCTGACGCCGAGGGCCACCGTGTCGCACTTCGTTATCCCGCCGAATATGTTCAGGAGGATGACCCTTGGCTTGGCCTTCATCATGAGGAGGAAGGCCTCCTTCACCGTCTCCGGGTCGTCGGTGCCACCGAGGTCGAGGAAGACCCCCGGCTTCCCGCCCTGGAGATGGAGGACATCCATGGTGGCCATGGTGAGGCCGGCGCCGTTGGCTATGACGCCGATGTCCCCTCCCAGTTCGATGAAGGCGATGCCCTTCTCCCTCGCTTCTCTCTCCAGGGGCGTCAGGTCCTGCTCCATCCCCATGTACTCCTGATGCCGGTAGAGGGCATTGTCCTCCAGAATCAGCTTCGCATCCCCCGCCACCAACCTGCCGTCCCGGGTGACCACCAGGGGGTTTATCTCTGCCAGCTCCGCGTCCTCGCCCTTGAAGAGGCGGAACAATCCTTCCGCCACCTCAGCCAGGGAGTTCCCCAGATCCTCCGGAAGGCCCATGGCCCTCTTCAGCCCTCGAAGGACGTAGGGCTGCATCCCCACCAGGGGCGGGATGTGGGACCTGAAGATCTTTTCCTCCGCCACCTCCTCGATGTCGATGCCACCCTCCGGTGACGCCATGACGAGAGGTGCCCTCGTACCCCTGTCCAAGGTGATACTCAGATACAGCTCCTTCTCGATATCCAGCCTCTCCTCCAGGAGGACCTGTCTGACCTCGAAGCCGCCTATGCTCATAGCGAGGATCTGGGACACCGCCTCGCGCGCCTCCTCCAGGGTCTCGGCGAACTTCACCCCGCCCGCCTTCATCCTACCGCCCACGAGGACCTGGGCCTTGACCGCTACGGGGAGGGGAGGAGAGGTCACCTCCTCCAATGATGCCACCACTTGGCCCTGGGGAACGGGAATGCCGTACCTCTGGAAGAGCTCCTTGGCCTTGTATTCGTAGAACTTCAAGGTCCCTCCCAGCCGCCTATCTAGGAGGCCGCCTTAAACCTTCTTCTCGTATGTGGGCGTCCCCGATCTCCTCACCAGCTCGTGGAACCGGCCCATGATGGCTTTCGTAGTCTTTCCCGGCTTCCCGTCGCCGATGACCCGCTCGTCCACCTGCACGACCGGACCGATCTCGGCGGCGGTACCCGTGATGAAGGCCTCATCCGCCCCGTACACATCGAAGAGGGTGAAGAACTCCTCCCGGGTCTCCAGTCCCATCTCCCGTGCGATCTCAAGAACCGTCTCGCGGGTGATGCCCTGTAGGTTCGTCACCTTGGGCGACGTCACCACTGTCCCGTCCTTGACGATGAAGAAGTTGTCCGCCGTGGCCTCGCTGACGAAGCCGTTCAGGTCCAGCATGAGGGCCTCGTCCGCTCCCTGCCGGTTGGCCTCGATCTTGGAGAGGATGTTGTTCAGGTAGTTCAGGGACTTGATGTTGGGGCTCACGCACTGGGGAGGCACCCTTCGATGGGAGGCGGTTATCAGCTTCAGTCCCTTTTCATACTTATCCCCGTAGAGGGGATCGAAGGGCCTAGCGATGATGGCGACGGTGGGCCCCTTGGAGCATCTCCTAGGGTCGAGGCCCAGGTCGCCGATCCCTCTACTCACGATGGGTCGGATGTACCCGTCCTCGATGCCGTTCCTTCGACAGAGCTCCAGGATCAGCTCCTTCATCTCCTGCTTGGTATGGGGTATGGCGAGGTCTATGGCCTTGGCGGAGTTGAAGAGCCTCTCCAGGTGTCGATCCAGTTTGAAGACCCGGCCGCTGTAGACCCTGATGCCCTCGAAGACGCCATCGCCGTAGAGAAGCCCATGGTCGAAGACGGAAATCTTGGCATCACTTTCGGGTAAAAACTCGCCATTCACGTAGGCCAGCATTTCCATCCGCTGTCCTCCCTTGGATAGTAATAGCTCATAGTATTAATAACCCAATCAGCACGTTTCCGCGGCCGATAGACATGCGGCAGCCCGCCCACGGCTCCCTGCCTGGACAACCTCCTGACGGCTGACCAGGGAACCCGCCCCCAGAGCCCGGGGAACAGACCAACATACGAGACCTTGAAGATCAGAACTCTAGACCGGTGATCCTCTCGTAGAGGCTCACGTAGAGGTCGCTCACCTTTCTGACCATCTCCTCGGGCAGGGCAGGGATATCGGGCTCAGGCTTCCCGAGATCGCGGGCCTCGTAAAGCAGGTCGAAGTAGCCCTCGTTCCTGTAGTGCTGTCGGACGAACTCCTTGCTGAGTTCCACGAACCTGCCCATCTGATACTGATCCCCATCCCAGAACCTGTCCTCATCGGCCGTGCCGAAGGTGTCCACCACCATGATGGACCTCTCCTCATCCATGGCGAACTCCTTCTTGCCGTCCACGTGGATCAGGTTCCTCTTTCGGACCTCCTCATCCATCCTCCTGTCCAGGCTGAGGACCACCTCCCAGATGGCATCGAAATCCCCAGGGGTGAGTCCAGATATCTCAAGGGCCTCGTCCCTGGTCAGCAACCGGTCCACTTTCTCCAGTTTGGTGGTGACCTCTAGGTAGGGCTCCGGGAGCCTCTCCCCATACTCCACCCGGTGCCCCGAGGTGAAACCCAGGTCCTTCGGATCCAGATTCCCCGCTCTCAAGCGGTCGTAGAGGGATCCGGCCACATAGTATCTGGCCACCCACTCCATCGGTATGAGATAGCCTCTCGTCTCGGGCGTGATCTGCGAGTAGTCGCGAATGACCCGGACCCGCTTCACCCGCATCCTGTTTCCGTCCAGCACCTCCAGAAGGTGGTTGTTGATCCCCATGGTCGACGCGATCTGGAACCAGAAGGCGCTGGTCCTGCAGAGGGTTTCCCCCTTGTGGGGAATCTGGGAGGGTATGATCTTATCGAAGACCGAGATGTTATCGGTGAAGAGGAATTCCAGCTCTTCGTCGCTGACCTCGTAGACCTCCTTGACCTTTCCCTTCCGGAGGAGCTTCATGGTGGGTCGTAAAGGGTCAGGTGATAAAGGTATTGCGGTTTTCGGCGGCGAAGGGATGGAGCACCGTCACGCGTGACCCTTGCCATAGGCCGCGAGCATTTTCACCATGGTCCTCATGTGGAGCCTCTCATGCCAGAGGAAACGACGAAAGACTTTCCTTGCGGTCCAGGCCTCGGGCTCAGTCCGCTTTGTCCATCCCCCGGGTCGATGGTACGTCACGCGGCCCTCCATCTCCTGGGGGCGGAGGTTTCGTAGCCTGTGAGCGCATGCCTCCCTCAGCTCCGTCAGCCGATTGGGGGACAAGTCTCCCTTCTCGACCTCCCGGGCCGCCCTCCACATGGACAACCCGCGGGGCCAATGGAATGGCGGGTCTACCCCCTTTCGCCGTAGCTTCATCACATACCAGACCATTACGAGGGCGACGTGGTGAACGATGCGTCGGATGCTCCTGCGTTGTCCGGGGGGCTTCCAGTCCCATGCATCCTCAGGAACGTGTCCAAGCAGTTCGAGAAAGTCCTTCCAGGAATAGGTCATCCACCTCAGGTTCCGCTGGATCTCCTCCTCCGCCATGGGCCCTCTGTCACACTCGAAGAGGGCCACGCTGTCCCCTAGATTCACGGGCCAGTCACCCCGGACGACCTCACACTCCTCGATGGGGGCGTCCCACCAGTCCCTGGACACGTCCTCTCCATGCTCTTGGAGCCAAGTGAGGTACCCTCTCACCTTGGAAGGGGCCTTCTGGAGGGCTTCCTGGAGGGTAGGAGCTCGGCTGTAGCAACCCTCCAGAGGTCGGAGGAAGATCTGGGTGGAGCCGTCGGGGCCGACCTCGATGTCCTGCAAGATCCGCGGTACGGCTTGAGGGTCTTCCCAGACTCGGGAGAGGCTGTTGGCGGAACTCACGCTGTACAATTCAAGCGGGGAATAAAGAAGTTACTCTCAGGCTCAGGAGAGGAGGTTGCCTAATACGCTCGTGGTGGTGGGCACAGAACTCGTCCACCGTGAATCGCGCGTCGAATGTGTGCAGGCCGGCTCCTTCTTTCTGTAGACGGGAGGAGCCTTCCAGGAGAGAGGCCACTGTCCTGCGGTCCAGGCCAGCCGGTCAGATGCGCCTGATCTTTCCCAGGATCGGTTCATATAGGAGGCCCTTGTCGAGGAGCTGGTTCGTCATTTCCTCCAGCCCCTCCTTGCTCAGCCCCTTCTTCTTAGCCGCCTCCACGATCTCATCCCAGGAGGCCCCCTTGCCGTTCCTGTCTAGGGAGGAGACGATGTCGAGGACCAGCTGCTCCTCCTCGTTTTCCTCAGCTTCCTCGGAAACCTCCACCTTCTCCTGGTACTCAGGAAGGAGGTACTGGACGGCGTCGGCGAGCATCGCCCTGTACCTGTCTAGGTCCACCTTCCCGTAGTGCTGTAAGGATAGGACGATGCCCTCCGCCAGGTTCTTCCTGTACCCCAGGGCGACGAGGCCGTCCGGCGTAGCAGGGTTCATCCGCTGCGCCTCCACCACGCCCTCTATCCTCTTCCTCATCTCCCTGGCACACTCGAGGATCCAGTAGTCCCTCAGAGGGGCGTCCACCAGCTTGACCATCTCCGGCCTCACGGAGGTGTATATGACTCCCTCATCGGGGGAGTAGGTCCTGGCCTTCCCCATGATGGCGCAGAAGGCCGGGGGGCTGAGTCGTGACAGGGCGGCCGAGGCCTCCGGCTGATACTGACCAGCGTAGATGTGGAAGACCCCTGTAGGATCGGAGAGACGGGCCCTCCACATGGGCTGCCCCTCGCTCCCCACGTCCTCCACATCGGTGATGACGCCGACGAGGAAGAGTCGGTTGACTTTGGCACCCAAAGGGGTGATGACGTAGCTGGGGGCCCTCTCCCCACCAGAGCTGTGCTCCAGGTTCGAGTCCGTGTACTCCCCGGCGAAGATCCTCCAGGCGACCTCCCGAATCATGGCATCAGACTCCCAGTTGCTCCAGCAGGGCACTGGCCTCCTGCTGGATGTCCACCTGCAGGACCCGGGTCGAGCGGGCTATCATCATCAGCCCGTAGTCGTCGCTCGTCACGTTCCCACGAACCTCCACGGGTTGAGCGATGAGGAGGTCCGCCAGATGGTCCCTGATGACCTCCTGGTCCATAGCCTCCTTCGCCTCGGAGATGGAGGCCTCCAGGTCCTTCTTGAGCAGGGCCTCCGTCAACTCCCTGTTCAGGATGGCCGTGAGGGCGCCGCTTCCGTCGTCGATGACCGCCTTGGTCCTCAGGTCTGGCTCACCCTGCACGTCTCCGTGGACCCGGCAGGTGCCCTTGCGGACCACCCTGCGACACTGGGGGCATCGATGGATGAGGCCGCTCCCTTCCTTGATCTCGACCACTATCCCGCGAACGAGGACATCTATCCCGCCGCCTCGCTGAATGAGCTCTTCTATCCAGAGCCTTCGAGATCGGCCCAGCTCGTCCAGGGGAGGCAGGGAAGTCTCCTTCACCTTCTCCACGTGGGCCCTCTCATCGAAGCTGAACTGGGGCAGCCCGCGCCAGGAGGAGACGTAACCGCCCTCGATCCTGATGACGTCCCCCTCCTTCAGCCCGAAGTCGTGCCAGGAGGAGAACTGGACCTTTCCGGTCTCGTCCGCCAGCAGGCCGGAGAAGACGACCTTCGCCTGGCCGCTGACCTCCACCTCCCGCCTCTCGACGCTGAGAATCCGAGCGGTGATGGAAAGGTTTCCCATGCCTTCCCGCACCTCTCCCAGCTTGCAGGGAGTGGGTGCCGACTTCTCCACGGCGGAGACCTCCAGCAGGCTCCCCTCGTCCTTGGTCACCGTCGTCCTGCTCCCGAAGTTGACCTGCACCTGTCCTCTGAACTCCTTGGTGTAGGCGTTCTGCACCCGGACGACATCGCCCTCCTGGATGTCGAGGCCGCGGACCTCCCAGGCGGTGAAGGGTACCGTGCCGGTGTCGTCCGCCAGGATACCGTAGTAGATCTCCTTGCTGCTTCCCTCCCGCTCCAGTTCCCGGGAGTTCAGGTTGATCACCTTGCAAACGAGGTTCACGCTCGGCTCGTTGGGCAGCAGGTCCTTGACGGGCTTCATGACGCCGATGCCCAGGCGGGCAGGACTCCCGCCGTACTTCTTCACGATGCTCCTCTTCGCTGTCTCCAAGGAGACCCTGTAGACCGTCAGATAGTTCTCCAGCTCTCGCTCAACAACTTCCTCACTAACCTTTCCTTCCAGCGCCCTGGTTATGTCCCTGACATGGGGCGCAATCTGCTCCCTCAGTCTATCACGCTCCTAGAGGCCTGTTCTTTCGTGCCTCTAGCGCCGGTTACAAGGAGGGAGCTATTTAAGGTGAATGGGGAGGTCTGTGAAACTATTGGCAAGGTCTGCTCCAGGACCGGTCACGGGGCAGGTTCTCCCTGATTGTCCGGGCACATGGGCGTGGCACGCAAGTTTCTTTATGAGGGTACCCTATGACGCCCGGGGAGGAAAATGGACCTGGGACTTCAAGGAAAGGTGGCGGTCGTCGCGGCTGCCAGTCTGGGCCTTGGAAGGGCGATCGCGTTGGAGCTCTCCCGGGAGGGGGCGAGGGTTGCCATCTGCTCCCGGGACGAGGGGAGGGTGAAGACGGCGGCTTCAGAGATATCCCGGGAGACCGGGAACGATGTCCTGCCCGTGCTGGCGGATGTGACCAAGTCCGAGGACGTCAGGGCCTTCGTCCGCCGGGTGGTGGAGGCCTACGGCGGCGTGGACGTGCTGGTGACCAATGCTGGGGGCCCGCCTCCAGGGAACTTCGAGGACGTGGGGGACGAGGAGTGGTATGCGACCTACGATCTCACCTTCATGAGCGCCGCGCGCCTCATCCGCGAGTGCCTTCCCCACATGAAGGAGAAGAGGTGGGGCAGGATCATAGTGATGACCTCCCTGAGCGTCAAGCAACCCATCGACAACCTCGTGCTGTCCAACGCCATACGCCTGGCGGTGGTAGGACTCGCCAAGAGCCTTGCCAAGGATCTGGCTCCCTACGACATCACCGTCAACATCACTGGTCCTGGTTTCATCGCGACCGACCGCCTGAAGGAACTCTTCGAGGCTAAGGCCAAGAAGGAGGGGACGACGGCCGAGGATGTCCAGGCGGGCATCGTCAAGGCCATCCCCATGGGACGTCTCGGTGAGCCAAAGGAGATGGGGGAGCTGGTGGCGTTCCTGGCCTCCGAGAGGGCCTCCTACCTCACGGGAAGCTTCATCCAGCTTGACGGCGGGATGTACCGCGGCGTCTTCTAGAGATCCTGGAGACGGGCCTTCAGTCTCGCCCTCAGGACCTCATTGACGAGCTTGCCCTCCGCCCTGCCCCGGAGCCTCTCCATGGCGACTCCCATGAGGGGCTTCATAGCCTCCTCACCCCTCTTCCTGAGGATGTCCAGGTGCTCCTCCAGGATGGTGTCGACCTCCCTCTCAAGCCCCTCCCTCGTCAGCTTCTTGATACCCAGCTGCTCCAAAGCCTCCTCCACGGAGATGCCTCGCCGGATCGCTTCCTTCAGAACAGTCGGAACGGCCTCCTTTGCGAATCCGCCGGCCGCCAGGGCCGCGAAGAGCTCCTCGAAGAGGGCATCCGAAATGCCCTCCACGTCCACACCTTCGGCCTTCAGCTCCGGCAGGTGGTTCAGGAAGGTCCTGGCCACGACAGCGGGGTTGCCATACTTCCTCGATAGCTCCTCGAAGAGGTCGTCATACCCATCGTCCACCAGCTGCTGCACCTGCTGTCTGTGGACGTTGAACTCCCGCTCCAGCCTCTCCACCTTCGCCTCAGGGGTCTCGGGTAGGTCCTTCGACAGTTCTCTTAGCCAACCGCGGGAGACGCGGATGGGGGGCACATCCGTCTCAGGATACATCCTCGCGCTTCCGGGAAGGGGCCTGCTGTAAACGGTGGAACCGTCGGGCTTGGCATCCCTCGTCTCCTCCGGAACCCCCTCCAAGGCGGTCGTGGCTCTCTCTCTCACCCGCTCTATGGCCTCCCCGGCGATGGGCGCCTCGCTGGCGACCAGCACGAAGGCGTCCTCTGGCTCGCATCGGAGGGCCTTCCTGACCGCCTCCACCTCATCCGGCGTGATGCCGTAGGCCGGCAGTTCGTCTGAATGCAGGATGCCCCCGGCGCCCGCTATGGCGGCATGGGCGGCCATCTCCGGTCCCAGCCTGTCTGCCAGGAGGCCAGCGAAGCCCTGCAGTCTGAGGCCCAGGATGGTAGAGCCGGGGCGGAGCCCCTCCCTGAGGACCTGGGATTTCGTTCCCTGGAGGACGGCGTTCAGTTCCCTCGCCTCGTCCTCGAGGGCCCGCACGCCTCTCTTCCTGAGGACATCCCTGGCTTCGAGAAGCTTGAGCTGCCTCTTCACCTCCCCCGCCGCGTAGGCGGATATCATCCTGAGGTCCTGCACGCCCTTGATCTCGACGCGGGCCCCACCCTCCACGGAGACGTTGAGGTCCTCCCTGATGGTCCCTATGCCTCGAAGGACCCTGCGGGTGGCCCTCAGGAGACGTCCGATCTTCAGGGCGACCTCCCGGGCCATCTCCGGCGACTCTATGTCGGGGGTGGTGGCAACCTCGATGAGGGGGATTCCGAGCCGATCCAGGCGGTAGACGACCTCGTCGCCTCCTCTGTCTATGACCCTGGCGGCGTCCTCCTCCAGACATATGGTGGGGATGCCGATGAGCTTCCCGTTTACCTCGAGGGAGCCGTTGAGGGCGACCAGCGCACTCCTCTGGAACCCCGTCGTGTTGGACCCGTCGATCACGATCTTCCTCATGAAGTGGATCTCGTTGACGGGCTCGGCCCCCAACATGAGGGCAACCTTGAGAACTGTCTCGATGGCCTCACGATTCGCCTCATGGGGCGGCTCCTCATCGGCCTCCACCAGACAGCTGGTATCCGAGGCCTGGTATCGAAAGACGAGGCCCTTCGAGGCCTCCTCCAAGGCCGCCCTATCCACCTCCCCGAGTTCGCTCTGGGTTGGCCTCAGCCTTCGCACAAACTCCTCCTTGACATCGTCTACCAGGCTGGACTCGCAGTTACAGAAGAGCTTGTGGGTTGCCAGCTGCTGATGGATTTCGAGACCCACCTTGATAGGAACTTGAGACTCCATGGACTTCTCCGGAGCGTCTGAAAATAGCTACTTGCCCTATAAGAAGGATTACCCCGAAGGTGGGCTGTACCTGTCAGCGGGAGTAGAGGAAGGCCTTTGTCGACCTACCCTGCACCTCCACCATGTCTCGCCGGTAGACGCCAAGGGAGATACCCCTCGTACTCCTCCAATGCCTTCAACACCTCATCTCTGAGATCCTCCAACACTGACCCTCCATTCCTCCTCCGGTGCTAGACGGCCACATAGCACCCAGTCGTCAGGCCTCAAATTCCTCGATGCCCAGCCTGGGGTTGATTTCGCCCATCAGGTTGGAGGTCATGAGCCGCCTGACCTCGGCCGGATCCGAGGTGTGCCCAAGGACCCACATCAGCTTCACCATGGCGGTTTCTGGGAGCATGTCCTCTCCGGGTATGACGCCGGCTCTGACGAGCTCCCGACCTCGGGAGTAGACGTACATGCCTACCCTTCCGTAGAGACACTGGCTCGTCATGACGACCTGTATACCCTCCCGTATCGCCCTTCGAATGCTAGGCACCAGATTCCGGGGGATGTGTCCCAGCCCGGTTCCCGCCAGGACGATGCCCAGGCTGTGCTGCGCGCACGCCTCGAGGACCCTGGGCTCCATGTTCGGGTAGGTGTACAGGAGGGTCACGCCCTCCTCCATCTTGTCGTCCACCTCCACCTTGCCCTCGGCCCTCCTGCGAAAGTCGCCGTACAACGTCACCTCACCGTCCACGTTCACGCGCCCAAGGGGCTTGGCGTTGATAGTCTTGAAGGCGTCCCTCCTGCTGCTGTGCATCTTCCTCACCTTGGTCCCCCGGTGGATCGTGCTGTGGAGGTCGGAGGTCTCCTCGTGCATGACCACCACGACCTCACCCAGGTCCGTGGAGACCAGCCGTGCCGCCGCCAGGAGGTTCGTGTAAGCATCGCTGCTGGGCCGGTCGGAGGACCTCTGGGCGCCGACGAGGATGACAGGGCCCGTCAGGTTCCTGAGCATGAAGGAGAGGGCCGCGGCGGTGTAGCCGAGGGTGTCCGTTCCGTGGGGGACGACGACGGCCTTGCTGCCGCCGTTCAACTCCTTGGCCACCTCCTTGGCCAGGACTCGCCAGTTCCTGGCCCTCATGTCCTCACTGAAGATGCTGAAGAGGACCCGGGCCCTGACGTTGCAGTGGTCCTGGAGCTCGGGAACGGAGAAGGCCAGCTCCTCTGCCGTCAGTGCTGGGAAGACGGCCCCGGTCCTGTAGTCCACGTAGCTCGCTATGGTGCCCCCGGTCCCCAGGAAGGACACGGGTGGCTTGGTCGGGTCCTCCACCAGCTGCTGCTCGGAGACCCCCCTCTTGACACCTTCTGCCCCCCTTTCAAGGACGAGGTCGGGGCCAACCTCAAGTCCTATGTTGTAGCCGTTTCGGAGCTTGATGGTCAGGATGTCCTTCCCGCTGAAGGAGTGGTGGGGCATCACAACTCCCCGATAGGACTTGTCCCCGCACTTGACTATGACCTCGTCGCCGATGTCCACACCCGCCTCCTTCAAGAGGGCCTGAACCTTCCGAGGATAGCTCATCGTTCACACAATGGTCTGGGTCGTAAAACTCTTTTGTGGGGCGTCCTGGCCCTCATGTACACCTGAATGCCTTCGTAATCAGGCTCACACGGCCGCCGAAATCCTTTCATGCCGGCTGTGGATGGTCCTGCGGTCGCGCGGCCTAGGATCGATAACATGACTCGGGGCACAAGGGTCAGGGACGTCCTCAACGAGCTGAGGTGGCATCCGGAGAGGGACTCCTTAAAGGCTCGAATCTTCTATCGGCACAGGGGGGTCGAGGAGGGCTTCGCCGTCATATCAGGGGATGAGGTGGAGCAACTGGGCTCGTCCAGCTTCACCTTCGGGGGCAGTACCATACCCTACTACAAGGTCTTCCGGATAACCTATGAGGACGAGGTCCTCTTCGAGAGGGAGGAGACCCTTTAGGATTTTCCAGGGCGCGGTCTCCCTCGCATGGTGAGAGGGCCTCTGTCATCGGAGAATGGACTATACCAGCTCGTACGTGATCCTGTCTACGTCCTTCCCCTTGCTCCTCCTTCTCAGGATTCTCATCCTGCCTATCTCAGACGTGTTCCTCACGTGGGTGCCGGCGCAAGGGCATAGATCCACCTCCCCTATCTTGATCACCCGCAGTCTCTTGACGCTCTTCGGGATGAGGTCCATGATGGCCCTCTCCTCTTCAATCCTCTCCTCTAGGACGTGCCTGTCCTCCTCAAAGATGGTGACCGGTAACCCGGCATTCGCCGCATCGTTGAACTCCTCCTCGATTCCCTGGAGGTCCTCCTTGGTGAAGCTGGCAGGGGCGAAGTCCACATGGCTGTAGTCGATGTACAGCTGATTGCCCACGGTCCTGGCCCTGTATTTCTCAAAGACCAGGCCGGAAAGGAGGTGCTGGGCCGTGTGCATCCTCATGTGGGCATACCGCCGTTCCCAGTCCACCTTTCCCGTCACCCTACCCTCGGGAGGCACCTCCTCCACGAAGTGTCTAATGGCGCCCCTGTGCTTGAGGACCTTCGTGACTCGAGCAACCCCATCCTCCCATTCCAACCGGCCCGTGTCCGAGGGCTGACCGCCTCCTTCGGCGTAGAAAGCGGTCCTGTCAAGGACCACGTAGTTGGGCCCCCTCTCCACGACGCGAGCCTCAAAGTCCTCGATGTAGTTCAGCTCCACCATCGGGACGGGCGAGTACTCCGGGTCCTGTCCAAGATAGATGACCGCCGTCATGATCCGTGAGGAGAGAGGGTCTCCTCTAATAAGCTCTCGGCCTAGTGTCGGGCACTCATAACTCTGGGCACCAGGTTGGAGAAGTGGTCCAAGGGAGCGATCCGAAACTCGCACCTCTCCGCTCCCATGGCGGAACAGGCAAGCTCCTCGCAGTGCACGTCCTCCTCGGAAAGCCCCCTCACGAGCCCGGCTCCGAAGCCCGCGTAGAAGTGGCACACTGGGGTTTCTGAGGGACCGTAGGCTTCGGCAATGAAGCTGTTCTTGAGGGTGAAGTCCAGCCTCCCCTTGGCCAGGTCGATGAGGTCTATCTCGATCCGCCCGTGGCCGTAGGCCGACCAGAGGGTGACGAGGTGTTCTACCGCTTCCTCAGCCTCTGAGAACTTGCCCCGAGCAACCAGGTCCTTGGCGGCCCGGGCCCCTACCGTTTTCGCCGCTTCCTCACCGGCTAGGTAGATGGGCGCCTTGGCGGAACTTCCCATGATGGTCTCCAGCGTCCTCTGGATGACCACCAGATGGTTCGGGGTCGCCAGGCAGAACCGGATGCCGAAGAGACGTAGGATGCCTTCCTCAGGGTCCACCTTCAGCTTTTCCTTGATGACTCTAATCACGTCCTCGGGGGTCATCTTGCCGGCGTTCACACAGGTCCTCCGGGCATTTCCAGAGGTTTGGCCGCTAGCAGCGCTATAAGTTTTGTCCCTCAGCTCTCAGGGTTGATAATCCTTGAGAAGCTGGCGGGCGATGACCATCCTCTGAATCTCGCTGGTCCCCTCATATATCTCCGTTATCTTGGCGTCCCGGTAGAGTCGCTCCACGGGAAAGTCCCGAAGGTAGCCGTAGCCGCCGTAGATCTGGACCGCCTCCCTGGAGGCCCTCACGGCCAGGTCCGAGGCGAAGAGCTTGGCCATGGAGGCTTCCTTGGTGTAGCTCGACCCCCGATCCCTCAAATGCGCCGCCCTGTAGATGAGGAGACGGGCGGCGTCGATCTCTGTCGCCATGTCACTCAGCTTCCACTGGATGGCCTGGAACTTGGCGATGGGCTGATCGAACTGCTCCCTCTCCTTGGCGTAACTCAGAGAGGCTTCGTAGGCGCCGCGGGCGATGCCAAGGGCCTGGGTGGCGATCCCGATGCGACCGCCGTCCAGGGTGGATAGGGCCACCCTGAAGCCCTCGTCCACCTTCCCGAGGAGGTTCTCCCGGGGAATCCTGCAGTCCTCGAAGGCCAGGGCGGTGGTGTCCGTCGCCCTGATACCCATCTTCTTCTCCTTCCGGACCTTGTGGAAGCCTGGAGCGTCGGTGGGAATGATGAAGGCGGTGATGCCCCTGCTCCTAGGCGCCTCGACATCCGTCTTGGCGTAGGTGACGATTACCTGGGCGTGCCAGGCGTTGGTCACGAAGATCTTCTGCCCGTTGAGGACCCACTCGTCGCCCTCCAGCCGGGCGGTGCTCCTCATGGCCCCGGCATCGCTCCCAGACCAGGGCTCCGTCAGCGCGTAGGCACCCAGCCACTTGCCCTCGGTCAGTCTCGGGAGGTAGTAATCCTTCTGCTCCTCCGTCCCGTACCGCAGGATGGGGTCGCACACCAGGGAGTTGTTGACGGACATTATCGCTCCCAGGGAGGCGTCGGCCCTGTTGATCTCCTCCATGGCGATGCAGTAGCTGATGGTATCCGTCCCCCCGCCGCCGTACTCCTCCGGCACCATCATCCCCATGAGGCCCAGGTCGTACATCTTCTCCACCAGGTCCCCGGGGAACTCCTCCGCCTCATCGTACTCCCGGGCCCTGGGGGCGACCTCCTTGTCCGCGAACTCCGCCACCATCTTGCCGAGGAGCCTCTGCTGTTTCGTGAGTTCAAAGTCCAAGGGGGAGCCTCGGATGGCAAAGGGGACTCTTCGTGTATAAAGGCTTGCGGCTCTACCCCAGGAGGAGGAATTGCCGGAAGACGAAGACGGCGAGGAGGGCGCGGACTATTCCCGCGAGGAAGTTGACCAGGAGGAACACCTTAAGAGAGATCAGCTGCCCCTGCTTGTTGAAGAGGGAGTAGAGGTACACGGGCACCGTATCCGGGAAGAAGGGGATGGATAGGAGCGCGAAGAGGCCCGCCCACTTGGTGGCCCTGACGAATCGGGTGACGTAGCCGACGAACTTGCCCACGGAGCGGTGCCTCGCCGCCCAGTACCTGATGCTTACCTCCACCTTCAGGCCGAGAACGAAGATGACCCCTGCCCCCACGGCCTTGCCAGCGCCCAGGGTGATGGCTGCCGTGCCGAAGAGAGCGGGCTGGACGAGGAGACCTAGAAGCGCTATCTCCACGGGAAAGGGCAGGATTATGGCTGTCAGGATACTATAGATGAACAGGACGGTCAGGAATATCGTGGGATCGTTGGTGTATATCTCGAGAATCCGCCAGAGAAACTCCACGATACCTTCAGCAGCGATGCAAGCGCCTCCGACACGTAATGGATGAGATGCATAAAAGATTGAGGTCGCTCCTCAGCCATGTCTGGGGACGTGGCACCTCTCGGAAGGCCCTCCGACTGGCTCACGGCTAAGCCTTATAAGACGCCCTTTCGATACATCAGCAAGGTGAAGAGATGCCCACCTTTGAGTACTCGAGTGAGAGCCAGATCACCAGAGCCATCATCCAGGGCTTTGCCAGGGACTTGGAGTCGTACGCACAATCGGACGTCATCGTGGTCGGTGGCGGTCCCAGCGGCCTCATGACCGCCAAGGAGCTGGCGGATAGGGGGGTCAAGGTCCTCATCATAGAGAGGAACAACTACCTGGGAGGAGGCTTCTGGCTTGGCGGCTACCTCATGAACACCATCACCGTCCGGGCCCCGGGGCAAAAGGTCATGGACGAGCTCGGCATTCCCTACGAGGAGTTCGCCAAGAACCTCTACGTTACCAGCGGGCCCCACGCCTGCTCCAAGCTCATCGCCGCTGCCTGCGATGCCGGCGCGAAGATTCAGAACATGACCTCCTTGGAGGACGTGGTCATCCGGGAGGAGAACCGCGTCGGCGGGGTGGTGGTCAACTGGACGCCTGTTGAGGCCCTCCCTCGGGAGATTACCTGTGTGGACCCCGTGGCCCTCGAGGCCCGGGTGGTGGTAGACGCCACCGGTCACGAGGCCGAGGTCGTCTCGGCCCTGGTGAGGAGGGGGGTGCTGAAGATCCCTGGAGAGGGCGCCATGTGGGTGGAGAAATCGGAGGACCTGGTGGTGGAACACACGGGCCTGATTCATCCGGGCCTCATCGTCACCGGCATGGCGGTCTCCAGCACCTACGGCCTGCCGCGCATGGGTCCGACCTTCGGGGCCATGCTCCTTTCGGGGAAGAGGGCCGCGGAAGTGGCCTATGACACCCTCAAGAAGTGAGTTCCTGGCGGTTCCCACACAGATATTCCTCTACGAGGAGCCCGCCTCGCCCACCGTCGATCTGGGCGAACTCCGCTCCTACCTGAGGGAGATCACGGGGCTGCAGGTCGAGACGCGTCCGGAGTTCTTCTCATACCACCGGGTCGAGGACCCGGAAGCGCTGGCAACGAAGCTGGCGGGGCTGAAGATAAGGGACCTTCATCGGGAGGAGCAGGACTTTGACCCCCTCCTGGGCGAGGTAAACTTCGAGCTTAATCTGCTTCAGGATCCCCGCAGGGGGTTGCCAGGCATCCTGTACGATGGCTTCCGCTTCCAGGAGCTGATGAGGTCCCTCCTGCCCCGGGAGGAGAGGACCCTCACGGTCCTGCACGTAGCCCTCACCCACCGTCTCCTGGCCACCTTTGACCCGGGCGACAAGGTGTACCACGCTCGGGCCATCGTCTGCGGATATCCATCCGTGATCTCGACCAGCGGCGTCGTCGAGGGACCGGCGAAGCCCAGGGAGTTCTATCTGGCGAAGCGCGGGTACCACGCTCTCGGCATCCCGCCCCCCACGGAGGTCCTCAAGGAGGAAATAGGGGACAGGTTCATAGACTACGATGATGAGCGGATGACGGAGGTCCTGAAGGGATATGTCCTCCAGGCAGTCTTCTACCACCTGAAGGGGGACCCCTTCTGCAAGGACCCAGATTGCCGACTTTTCAACGCCCACTGGCAGGAGGAGATGATAAGGGCTCAGGTGACGTCCGGCCGCCTGTGCGAGGAGCACTCCCGGGTCCTGACCAGACTCCCCTAAGACACAAAGTTTTCAATGCGCCCCTGCCTACCCCCGGACGTGAAGCTGCATCGTTTTGAGATGGAGAGGTGGCAGTCCACCCATGAGCACGGGGTGAGGTTCAACCTCTCGGAGAGTGGAGTGGAGCCGGTCTCCCTGGGAGAGTTCCTGGCGGAGGAGGACCTGAAGGCCCTGCTCCGATCCTCTCTGGGCTATGCGGAGACGAAGGGTTCGGAGGACCTCAGGAGGGCCATCGCCGACCTGTACGCCGGCTGCGGTCCTGAGAACGTTCTGGTGACCACCGGGACGGCGGAGGCCAACCTCCTGGTGGCCCTGCACACCGTGGATAGAGGCTCTCGCGTGGTCACCATCCTCCCCAACTACATGCAGATGTGGGGCCTCGCCGCCTCCATAGGACGCGAGGTGGGGGTCCTCCGGCTGAGGGAGGAGAGGGGCTGGCAGCCGGATGAGGAGGATGTGAAGGAGGAGGTCCATCGCAAGACGGACGTCATTTCCTTCAGCAACCCCAACAATCCCACGGGGGCATGTCTGAGCGGGGAGAGCAGAGGGGCCATCCTAGACGCCGCGCGAGAGGCGGACGCCTGGATACTCTCGGATGAGGTCTTCCGAGGAGCGGAGCGGCAGGGAGGCTTGACGGACACTCTCTGGGGAGAGTATGAAAAGGTCCTCGTGACCTCGAGCCTCTCCAAGGCCTTCGGGCTGCCGGGCCTCAGGCTCGGATGGATCTGCGGGCCTGAAGATGCCATCGAGGAGCTGTGGTCCCTCCACGACTACACCACCATCGCCCTCAGCAAGATTGTCGAGGCCCTGGGCACCCTCGCCTTGGTCCGATGGCGGGACAAACTCTTGTCCAGGGCCAGGGGCTTCATAAGGGGCAACTTCCCCCTCATACAGGCCTTCGTGGAGGGTAGCGGCCTCGCCTGGATTCCTCCGAGGGCAGGGGCCATCGCCTTCATCAGATACCCCTCGAGGATTCCTTCCGAGGATCTGGCCAAGAGGGCTCTGGACAAGGATGTCCTCGTCGTTCCCGGGGTCCACTTCCAGGACGAGGGCTACCTGAGGGTGGGCTTCGGCATGGAGACGGGCATGCTAGAGGGCGGCCTCGAGCTGCTGGAGGCCCTCTTCCAAGAGGTACCCGGTCCATGAAGGCAGATGCCGTCATCGTTGGGGCAGGGATTGCGGGTTCCGCCCTGGCCTACTACCTGTCCTCTGAGGGACTCCGCGTAATCCTCCTCGACAAGGACTACCCGGGGCTGGGGGCCAGCGGTAGGTCCGCTGGCTTGATGACGGTCCAGCACTGGAATCGCCTCGACATCACCCTTTCCAAGGCGTCCCAGGAGATCTGTCAGCAGCTTGCCCCCGATGGGCGCGATGTCCTGCGCAGGGTCGGTTTCCTGAGGGCGACCTCGGAGGAGGAGGACATAGTTCTGATGGAGGAGAGGGTCCGGAACTACAGGAAGGAGGACCTGCAGGCCGACCTGCTGGAAGGGGAGGCCCTGTCCGCCCGCTTCCCCGCCATTGACGCCGCCGACCTTCTCGCGGGAATCTTCACTCCCCAGGACGGTTATGTGGATGCCTACGATGTCACCTCCGCCTTCGTCTCCAAGGCCAGGGAGCGGGGGGCGGTCCTAACCATGAGAACCCGGGCGGAGGGCGTCAGCGTGGCCTCCTCCAGGGTCGTCGGCGTTGAGTCGGCTGGCAACACCATCACGTCGGAGGCAGTCATCATCGCAGCAGGGGCCTGGAGCTCGGGCCTGCTAAGGGGAACCGGTGTCGACATCCCGCTGAAACCTTACAGGACGCAGGCCCTGGTTACCGCTCCGGTGAAGGACCCGCCCGACCTCCCGATGTTCCACGAACTTCCTCCGGGCCTCTACTTCAGACCCGATCAGGACGGCCTCCTGCTGGGGGACGGGACGGAGCACGAGGAGGCCGATCCGCGGAGCTACGATACCCACGCGGACTTCGAGCTGTACTCGGAGATCGCCGCCTGGATCTCCAGGAGGGTGCCCGCCCTCAAGGACGCTAGCATCGCCAGGGGCTGGTCAGGCCTCTGTGTTGCCACCCCGGACAGGCTTCCCGTGGTGGGCGAGGTGGAAGAGGTGGAGGGCCTCTTCGTCCTCGGGGGCTTCAACGGCCTGGGAATCATGAGGGCGCCTCCCCTGGCGAGATCGCTGGCGGAGGCCCTCCTCGGCCACAAACCATCCCTCGACCTCGCCCCCTTCTACCCCGGCCGATTCGAAGGGAAGGCGGACTTCCCCATTCGGGAGGGGTTCACGCTACAATAGGGCCAGGTTTAAGTAAAGTGCAATCCTGAAGATGAGGGATTCGAAATGACCGTGGAGGAAGGACAGAAGGCACCGGATTTCACCCTACCTGATGAGGAGAACAGACCCGTAAAGCTCTCGGACGAATTGGGCGAGGGACCCGTGGTCCTCTCGTTCTACCTGCTGGACTTCACAGGGGTCTGCACCAATCAGGCGTGCAACTTTCGTGACGCCCTGGGAAGCCTGAAGCAGAACGGCGCCAAGGTGTTCGGAATCAGCGTGGACTCCCCCTTCAGCCACAAGAAGTTCAAGGAGGAGCAGAGCGTCAATTACCCCCTGCTGAGCGACTTCAACAAGGAGGTCTGCAGGAAGTATGGCGTACACTACGACGAGATATTCGGCCTCAAGGGTGTGGCCAAGAGGTCGGTTTTCGTCTTGGACAAGGATGGCGTCGTTCGATACAGATGGGTCACGGAGGATCCCGGGGTGGCCCCCGACGTCAATGAGGTCGCCCGGGTGGTCAAGGAGCTGGCCTAGCCCCCCAGGATGCTCAAGATATCCTCCGGAGCGCCCAGGGTCGGAATGGGTGGTGCCTCATCATCCATATTGATCAGGCCCATGCCGGTGTTGAACAGTACCACCGAGTCGCCCTCTCCGAGGCGTCCCTCCTCCATGAGGCTCTGAAGCCCCAGGTAGGCTGCGGCGCCTTCATAGCAGGGATAGATTCCCTCTCGAGTCCCCATCTCGCAGGCGGCGCGTGGGATCTCTTCCTCGGGAACGGCCACGATCAGCCCTCGGCTTTCCTTCACAACCCTCATGATCAGCCGTAGGCCCCTGGGTCTGGGCACCCTCAGGCCTACCGCCACGGTTCCAGGGACTTCGATGGAGGGCGTCTCCTCCTTCATCCCCTCCCAAGCCCTGGCAAGTGGTGGACACGCGGTGGATTGGACGGCACACATCTTTGGCATCTCCCCGTTCGTCCATCCCAGCTGATCCAACTCCTTGAAGGCCTTCCAGAGGCCAACGACGCCCGTGCCGCCTCCCGTCGGGAAGACGATCCACTCAGGCACCTTTCCGAGCTGCTCCCACAGCTCGAAACCCATGGTCTTCTTACCCTCCACCCTGTAGGGCTCCCTCAGGGTGGCCAGGTTGACGTACCCCGCCTTGGTGGCCTCCTCGACGTACCTCCCCGCCTCGTCAATGGGGCCCTGGACGAGGAAGCACCTGGCCCCGCGAGCCACCATCTCTCGAAGGAGTACGGGAGGGGTGTCACGGGGTGCCACCACTAACGCGTCCAGACCCGCCACGGCCGCGTAGGCGGCCAGGGCCACTCCGGCGTTGCCCGCCGAGGGCACGGCTAGCCTCTCCAGGCCGAGTCCCCTCGCCATGGAGACGGCCGCGGCCATCCCCCGGGCCTTGAAGGTGGCGGTGGGGCTCAAGCCCTCGTCCTTGAGGTAGATGGCGGCTTCTGTGGCCTCCGTCCCCGCTCCTCTCAGACGCCTCAGGGGAGTCCATCCCTCCCCCAGGGTCGTGACGCAGTCAGGTTTCACGGGGAGCAGTGGAAGGTATCTCCAGAGGTCGTCCCTTTCCAGCAAGTCCTCCTTCGAAACCTGGCCGAAGTCATACTTCACCAACAGGGGGCCGCCGCAGCTGCAAGGATCAAAGTGTGCAAGCTCGTAGGTCCTGTCGCATACGGCGCACTCCAGTCGAGCCGCGGCCCGTGTCATTGCGGCTTAACCCCTTTCGTCACGATGGCCAGGTCCCTCTTCCACTTGGGCCCCGTGTAGCCTACCTCCAGATCCACGAAGCCGGCCTCGGAGAACATCTGTTGTGCCTCGTCCTCATCGTAGAAGAGCATCATGTTGTCAGCCAGCAGTCGGTAGAGGCGGTCCCGGGGCCTGGTGGGCCCGCCGACCAGGGCCGTCCCTCCCGGTCGCAGGATCCTCCACATCTCCCTGAGGGCCTCCACGGGGGAGGGCCAGTACTCAATGGATCCGGCGGACAGAACGGCGTCGAAGACCTCATCCCTGAAGGGCAGCCTCTCTGCATCCCCCCTCACCAGGGGAATCCTCAGCTTCTCCGCAGCCCTCCGCAGCTGGTGGATGGTGATGTCCAGCCCATACACATCCTGGGTATGCCTGAGAATGCCCTGGGTGAGGAAACCGGTCCCGCAGCCCACATCCAGGACCCTCATACCCCGTCTCAGTCCGGCCATCCGGATCCCGAAGTCCCTCATATCCTCGTCCCAGAAGAGGTCCCTGAGCCACGTATCGTAGACCTTAGACAGGTGCTTGTAGAACCTCTGAGCCCTCCTCTTGTCTCTCAGGAACTCCAGCTTTGGACCACCATCTTCGATAACGTTATCACCTCCTCCTGCATGCTGGCGGTGTGAAGGTCAAGGAGGTCCTCATGGACTTCGCATACTTCATCCTCATGATGGTCCTCGTATCCTACGGCCTCCTGCTGGTGGCCAGGGGCTATATGGCCTTGGGCCTCTCCAGGCTCAAGAGATCCCCCACGCCCAGGTCCTGACACCTCAGGCTGGCGGCCAATCCCTCAGGACCTAGCAGTTTGAAGATCTCCTCCAGGGCCTCGGGGTTCTCGAAGGCGGGTGCCATGGCCTGGAAGAGCCTGTACCCCCTCTCAAAGGCACCTCCCAAGCACCTCCTCCACCATCTCTCGTAGTCCTTCAGGGGTCCCTTGCCGAGAACGTGGCGGGCGGCGGCCCTCCCGGCGAAGTGGCCGCAGAGCATGGATGTGAAGATGCCTCCACCCGAGGTGGAGAGGACCTGGCCCGCGGCGTCCCCCACCAGGAGGACATCGTCCTTCACAGTCCTCGAGAGCGGGCCGCTCATGGGGACGAAGCCCCCCACGGGCCTTCCATCTGTCCCCAGACCCCTCGCCTTCAGGAACCTCTTCAGAGTCGCGCTCAGGGGCTCCCGTCTGAGGTCAGGCCTCACCCCCAGGCCGACGTTCGCGTCCTTCCGCCGCGGGATGATCCACGCGTATCCGCCCGGGGCCAGGCCCCCGAAGAAGGCCTCGAAGACCGGCTCGAAGGAGCCCTTCACCGACAGGGAGAGGGCCGGAAAGAGGAGGGCGTGCTCCGGGAAGCCCCGGGCCTTGGCGACGGTGGAGAGGGGTCCGTCGGCGCCCACGACCACCTTGCCCCTGACGGGACCCCGAGAGGTCACCATGTTCTCGGCTTCATACCCTAGGAAGGAGGTTTCAGTCCTCAGCACTGCCCCCTCCTTGACGGCCTCCTCCGCCAGGTGTTGGTCCAGCCTGTCCCTCCAGATGGAGTAACCCTGGAAGTCCACCTCGTAAGCCCTTCCAGAGGGGGCGTAGGCCCGCGCCCGCTCGATGAAGGCCCCTATGACATCGGGAGGCAGCTCGAATATCTCCTCCAGGTTCGGGGTGGAGTCACAGATCCTCCTAATCTCCTCCAGAGACGGCAGAAACTCTCCGCATCTCACGGGCTCCCCCACCTTCCTGGACTTCTCCAGGACGAGGGTGGAGGCACCGCCGCCGACGGCCTCCCTGGCGGCCATGGAACCCGCGGGCCCAGCACCCACGACTACGACGTCATACTCAGGAACCTTCACGCCTCTCCCTCCTCTTCAGCGACACTATGACGCGGGGGGCGTCGCGGAGGATATCGATGAGTTCGGGCCTCTTGCCCTGCCAGTGAGATGTCATCTCCACCGCGGCCCTGACCTCCCCCTCCATCCGCCTCTCCAGGCGGTCTCCCAGGGCCTCCCCGTCTCTTCCCCCTCCATCCACCAGGTCGTCCGCCATCTGGAAGGCCATGCCCAGGTGCAGTCCATACTCCTCGAACCCTCCGTCCCTCCTCCGAGCTGCCCTGGCACCGAACAGGCAGGCCGCGGCGAAGAGCCTCCCCGTCTTGAGCTCCACCGACCTCTCATAGTCTTCCCAGGATGCCCCTCCCAGGTCGTCCTCCATATGGACTCCGAGGCACATGGAGACCCAGGCATCCGTCAGCCTCTTCGGATACTCCACCCCGTATCGGGCGGCGAGGTTCAGGGCCAGACTGGGCATGGTGAACCCGGTGGTCACCGCCGTGCGGAGCCCCTTGAGCCGATGGAGGGCCACCTTCCCCCTTCTCTCCTCATGCCAGTCCAGGATGTCGTCCAGGGCCAGGGAGGCGCAATGGGTGAGCTCCACGCTGCACCCCAGGTCCAGGGCCATCCTCGAATCGCCGCCCAGGGCCTCAGATATGAGGAGGGCCAGGGTGGGACGGAGCCTCTTTCCTCCCTCAACCACGTAGCGGTAGAGCCCCGACAGCTCTCCCTCCTCCACCACCTCTCTGAGCCTGGACTCTATGAGGGGGAGGACCCTTTCCCAGTATCCCTTAAAGGTCCATCGGCTAGTGAGCCCCACTCGGTGATCACCCCCCATCCGGAACCGGCCAGGAGCCCGCTCCTCCGTCTGAGATGGTGCTCCGGGGTATTTAAACCGTTCATGTCCCCCGCCCGACGGGATTCTGCTCGGGCAGCCTCCAAGCTTTTTAGGAGGCGAAGCGTTGGGTGAATCGTTGTCGGCGGAAGGGGAGCTGGAGGCCAAGGCGGCCACCATCGTGGAGGCCATGCGCAGCAGGGGAGGCGTCCTGGTGGCTTACTCAGGTGGAGTCGACAGCGGTCTCGTGTGCAAGCTTGCGGTCGAGGCCCTTGGCCCCAGGGCGGTGGCCGTTACGGCGGTGTCGGAGAGCCTGCCCGGCAGGGAGTTGAAGGCCGCTCGCCGCTTCGCGAGGGAGGTCGGCATCAGGCACCGGACGGTGAGCTACTCCGAGCTCGCCAACCGGGAGTACGCCAGGAACCCGAAGGAAAGATGCTACTTCTGCCGCAAGGATCTGGCCAAGGCCTTGAAACCCATTGCCCTGGAGGAGGGCATGAGCACCATCGCGGACGGCGTCCTCTCATCGGACCTCGGAGAGTGGAGGCCCGGCATCAAGGCCATGAACGAGGAGGGCTTCTGGCATCCCCTCCTGGAGCATGATATCGACAAGGTCCGGGCCCGTCGAATGGCCCGCTGGCTAGGCCTGTCCTTTCACGACAAGCCCAGCATGGCCTGTCTCTCCTCCAGAATCCCCTACGGGGAGGTGATCACAGTGGAGAAGTTGAGGCGGATCGAGGAGGCGGAGGACATCCTCCACTCCCTGGGCCTTAGGCAGTTCAGGGTGAGGCATCACGGGAGCGTGGCCAGGATCGAGGTTCCCAAGGAGGAGGTACCTCGGCTTCTGCAGGAAGACGTCCGAGAAGAGGTGTCCCGCAGGATGAAGGCCCTCGGCTTCGAGTACGTGACCCTGGACTTGGAGGGCTACAGGACTGGCAGCATGGACGCGGGCCTCTGATCCATGATCACGTGGACCATGGAAGCGTCGCCGATGGAGAGGGCCACCCTCCTCTCCTCCACGCCCACCAGCAGGACGCCCTCCACCACATCCACCACAGTGACGTCGACCCCCGGCTTGAATCCCATGGCGATGAGCCTCCTCACCTTGCCCTCGTCTTCCGAGGTCATGTGGGAGACGGAGGCCGTCGCCCCTTTGGGGACGCCCGTCAGCAGGAGGTCCCCCTCTTCGATGCACGCCTCGCAGGTCATGGGCTTGAAGCACTTGGGGATGGGGATGGCATCATCGGGGCAGTCGATGGGCCTGTTGAGCATCCTGCATATCTCCTGCTCCACCTCGTCGGTGAAGGCGTGTTCCAGCTTGTGAGCCTGCTCGTGGACCTCCTCCACAGGCACCCCCACCAGGTCTGTCAGGAACCTCTCGGCGATGCAATGCCTGCGGACCACCCGAACGGCCATGGCGTACCCCTTGGCCGTAAAGCGGACGCCCTTGTAGGGCGTGTAGATCACATAACCCTCATCCGCCAGCTTCTGCAACATCTCCGTCACGCTCGAAGGGGCGACCTTCAACCAAACAGCGATGTCGCTGGTCCTGGCGATCTTCTTTTCCGCGGAGGTGACCCATATGGCCAGGAGGTAGTTCTCCAGGTTCGCGCTGATGAACTCCTCCTCTATGTCCAAGGCCTGGAATACGTTCTTAGTCCTCCTCGGACCCACTCGGAGTGTGGTCTCCATCTAGGTCCCTCCCTCTCTGTGGAGGCTCGCGACGGGCCGGAGGGAGGATTGTCGATAAGCTGAGGGGCCCCGGCACTCCCTGTCAAGAGGCGCGCGGCTGGGCGAGGGCTCAAGGATCCTGGAGAGAGTTCCAGGTCCACCGAATGCCGCCATACCGTCCTGAGGGCGCATCTTGGCTCAGTCAGCCTCCTTGGGTATGTTTTGGAATGTCCCGGAGCAATACGTGTCGAGAGCTATTTAGCTCTTCTCCATTCACCGAGAGCCGGCCAGTACATACTATACATTCACTAGGTTTAGGTAGGGCGAAAGTTTCGTTGCCAGATGAGGTTTCGGTTAACCTAAACTTCAAATAGGTGACCGTCATGCGCCTCTAGACTGGCCGAAATCAAGGTGACAAACTTGGTCGTAGCACAGTATCTCCTGGCATTCCGAGAAGTGCTCGAGGCCGCGCTGTTGACAGCAATCATCCTCGCCTACCTGGTCAAGACGGGACGTACCTCCTTGGCCCGATATGCCTGGTACGGGGTCTACGGTGCTACGGGCGTCAGCATTGGACTTGGAGCTGGCATATGGCTTGTTTACGGGAACCTTTCCCAGGCGAACAAGGTCCTCTTCGAAGGCGTCGCCGCCCTCATCGCCGTCGCGGTCCTCACCTCCATGATATACTGGATGGCGGTGAGAGCCCGGACGATCAGATCCAGGGTCGAAGGACGTGTGGAAGCCGCCGTAACGCAGGGCGCAATCCTCGGCCTCGTATCTCTTACCTTCGTCCTCGTCTTCAGGGAGGGCCTCGAAACCGTGCTGTTCCTCACGCCTTTCCTCGTTCAGGATTCCGGCGCAACCCTCCTCGGCGCGACCCTGGGCGTAGGTGCCGGTATGACGCTCGCCTATGGAATCTTCCGTTTCGGTCTGAGGCTCGACCTTCGGAAGTTCTTCTACTTTACGAGCGTCCTTCTCATCCTTCTGGCAGGCGGATTGCTCGGCTACGGAATCCACGAACTCATCGAGTATGGAGGGCTTCGAGGCGCCGATTTCGGTTGGTGGGGTCAGCTTGCTTACGCTCTGCCTCTGGCGAGCGATAGCTTGTTCCATCACAAGGGCGTCATAGGCTCCATCTTTGCCGTCATGTTTGGTTACACTGTGAAGGCGGAGTGGGCACGGGTCATCGCTCATTTGGCGTACCTCGTCCTGGCGCTGCCTCTGGTCATTCTCGTCTACCGTAAGCCGGAATGGATCGAACTTACATTGGCCCGCTTGAAGGCCTTCTTCCGTCCTGCGCTTGCGAAGGGAAGGACAAGCCCGCACGAGGACTGATTCCGCCTCTTCATCCCGGTAAATCGCCTCCTTCATCCCCCAGACGTCAGGTTCCGGGAGGAGTAGGATGAGGGCCACAGACGGCCCTCCTTGTGGGCATCCCTTCGCCCGAACCTGCCTTGCACCCCAGGCCTGGTATCGGATTCAGGACCGGTCCTGCATTGCATCGGAGGAACCGCGACCCCAATCTTTTTGCATGGCCCTGGCGGTCAGCCGATGGAGATGCATATGAGGGACTGGAAGATCGATACCCTGGCAGCGCACCTGACCCGACGCGGCATGCCTGGCCCCGTCGTCGACCCGATCGCAGTGAGCACCACCTATGTGCTGAAAGACGTGGAGGAAGGGGCACGTTTCGCGCAGGCGAGGGCTCCAACGACCTATTACTCCCGCTGGGGCACCCCTGCCAACCGTTTGGTGGAGGACACCGTCGCGGCCTTGGAGGGCGGGACCTACGGCCTCGCTACTGGATCGGGGATGGGGGCGATATCCTCCGCCCTGATGGCCGTCCTCAGCGAGGGAAGCCACATCGTTGCGGGGAGGAGTCTCTACACGGCCACCACGGAGATGATGACGCGCTTCCTTTCCGGATACGGCGTGGAGACGAGCTTCGTGGACCCCACCCGGAAGGGGGCCTTCGAGGACTGTGTCCGAGATCAAACGGCGGTGGTCTACGTGGAGACCCCCGCGAACCCCACCATGCTCATCACCGACATCGCCGAGGCCGTCGAGGCCGCTGGGAAGGTCGGGGCCCTGGTCTTCGTGGACAACACCTTCGCCACGCCTGTCAACCAGAGGCCTCTGGAGCTGGGAGCGGACGTGGTCCTCCATTCAGCCACCAAGTACCTTGGAGGCCACTCAGACGTCACGGGCGGGGTCGTGGTGACCAGGAAGGAGGATCTGTTCGAGAGGATCTGGGAGACGTACAAGCTGCTGGGTCCGATGCTGGGAGCGGTGGATGCCTTCCTCATTGGCAGGGGCATAAGGACGCTTCCCCTCCGAGTCCGTCGGCACAACGAGACGGCCCAGGGCCTGGCCGAGTTCCTGGAGGATCATCCAAGGGTGTCCAGGGTGCACTATCCGGGCCTCACATCCTTCCCGCAGCACGAGCTAGCCAGGCGACAGATGATGGGCTTCGGCGGCATGCTCTCCTTCGAGCTTGAGGGTGGGTATGAGGCTGCAGTGAGCCTGGTGGAGCGCCTCCAGCTGGCCCTCCTGGCGGTCAGCCTCGGCGGACCCCAGACCCTGGTGGAACACGCGGCCAGCATGACCCACGGGACCCTGACACGGGAAGAGAGGGAGGAGGCCGGGATACCAGAAGGTCTCGTGAGGGTCAGCGTGGGCCTGGAGGACGTGGAAGACCTGAAGGAGGACTTCGATCAGGCCCTCAGGTAGTCGGGCTCCTTCAGCACACCCTCGAGCTTGAGGAGGCCGACCTTCCACTCTACGCCGGAGCTGAAGCCTCCCAAGTCCCCGCCACTACCCACGACTCGATGGCACGGGATGACGATGCAGGACCTGTTCTTGCTCAGCGTGTAGGCCACGGCCCTGTAGGCCCTCGGCCTTCCTATCTCCTCGGCTATCTCCTTATAGCTCTTGACACTTCCATAGGGAATCCGTCGGGTGGCCTGGAGGACCTGTACCTCGAAGGGGGTGTACCTGGAGAGGTCCACATCGTACCTGGAGAAGTCCACGGGTTCCCCCTCGAAGTACCTGAGGAGGTCCCTGGATAGCTCCGTCTGCGGCTCATCTCCCTGATATTCCGTATCGTTGGTCAGGACGATGCCCTGCACCCTGGGCCCCTCCTCACAGACATCCACCCTGCCAAACCTGGTTCGAAGGGAGGTGACCTTCATCCTATCGACCTTCCGAAGGCCCTCCTCCCATATCACCTTAACGAGTCTCCTCCTGGGGACCCGGGGATAGGAGGACACGGGCGTCCACCACCTTGCAGCCCTTGCCCTTCTCGAACACCAGGAAGGGGTTCACGTCCACTTCGGCGATTTCGTGGAAGTCCTCCACCATCTGGGAGAGGCGCTGCAGGAACTCGGCCAGGGCGGGTTCATCCGACGGCGGCTCCCCCCGCACTCCCTTCAGGATGGGATAGCTCCCGATGCTCCTGATCATCCTCAGGGCATCCATGTCCGTCATGGGTGTCAACCGGACGACCACGTCCTTGAGGACCTCCACGTAGATGCCGCCGAGGCCAAAGAGGATCATGGGCCCGAACTTCTCGTCCAGCTTCATGCCCATGATCGTCTCCTTGCCACCCCGGGCGTACTCCTGGACCATGAACTCCTTCACCTCAAGGCCCTTGGAGGTCAGCCTCTTGGTCAGTGCCTCGTAGTGTTTCCTCAGCTCCTCCCTGGTCCTGACGTCCAGTATTACGGCGCCGTACTCCGTCTTGTGGACTATCTGAGGATGGACGGCCTTGAGCACTACCGGGTAGCCGATCTCCTCTGCCGCGTCCATAGCCTCCTCAAGGCTCGAGACCAACCTGGTCCTGACGATATCGAAGTCGTAGGATTCCAGCAGGGCGAGGGCCTCCATCTCGTGCAGCCTGTTCCTCTCCTCCTCCCTAGCCTTGAGGATGATGCCCTGGGCCCGCTCCCGGTCCACGTCAAACCTCCGGAAATCGCCCTCCTCCCTCTCCAGGTACGCCTTGTAGGTGCTCATGGCCGCCATGGCCTTGGCGGCGTTCTCCGGAAAGAGGTATGAGGGTATGCCGTGGCTCACCAACTCCATGAAAGCGGGGGAATCCTTGGTCCGCGCCAGGAAGCAGCTCACCACAGTCTTATCGTGTTTCCTGGCACATTCCCATATGCAACGGGCGATGGCCACCTCGTCCTCGATGATGGGCGGGACGGTGATGACCAGCAGGGCATCCACGTTCTCGTCCCGGAGGACGGCCTCCATGGAGAGCCGATAGCGCTCAGCATCGGCATCCGCGATCATGTCTATCGGGTTGTTGACACTGGCCTCCTCCGGCAGGTGCTCCCTCAGGAACTCTGTGGTTTCCGGGCTGAGCTGGGCCAGTTCCATGCCGACGCTGACCAGGGCATCGGTGGCCATGACGCCTGGTCCACCGCCGTTGGTGACGACCGCCACCCTGCGCCCGGTGGGGAGGGGCTGAAGAGAGAAGGCCATGGCCAGGTCGAAGAGCTCCTGGATGGAGCCTACCCTCAGCACGCCGCACTGCTCGAACAGGGCCTGGGTTCCGACATCGGGGCCCGCCATGGCCCCCGTGTGGCTCACCGTCGCTCTCGCCCCCGCCTCCGTCCTGCCCGATTTCAGGGCAATGATGGGCTTGACCCTCGTCACCCGCCTGGCTATCCTGACAAAGTTCCTGGGATCGCCGAAGCTCTCCAGGTACAGGAGGATGATGTGGCTCTCCGGGTCCTTCTCCCAGTACTCCATGAGTTCGTTGCCGGAGACGTTGACCGCGTTGCCCAGGCTGACGAACTTGGAGAGGCCGACTCCCACGTTCCTGGCGTGCTCCAGGATGGCTACGCCGAGGGCCCCACTCTGGGTCATGAAGGCTATGTTCCCCTTCAAGGGGAGGATGGGCGCGAAGGTGGCGTCCAGCTGAGTCTCCGTGTGAGTGTTGATTACCCCCATGCAGTTGGGGCCCACCATGACCATCTGGTACTTCTCGACCAGGGCCGTTAGTTGCCTCTCGATCTCCACCCCCTTGGGCCCTACCTCGCTGAAGCCCGCGGTGATGACGACGAGGCCCTTGACGCCCTTCTGTCCACACTCCTCCACCACCTGAAGGACCTTGCGGGCTGGGACGATGATGATCGCCATGTCCACCTCGTCGGGGATGTCCAGGACGGATGGGTAGGCACGTATGGAGTGGACGGCGGAGGCGGAGGGATTGACCGGGTACACCCGGCCCTGAAACCCGTAGGTCAGGAGGTTGTGAAGAATCTCCCACCCGACCTTCCGCTTGCTCCTGGAGGCTCCGATGACGGCGATGGACCTGGGGGAGAAGATGTGATCCAGCCTCTCGGACATCCGGCTCATCATCGTGCACGGCCCATATATCTTAACCGGTGGGCAACAGGGAGATGAGGAGAGTCATCCGGGCGCCTGGCTCCTCCCTGTGCTTGGCCTCCAGCTCCGCGAGCTTCTCCCTCATCTCCCGAAGGATGGCCTCGACCTCCTCTATGACCTCCTCCTTCCACGGATAGGGATAGAGTTCGGTCAGCCCGATGTGGTAGGGGAAGCTCTCCAGGGCCTGGATGTTCTTGATGGCCTGGTTCACGAGTCCCTTGATCATGCCCATGACGGAGAGGCGATAGGCTATCCTGTCCTCGTGGGATACCTCGTCCCAGAGGGCTGAGGAGTCCACGTCCCTCCCCTCCATCCTGTAATACTTCTCGATCAGGTTTCCCTTGACTTCGGTTCGACTCTGCTTGATGAGGCGGGCTTCCAGGAGTTTGTTGATGTGGTGGTAGACGGTGGCGGGGGTTATGTCCATGGCCTGGGATATCCGACTCACGCTCATGTCTCTGTCGAAGAGGAGGGCGAGAATCTGGAGGCGGGATGGGTCTGAGAGGATCTTGAGCTGGTCCAGGGTGGCTTTCACATCCGGAGACAACATATCACCGTTATGACGGTATCTAAGCGGTCTAATGCTGTAAGAATATTTAAATACTCCCGCGTCATTGGGATGGATGGTAGCGTCAGATGAGGGTCCTGAGGTCGGAAACGGAGGGTAAGGAGAACCCAAGGGTCCTCTGCTGGCGGCTCACGATGCACCCCTCCTCCAACCCAAACCGGTGAGCACTCTTTTGCTCACCGGTATACCCCTTATTCTTGAGGCGATGGAACTTCACAGGTCCCGCCATCTATTATAGGCATCCTCCCCTTGGGGTCACGTGAATCCCGCGAGGGCCAGGGAGCTGAGCAGGATGCAGCGTCGGAGGCTACTTCGATGAGCGGTCTCTGCCTCCTAGTCTACGATGAAGGCTACCTGAAGTATGACTTCGGCGCCGCCCATTCCATGAGGCAGGAGAGAATCAAGCTGGCTCGAGAGCTCATCTCGGGTCTGGGTATCCTCCGCAACTCGAATGTGAGGGAGCTTCCGGCGGAGCTTGTCGAGGAGGAGATTCTCCTGATCCACTCCGAGGACTATGTGGAGGCGGTCAAGTCCTCGGGACGAGACCCCGAGGGGGTCGGGTGGAGCTACATGCAGTACGGCCTGGGGACGATGGACAATCCCGTCTTCCCAGAGATGTATGAGGCATCAGCCCTACACGTGGGGGGGACCCTGAAGGCTACCAGGAACGTCCTAGCTGGGGAGACGGTCCACGCCTTCAACCTGGGCGGCGGCTTTCATCACGCCTCCCGCTCCCGGGCGTCCGGGTTCTGCATCTTCAACGACGTGGCCATCGCCATCAAGGACCTGCTGGAGGAGGGGGTAAGGAGGGTCCTCTACGTGGACGTAGACGCTCACCACGGCGATGGCGTCCAGTATGCGTTCTACAGTGAGCCGAGGGTCATGACCATCTCCCTTCACGAGGATGGCAGATATCTCTTCCCGGGAACGGGTTTCGTCAGAGAATTGGGCGAGGGTGAGGGGGAAGGCTACAGCGTCAACGTTCCCCTACCCCCATATACGGATGATGAGGCCTACCAGGGGGCCTTCCAGGAAGTTGTCCTTCCCCTGGCCGATGCCTACGAGCCTGAGGTTCTCGTGACGCAGCTGGGAGTGGACACCCACTTCCAAGACCCCCTGACCCACCTGAACCTGACCACCGGAGCCTACCGGAGGATTGCGGAGGAATTCCATCGTCTGGCTCACAGCCTGTGCGACGGGAAGTGGGTGGCCACGGGTGGTGGAGGCTACGACCCATCTGCGGTTGCTAGGTCATGGACCCTCATGTTCGGAGGCATGGCGGGCTGGGAGGTGGAGGACAGGATTCCGAAGGCGTGGTTCTCCTCATATGAAGCCCTCATGGGGAGGCGGGCCCAGGTGTCAACCCTCCTGGACTCTGAGGGCCCTTCGAAGCCTGGGATCCGGCGGGAAGTGGACAGGGTGATCGAGGAGGTGAAGCAGGTAATCTCCTCATACCATAGTCTCTAGGCGGGCCGAGGCCGACCTCTCCTCGATAGCCGTTGTTCCGATGGTGTCGCTACCCGGCCCCTAGGGATAGAGCGGCAAATAGGAGGCGCTCGAGGCGATTTTGCGCCGTGGTATGGCTGTACGAAATCGTTATATAAGAACGGCCAGTATTGCCCTGCCCACGTGACGTTGCCCACGAGCTCTCGACTTTCAAATGCGATAACCGGAACTCAATTCCTTTTAACCACAAGTTACATCGAGTCCTTCATAAGGTATCGGAGCCAAATAACTGCCAGGGAAGAGAAACGTGAGATGTCTCTCGGCCCAACCGCGACATCGATTTTCGTGACCCCCGGCCACACGGCACTACATGGGATGGTGGGACATGCTGCGCAAGGACGAGAAAGACGACGACCAGGACAAGAGCCTAGAGGAGCTAGTGGAGGAACGGGCAGCCAAGATTAGAGAAGAGCTGGAGGATCGGTTGGAGAGACTCCGGTACCAGTACGAGCGGGAGCTTAACAACTTTCGTTATGAGATTCAGGAGAGGGAATACAGGCTCAAGGCCTACGAGGACAAGTTCAACAAGATCAAGGAGCCGCCCCTTCTCTACGCCTACATAGTACGAAAAGAGGGGGAAGACCTCTCCAGCAACCAGGTGGTGGTGGCCAGGACCAGCGAGATGCTCAAGGTCTCCACCGGCTTCCTGGACAAGGACGGCCTCAGCATCGGTCAGTACGTGTGGGTCCACCCCCAGACCTACGCCATCGTGGAGGAGAGCAAGGAGATCCACCGAGGTGTTGTCGGGAAGGTTCAGGAGGTTCAGGAGGAGAGCCTCATAGTGAGTATGGAGGGCGACCTGGAGAAGAGGATCATCAAGTGCGATTCGGATCTTGCCCAGACCATCAAGCCCGGGTACCAGGTATCCCTTCTCCCGCCGACCATGGAGATCCTTCATGTCATGCCGGATGCTGAGGTCAAGAGCCTCCTCCTGGGGGAGAAGCCCAACATAACCTACAACATGATTGGAGGCCTGGAGGAGTGTGTTGAGAGGATCAAGGATGTCATCGTCCTCCCCTTCAAGGAGAAGAAGCTCTTCAAGAAGGTGGGCCTGAAGGCGCCGAAGGGGATACTCCTGTACGGCCCGCCGGGATGCGGAAAGACCCTTCTGGTGAGGGCCATCGCCACGGAGAACGCCATGACCTTCTTCAACGTCAGCGTGGCAGACATCCTCAGCAAGTGGGTGGGCGAGAGTGAGAGGATAACCAAGGAGATATTCCGCCAGGCTAGGGAGAAGAAGCCCAGCATCGTCTTCTTCGATGAGATCGAGGCCCTCTTCACCACTCGGGGCATCCTGGACACCTCGGGCGTTCACAAGAACATCATCGCCCAGATTCTTTCTGAGATGGACGGTCTCATCGAGCTGGAGGACGTCTTCGTCATCGGAGCCACCAACCGGCCCGACCTCCTGGATCCGGCCCTCATGAGGCCCGGTAGATTCGACGAGATCATCGAGATCCCCAGACCCGAGAGGAAGGCCGGGGAGGAGATCCTGAACATATACATGGGGGAGGACCTGCCGATATCCCAGGAGTTGACGGAGGAGCTTGGCGGCTACGAGACCGCCTTCGAGGCCCTGAAGAAGTACGTGCTCGAGGAGCTCTACGGAGAGAACAAGTGGGTGCAGATGAAGGTGGACTCGGAGGCCAAGGAACCCGTGAAGACCGTCAAGAGGAAGGACATCGTCTCGGGGGCCATCATCGAGGCCATCGTCAAGACGGCCAAGAAGAACTTCATCAAGAGGGTGATGTCCATGCGGAAGGCGGAGAAGGAGGCCGAGGGTCTCTCCATGGAGGACTTCCGGCTCGCCATCGAGGAGGAGTGCAAGGAGCACGCCATCACGGAGATATACATCTACGAGAAGAGGCAGAGGGAGATCTTCCGGCAGACGGGGACCGATCCGATGGTTGGTTAGGAGGCCAGATGCGGAGGATGATCCAGGGCACGGAGCACGAGTACACCCTGTATTGCAGGAAGATGAACCTCTTAGGGGTGGACCCCCACATTCTTGCCTTGGACCTGTTGAGGGAGAGCGACCTTCATTGCGCTGGCGAGTTTCTGACCAACGGTTCCCGCGGTTACTACGATGTGGGCCACTTGGAGATCTCCACTCCCGAGACCTCGAGCTTCCGGGACCTCATCGTGTGGGAGAAGGCGGGTGAGAAGATCGTCGACTGGCTACGGAAGATTGTGGAGGAGAAGTACCTGGGCCCGGAGGTGCGCTTGTGGGCCTTCAAGAACAACACCTCCCCCGATGGGACGTCCTACGGCAGCCATGAGAACTACTGCGTGTCGCGCAAGCTGCCCTTCCCAGAGGCCTTCGTGAGGGAACTTGTGCCCCACCTCATAACGAGGATGGCCTACACCGGGGCTGGCGACATCATCGACGGGAAGTACGTCCTCTCCCCCATGGCCTACCTGACGAGTTCTCTCATCAGCGGTGAGACCATGCACTCCACCGGCGTCCTCAATACGAGGGACGAGCCCCACGCCCTGCCCCATCGGTGGCGCCGGCTTCACCTCCTCGTCGGGGATGCCCTGATGAGCGAGACAGCCATAATGCTCCGTCACTTCACCACCAGCGCCATCCTGCAGCTCATGGAGGACAACGAGCTCCAGGACGTTCCCCTACTGGCGGATCCCGTCAGGGACATGTGGAACAACGTGGAGCACATGAATCCCGACAAGTGGAGGGTTACCCTGAAGGACGGGAAGGTCGTGTCTCCCATCGACGTGCAGAGGTACTATCTGGCCAAGGTGGAGACGCTCGTAGAGGATGATGAGGAGAAGAGGGCCTTCCGCATATGGGAGGAGGTTCTGCAGGACCTGGAGGCCAGGAAGTCCAAGAAACTGGCTCGAAGGGTGGAGTGGCTCGACAGGTTTTTCGCCATCCGGGAGGCGGTGAAGGAGAAGGACGCCTTGGACGTGGAGATGATGGCCTGCAAGCAGTATTCCGAAGTGGGGCAGGACAGGGGCATCTTCTATCAGAGGCAGGAGCCAGGGCTGGTGGACCGGGTGGTGGGGGATGAGGAGATTCTACGAGCCATAAGCGAGCCCCCGGAAGATACCCGGGCCCACCTGAGGAGGCGGCTCTGCGAGAAGCATAAGGTCATGGCCATAGACTGGTCCTATATCGTTGTTGATGACCAGGGCAGAAAGCGTATTAATATGGCCGACCCATACAGTCGAGAGCTGAAGGAGGACTATGTCCCAGCGTGAGCAGAAGCCCACCAAGAAAAAGAAGAAGAAGGAGCCGAAGCTGGAGTTTGAGGCCGGCAAGGTCTTCAAGCCCAGCGAGGCCAAGGACCAGGACCTCGATCTGGACCTCGATTCGGCCCGCTACAAGGCTCGAAAGGGCGAAGGCGGTGACAGGAAGGGCTAGTCCCCTAGACGTCGTGACAATTTTCTTATCCTCGCTAGCGTTATCCACCTCGAGATGGCCGAGAGAGCGGAGGTCGAGGAAGAGAGGCCCAGGGACGCGAAGTTCGAGGTCTTCGGGCAGGAGATGATTGAGAAGGTGGTGAAGAAGAGCGGCAATAGTGGCCGCATCTATCTTCCGCCCGACTGGGTGGGCAAGCGGGTGAAGATCATCCGCGTTGATTGAGGGATCTCATGAAAGTCATCGTAAGGAGCGTGGGGGAGGCCGACATCCCGGAAATGGTCCGGATTGAGAAGGAGATCACGAAGAGCTCCAAGGTGGGGGCCCTGGAGAGGATCCTGCACAACTACACCAACTACGGCGACCCGGACCTCATTTTGGCGGCGGAGGCGGACGACAATTTCGTGGGCTTCCTCATCGGCGAGATCAGGCCGTGGGAGTTTGGAGAGGACGAGGAGATAGCCTGGATAAAGGTCGTCGGCGTGGATCCAAAATACCAAGGTCGCGGGATCGGCAAGCGCCTGGGCGAGGCCTTCCTGAGGAACCTGAAGGCCAAGGGCATCAGGAAGGTGAGGACCATGGTAGAGTGGGATTCTGGCGACCTCATCACCTATTTCAAGACCCTCGGTTTCGACAGGAGCAACTTCATAGCCCTGGAGAGGACGGTCTAGGACCTTCTCTTGAGGGCGGAGGAAGCGAGACCACTCGAACTCCAAACGTTTATGGCAGGGTTAGGCCATGACCACATTATAGCTGTCAGCTGGAGATGGGGACATGGGTGAGTACATCGATTATCAGGTGGAGGATGGCATCGGGATTGTCCGGATGAACAGGCCTCCGGCGAATACCTACAACTACGAGTTCATGAGGGAGATGGACGGTGTTATCGAGCAGATCCGGTTCGACGACGATGTCAAGGTGGCCGTCCTCGGGAGCAAGCTGGAGAGGTTCTTCTCCGCCGGTGCCGACATAGGCATGCTGTCCACCAGCGAGCCCGACTTCAAGGCGATGTTCTGCCTGAATTGTCAGGAGACCCTGGTGAAGATGGAGAACACGCCGAAGATCTGGATAGCGGCCATCAACGGTCACTGTGTTGGCGGGGGCCTGGAGATTGCCCTGGCCACGGACATCCGCTTCATGGGTCGTGACAGCGGGCAGATAGGACTGCCCGAGGTCAACCTAGGGGTGCTGCCGGGGACGGGTGGGACCCAGAGGCTTTCCAGGCTCGTGGGGAAGTCCAGAGCACTGGACATGATGGTCACCGGGAAGACGATTTCGGCCGACGAGGCCCTGAAGATCGGGCTGGTCAACTACGTCTACGAGAGAGAGGGGTTCTGGGACAAGACGTTGGAATATGCCAGAAACTTGGCTACCGGTCCCGTGAGGGCCGTCGGGCTGATAAAGAGGGCCGTGACGGAGGGCCTGGAGATCCCTCTCAAACAGGGCCTGGCCCTGGAGCGGGAGCTGCAGAACCGCCTGTTCATGACGGAAGATGCGAAGGAGGGCCTCAGGGCCTTCGTGGAGAAGAGGAAGCCGGCCTTCAAAGGAAGATGAGGCTTTCACCATCGGTGATGTTGAGGACCGAAGGGGAGGCAGGAGTTTTCGACCCGGTGGACATGGTCGAACCCTGCACGATTCTGCACAGGGGGCGAGTGGGCTCCGTAGACAGGCACTTACTACCTCAAGGCTCCCAGGACCTCATCGTGGAAGAGCTCCATGGAGGACTTCTCCCATCCCTTGGCAAAGCCGAGGATGATGTGTTCCGCCCCCGCCTTGACGTACCCGTGCAGCCGCTCCACGAGGTCTGAGGGAGTGCCAATGAACCCCTTCTTCCCAATGCCGCGGACGTCCTCCACCGACATGCCGAGGACGTGGGCAAAATCCTCGACCATTCTGTCGATCTGCCCCTCCCTCCCGAGAAGGGCCCACAAGAAGTGGGACTTCTTCATCGAGGAGTACTCCCTACCACCTTTCTCGCAATAGTGGCGAAGCCTGTCCAGACGCTCCTTGAAGGTATCGGGGGTCGAGAAGGGAATGTTCACGCCATCGGCCAGCTTCGCGGCGACCCGGAGGAGGCGATCACCACTTCCCCCCACCCAGATCATGGGTCTGGGCCGTTGAATGGGCTTGGGGTTGCACATGGCGCCTTCGATGGCATAGTAGCGGCCTTTGAAGGTTGCCTCATCCACCACCCAGAGTCTCGTGATGATATCTATGGCCTCCGCCATGCGGTCCACCCTCTCTCGGATGGACGGGAAGGGGTAGCCGTAGGCGTCATACTCCGATTTCTTCCATCCCGCTCCTATGCCGAACTCCAGGCGACCCCCACTGAGGACATCGACGGTGGCAGCCATCTTCGCCAGGAGGCTCGGCTGGCGGTAGGAGTTACAGCTCACCAGGGGCCCGATACGCACCTTGTGGAGGTCCACGGCCAGGGCGGACAGGAGGGTCCAACACTCCATGGCCGGGAGGCCAATGGAGTCTTCCCGAAGCATGAAGTGGTCGCTGACGGTGAGAGTGGTGAAGCCCAGCCCCTCACATTCCCGCCCAACGTCGAGGATCTCGTCGTAGCTGTAGCCGAATTGGGGCTCGATCTGCACTCCGAAAGTGACCATCGGGTCCGAAACGGGGGGCCGCTTATAGGCCTATTTCTTCTCCCGTATGAGGTTCTCGATCTCCTCTTCGGCCGCCTCTTCCGTCGTCTTTTCAGGTGGCCGGGTCCTCCTGTATAGGAAGAAGAGGAGGAGCCCCGCCGCAGCGGCTGCTGCGGGGATGATGTACAGCAGGGGTGTGAGGGGGACCCCCATCACCGTGAGTTCCCGATGGATGGTGAGGGTCGTTGTCTGAACGTTTCCGGCCCCATCTGCGGCCTCCAGGACGAAGGTGTTCTCCCCTTCCTCCAAGCCGGCATCGTATGTGAAGAGGCCGTCGTCAAGCTCGACGGGCTGGCCGTTTATGGTGAGATTGGCCGTGGGCTCCGTCGTGCCCACGATGGTAACGTTCTCATCCCTGGTGACCTCGCCAGATTGTGGAGAGACTATCGTGATGTCGGGCGCTATGGTGTCCAGGGTGACCTCCTTCACGATCTCCTTTCTGCTCCCCAGAAAGTCTTCAGCCGCAACCACGATCGTGTTGAGCCCCTCACCGAGCGTTAATGTGAAGGAGAAGGAACCATCTGCCGCTGGCAGAACTTCCTCCTCATTCACCGTGAGCAGAGCTTCCAGCTCCACCATGCCCTCCAGCGTGATCTCAGGGACGTTGGTAATCCCTGGCAGGGACCTTAGCATGAGAAGGATGTCGGGCTTGGACAGGATGATGAAGACCCGCGATCTCTCGTTCCCGACCAGGTCGGTGGCCACCACGGTCACGTTGTTCAGGCCCTTGGTGAGGTTGACCGTAAGAGAGAATGTGCCGTTGGCGTCGACCGCCGTCGGTCTATCGTTGATGGTTAGGTTTACGGGAACTGGTTTTCCGTAGAGGAGGGCGCTCCCCCGAACCAGGACAGACCTGTCTGCTGTAGACGCGACGGAAGGCAGGATGCTCCCACCGCTATCCACGACCTCCACGGTCAGCTCAAAGGTGTTGTCAAAGGCATAAGGTCCGGTCTCTAGATCAAGCTGTACGTGGGCCACAGTCTCTCCGGTGCCCACGGTCGCATTGGCTGGTTTCTGGTACCACTCCACATAGCCTGAGGCTAGGACCGTTCCCTGAGGGTTCCACAGACTCAGGAAGGGCGTGTGGGGGAGCGTCTCCCCAGCTTGGAGTATCCCCACCCTCTTCTGAGCGACGCTGATGACCTCGTTATCATATCGATCGAAGACGTCCCAATCGACAGTTACTGAGGTGTCCGACTGGTTCCAGGATACTTCCGCCCTGAGTCGTCCACCCATCCAGAACTCGATGTAGGGGAGGGAGGCGAAGTCCAAGGAGACCTCTGACGACTGATAGGTCCAGGTGTTCCGTAAGGTATCCACCGTCATCACGCTCGAAAGGACGTGAACCACGGGGTCCACCAGAATCGACCCCTCGGGGTACTGGAAGTCGTCCGCGAAGGCGTCGGGCATGTCGTCCCTTCGGAGGTATACGACGCCCTCTTGGTCGTTCACGACCCTCTCCATCTGGACCTGAAGGACGGCGGTGCTATTCGCCGTGGGACTGAAGGAGGTCGTCATATCATACTCCACCAGAAGGTCCTTGGCCAGGAAGTAGTGGGTCCCCTCCGAGCCGATGTCGTTGGCCTGGAGGACGATCCAGTACTGGCCGTGAGAACCTCCGGGGGAGTCGAAGTCGACGGTTCCGTTCCCATCCGTCTCGCCCATCTTGAGGAGGGAACTGCCCAGCCCGACCTCCACGATGCCACCAGTCAGAGGCATGCCTTCCAAGTCGTAGGCCTGGACTGTCACCCTAGGAGGCCTTATCTTGAAGCTACTGGTGTGAGGGCCTATTGAGACCCGATAGCTGCCGACGGCATCCCTCCCCACGTTGAAGCTCACCGTCTTGAGCTCCCCTGGGAGGAGGGACACCGTCTGCTCCGCCTCCAGCCAGTCGTCCACGTAGAGCCGGGCGGTGTAGTTCGCCGTCGCGCTGCCCACGTTCTTGGCCCCGACACTCACCGTGAAGGTCTGATACCACAGACCCACAGGGGGATCTACCTGGATGTCGAAGTCGACCACCGTGGGGTTCGGACAGGCCGTGCCCTTTGACCAGTTCACGGCGTTGAGGAAGACCCCCGCTGCGTCGCTGGTCCAGTCCTTCGGCTGGACGTAGGTAGAGGCTCCGTGGAGCGAGAGTAGAACGTGTCTGTTGTTGGCCCTCTCATCCACGGCTATCCCAGGACCAAGGTCGCCCTGGGCGCTCGTTCCGGCCTGGGCGATGACGGTGCCGTTCTCCCCCGTGTACTGGTCGAACCAAGCGTAGTCGTGCCAGTAGGTACTGTTCTCGTAGACGATGACGTCTCCGGTGACGTTGGACCCTAGAACCGGGTGAGACACGTTTACCCTGTAGTAAGTGTACTCCGCAGAGGAATCGTAACCGTAGTCCCTGGAAGCCGGGTCGGCGCGGTAGTACCACATATAGTATATGCCCCCGCCAGTGTAGGTGTGCTCCCAGGTATCCAGAAAGACGACTCCTGTCCCCACGGCATCCGTGGCCGTCAGGAAGTCATCGAAGGTAGTGCTTCCTGGATACCAGGGGTGGTTGACCACGACGGTGCGGTAGCGACAGGGGTCGCTGATGACCTCCGTCCACTCCGGGTTCTCCACGTAGTAACCGTTCTCCCTCAGGAAGGAGGAGAGGCTCTCCCCCTCATCCCCCATGACCGCCACCCACTCGCTGGCAGTCAGCGGAAAGTCCACGGTGACGTTGGAGCCCTGCACGACGGTCGTCCCCTTCACCTCCAGGTCTATGAAGTATGGGGAGGAGGCCAACAGGTCATAGCTGCCCTCGGGGATTTTCGTCAAGGCGAAGGTGCCTGTCTGGTCGGTGGTGGCGGCTATCTTGATGGGGATGTTGAGGAGGGTGACTGTGACCCCAGGCACCGTGACGCCCGTGGCGTTGTTGAAGGCGGTCCCGGTTATGTTCCCTCTCGGAAGGGGTGAGAGGAGTATGTCCAGATCCACCCACAGATTCTCCTCCACGGTTATCCCGCTGACCGACTGGGGGCTGTAGCCGAACCTCTCTACGGAGAGGTTGTAGGCCCCCGGCTTCAGGCTGAGCTTGAAGGATCCTGTGGAGTCACTCACCACGCGGCGGGCGATTCCCGGCCCACTCACATTTACCTGGGCCTGGTCGACGAAAGCCCCATCCTCCTGGTCGCGTACGGTGCCTGTGATGCCGCTGTTGTAGGCCACCGTCTCCACGGCTGTGAAGCAGTCGAGCCTGCCCCATCCGTACCTCGTATCTGGAGGGGAGGGATAGTAGGTGTTGTACCAGACGGCCGTGGCAACCATGGTATCCCTTATGTCATCGGGGCTCAACCCAGAGTTGGCGGAGAGCATCAGGGCGGCGCAGCCCGCCACGTGAGGCGTCGCCATGGAGGTACCTGACCACTCTTCGTAGCCCCCACCTGGGAGGGAGGAGTAGACGTCTACCCCGGGGGCTGACAGAAGGGGCACAACCCATTCGTCGGGCCAATCCGCGGGAGGAGAGCCCCAGGAGGACTTGCTCACCAATTCCCCGCTGCTGAAGTACGCAATCAGGTCATCCACGTCCGAGGCCCCGATGCCGAGGGAGTCGTAGATGTTGCCCGGTGTGCCGGTGCATCCCTCGCCGCAGTTCCCGGCGGCCGCCACCGGCACGGTGCCAGCGAAGTAGCTGTTCCTTATGGGCTCCACCATCTCGTCGAAGTAGCCCGTGGCTCCCCATGACATGCTGTGTACGTCCGCCGGCTGTCCCGCCGGGTTGCCCTGATCGTCAATAGGGTTGACGCACCACTCTATGCCTGCGATGACCTGGGCGAAAGATCCGCTTCCGCCAGGAAGGACAAGGGCGTGCATGAGGACGGCCGTGGGGGCCATCCCGATGGCGACACCGCTGGCTTCGCCTCCCAGGACGGTGCCGGAGGTATGGGTTCCGTGGCCCTGGGTATCGTGGGGCGCGGACCCCAGGACGGGGTTGCCGCTGAAATCGAACTCAATCCAGCCTCCTGGAAACTCAGGGTCTCCCGGGGCGTCGCTCCACATCTTGCCGTCCAGGTCCGGGTGGGTTATGTCCACCCCGGTGTCGGAGACACACACCCTCACGCCGTCCCCCCTAACTCCTATCTCTGACCACACCCTGTCCGCTCCCACCTTCTCCAGGCCCCAGGTCACTGCGGAGGCCTGAATGCGGGGCGGAGCGGGCTCACCGTCCATCAGGGTGACCTCGAAGTTGTCTACGATCCTGTGAACCTCAGGCAGTTTCGTCAGCTCGCCCACCTGGCCGGCGGGGCCGTCCACTAGGAGGGCATTGGTGATCCAGAAGCTCTTCTTGACGGCAAAACCCCTCTCCTCCAGCTGGGACAGCACGCGGGCCTGGGAGGCAGCCGCCGTCGTTTTCAGGCGGTAGACAACCTCCTCCCTCTGGAACCTCACGTCCTCTATGCTGGCCCTGTCGGATAGTCGGAGGACGAACTCCACGCTGACGTCATCATCGACTTCGGACAGACTCTCCAGAAGGTTCTCATCTACCTTCCCCCACTGGACGGGGATCGAGAGTGTCTCCGGAGACTCGTACACTGCTGCTGCAGAGCTTGACGCCGTGATGAAGAGGATGACCGCGACTGCAAGGGCGCCGGAAAGGTGGAAGGTCCTCATGCAAATCGCGTCCATCTGCAGATATTTAAGAGAAGCCCTCCTAATATCAGAAAAGAGACAAATTCCCTGGCCCCTAGGTCTCCAAGGGGTTAAGTAGGACCCGGGACCTGTTTTTTGGCGATCGCGATGCGCAGGGTCGCCGTGGTGGGGACTGGACTGGGCAGATGGGGCGTCAGGAGCGCCACCCTTAAGGAGCTGGCCCAGGAAGCGGGCAAGGCCTTGTTTGACGACGTGGACAACCTGGGGCGACGGGAGGTGGACAGCCTCGTCGTAGGTTGCGCCCTGGCGGAGAGGCTGGCCTTTCAGAGCTACGTGGCGCCCATGGTGGCCGAGCAGCTGGGCGTCAACCCCACGAAGATGTTGGCCAGGACGGAGCTGGCGTGCGTGTCGGGCCAGTCGGCGATAAAGATGGCGTATATGGCCATAGCCACGGGTCTCAGCGACGTGGCCCTGGTGGTTGGCCTGGAGAAGATGAACCTGCCGGACATGTCAGAGACCCAGGCCAGCATGGCCTGCGTGCTGGACAGGGAGTGGGAGGGGGTCAATGGCATGACCGCGCCGCCGTATTTCGCCATGGTAGCCCAGCGGCACATGCATGAGTATGGGACGACCCAGGAGCAGCTGGCCCTGGTGTCGGTAAAGAATCACCGCTTCTCGGCCACCAACCCCTTCGCCCACTTCCCAAAGGAGGTGTCCATGGAGCGGGTCTTGGGCTCCCCCCTCATATCGCCACCCCTCCGCCTCCTGGACTGCTCCGGGATCACCGACGGAGCCGCTGCCGTCCTCCTGGCCGCTGAGGAGAGAGCCAGGGAGATGACGGACACGCCGGTGTACATCGAGGGATTGGGGCAGGCGGCCACTGGCAACCTGACCGTAAACCTGCCGAGCCTCACCTCATGGCCCGTCATGCAGCGGGCCACGAAGGACGCCCTCAAGATGGCCGGGGTCACCATCGGGGACATGGACCTGGCGGAGGTCCATGACTGTTTCACCATCTCCGAGATCATCGAATATGAGGAACTGGGTCTCTGTGAGAAAGGCAAGGGAGGCCTCTTCATCGAGGAGGGGCAGTCCGACATCGGCGGGAAGCTGCCGACCAATACGCGAGGAGGCCTCCTTGGATGCGGCCATCCCCTAGGGGCCACAGGCGTCGCCCAGGTAGTGGAGGTGGCCCAGCAGTTCAAGGCCCAGGTTCCCTCCCAGAGGTATGTGGGCGGGGAGTGGGGGCTGTGTCACAACCTCAGCGGGAACGCCAACAATCACAGCGTCCTCGTCCTGAGAAGGGGGTCCTGAGTGGCCGGGGAAGCCCGGAGGTGATGGGTTGGGCGAGAAGAGGAAGGAAAGGGTTCCGTACCTGCTGGACTTCTACCCCCTGCAGGGGGAGGAGCACACGAGGATCCACGCCTTCTTTGAGCACTTGAAGGAGGGGCGGCTGACCACGACCAAGTGTAGGGCCTGCGGAGAGGTCCTCTGGCAGCCCCGCGTGGTGTGCTCCCACTGCAATGCGGATGAGATGGAGTGGATCGACCTTCCGAAGGAAGGAGAGATCTTTGCCTTTAGCTCCGTCATGCTGGGGGCACCGAAAGGGATGGAGGATCAGGTGCCCTTCGTGGTGGCCATCGTGAAGCTGAAGGGAATGGACCTACAGGTATTGGCCAGGATCGACGGAGCAAGCTACGAGGAGCTGAAGATAGGACAGCCGGTCCGTCTGAAGGTCCAGCAGCTGAAGGATGGGAGGGTCTGGTTCCGCTTCGAGGTGGAGAGCGGGACGGGCTAATCCCCGTTCACTGCTTCCTCGGCCGAGGCGGCGGCTTTTGTACCCATCGGCTGGGTAGCACATTGGCTTCGCTACCAAACCTCTGAATCATCGGTTGCCGGCAACACAAGGCCCAGTGGAGCAAGACTAATAGCCCGGTGGCCATTGAGCTGGCGACATGTACAAGAACATCCTGGTGGATAGGGAAGGACCCCTGGCCTTCATCACCTTCAACCGGCCCAAGGTGCTCAATGCGATGAACCAAAGGACGAAGGAGGAGGTCCTGTCGGCCCTGGAGGAGCTGGAAGCGGATGACGGGGTCAAGGTAGTCATCTTCCGCGGAGCTGGCGAGAAGGCCTTCGTGGCCGGGGCTGACGTGAAGGAGTTCGTAGGCCGCAGGCCCATAGATCAGAGGGAAGACCGACGGCAATTGGGCTTCTACGAGGCCATCGCCGCCTTCCCGAAGCCAGTCATCGCCATGATTAGGGGTTACTGTCTCGGCGGGGGCTGCGAGTTGATATTGGCCTGCGACATCCGGGTGGCCTCTGGGGATGCGAAGATAGGGCAGCCGGAAATCAACCTGGGCCTCATCCCCGGGGGAGGCGGGAGCCAACGCCTTCCCCGGCTTGTAGGGGAGGGAAAGGCCCTGCAGCTCATCCTCACGGGAGATATGATCTCGGGCGAGGAGGCAAAGGCCATCGGCCTCGTGGAGGAGGTCTACCCGGCGGAGGAGTTGGAGGAGAGGACGAGGGAGATGGCCATGAGGATCGCGGGGAAGAGCCCTATCGCCCTTCGACTCGCCAAGGAGGCTGTTCGGGCAGCATCGAATATGAACCTGACAGCTGGGCTGGAATACGAGGCGACCCTCTTCTCCCTCCTATTCTCCACGGAGGACAAGGAGGAGGGGGTCAAGGCCTTCCTGGAAAAGAGGAAGCCGTCCTTCAAGGGTAGGTAACGAGGCGGTCAGACCTCCTCTAGGTGCTTCTCCAGAAGCATCATCTCTGGGATCATGCTCTCGCCCAGGAGGCGCATGACCTCCTCATTGTGGGCGGTGTAGATGTGCTCCCTTGCCCTTGACCAAGAGGGGCACTTCTCCTGACAGATCTTGCACAACCAGTACGGCAACGCGATCGAGCGTGGTAGGTTTCCAACCGAATTAAGGCTTTTTGACTGGGCCGTGCCGCAAACTGCTTGAGAGACGCAGGGGGATGACATGGGGGTCTCGGAGGACGACTCACTCAGGTACAGCAATGTCCCAAGCTTTATCATCGTCAGCTCGTTGGCTCCCCGGGGTCGTCGTGAAATTCACCTTTGTTTATACGGGCATTCGCGTCCGCGATCTTGACCGCTCCCTGGAGTTCTATACCGATGTCCTGGGCATGAAGCTTCTCCGCCGTATCACAGCACCGGAGACCCAGGGAGAGTTTGCCTACCTGCGGAGTGAGGAGTCTGAGCAGCTGCTAGAGATCAACTGGTATGCAGAGGATAGCCCCGTTGCAGGTCCTTACACGGAAGGGGAGGAGCTCGACCATCTCGCCTTCCAGGTGGAAGATCTGGACGAGACTCTGAAGTACCTGGAAGAGAGGGGATATCCGATGATCATGGGCGCCCTGCAGAGCGAAGCTGCCCAGTGGGCCTACGTGAAGGACCCTGACGGCATCTGGATCGAGGTTTTCCAGCGCAGCGCTGAGAAGCGGTGACGCTGAAATCCTTGGTTCCGTGACTCGTAACCGAAGACTCCGCTCCGGTCGCGGGCACTAAACAGGGGAAGCTTATTGAGGGACTTTCTCCGTGCTCCCCACATGGAAGGTCTGAAGGTCACCGACGTACACGTTCACATCCAGCCCTTTGAGATGGTGAGGCCCGAAGCCCTTGAGATATTGAAGCTAGGGAAACGGGACTTCGAGTTCATTATCGAACTCCGGCGAAAACCATCCAAGTTCATCGAGGTCCTCGATAGAGAAGGCGTCTGGAGGGCGTGCCTCATCAACTACGTCGCCAAGGAGGTTCTCGGCTTCACCGAAGAGGTCAATGCATTCTCATCCGAGTACGCCAGGGAATACCCTGACCGCCTCCTGCCCTTCGGAGGAGTCGATCCCAGGTCTGCCGATGTCAGGGAGAGGATGGAGGATCTGATTTCAAAGTATGAGGTACGCGGCATCAAGATTCATCCCCCCCATCAGCTCCTCTATCCGAACGGCTATGTGTCGGAGGGACTGACGGGGCTAGAAGTGGTCTATTCTATGGCGGAGGACAACGACTTGCCGGTGATGGTCCACACGGGCACCTCCATCTTTCCCGAGGCGCGAGTCCGGTTTGGGAATCCCCTTACGTTGGATGACGTGGCGGTCGACTTTCCCAAGCTCAAGATCATCATGGCCCATGGCGGTCGGCCTTTCTGGACCGAGGAGGCTTTCTTCCTCCTGCGGAGACATGAAAACCTCTACTTTGATATTTCGAGCATACCGCCCAAGCGCCTGCTTCACTACTTTCCCCGTCTAGAGGAGGTTGCCCACAGGACCCTCTTCGGATCGGACTGGCCAGGACCCATGGTGCCAGGCATCAGACGCAATCTGGAGGACTTCCTGGCCCTGCCCCTGCCTGAGAATGCTAAGAGGGCCATCCTCGAGACCAACCCCATGCGACTCTTCAAGTAATCCTCCTTTCCCCTTTCAGTGACGCCTGGTGGAAGAGTACATCGCTAGGGTCCCATGTCTTCCAGGAAACTGATCGGACACCTAGCTTCTGGATCGCCCCTCAGCTCCTCCCTCGCTTCAAGGGTCTTCTGCGCCAGCTCCAGGTATACACGCCAGCTGCCTTCTATGCGCACCCTATCGTGCTCCTCCACCGACCTGAGGACCCTTGCAGGGACGCCTGCGAGAAGGCTTCCAGGCGGGAACTCCTTTCCCTCAGGAACCACGGCCCCTGGCGCCACGATGGAGCCCTCCCCGATGACGGCCCTGCTGGAGATGGTGGCGTTCATCCCGATGATGCAGTCGTCCCCCACATCGCAGGCATGGACGATGGCCCCATGTCCGACGGTGACCCTCTTCCCCACCCTGGCGGGGCAACCTATGTCGGCGTGGACCACCGTCCCATCCTGAAGGTTCGTAGCCTCCCCGATGCTGATGGACTCCAGGTCCCCCCTCACCACGGTCCCGTACCAGATGCTGACGTCCCTCTCGATACCCACGTCGCCCACGATGACCGCCGTGCTCGCCACGAATATCATGCGGGTTGAATGGAGGACGGGATAAGAGGCTTTACTGTCCGAAGGGACAAGTACGTGAGGCCTGATGAGGATGGCGTGTATGAGGACCTCGAGATGCGTCTACGGGAAATCCTCGAGCCCACCTCGGAGGAAGAGGCGGCCTTTCGCGAGTGTCTGGAGGCAGCCCTGGAAACGCATCGAATGGAGGTCCCCGATGACTTGGAGCCCAGCATCCTATCACCCGCGTTCTTTGGCCTCCTGACCTCCTCCCTCTTGGCCCACAGCAACATATCCAGGGGTACGAAGCTGAAGGCATGCCTGGAGGTCTTCGATGCTATACCTCTGCCGGACCGGGAGGACGAAGCCTTCCTCACGGAGGAAACGGTGCCCCCAGGCTTTCAGGAGGCCGCACGGTTCCTGTGGCATCAGGGAGAGTTCGTGGAGTATCACCTTCTCCACCTGATCTACGCCCTCTACCTGGACCCAAGGCTGGCAGCCTCAGGTCGCCCATCAATCCTGAAGGAGAACCTCCTCTTCGTCCTCGCCGAGGACTTCCCCGTGAACTTGAAGCTCCTCTACGCCTACCTCCTCCTCTCATCCCCTGTCCTCGAGGCCGAGGTGTCCCGGGACCTTCTCTCCGTTCTCCTGGAAGCACCGCGGCTCTCCAGGGATGCCAAGCGATCCCTCTGCGGCGCAGCATTGGACCGAGCCGCCGGGATGGAGTGGATCGTCCAGATAGCCGCGAAGGAGGGCCTCTACCCTCCGGCAGGGAGCAACCAGGAGGAGGTCCTCAGGGAGGTTCGGGTGAGGCCTCTGCCCCCGTCCCTGTCCTCCATGGCGGAGGCGTGGCTTCGTGCCCATGGCGAACCTGGGAAGCCTTGAAGAGGGGTGAGGGAATAGGAGCACCATGGCGGGCGAGGTGGCCATCATCGGGGCGGGTCAGTCCCGCTTTGGCGTCCGGAAGGAGGGGATTAAGACCCTCTTCGCTGAGGCCTTCTTCGAGTGCTTGGACAGCGTGGACAAGGGGGTTGCCCCAGACCAGATTCAGGAGGCCTTCGTGGGCAGTATGTCCTTCGGCGGCGGACAGCTTGGAAACCTCGCGGCCCTGATGACGGAGCAGGTGGGCCTTCAGTACATTCCGACCAGGAAGGTGGAGAACGCCTGCGCGTCGAGCTCCTACGCCCTCAGGGACGCCTGGCTCGCCATCCGGAGCGGTCTGGTGGACCTTGCTCTGGTGGCCGGGGTTGAGAAGATGACGGACCTGCCGCCCGACAGGAGAAGGTACTGGCTGGGGGTGAGCAATGACACGGAGTGGGAGCGGCTCGCGGGCTCCACCTTCGCCGGCCTGTATGCGCTTATGGCCTGCCGGCATATGCACGAGTACGGGACCAAGCGGGAGGCCCTGGCCCAGGTGGCCGTCAAGAACCACCTGTACGGGAGCCATAACCCCAAGGCCCACTTCAGAAAGCCCATCAAGCTGGAGAGTGTCCTCCAGGCACCGACGGTGGCCCACCCTCTCACCCTCTATGACTGTTGCCCTGTCTCCGACGGCGCTTCGGCCCTCCTGCTGACCAAGAAGGAGCTCGCAAAGAGGTTCACCGATTCCCCCGTCTACCTCCTGGCCTCCGCTGGAGCCAGCGACTTCCTGGCCCTCCACGACCGGGACGAGATCACGAAGGTGGAGGGGACGGTCAGGGCCGGCAGGGAGGCCTTCAAGCAAGCCCGGATCTCGCCGAAGGACGTGGACATGGCTGAACTTCACGATGCCTTCACCATCGCGGAGATCATGGCCCTGGAGGACCTAGGCTTCTGCGAGAAGGGGCGGGGAGGCACCTGGGCCCTGGAGGGACGGACGGAGATCGGCGGGAACCTGCCGGTTAACGTCAGCGGGGGCCTCAAGGCCAAGGGCCACCCTATAGGGGCCACCGGGGCCGGCCAGGTGGTCGAGGTTTTCAAGCAGCTGAGAAACGAGGCGGAGGAGGGGAGACAGGTGCCGGACGCGGAGTTGGCCCTCACCCACAACGTCGGAGGCTCCGCCGCGACCATTGCCGTCCACATCTTCTCTAGGTGATGCCATGCCCGGGATTGAGGCCTTCAGCTACTACTTTCCGAGATACAGCATTAAGGCGGAGGAGTTTGCGAAAGCCTGGGGCTACTTCGCCGCCCGAGGGGTGAAAGAGAAGACGGTGGCATCCTACGATGAGGACCAGGTGACCATGGCCCTGGAGGCGGCGTCTCGGCTCGCGGACGAGGAAGTGGGATACCTGGCCGTCGCCACCTTCGACGGGCCGAGGATATCCAACACCGTTGCCACTGCCATCGGCCTCGAAGCGTCTCGGAAGGCAGACTTCTCCCACTCCACCAACGCCTCGGGGGAGGCCTTCCTCTCATGCATCGACTACGTGGAGTCCAGCGGAGGCAAGGCCCTTCTCGTGAGCTCAGACCTTCCCAGAGCGGCTCCCGAGGACCCGGTCGAGCACGGGCTGGGAGCCGCTGCCGCGGCCCTCCTGATATCCACCGACGGCAGTCTCCATGTGGAGGAGACCTCTACGTACACCAAGGAGGAGTATGGAGAACTCTTCCTGGATTCGAAGGGCAGTCGGAGAGAGCTGGGTGTCGTTGATCTCTCTGCCGAGGTGATTCAACGAGTCGTCAATGACCTTGGCCACTTGAAAGGAGGCCTGAAGGTCGCTTGCCATGAGCCGGACGGCAGGTTTCCGTCCCGGGCCCTGGGGGGCCTCGTAAGACCCTCCCAGATAGCCGGTGGAGTGGTCGAGCTGTCAGGGGACACGGGCTGTTCCTCTTCCCTCCTGGCACTGATGGAGTCCCTTGCTGGCGCGAAGGAGGGGGACAACCTCCTCCTAATCACCTACGGCGGGGCCTCATCAGTGGTCGTCAGCCTGCGTGTTGATGCCAAACCTCAGGGTCCCCAGAGCCCCAGGAAGGCCCTCTCCACCAACAGAAGGTACCTCCGCTACGTCGAGTACGCCCAGTTTCGGAGGTTTCTATCCACGAAGGAATCCGAGGCAGAGGTTTCCATGGGCGCCTACATCTCCATTCCCTCATACCTCGGCTCCATCGAGGAAAGGTACAGGCTCATGGCTTCCAGGTGCACCTCCTGCAAACGCCTCCACTTTCCTCCAAGGCATGTATGCCTCAGTTGCGGCGGCCGGGAGTTCGACCGGGAGCCCCTGTCAGGCAAGGGGGAGGTGTACGCGCACACTATCATCGGCCGCGGTAGCTCCCCGACGGAGTTCAAGGAGCAGCAAGACTTGATTGGGGATTATGCGGTCGCCCTGGTACAGCTGAAGGAGGGCCCTCGGATCGTGTCACAGCTAACTGACTGTGACCCTGAAGAGGTGAAGATCGGCCTGCCAGTGGAGTCGGTGGTGAGGAAGATCTATCGCCAGGAGGGGGTGGCCCGCTATGGCTACAAGTTTAGGCCTCGCGTTGTGGAGTAGCGGCCCTCACTCCCGACCCCTTAAGGCCTACGAAATCCTATGAGCGGCCATGAGCCGCAGGGTACCGAGGCCCTTTCATATGCCCTGGGGGTCTGGCCGGATTGTGGAGGAGGTGTCCATTCAGTGCCCCCACTGGGAGCCCACCATCCAGCTGATGGAGTACGAAGATGGTTCGCAATCCCTCCGTTTCTGTTACTACAGCGATGGCCGGTTCGGCAGGGGCCCCATGATACTGGGAGAGGAAGACCTGGACAAAATGGGGGAGGCACTGGAGAAAACTAGGCTCATCAAGAGTCTGATTGGGAGGATGGCAGGCAGCGCCTAACGGTCCTCCCTGCCACCTTTCAGGTTGGCCACCCTTTCCTGGATGATGTCGGCGGCGACCTCGTTTATCGACTTCTTCCCGGCAGCAATCTGGGCCATGAGCTGCTCCTTACGGGCCAGGGCCTCCCTCATCTCCTCCATGGAGAGGGAGGAACCCGCCTGCACTATCTCCAACGTCTCCTCCTCGGGCCTGGAGAGCGGCTCCTCTAACTCGATGGGCATCCTCTCCACCGGAATCCCCGCTTCCTCCAGGAGGACGAAGCCCATCTTGTCCGGGTAGCCCTCCGCGTACACCACTCGCCTGATGCCCGAGTTTATGATCATCTTGGCACAGGTGTTGCAGGGGACTATGGTGGTGTATAGCGCGCCACCCCGGGCCTCCTTGCCGGCGAAGAGCAGGGCGTTCATCTCCGCGTGGACGCCGGTGCAGATTTCCATCCTCTCCCCGGAGGGAATCTTCAGTTCGTCTCGAACGCACCCTATCTCCTCGCAGTGGGGCATGTTTCGGGGGTTCCCGTTGTAGCCAGTGCTGACGATTACGTCGCCGTTGACGACCACGGCGCCTATCTGCCTTCTGAGACAGGTGCTCCTCTTGGCTACGTCCACCGCTATGCGAAGGTAATACTCATCCCTAGAAACCCTGCTCATGGCTCCGTCAGCCATAGCCCCGCAACTTATAAAACCCTTTCAGGAAAGCCCTCCCCCCGATGCATCGGGATGTGGGTGCGTGGACCATCAAGCCTCCCCGGGGTAAGGGTCACCTCATGCTAGACACGATGCATCCTGGACCTTCCGGCTGATGACCTAGGCTACGAGAGTAAAGTAGTCCAAGCCTTCCCGCTCATCCACCGCGACGAGGTTCTCCCGCTGGAGAATCTCTAGGTGACCAAGGACCTCCGTCAGACCCAGAAATACCTCGTGAATGGGCAGGCTCCCGAAGAGGTGGATCGCGAGCTCGAACGGGGTGCTCTCAACCCTCCTCAGCAGGTCGATGAGGGCTTCCCTCCTGGAACGGTACAGGGCCAGGTAGTTCTCTATGAAAGGTCTGAGCTTCTCCATCAACGGTCCATGGCCGGGGTAGATGGCTTCCACGTCCAGACTCCTAAGCTTCTCCAATGACTGGAGGTAATCCCCCATGCCCACAGACTTACCGTCGGCCCCACCGAAGGCAGCGTTGGGCGTTATGCGGCTCAGAACAGTATCCCCCGTGAAGATGGTGCTGCCGGACCTGAAGCAGGAGGAGCCGGGAGAGTGGCCAGGCGTGTGGATGACCTCCAACTCCCAGCCAGCTAAGGTGAGCCTGTCTCCCTCCTTGAAGGTGCGGTGCACCGGGGATGCCGTAGCCAGTTTCTTGACGTAGTCGAAGAAATCCGCCATCAGTTTGAGGGTCTCCTTCGGCACTCCTGTCTTGAGAAGTCGCTGTCTGTAGAACTCCCCCCTCTCATCATAGACCTCGGCGAAGTCTGCAATGGTGTCCCTCTCCAGCTCCGGAACCCACACCTCCGCTCCTGAGTCCGCGGACAGGTCTCCCGCTTGACCATAGTGGTCAACATGGCCATGGGTGATGAGAAGGATGTCGATGTCTCCCACCCTGAGGCCAGCTTTACTCAATCCCTTCTCTAGCCAGCGCCGCGACTCAGGATGGTGTGGGCCGGTATCCACCAGGACATTCTCGTCGCCTGTGAGGAGATAGGCGTTCACCGTCCCGACGGGCAACTGGGTCGGAATGAGGATTCTGGCGGCCTTGGGGCCCTCCTTCATTGGGCTTCTAAGCCTCCCGCGTTTAGATAAAGTTTCGCGCTGACTATCGGTGGATGCAAGGTCAACAACCCTCGAGTGCTAACAGAGCGAGGACTTGTCCTGATTCAGGAGTCTTTCTCCCGCCGACGTGATGGCTCGTAGGCGGACCCATTCTCGGGAGGAGCATCTACTCTTCACATCCGTCCTTATCAGGGTAACAATCCTCCTCATTCTCCGTCTTGCCAGCCCCCTCCGATTCGATCACGCCATGCCGCGAGGCGTATGCAGTCGTCTACGGAGGCCGTCTGCTGTTCCTCCTGTCAGTGTGATTTCTCAAGACCCTCGATGACGTTCGGTTCCACGGTGTTCAGAACTGCCTTGTTCTCGTGCTGATTTCCGCCGCCGTCGCCTTTGCCTGCGCCTTCTTCGTCTTCCACCTACTCCACCTCTCCGGGGCGGCGCTCTTTCGATAATCCATGAGCCGACGTCCGCGACCGCCTCCGTACGGGGGCCGAACACTACGCTTAAGAGCACCTGGAGCCATATTACGGAAAAGGGCTGGAGGTCTCCTCTTGGAGGACAGCTTAGTAAGGAACTACCTGACGGAAGAGGGCTTGGCCCCCGGACTGCCTGAGAAGGTCTACTTCTGGGACGAGACCCTGAGGGACGGGGAGCAGATGCCTGGGGTCCACTTCACCCCTACGGAGAAGTTGAGGATCGCCCGCATGATGAGCGACATAGGCATCGCCATTATGGACGTGGGCATGCCCATCATCTCCGAGGAGGAGAAGAAAGCGGTCAAGGCCATCGCTGCAGAGGGCCTGGACGCTTCGGTGATGACCGCTGCCAGGACCCTCAAGGGGGATATCGACGCGTGTCTGGACTGCGACGTGGACGAGGTCAGCATCTTCGTGGCCTGCAGCGACCTCCACCTGAAGTACAAGCTGAAGAAGACCAGAGAGCAGGTCCTCTCCATAGCACAAGAGATGGTGGAGTACGCCAAGGGGCACGGGGTGAAGGTCTCCTTCGTGACGGAGGACACCGTCCGGGCGGACATGGACTACGTGGAGGAGCTCTATAACGCCTGTGTCGACGCGGGAGCCGATCGGGCCGTCCTCTGCGACACGGTGGGCGTCATGACCCCCACCGCCATGAAGTGGTGGATACGGGAGGTGAAGAGGCGACTGAAGCCCATCCAGCTCAGCGTCCATATCCACAATGATTTCGGCATGGGTGTGGCCAACACCCTGGCGGCCCTGGAATGCGGTGTGGAGGTTCCCCACACGACCATCAACGGCCTGGGGGAGCGGTGTGGCAACACCCCCTTCGAGGAGACCGTCATGGCCTTGGAGTCCCTCTACGACTACAAGACGGAGATCGATGTCTCGAGGCTCTACGAGCTGTCTCGCCTGGTGGAGGAGCTCTCCGGCGTCCCTGTGGCCGTGAGCAAGCCCATAGTGGGCTACAACGCCTTCCGCCACGAGTCAGGCATTCACACCCACGGGGTCCTCATGCACACCCTCACCTATGAGCCCATCCAGCCGAGGCTGGTAGGCAACAGGAGGGTGTTCATCTTTGGCAAGCACACGGGCGCCGCGGCGGTGGAGGACAGGCTCCAGAGGGCGGGGGTCGAGGCGGGGAAGGAGAAGGTGATGGAGATCGTGGCCGCCATCAAGGAGCGGGCGGAACGCAAGGAAAAGGAGGACCAGAGGGCCTTCATTCGCGCCTACCGAGAAAGGGAGGAGAGTCTTCGCGGCGTCACAGAGAAGGAGTTCTGGGAGATTGTGAAAGAGGTCGGCCTCGAGCCGTCCCCATCAGAAGACTGAGCCTTAGAAGACGCCTCAGAAATAGGAAAGAGAGGAGGTAGAAACTACCCCCGTCTCCTAACAGCGGCAATCGCGCCCAGGATGATGATCACCGCAGCGATGCCGACGACTATCCAGAGGGCGGAGCCAGAAAGGAGGTCGCCTATGGTGGTCTCCCCAGGAGCGGGCTCGACCGTCTCCACTGTCAGGGTCTTGGTGCTGAAGCCGGGTACGTATATGCTGAGCTTCAGGCTGTCGGACGTCTTGAGGAGGTAGACCATCGGTTGTGCCGTGCCCTGAGACTTCGCCTGGACGAGGAGCTCCAGGGACGCGGCCTGCTCGACCCCGTTACCGTCCAGCAGGACCCTGATCTCCTTGTCAAGTTCGATGAGATCGTTGCCGATCACCACGACTACTATGGCCCCCTCTGGCTGGCTAGACGTTAGGTCCAGGGAGACCTTGTTCTGCATGGCGGTCTGCACACTCACCTGGAAGCTCGTCCGGAAGGGCGTGGTGACCATGCGCACTTGGCCGGATGTCTCCAATCCGAGTTCGATTCTGGCACCGACGTGACCCTCGGCCGCGCTCTCGGCCATCTCGCTCTCGAACATCTCCTCAGCTGCAATCATACCCAAGAGCGGCAGTCCATGGAAGAAGGTGGCCTGGGGTCCTTTCAGTTTCACCGTTATGACGTCGTTGACGACCTCTATGGAGCCGCCTGAGACGAAGATGAAGCCCCTGAAGTTGTCGCCGGTGATGTTGACGAAGCCGCCGCCTGTTCCTGGCTGGCCACCCTCAAAGGTGGCCTCGAGGGCGGGATCCAGGGTGAACTCCACCGTGTTCTGAGCGTCGACGTACTGCTCCATCATCTGCATGTCGCCGATCCCGCCAACGTCCCCGTCAAAGTCCGTCCCGCCGCCTAGCAGGCCAACATTGGCGATGGCCAGGTTTCCAGCGGGGTTGTCGATGGCACGAACTGAGGCGTATGCACCCAAGGCTGTGAACATCGCACCCATTGCGTAGATCTGGGCTCCGTCCATGGGAGCAAACTCGGTGGAGAAGTTCTCGATGGTAACGGAGGTAAAGACCGTCACCGTCGTTCCTCCATCGTCGCCAGAACTCAACGCGTAGTTGGAGATGGTTCCCGAGGTCTCGTCGAACTCGAAGGAGACGAAGGTGCCGCTGACCGCACTGTCCTCAACCGTGAAGCCGGTGGTCATTCCCATGTGCATAGCGCTTGCGGAGGAGGCCACAAGCAGGGTGGCCACGAGCGCTGCTAGGGTTCCGATGATGGCTTCCCTCATGATTTCACCGCACCTTTCCACCAAAGGGGCAGATAAAAGTCTTCTGGCACAGGCATCGAACAGGATAGCACATTCTTCGAACCTGGGATGCCTACTCCTAATCCTTAATAGCGGGCCCACCGATATCTGTAAGATGCCCGGCATGACCATGGCGGAGAAGGTGCTGGCCAAGGCCAGCGACCAGGAGCGGGTCAAGGCGGGCGATTTCGTCGATACTCGGGTGGACCTCCTCTACATGCACGAGATGCTGGCCCTAGCCCTGGGCCCCTTCGAGGAAATCGGCGTCGGGAAGGTCTGGGACCCTGACAAGATCGTCGTGACCCTGGACCACTGGGTTCCGCCGCCCAACGAGCAGATCGCCAAGATGCACCAAGACATCAGGAATTTCTGCAAGGCCCAGGGCATCCGCCGCTTCCACGACGTGGGGGATCACGGCATCATCCACCAGCTGGTGGCCGAGAGGGGCTACGCCCATCCGTGGGACCTGGTCATCGGATCCGACAGCCACACCAACATGGTGGGGGCGGTGGGCGCCTTCGCTGCCGGAATCGGAGCCACGGATACCGCGGCGGTGATGGTCACCGGGAGCATCTGGCTGAAGGTGCCCGAGAGCATCAGGGTAGAAATCGGGGGAAGGCTGTCCAGGAGAACCGGGGCCAAGGACGTCATCCTGAAGGTGATAGGCGTAACGGGGGACGACGGGGCGCAGTACAAGGCCGTAGAATTCACCGGTCCTACGGTCAGGTCCCTGCCCATGAACGAGAGGCTGACCCTCTCCAACATGACCACGGAGATGGGGGCCAAGGTCGGGATGATTGCTGCCGATCAGGTCACCAGAGAATACCTGGCTCACGCGGAGAGGCCCTTCGAGCCCATCGACGCCGATGAGGACGCCACGTACTCGAGGTCCTACGACATCCAGGTGGATGGGATGGGACCTCAGGTGGCCTGTCCCGAGAACCCCGGGAACGTGAAGCCCGTGGAGGAGGTGGTTGGCACGAGGGTGCAGGTCGCGTTCCTGGGCTCCTGCACCAACGCCCGCATCGAGGACCTGAGGTCAGCGGCGGAGATCATGAAAGGGGAGCGTCTGGCGTCCGGTGTAAGGATGATAGTCTCGCCGGCGTCCCAGAGGATATACCGTCAGGCCATGAAGGAGAGCCTGGCGGATATCTTCGTGGATGCGGGTGCCACTTTCGCCAACAGCACCTGCGGGCCCTGCTTCGGCGGCCACCTCGGAGTCCTCGCCCCCGGGGAGGTGTGCATAAGCAGCAGCAACCGTAATTACCCCGGCCGGATGGGCAGCCGGGAGGCGAAGGTGTATCTGGCGTCGCCCATGACCGTGGCGGCGTCGGCCATCTACGGTGAGATAACGGATCCGCGGGAGGCTTAGGTTGAGGCGGCGTCTCAAGGGCAGGGTGTGGAAGTTTGGGGATGGCATATCCACCGATCACATAATCTCTGCAAGATACCTGGGCACCACGGACCCGAAGGTCTTCGCCGACCACGCCATGGAGAATGTGGACCCGGAGTTCTCCAAGAAGGTGAAGCCCGGGGACATGATTGTGGCCGGTCATAACTTCGGATGCGGGTCCAGCCGAGAACAGGCTCCACTGGCGCTGAAGTCGCTCGGCATCTCGGCCATCGTGGCGGAGTCCTTTGCCCGCATCTTCTTTAGGAACAGCATCAACATCGGGTTGCCGGCCGTCGAATGCAAGGGCATCTCCGAGGCGGTGTCCGAAGGGGAGGTCATCGAGGTGGACTTGGCGGATGGTTACCTCGCAACTGCCGGCGGGCGCCAGCTGAAGATATCCTCCTTCCCACCACGTGTTCTGGAGATACTCCAGGCTGGCGGTCTGATTCCCAAGTTGCGGGCGGAGTTCCAGGCCGCGTCGGGGAGCCGGACAAAGGATTAAGGCCCCGGCTGTTATCTGTCACCCTCCTGCGTCATGGATTCGTCCCTGGATGATCTTGAGATTGGCGAGCACAGGGAGGCTGAGCTGGCCGCCATTGTGGACTACTACGGTTCAGGCGATGACCCTGTGGACCCCTTCGGTGATGTCGTTCGGCTGCGCTCTTACCTCCGCCATGGCCGTTTGATGGTGGCGAGGGTCCATGGCGATTTCGCTGGGTTCCTATTCTACCGCATCACGAGGTCTCCATGGTATGACGAAGCCCACGGGCAGGTGGCTATTATCGACGAACTCCACGTAATGCCCCTCTACCGAAGGAGGGGCGTTGCCACCTCCTTAATGAGGAAGGCCCTGAGGGAGATAGGAACGAAGGGCGTCCACCGGATATACATCGAGGCGGCGACCGTGCCCTCCCTGCGCCTTTACAAGGCCCTCGGGTTCAAGCCCATAAGGGTGGCCTACTTCCTCCGCAGGGACCTCTAGGCCCACCGGGACTCTTAAGTAGACACGTCTGGTTTGTGCACCAATGGCCTTCAAGATCGTCGTCTTGCCGGGAGATGGCGTGGGTCCAGAGGTCGTTCGGGAGGGCATCAAGGTCCTGAAGGCGGTGGAGGAGTCCTACGGAGTAAGGTTCGATCTGGTGCCATACCCCTGCGGTGGCAAGCACTACCTGAAGACGGGGGAGGAGTGGCCCGACGACGCCTTCGAATCCTGCAGAACCTCCGACGCCATCCTGCTGGGTGCCATCGGCTACCCCGGAGCCCTCATGCCTAACGGCGACCTGGCGGGCACGGGTGTCGTCTTCGGCCTTCGGTTCGGCCTCGATCTCTATGCCAACGTTCGCCCAACGAAGCTGTACCCCAACGTCAAGCACAGGATTCACGGCATCCCAAAGCAGGTGTGGGACCCCGACAAGGTGGACTTCGTCATCATCCGCGAGAATACCGAAGGCATGTACGTCCCCATCCGGGGCAGTCTGATGCGGGGCGGCGCGGAGGAACTGGCCATCGACAACCGCGTAATCACCAGGAAGGGAGCAGAGAGGGTCATCCGCTTCGCCTTCGAGCTTTCCATGAGGCGCAAGGGCGCCCCCGCAGATGGCAAGAGGAGGGTCACCTGCGTGGACAAGAGTAACGTCCTCCAGGGATGTCGCCTATTCCGCAGAGTCTACGATGAGATGGCCGATGAGTATCCGGAGGTGGAGCGGGATTACGCCTACGTGGACGCCTTCATGCAGTGGATGATACGGAAGCCGGAAACGTACGATGTGGTCGTGACGAGCAACCTGTTCGGGGACATCGCCACAGACCTGGCTGCCGTCCTCCAGGGAGGTATGGGTCTCGCGGCAGGGGGGAATGTCGGGGACCGCCATGCCATGTTCGAGCCCATCCATGGCAGCGCCCCCAAGTACGAGGGGCAGGACAAGGCGAATCCCATGGCCACAATACTGGCCGTCCAGATGATGCTTGAATGGCTCGGCGAGAGGAAGGGTGAGGCGGCCTTGACGGAGGCCTCTCACGCCATAGAGGCGGCAGTAGTCGACCTCTTGCGGGAGGGGAAGTACCTCACATACGACCTTGGGGGCAAGGCAAAGGGAAGCCAGGTAGGCGACGCCCTCGCCGAGAGGGTCAAGGCCCTGGCTCGGACTGGGAAATGAGATTTGCGGCCTCTTGGAGGTCGCGAACCACGAGGTCTGGCTTCGGGATGCGACCTCTTAGCTTCTCGCCCCGCCTGTTGACCCATCCTGCCATCATGCCAACCCTCTTGGGTCCCAAGACGTCATCTACGGGGGAATCTCCAAGGTGCATGGCCTCCCGAGGCCTGCAATTCGTCCTCTTCAAAGCCTCCTCGAATATCTTGGGTTCGGGTTTGTACGCCCTACAGGCCTCGGATGTGACGCGAACCTCGAAGAAGTCCCTCAATCCCGACCTCCTCATGAGGACCTCCAGCAGGTCATCGTCGATATTGGACACGATGCCCAGGGTGAACCCTTCGAGGTCACTGATGGCCTCTGGCACCTCGGGGTAGACGTCCGTGGTCATCCAGCCTTCGAGAAGCTGTTTCGAATAGTGGGCCGGGTCGTCATCAGCGCCGACCTCATGCAGGAGGAGGGAAAGGGCCTTCCTGGTGGCCTCTCTCACCGTCATGAAGCTGTCCAGGGCTACCGTATAGCTCCTATCCCACCACAGCTTCGCCAGCTCCTCTGGATTCATGGAGAGGCGATTTCTGCGAATGATCTCCTCCATGACCTCGTGACTGGCCACCTCCTCAAGCTTGAAGAGGGTGCCGAAGACATCGAAAGTTATGAAATGCGGCCGCCTCACGATGACGATCCCCCGTCTGTCATGATTCACTAGCCTTCTCTCTGACCCTGGGGATGACCTCCCGGGCGAAGAGTTCGAGCGGGTCGATCTCGTGGGCCCCCGGAAAGTACACGACGAAGTAGGTGACGCCCACGTCCAGGTATCTGTTCAGGAACTGGGCTACCTCCTCCGGGTCGCCGATGAGGTTCCTGGCCCGGTAGGTCTCTAGGTCCTGACCCAGTCGCTTTGCGTGCTCCTCCGCCCTGCCCATGGCCTTGGAAGAGTCCTCGGCGATTACGACGACCTCGTTGTAGCTCCTCTCGATCTCATCCGGGTTCCTGCCGACGGTCCGGCAGTGCTCGTCCAGTATCCTCGACTTCCGAGCGAACTCCTCGGGTTCCCCGAAGAAGTTGGATCGGTCGGCCCACTTTGCGGTGGAGCGCAGAGTCAGCTTCTCACCCCCGCCACCGATGGTCACCGGAGGCCTGGGCTTCTGGACGGGCTTGGGGCTGCAATATGCCCCCTTCAGCTGGTAGAATCGGCCATGGAAGTCGACACGTTCCTCCTCCCAGAGCATCCTCATGACCTGGATGGCCTCGTCCATCATTCGTATCCTGTCTGCGGCGCTCGGGTACTCGTACCCGTACCCATCATATTCGTGCTCGTACCATCCTGCCCCCAGGCCGAACTCCAGCCTCCCCCTGGAGAGGACATCTACGCAAGCGGCCATCTTAGCCAGCAGGGCCGGGTTCCTATAGGAGTTGCAGGTGACCATCTGCCCTATCCTAAGCTTCGAGGTCACCGCTGCAATGGCGGTGGTCATGGTCCAGCACTCGAACACCGGGAAGGTGCCAGGCGTCGGAACGGGATGAAAGTGGTCGTAGAACCATCCGGAGGTGAAGTCCAAGCGTTCCATGGCCTTGGCGGTCTCCACGATCAGGTCATACATGTCCTCAGGACTCGCCTCCGGAGGCAGGTCGTAAATCCAGCCCTGGGGAATCATGGCGCCGAAGGTGATGTCTCGCATGTGATAGGCATGGAGGGACTTTCTTAAGGCTTTAGCCTAGACTCGGTCCGCCAGCCACATCACCCACGCTTCCTCAAGAGCCGAGCCATCTCCTCCCTCTGTTCCCTGAGGCTCCAGGTCTCCACCTGGTAAACATCCTCAATCAGGGTTTCCCACGACTGAGGGCCTGCCACCTCAGCCATCTTGATGGCCCCGGATATCTGCTCTTGGATCTCATCCTTCGCAGCCGAGTCCTCGGACTCATCCAGCAGGCCACGCCTCTCCAGGTAGCTCCGAAACCTGCTGATAGGGTCCTTGGACTGCCAGGCCTGAACGTCTGCCTTCTTCCGATAGCGGGTCGGGTCGTCGGCCGTGGAGTGGGCTCCCATTCGATACGTAACAGCTTCGATGAAGGTGGGGCCCTCCCCGGACCTGGCTCTGTCCACCGCCTCCTTGGACGCAGCGTATACCGCCAGGACGTCGTTCCCATCCACCCTGACTCCTGGGATGCCGTATGCCACCGTCTTGATGGCGAGGGTGGGGGAGGCGGTTTGCCTGGCCACGGGAACGGAGATGGCCCAGTGGTTGTTCTGGCAAAGGAAGACCACTGGCGGCCTGAAGACGCCAGCGAAGTTCATGGCCGCGTGGAAGTCGGAGGCCGACGTGGCTCCGTCCCCCAGGTAAGCCATCATGACCACATCATCCCCCAGGTACTTCGCCGCCATTGCCGCACCCACGGCCTGGGGCAACTGGTTAGCAATGCAGCTGGACCAGGATACGAAATTCGCATCCCGAGAGCTGTAGTGACAGGGCTGCATGTGGCCCTTCAAGAGGTCCTCTTTGTTGCCCATGAGCTGGGCAACATACTTGACCAAGGGATAGCCCCTGAGGAGAGCGACTCCTCCCTGCCTCAGGGCGGGAAAAATCCAGTCCTCCTCCCTAAGTGGATAGCCACTTCCTATGACGGCAGCCTCCTCCCCCGTGACCGTCCCGTAGAACCCGATCCTGCCCTGTCTCTGGAGGGCCATCATCCTCTCGTCCAGCAGGCGGCAGAGGAGCATGTGGCGGTATATTCTGAGGAGATCCTCCTCTGCGAGCACTGGCTCTTCGCCCGTAACCCTCCCATTCGCCTCAAGGACTCGGAGAGTCTCCTGGACCAAGCGCCTCCTCCACTCTCAGCATGCCTGGGTGACGCTTAAAGTTTGCGAGGTCCTCTGAGTCCAACGACTGCAGCGATGGCCTCTCCCTCCAGAATCCTCTATGGTTCTCAGGGCAGGCCTATACAGTGTGCTGTCGCTGTCCCCCCGGGACATGAGAAAGATCCATAAAGTACCATATCGTAGGAGAGCCATTGGCTGCTCATGAGCCCCGTTGAGGGACCCGAAACTCCCCTGCTGAAGCTTGTGGAGCTGTCCGGATCCCTGGAGGGCACCTCTAGCAGGCTGGAAAAGCGGCGTCTCTTGGTTCAGTTTCTCAAGACCCTGCTGCCCGAAGAGGTCTCTCCCGCCGTCCTTCTCCTCACGGGGAGGATCCTTCCAGAGTCAGAGCGAAGGGCCCTCAACGTGGGATGGGCCACCATCAGTAAGGCCATGGACTCAGCCTCGCAGGTCACCCTTGTATCAGAGCATCTGACCATTCTTCAGGTCTATCGGGCTTTCCAGGAGATATCTAGAATCCGTGGGAAGGATTCCGTCAGGAAGAAGAGGCGCCTTCTCCAGGCCCTCTTTGCCCAGGCCTCGGAGGAGGAGAAGGACATCCTCGTCCGGTCCCTCTTCGGGGAGATGCGCATCGGCGTCAACGAGGGTGTCATCCTCGAGGTCCTTGCCGACGCCAGCGGGGCAGATCTGGAGCTGGTCAGAAGGGCCAACATGTTCTCGGGAGACCTGGGTCGGACGGCCTACCTGACCCTTACCGAGGGCACGGCGGGTCTACAGCGTCAAGGTCTCCGGCTATTCACACCCATCAAGCCCATGATGGCGGAGATAGCCGATGGCCTGGAGGAGGTGTTCGTCGTGCACTCCAGGGGCACCGCATTGGAGTACAAGCTCGATGGAGCCCGAATCCAGATGCACAGGAAGGGGGGCCGGGTGAGAATCTACACTCGACGGCTGACGGAGGTGACCGATAGCCTCCCCGAGGTTGTCGCCCTGGCAGGCGATTTCGCCGGCGGCGACCTCTTGGTGGAGGGCGAAGTGGTCGCGGTGGACGAGACCGACAGGCCGCTCCCCTTTCAGGACCTGATGAGGAGGTTTCGCAGGGTCCATGATGTGGAGGCCCTGGCGGCCCGAATCCCCCTCAGACTGTACCTGTTCGATGCCCTGATGATGGATGGGAAGCCGCTGATTGACTTGCCTTACGAGGACCGGTGGGAAGCGCTGGCCAAGGCTGTGGACCGAACACTCCTGGTTCCCAGGCTCCTCAGGCCCACCGTCGAGGAGGGCGCGACCTTCCTTGAGGAGGCCCTGGAAGAGGGTCACGAGGGCCTCATGGCCAAGGACCCTGGCAGTCTCTATACTCCCGGGAAGAGGGGAAAGCGGTGGCTCAAAGTCAAGCCGGTGGAGAGCCTGGATGTGGCCATCATCGCGGCGGAGTGGGGCCATGGACGCAGGCAGGGGTGGCTCAGCAACTACCACCTGGGCGTGCGAGACGAGGAGGGCAATTTCCACATGATAGGGAAGACCTTCAAGGGCCTGACGGATGAGGAGTTCGAGGAGATGACCCGAAGGCTCCTCCGGCTAAAGACGAAGGAGAGCCCGTATGTGGTGTACGTCAGGCCGCAAGTGGTGGTGGAGGTGGCATACAACGAGATCCAGAGAAGCCCCCACTACGACTCAGGCTTCGCCCTTCGCTTCGCTCGCATCACCAGGATTCGTGATGACCTCTCGCCAGAGGACGCTGACACCATCGAGAGGCTCGAGGCACTGTACGCCAAGCAGTTTGAGAGGAAGGGCCGTCTGGCCGATTCCTAGCCTGTGGCCATCCAGAAATTCCTTTAACCACGCCCACCATGGCTTATCCTGATACCCATGATGCCTAGAGCCGTCTGGTCAGGGGCCATCGCCTTTGGCCTGGTAAACATCCCCGTGAAGCTCTTCACGGCCATCCGCAAGAAGGACATCTCCTTCCGAAGCCTTCACACCGAGTGCAATACGCCCCTGAAGAGACCGTACTACTGCCCCACCTGCGAGGTGCAGGTATCCTACGATGACATTCAGAAGGGGTACGAGTACGCCAAGGGCCAGTATGTCATTCTCGTGGATGAGGACTTTCAGAAGGTGCCTCTAGAGAGCAGCAAGGCCCTGGAGGTCCAGGGCTTTGTAGACCGGGAGGAGGTGGACCCCATTCTCTACGAGTCCACCTACTACCTGGCGCCCACTGAGACCAGTGTCAAGCCCTTCGAACTCTTCAGGCAGGCCCTGGAACTCACTAACAAGGCCGCTGTGGCCCAGGCCACTATATGGAAGAAGGAGCAGGTGGTCATCATCCGGCCGCGAGGCAACCACTTGGTGCTCTCCACGCTCTACTACGAAGACGACGTCAGGGAGCCGCCGGCGATTCCCGCCGAAAAACCCGTGACGGTGTCCGAGGGGGAGGTGGAACTCGCTCTCAACCTGATTCAGACCCTGACCGCGCCCTTCGACATGAGCAAGTTCAAGGACCGCTACAGGGAGGCCATCCTGGAGGTCATCGAGGCCAAGGTTGAGGGAAGGGAGGTCGAGGCCCCCGCGGTGGAGCAGCGGGAGTCCCCCGAGGATCTCATGGCGGCTTTGAAAGCCAGTCTGGAATCCGTGAAGAAGCCATCGTGACATGCCGTTTCCCAAAGGTCCCATCAAGCCCATGCTTGCCACGGCCAGGAGCGAACCCTTCGACTCCGAGGACTACCTTTTCGAGATCAAGTGGGACGGGACGAGGGTGATAGCCTTCTGTGAGGAGAAGCACAGGTTTCAGAACCGACGGCTCACGGACATCACCCGGCGATATCCGGAAATCGAGCCAAAGGTCGGGGGCAGAGCGGTCCTCGACGGCGAGATCGTCGTCATGCACCGGGGGAGACCTGATTTTCAGAGGCTGCAGCAGAGGGAGAGGGCCGGCGATGCCTTCAAGGCGTCCCTCCTAGCCAGGGAGTTCCCGGCCACCTATGTCGTCTTCGACATCCTTCACTTTGAGGACACGAGCCTCCTGTCTATGCCCCTCGCAGAGCGGCGCCGCGTCCTCGAGGATGTGCTGGAACCTGACGAGAACGTGTCCCTGAGCGAGCCCGTCTGGGGCGAGGGCATAGCCTTCTTCGAGGCGGCCAAAGAGAGGGGTCTGGAGGGTATCATGGCCAAGAGGCTGAAGGGCCTGTACGAACCTGGCAGGCGGGTGGGCCACTGGCTGAAGATAAAGACCTACAAGAGCCTGGACTGCATTGTGTGTGGCCTGACCGTGGGAAGAGGGACCAGAGCGGGCCGCTTCGGTGCCCTCATCCTGGGAGCCTACAAGGAGGGGGAACTCCACTTTCTGGGAAAGGTCGGCACCGGGTTCGACGAAGCCAGGGTGGTCGAGATCGAAGAGGCAGCCAGAAGCCTTGTGAGCCGCTGCCCCTTTCCCCGAGAACCCCAAGTGGACCCAGGTGTCCTGACCTGGCTGAGACCTGCCCTGGTCTGCGAGGTCAAGTACCTGGAGTTCACGGAGGATGGAAAGTTGAGGGCCCCTGTCTTCCTGAGGCTAAGACCGGACCTGAAGCCTGGGGAGTGCAGCCTACCTGAGGACTTTCAAGGAAACTAATTATACGGTGGGGATGATGGCCGATTCTAGGGAGGAGCATGAAGGCAGAGGACATCGAAAGGATCTGCGTACTGGGAGCGGGAACCATGGGCGCTGGGATAGCGCAGACCTGCAGCCAGGCGGGGTACAAGGTCATCATGCGGGACCTGACGGAGGAGCTGGTGGAAGCCGGTTACGAGAGGATCCGCACCCCTCTGGAGAGGAGGGTCCGAAAGGGAAAGATGACGCAGAATGAGGTCGAGGAGATCATCGGGCACATTCACGGCACCGTCGATCTTGAGGAGGCCGTGAAGGACGCAGACCTCGTCATCGAGGCCATCTTCGAGAACATGGAAGTGAAGAAGGAGCTCTATCGGGAGATTGACAGGTTGTGTCGTCCAGAGGTGGTCTTTGCCACCAACACCTCGTCCCTCAGCGTAACCGAGATGGCCGCCGCCACCTCCAGGGCGGACCGGTTCCTAGGCATGCACTTCTTCAACCCGGCCCCCGTCATGAAGCTCATCGAGCTCATCAGGGGCTCGGAGACCTCGGACGATACCATGACGTTGGCCCGGGAACTGAGTCACAGGCTCGGAAAGGAGCCCGTCGTGGTGAAGGAATCCCCAGGCTTCGTCGTGAACCGCCTCCTAGTGCCGATGATGAACGAGGCCTTCAACCTCCTCATGGAGGGCACCGCCTCGGCTGAGGACATAGACAAGGCGATGAAACTGGGCACCAACATGCCTATGGGCCCCTTTGAGCTGGCTGACTTCACCGGTCTGGATGTGGGCCTGGCGGTCATGGAGGTCCTGCATCGGGAGACGGGGGATCCGAAGTTTCGACCCTCCCCTCTGCTCCGGCAGTACGTCCGGGCTGGCCGCCTCGGTAGAAAGGCAGGCAGGGGGGTATACGACTACAGGAGTGCATAGGATGAGCCCTGAGCACGTGAGGCTCGAAGAGGAGGACGGCCTTGCCATCCTCTACGTCGACCGCCAGGAGGCCCTCAACGCCCTCAACACCGAGGTGCTGAAGGAGCTGAGGGATGCGCTCAAGGAGATAGAGAGGAGGAAGGACCTGAGGGTCCTCATTCTCACGGGTGCGGGGGACAAAGCCTTCGTGGCGGGAGCGGACATCAGGGAGATGCTCCCCATGGAGCCCGTGGAGACGAGGCGTTTCGCCTCTCTGGGCCATGAGGTCACCCGCATTCTGGAGAGGATGGAAAAGCCGGTCATCGCAGCCATCAACGGCTACGCCCTGGGCGGTGGCTGTGAACTGGCTCTGGCTTGCGACATCAGGATAGCCTCGGAGAGGGCCAAGATCGGGCTGCCAGAGGTGGGCCTTGGCATCTTCCCGGGCTTCGGCGGCACGCAACGCCTGACGCGACTCGTAGGACGCGGGAGGGCCTCGGAGGTCATATTCACCGGGGATCCCGTGGACGCGGATACCGCGGAGCGCATAGGGCTGGTGAACAGGGTGGTTCCCCACGAGAGGCTCATGGAGGAGGCCAAGGAACTGGGGAGGAGGATGTTGGGACGCGGCCCCGTCGCTTTGAGGCTGGCCAAGGCCTCCATCCAGCAGTCTCAGGAAACGGGCCTGTCAGCGGGCCTGGCCTACGAGGCAGAGGCCTTCAGTCTTGTCTTCTCCACCGACGACAAAACGGAGGGGCTGAGGGCCTTCACCGAGAAGAGAAAGCCTGTGTTCCGAGGTACCTAGCCTACGGAGTGCTTTCAAACTCTTCCTGAAGGTCGATGATGACCTGCTCCAGCACCTCCTCGAAAGTGGAACTCCTGTATTCCCTCAAGCCGCCAAGCTCGCTCTGCACCCTGGCAATGTAGGTGTTCGAGCTCTTGAGGAATTCCACATTGACAAGGGACTCCTCTACCGTCATCCCTCGCGCCTCTCACCCACCTGATTTCCCTGGGTAGTTCATCTTCGAGCCATATTTAAGCGTTATGGGACGTGGCCAGGAAAGGCCGCTACGCTCAACGAGTCAAGACGAGGCGAACCGATCGGCGGAATTCAGAACCGTGACGGCAGTCCCGGGCGAGACTGACCGGCCTAGGTCCTGCATTCCCCCAGTAAGGTTTATCTATATGCTCCAGCGTGAGGATAAGCCCTAACTTCGAGGGTCAGGGATTCGAACATGGGAAACATCAGACCGACCTACATCAAGCGGGTTGCCCTAGAGCTCATAAGGCTCTTTCCGGAGCAGTTCAATGAGGACTTCGAGCACAACAAGAAGGTTGTGACGGAACTCACTGACGTGAGTACCACGACGATGAGGAACAGAATTGCAGGTTACGTGACCCGGTTGAAGCAGATACAGGAAACATGATGCCGCTGCCCGGAACCCCCCTAATCTTTTGAGGTTTGGCTGTGGAAGAAGCAATATTAACCAGGAACCTGACGAGGGTCTTTGGCGGAAAGCCAAGGCGGCTACAGCGGAAGCGAGAAGCTCCGAAGGAGGTAGTGGCCCTGGACTCCGTCGACCTGGATGTTGCCCGGGAAGAACTCTTCGGCCTCCTTGGCCCCAACGGCGCCGGCAAGACCACGCTGATCAAGATCCTTGCCACCCTGCTCCTACCGACATCGGGGGAGGCCTACGTGGCTGGCTACGATGTCAGCAAGGACCCCTTCCCGATAAGGAAGAAGATAAACATGGTCTCCGGAGGCGAGACCTCAGGGTACGGCCTGCTCACCACCAGGGAGAACATCTGGATGTTCTCTCAGTTCTACGGCATACCCTCACGGCAGGCGAAGGAGGAGATCGACCGTCTACTCCACGAGTTCGACCTGTGGGACCGCAGGGATGCCAAGGTCCGCACCATCTCAACCGGTGAGAGACAGAAGATGAACATGATAAGGGGGTTCGTGACGGATCCGGAGATCGTCTTCCTGGATGAGCCCACCCTCGGCCTAGATGTCAATGCGGCCAGGTCCATTCGTAAGTTCATTCAGCGCTGGATTCAGGAGCAGGACGGTAAGACCGTCCTCATGACGACCCACTACATGATGGAAGCCGATGAGCTCTGCGATCGGATCGCCATCATAGACCGGGGTCGTATCCTGGCCTGCGATACCCCGGAGAGGCTCAAGAGGATGGTGAAGAGAGATGTCACGCTGAAGATTGAGACAAATCGTCTGAAGGACACGAACGTCTTTCGGCCGATTGCAGGGATAAAGAACTTTGCTGTCTCCGAGGACGCAAAGAGCAACAGCATGACCGTAACATTCATCCTGGAGGATGAGACCCCCATTGCCGAAATCATGTCCGAGGTTCTGAACCAGGGCAGCAAGGTGCACTCCCTCAGGAAGACCGAGCCCACCCTGGAGGAAGTCTTCATCAGCCTTGTTGGGAGAGGTCTGGAATGAAGATCGAGATCCCCTTGAACCTTAGAGCCCTCGCAGGACGGGCCTACCCGCGGGTCATCGGTGCCCAGAGAGAGCCGAGCTGGATATTCTTCGAGACCTTCTTGCCCCTCCTTACCATCGCTGCCTACGTCTACATCTACCAATACCTCGGCGTGCCCCAGTTCATCGGCTTCGTCATCCTGGGAGGCACCATGGTGGCCTTCTGGATGAACGTGCTCTGGAGCATGGCCGCCCAGCTATACTGGGAGAAGCAGATAGGAAACCTGCAGCTCTACATGATGGCGCCCATGTCGAGGATGGCTCTCCTGGGAGGCATGGCGGTGGGGGGCGCGGTGATGACCTCTACCCGAGCGGCGGCCACCCTTGTCCTAGGTGTGCTCATCTTCCAGATCACTCTCGTGGTCCTGGACCCCCTCCTCCTGGTGGCCATCTTTCTGACAACCTTGGCCGCTCTCTACGGCATGGGCATGATTTTCGCCTCCGTCTACCTGCTGTATGGCCGGGAGGCATGGCACGCTTCGAACCTCTTGCAGGAGCCGGTGTTCCTCGCGTCCGGGTTCTACTTCCCCGTAAAGACCTTCGGGCTGAGGCTGGGCGCGGGAGGCTTCTGGGTGGCCGCTGGAGCCTCCATAATTCCCATGACATTGGGCCTCGACGCCATGAGGCAGCTTCTCTTTCCGGAACTGCTGCCTTGGGGCCTTCTCGCACCCCAGCTAGAGCTGTACATCCTCCTGGGCTTAGCGCCCATCTTCATCTACCTCGCTAGAGTCGCCTTGGCCTATCTAGAGAGGCTTGCGAAAGAGGAAGGGAGGCTGACCCTACGCCATCAGTAGCCGGGCAATGGAGGGCCCTCAAGACGGGAGCTTGGCTGGGCTGGCAGTACGGCTCCAACTGGACCGACCCCTGGCTCTTCGCCATCTACTCCGTCATAAAGCCCATCGCAGGAACCCTTATCCTCGTCTTCATGTACTATTTGGCCACCTTCGCCGGAGGGGGAGCCGGCCTTGAGAGGCTGGCCTTCATGTACGTTGGCAGCGCCTTCTACATGTTCGTCTTCCAGGCCTTCTTCGGGCTCTTTGAGGTAATCCAGGGAGATAGGGAGTGGTTCCAGACGATCAGATACATCTACATATCCCCCATAAGCTACTACACGTATGTTGCGGGGAGGGGAGTCACCCAGATGGCGGTTGCTGCTTTCGGTGTGACCATCGTCCTCCTCTTCGGAAAGTTCTTGCTGAAGCTCCCGATCCATCTCAGCCTCGGACAGCTGCCCTTCTTTCTGGCGATTCTCCTGCTAGGGGCCTTCTGCACCGTGGCCATCGGAATCGCTCTTTCGGGGGTGACCTTCCTCACAGCCAGGCACGGGAGCGGTATGAGCGAGGGCGTAGCCGGCATCTTCTACGTGTTCTCTGGGGTCATATTCCCTCTGTCCGTCCTGCCGGAATGGGGTCAGGTTTTCGGCAGGTACATACCGTTAACCTACTGGTTCGAGGGCCTCAGGAGGGCCATGCTGCCCGGGATTCATGGTGACCCCTTCCTCATCTCAATACCAGACTCCCTCCTCCTCGTCTACCTGGCCGGGGCCACGGCCCTCTTCTTCTTGGTCTCTCTGGGGGTATTCCGTTACGCTGAATACCTAGCCAGAAAGAAGGGGAAGATAGACATGACTACCGCCTACTAGAGGCCCGTCGTCTCTCCTTGACCTCCCGAAGGTAGGGATATCGGTAGATGGAACCACAGGCCTTACAGGTGATGATGACCCGCGATCGCCGTAGCCGTACCGAGGCGCTGGAACCTGGATCCAGGTAGCCCTCACAGGTTCTGCAGAAAAACCTCCTGAAGGGGCTCGGAAGGGGAACATTATAGCGCATGCCAATCCTCCGGGCTAGCTGAGCGTACCGGGCCGCCCTTGGCCGGTTCCCCTTGGCGGCCTCCTCCTCAGCCAGGCCGAAGAGAATCTCGATCCTCTCCCTGGCGATTCTCCTCTCCAGCCCCTTCCTTCTCCTCGGCACAGCCTCCTCAATGGCCTTACAGCTTAAAACTTCAGAAGCTTTATCCCCGGCCCTTTCCTAGGTTTCCGTATGAAGGAGAGGATAAAGAGGATCTTCCGGCACCTGGAGAAGCCGGTAGACATCATCGTCATCGCCAACGGCGTGGAGCCCCACATCGACCGCACTTTCTTCTACTCCACCGGCATCCAGGCGGGCCTCTTTGAGGGATGCGTCGCCCTCCTCCGTCCTGACGGCGGCTGTCACATCCTCTCCTCCAAGCTAGAGGCCGACATCGCCAGGGCCTATGGGAGCCCTGTGGAGGTCTTCTCCACCAGGGAGGAATGGAAGGCCGCCCTGAGGAAGCTCCTCAGCGGCTGCAGATCGATAGGGGTAAACGGCAAGGAAATCACCTATTCCAGTTTCACTGAAGTGCAATCCGCGTGCCCGGAGGCCGCGCTGCTGGACGTGTCCGAGGCCATCATAGGGGCCAGGCAGGTGAAGGACCAGGCCGAGATTGAGAGCATAAGGAGGGCCTGCGAGATCGCGGTGAGCGCCTTCGAGGAACTCCTCCCCTACATCGAGACGGGCAGGTCGGAGGCCGAGATCGCCGCGGAACTCGTCTACCTGATGCAGAGCAAGGGAGCCTCAGGACCCTCGTTCCCTCCTATAATCGCCTCGGGCCCGAACTCCGCCCTGCCCCACTACTCCACCGGGGAGAGGCGCCTCCAGGAGGGGGACTTCCTGCTGATGGACTTCGGGGCCCTCTACAAAGGTTACGTCTCAGACATCACCCGCACCCTAGTCCTGGGCAGGGCGGACAAGAAGCAGAGGAGGGTCTACGAGGTCGTCCTTCAGGCCCAACAGGCCGCCCTGGATGCCATGAGGCCCAGGGTTGGAGGCCAGGAGGTGTATGAGGTTGCCCGAGACATCATCGATGCCACGGAGTTCAGGGGCCGCTTCACCCACGGCCTCGGTCATACCATCGGCCTCGCGGTTCACGACGGGGCAGCTATGAGGGCCTCCGAGGGCTTCGTCCTCCAGGAAGGGGTGGCCATCACCGTCGAGCCGGGAGTCTACCTTCCGGGATATGGGGGTGTCAGAATCGAAGACGACGTCATGGTGACCTCGAAGGGCGTGGAGGTGCTCACTCCAGCCACGAAGGAGCTGCTGGAGATCTAGTCGGCGTGAGCATGCCTCTTCCTGCACTGGGGGCACAGGGTGTCACCGCAGGTAGGACAGTAGTAGAATTCTGAGGGCTCCCTCACGTTCCTCTCGCACTGGTGGCACCGAGGCATGGTCTTCCAGGGGTTTGAAGGGATACGCCGTCTTAAAGCCTCCGAGCTCCGGTTCTCTCACGCCTAACGGTCGATATCGATAGATGGAATCAAGAAAGAAAATGGTTGCATTAGGGATTTAAGCAGACCCTTCGATGGCTTCGTCCGAGTCAATGAAAGGGCTGTACCCCTTCCTCCTAGTCCTGAGTCTGCTTTCCCTCTCGCTGATTCCAGGCGGCACCGCCAGTCCTGAGGCCATCTACGCCTCTATGGACTCCCCCGCATACGTGAGAGGGATGACCGCTACGGCCAGGGCGATGGCCTCCTACTCCTCCACGCCCGATGGGACCGACACCGTGACCTTCCGATGGTTCCTCCCGGATGGAAATGTGACCGTGGAGTCCGCCATCCTAGACACTGAGGGACCCCGCTCGGCCTCAGCCTCTTCCACCCTGCTCCTGCCGACGACAGGCGTCTACTACCTAGACGTCGTCTTGACATCAGACGCCACATCCCTGGCCTACAACCTGTCCTTTGAGGCCTTCAATCCCGAGGACATGGCCGTGGTGATGGACATCCGGCTGGAGTTAGGCAGTCCCGTCGTCGACCCCGGAGGGACGGCCACCGCCACCGCCATCCTGACATACGCGGGAAACGCCACCCTCCTGGAGGAGGTCAGTTTCCAGTGGTACAGGTCACCTGGTGACTTGGTCTTCGCCGAAAGCAGGTTCCCGACCCCCGAGGGAAGGGCCTCAAGCGTGTGGCCGGTGTCGGGGGTGGGACAGGACCTCTACGTTGTCGCGACCTATGGAGGGGTCAAGGAGGTGGCCGCAACCTCCAGCTTCAGCGTGGGCACCGCCTTCGCGGAGGACTCCCAGGACAGGGCCGCCACCATGTTTCTCCTGCTGTTCATGACGTCCCTCGTGGGCCTCTACATCGCAGCTCGGCACGTGAAAAAGAGGAGGAACGGCTTCCAGGGCCGGGACATGAGGGCTGACGGGTCGAGGTCGGAGAAGCCCCCCGAGCTCGAGCCTGGAGAGGCCTACCTGGTTACCCAGGGGCAGAACAAGGCCCTCAAGGTTTTCGCCCAAGAGCTGAAGAAGGGGCATAGCGGGCTATGCATAACCCGCACCTATCCTGACAAGCTGAAGGGAAGCTGGGACCTGGAAGGTGCGAAGGTCTACTGGCTCACCAACGGACAGGCGAAGGAAAAGGAAGCCGTCAGTTCCCTGGAATCCTTGGCGGACAGGATCGACAAGTTCCTGTCCAGGGAGGAGAAGGGAGTCGTGCTTCTGGACGGCGTGGAGTACCTCTTCGTCCAGAACAGCTTTACCGAGGTGATGAAGCTCCTCCAGACCCTGAAGGACACCGTACCGTCCACGGGTGCGAAGCTCATCATACCCATCGACCTTCTCGCCTTGGTGGAGAGGCAGAGAGCCCTTCTCACCAGGGAGTTCAAACAGCTCTGACCTTCCTATCCCTGACGGATTTCCACTCTCTCGCCCTCTCGCACAGCGTCGAGTATCATAGGATCGTCCACGAGGCGGGCGAAGACGTTCACTTCCGAGTACGCTCTTGGCTCCTCCCCGCGGCTTGAAGGCGTCGGCCCGAAGAAGATGGCGACGGCCTTGCCCTCAGGCCAGTAGCCCACTTCCCCCACCTTCAGGACCTCCCGCCCGTTCTCCCGAGGCAGGTCGAAGTCCACGTAGAAGTAGACCTCCTTCCCCCAACGCAGGGCTTTGCCGTCGATGGGCAGGCGGGCCCAGATCGCCTCCGCCGTCCTAGGGTTCTCTCCCGTCAGCTCCGCCTTCGTCTTCCCACGGGGAAGCGTATCACGAGGCTTCGAGCAATGGCATCCCCTAGCCCTTGTCTCTGTGACTCTTCTTCAGCCCTACCTTCAGCTCTTTCTCCTTCTTGATGCGCCGCTCCAGCTGATTCATGACCTTGTGCATGGCCATGTTGGGGTCCCAGTCGTAGTCTCTGGCGATGTACAGGCCGTTCTCCGTGGTGAGCCTTGCCCCGATGGAATACTTGGCCCTGTCGCCCCCGCTCCGATGGGTCACAACGTGGACGCTGAAGATGGTGGGCCTCACTATGCTGGCTATCCTTCGAAGCCCCCTTCCGATGACGGAGTAGAGGCTCTCGTAGGTCCACCAGTCCTCCTCATCCAACCCGCTTATCTGGACGAAGACCTCCTCCCTCCCCTTCAGGGCCGCTACGTGTTCCAGAAGGTCTACCTGGGTGACGATCCCTACAGGCTTTCCATCCTCTACCACCACAACGCTGGAGATGCCGAACTCCTCCATGAGCCTGGCCGCCTCTGCCACGCTCTCTTCAGGTCTCACGGTTATCGGCGGTACGCTCATGAAACCCTTTACCTCCGCCTCCACGGGGGTCTTCTCCCCAGACACATCGCCGGTGGTGGCCTTCTTCCTAGGCCTGGTGAGGACCTCTACTAGGTCCTTGAGACCAACGACTCCCGTAACCCTTCCCGCCTCGTTCACAACAGGAATCGCCCTTTCGTCCAGCGCCCTCATCATCTCCCGGGCCCTGAGGATGGTATCTTCCTCCCTCACGACCTGGGGGTCCGGCGTCATGATGGCGCTTATCTCCAGGCCGGAAAACTCCTCTGCCTCGGCGATAGCCCTCACCACATCTGTCCTAGAGATGATGCCCACCAGGGTGTCGTCTCTGACCACCGGCAGGGCCCTGTAACCCGAAGACATGAGGATTTCAGCGATATGGGGGAGGTCGTCCTCCTCCCCGACCTTCGGAGGTCTCATGAGAAGGCTGTCGATCCTGGTCGTCATGGGCAGGTTCCTTCTCTTCAGAAGGGTGCTGTAGGATACCGTCCCCAAGAGTCTTCTTCCCTGGATGACGGGGACATCGTGTACATCGTACTTCTTCATCTTCCCCATGATCTCTGAGACATCCTCGTCGGGCTTGGCCGTCACAGGCTTGGTGGACATGAGGTCTTTGACCCTGAAGTCAAGAATGGTCCGGCTTCTCATCTGCGTCACTGTCCGAAGGGTCTCCCTACGCGCCATCAATATATGAGCTTGGGGGGCGCCGACACAATCATATGTATGTTCATCCTTGAACTTTGCGATGAATGTTCGGGCTCATGTCATCTTCCTCGGAAGGGTTCAGGGGGTCTTCTTCAGAGACAACACCCGCCGGAAGGCGGAGGAGTTGGGAGTCGTGGGCTGGGTCAGGAACCTGAGGGATGGCTCCGTGGAGGCCGTTTTGGAGGGATCCAAGGATAGGGTGGAGGAGCTCGTCGACTGGTGCCGGACCCGTCAGCCCTATGCCAGGGTCACCGAGGCCAAGGTTTCCTGGGAGGACTATGAGGGGGAGTTCGAGGACTTCTTCATTCGGAGGTAAACCGCGCTCCGTAGACATGACGCACGTTGTCCTCGTGAATTTTATGGAGATCCTCCCTTGAGAGGATGCCCTTCTGCAGGAGTCGAGCACAGCGCCTGGGAACGGTTCCTGGTCCAAGAACAGCTCCGGGCCTCTCTGGGTCATCCAGGTAGTCCGTCTCCGTCAAGAACCTCAGATCCTTTCTGGCCGCCCTCAGCAGATTGTCCCCCTTGGCTATCACGGAGGGAAAGATGCCGTGGTTCTCCTCCTGGAGAACGAGAGGGGCAGAGTGGTGCTTAACCACCTTCCCGCGAGGTATCCCCACGGCGTCCGCCGTTTCAGCCAGTTCCTTGAAGGTCCCCGGCGTGGCCTCCTCGGTGTGAAGTATGACGGCGCACCCCGCCTCCTTGGCAAGCTGCATCCCGTGGGCCATCAGCTCGTTTGAGTGCTTCCAGATTGTCTTGTCCACCGGGAAGTGGGGTCTCCCTATCTCCCCTATGGCGATGGCCTGTCCGTCGACGACGTGGCGAGAAGCAGCTTCTAGGCCAGACCTCATCGTGTCCACGGCCCTCTCCAGACCCACGGCCTCCTCCAGGGCGAGGAGTTCCACGGGATGGGGCCCCAGGGCGACGTGAATCTCCACCCCTCCCCTCTCCCGCACCCGCTTCGCTATGGAAAGAGTCCTCTGGTACCCAGCCTCGAAACTGCCCACCCTGGCAGCCATCAGGTCCTCGTACGGGGTGTGGACGAGCAGCAGGCGGGTTCCTCCTTGGCGGTGAAACTCCCTGACTGCCTCCACCATTCGGCCTTCGGGCCTGAGGTGAATGTGATCGTCGGTGATGGGTATGCCGCGCAGCAGCTTGCCGGGCTCGAACAAGGCCTGCGCACCCTTGGTTACCTGAGAAGCCCCGCCGCCTGCAGCTCCTCCGTAATCCTCTCCACAGCTCTTTCGACGTCCTGGGGCTTTCGGGCGCCGGTGCAGACGAGCTTGCCGCTACCAAAGAGAAGGACGACTACCTTGGGGACGTCCAGCCGGTAGACCAATCCAGGAAACTGCTCAGGCTCGTACTCCACCCTCTCGAGCCCGAGACTGATGGCGATGGCGTTGAGGTTGATCTCCTGACCCAGGTCCGAGGATGCGACTATGTTCTGGACCTCGATGTCTGGATTCTTGTCTATCTTGATGCCCGCAGCCTCTATCTGCTTGGCCACGGTCTGAATCGCAATTCTGACATGCTCGAGGCTCTTGGCTCCGGTGCACACCACCTTCCCGCTCCTGAAGAGAAGGGTGGCGGTCTTGGGCTCCTTGAGTCGGTATATGAGCCCCGGAAACTGCTCTGGCTCGTACTCAGCTCCTCCGAGGGCGAGGGCGATGGCCTGCAGATCTAGCTCGCCCCCCAGGGAGGTCGATGCCACAACATTCTCTATTTTTATCTTGGCCAAACCTCTTCCTCCCACGCGGATAAAAACGTTTCCGCTGCTCCACCTATATTTTGAGACTCCTTATAAAGGCTTTGTCTCTCTCATCTGTCCACCAGGTTCAGAATCGGGAAAGGAGAAATAGGCCTGTTGCTTTGTTCCCCCCGCTGACCGGGGGTATCCCATGGAGAGGCGAGTATACCTGAAGAGATGGAGGCGCTGCCGGGAACTCCTGGGCGAGACCGGGGTGGACCTGATGGTCCTCACTCCGGGTCCCAACATGACCTACATGACGGGCTTCCGGGAGGAGCCTGGGGAGAGGCTACTCACGGCCCTCCTCCCCCTGGAGGGAGACCCGCTCTTCATAGTCCCGGAGCTCTACGAGGAACAGGTGGCGAGGGCTTCCTGGATAGAGGACATGCGGGTGTGGCGGGACGCGGAGGACCCCCTGAGGCTGCTGTCGGAGGCCCTGAAGGAACTCGACGAAGGTGGGAAAAAGGTGGCCCTGGACACCAGGATGTGGGCCCGATTCGTCCTCATGTTCCGGGAGGCCTTGCCCAGGGCAGCGTTCGCGGACGCATGTATCGTCATGGATGAGCTCAGGATCGTCAAAGGGGAGGAGGAGATTGAGGCCATGAGGAGGGGCTTCAGGGCCACGGACAAGGCCATGGAGATGGTGGTAAGCTCGCTGAAGGAGGGGATGACGGAGCGCCAAGCGGCATCGCTGATACAGTCGGCCGTGATGGAGCGCGGTGCAGATGCTACCTCCTTCATGCCGATAGCCTCATCGGGCCCCAATGGCTCCCAGCCTCACTACAGGTACGGCGACCGCCGCCTTCGCCGGGGAGACGCGGTGGTGCTGGACTTCGGCGGCGTCTTCGGTGGCTACTACACCGACATCACCCGCACGGTCTTCCTGGGCTTCGCGAACGATGAGCAGAGGGAGGTCTACGATTTAGTCAGAGAGGCCAACGAGGCGGCCGTGGAGGCGGCTACCTCAGGGACGCCGGCTGAGGCCGTGGACCAGGCGGCACGAAAGACTATCGCCGACGGCGGTTACGGGGACAGGTGCATCCACAGGACGGGTCACGGCATCGGCCTCGAGGTACACGAGGAGCCCTACATCGTCCAGGGAAACCGGAGGCCCCTAGAGAACGGGATGACCTTCAGTGTGGAGCCAGGCATATACCTGGCCGGGAGGTTCGGGGTCAGGATAGAGAACATCGTCTACATGCACAGCGGGAAGGCCAAGAGGTTCGACGAGTACACCCGAGACCTGCAGGTCATCTGACCCCGGACGCTTGCTCTGCGGCCTTGACCAGAAGGGTCAGCAGGGAGTTCACCCTGCAGCTCACACCTTTGGCCCTCCCCAATTCCACGATGGCCCCGTTGATGGCGTCCACTTCCGTCCCCCGTCCCCTCTCCAGGTCCTGCAGCATGCTGGACCTGTTCTCCGCCGTAGCCTTGGCGACGGTCCAGACCCTCTCCAAGACCTCATCCCTCTCCAGGTGGATTCCGTAGCTGTGGGCCACCTTGATGCCTTCCTCGACGATCATCCCTACGGAATCCCTCAGAGCATCCCTCTCCAGGATGTATCCATTCCTCACCCTCAGAAGCCCGGTCAGGGGGTTGATGCAGGCGTTCAGCAAAGCCTTGAGCCAGAGCTCCCTCCCTATGTCCTCCACCAGGCTGGCGGGCATGCCGGACTCCCGGAAGGCCTTCACAACCTCGGCACCGTCCTGCGGGACCGTGCCCTTGTAGGGACCCACATAGGTCTCTCCAACCCCCGCATGGTACACCTCCCCCGGTCCGAGGAAGGTCACCCCGTGGTTGGTTACCCCTCCGAGGACCCGCTCCACCCTCGCTGCCAGCACGTCCTCGTTTCCCAGGCCGTTCTGCAGGGACAGGAAGATGGATGTCCTCCAGAAGGGTTCCAGTGCGTCGACGGCCTGTGGCGTATCGTAGGCCTTCACCGTCAGCAGGATGACGTCGGGAGTGGGCACGTCGGAGATGTCCTCTACCGAGTGGGGTTTCACGAGGAGTTCTGTCCGCCCGGTGATTCTCAGGCCCTTGCGGCGTATCGCCATCACATGGGGTCTTCGTCCTGCGAGCACGACCTCATGCCTTTGGGACAGCAGGCCTCCCACAAGGCTACCCAGGGCCCCCGCCCCGAACACGAGGAACCTCACGCTCCATCAATCCTCAAAGGGCTATTAAAGGTGGTCTAGGCCGCCCTCTCCCTCTTCAGCCGCCGAGAGGCCAGGTGAGCCAGGCGCAGGGCCTCCGGAATCCTGTCCCTGCATAGGCCTTTCACCAGTCTCACTGCGGTCTGAGGGCTGACCTTGTGCCCCGGTGAGATGTAGATGGGCTTTCCCTGTCTGGCCGACTTGTAGGCATAGCCCAGGACCCTTCCCCGGTGGGCGACGGGTGACACCTCCCCCTGCTTCATGGGGACGGCCTCAAGGGTCCCCATCAGCAGGCTCTTGGCGACCCCGATGGTGGGCCTGTCCAGCTTGACGCCTGTGAGGCAGGCGATACCGAAGGATGCCGGGTGCAGGACGCCGTTTCCGTCCACCAGGATGAGGGACGGCTCGCGTTGAAGACGTCGATAACAGCGGGCGATGGGCTCAAACTCCCGGTACGCGAGATAGGTGGAGATGTAGGGGAAGGATGCACGGGTTCTGACGGTCGCCTCTTCCACGACTCCGAGGTCAGGCCAATCCAGCACAACGGCGGCTGCATATGCCCGTTGTCCCTCGTAGGAGACGTCGAACCCCGCCACGGTCGCAAGCTCTCCGAAGAGGTCTTCCAGAACTACCCTTCGGGAGAGGGCCCTCTGCTCCTCGCGCAGTCTCTCCAAGGGCCTCGGGGAGTCGAACTCCGCAAACATGGACTGCTGGAACCCACCGACCCGGTCAGCCGACACGCTGACTCCCTCAGTCCTCAGCGTTCGAGAGGCTTCAGGAAAGGAGAGGCTTCCGTCAGACCTTACCACCCGATGCCAACCCCGGGGCCTCTCGTCCCTGAGAATCTGAAAGATGGCCTTGGCGGCCCTCGCATCTCCCAGCGCCTCTCCCAGGGCCTTGAAGGATGTCACTCGGCCCGGCGGCACCTGGTCCAAGAGTCTCTGGAGCTCATGCTGGAAGTCCACGATGGACTATCGGCTAGGGAGCTTAAACTCTCACGCCCATCCGATAAGGGACAGCAAGGCGAGAAGCGGGCTGGGCCGTAGTCCTCCACCGGGCGGAGTTCAAATCCCCACTGGTTTGCCTCCTCTCTCAGACCTTATATACGGGACTCAAGATGGCTCGAGGAGTGTCGATCCTGATCAAGAACGGCCTGCTCGTCACCCAGGACCAGTCTCGTAGGGTGCTTGAGGGAAACCTGTACGTGGAGGGGGACAAGATCGTGGAAGTGGCGGGTCCCGACCGATCCGCCGACTCGGTGATTGACGCCTCGGGCTGCTTGGTCCTGCCGGGCCTGGTCAACGGATACACCCGGGTCGCCCACACCCTCCTGGGCCCGCCGAAGGATCTCTCCCCTGAGTCGGCCCACCGAAAGATGGAGGCCTTGAGGGAGAGGCTGACCCGTCGGGATGTCCAGATGGCTGCAGCCCTTGCCGCTGCGCAGATGCTGCAGAGTGGGACCACGAGTTTCCTGGACCTCTTCACCTGGGAGGATGAGGTGTCCCGGGCCGTTGCCCATGTGGGCATGCGGGGTTTCCTGGCGTGGGATGTGGGAGAAGCGGCGGAGGACCTGGATGCCTGCGAGCAATACCTGAGCCGCTTCAAAAGCCGGGAGAGGATAGTCCCGCTTGTCGGAACCGGGAATCTGAGTCAGGCCGAGGCCGTGAGGGATCTGGCCAGGAAGTACGGAACGAGGTGGTGCGTCCCCCTCTCAGAGACCAGGACAGCCGTCTATCGTTTTCAGAGGGAGACGGGCGCGAGGCCCGTGGAGTGGCTGGCAAAGGGGCAACTCCTATCGGCGGACCTCATCGCCCTCCACTGTATCTGGCTCACGCTCAACGAGATCCGATCCCTGTCCCGAGCCGAGGTCAAAGTCATTCACTGTCCAGCTTCCAACCAGATGACGGGTGCGGGAGGGCCCATGCCCCTCCAGGAGATGCTCCACGAGGGCCTCGCCGTGGGGATCGGAACGGACTCGCCCTTCCTCTGTGGGACCCTGGACCCCTTCCATCACATGAGGCTCTGTGGCAGCCTCCACAAGGGGAACAGGTGGGACGCCGCTGCGGTCCCCGCGCAGCTCATCTTGGACCTCTTCACCGTGAGATCGTCGGAGTGTCTCGGTCTCGATGGAGGAAGCCTGGAGGAGGGGAGGGTTGCGGACGTGGTCGTCCTGGACCCCCAACGGCGCATATCCCTACCTACGGGGCCGGAAGAAATCATATCCTACCTCGTATATGTGGCGGAGGGCGCTCAGGTGAGGCACGTCGTGGTTTCCGGCGCTCACGTGGTCGAGGATGCGGCGCTTAGGACGGTGGACATAGAGGTCCTGAGGGAGGATGTCGGGAGAATGAGGGCGGAGCTGGGCCATGAGGATTCTTGGCGTTGACGAGGCTGGTCGTGGGCCTGTCATGGGCCCGATGGTCCTGGCAGGGGTCCTGCATACGGATCAGGAGGTCCTCCGACGCTTGGGGGTGAGGGATTCCAAGAAGCTGACCCCCCAGAGGAGGATGGGTCTGGCTGAGGAGATCCGAAGCGTGGCGGAGTGCAAGGAACGGGTAGTCTCGGCAGCGGAGCTGGACGATGCCATGGGCGAGGCCTCCCTGAACCAGCTTGAGGCCCGCTACTTCGCCGACATCATTCGTGACCTCTCCCCAGAAGAGGTCTACGTGGACTGCTGCGATACCTCCCCGGCCAGGTTCGAGCGCGCCATCCTGAGACATCTGGGCTACGATCTATCCCTTCGGGTGGAGCACGGGGCCGACGAGAGGTACCCCATCGTTTCCGCCGCTTCCATCATCGCAAAGGTCAGGAGGGATGAGGAGATGAAACGCATAGGTGAGGAGATCGGACAGCCTGTAGGGAGCGGCTATGCCCACGACCCCCAGACCCTCGCCTTCCTGAAGGGCTGGCTGAAGAACCATAAGGAGATGCCCTCCCACGTCAGGATGTCTTGGAGGACATCGCAGAGGTTGCTGTCGAGGGCCAGGCTGAGGAAGCTGACGGAGTGGGATTAGGATGAGAGAGTCGTTGGAGAGACTTATCGCCCGTTTCAACGAGAGGGTTCGAACGGACGATGGGCTGCGGGAAGAGCTTGGGGGTCTGGAGAAGACCATACAGGTCGTCACAGAGAAGCAACAGTTCCACATGACCCTCCGAGACGGCGAGATCGGGGATCTGGAGGAGGGGCAGCTCGAGTCAGCGGACCTGTCTGTACTCGCTGATGAGGAGACTCTGAGAGGCGTCTTCGAGGGTCGCATACCCCCTTTCAAAGCCCTCGCCACCGGAAAGCTCAAGATCAAGGCCTCTCTGGAGGACGCCTTACGGTTCAGGAAGCTGCTATCCTAGTCCATTGGCCTCCGGGTGGCGATACATTAATATTCGACGCTACGGTCTATGAAGCAGAAGCGGGGTGGGGTAGCTAGGAAACCCCGGATCCCGGATGCCCTTCCCGGGGAGTCGGAGCCTAAAATCCCGCCGGGCTCATAACCCGGAGATCCCTGGTTCAAATGCCCGGGGGCGGTCTCAAACCGTCATCCCCGGACTGAACTTCCAGGCCCCGCTATGACCCTATCTTTCTCGGAGACTCACGACCTCGTCATGGCCCTGAACGCATCGCCCCTTGGTGAGTGCATCGCGGCGGCGTAGGTGGGTGGCGGTTTGAATGAGTGCCACGGCAGAACCCCTCCACCTTATCGCCCGTAAGAATTGAAAGGATAAGCTTATCAGCCCCAGGGCTCCATGGAACGAACCTAGGCGGTTCCTGATGAACAGGGTATCGACGGGGATCGAGGGTCTAGACAAGATGCTTTACGGAGGTCTGATTCCCGGCCGTCCATACGTGGTCACAGCCCCTCCCGGAAGCGGCAAGAGCATTCTCGGCATCCATTTCCTCCTGGAGGGCATAAAGAACGGCGAGAGCGTCATCATGGTGGCGGTAGACGAGCCACCCAACGAGATCAAGACCAACATGGCCCATTTCGGGTGGAGTCTTGACCGTCTTCGTATCCTCGATGCCACCCCCGACATCCGTTCCCACAGCAAGACAAAGACGATCATCGATGTGGGCACCACCCTCGACGTCCGCGACATGGAGCAGGTCACTGAGATGAGGAAGAGCCAACAGCTCCGGGTCATGGAAGTGTCCATCCACTCAGTCCAGAAGATGCTCAAGCAGGAGTTTCAGGGGCATTTCAAGGCCACGGGGAAGAGGTACACCAGGGTCGTCATCGACTCCATGACCAGCCTCAAGATGTTTGGAATGAGGGGAGAGGACAGGCGCATACTGATCCAGTCCTTCATGCGGTTCCTCTCGGAGTTGGAGGCCACAACCCTCATCATCACGGAGCTACCGAACCCCGGAGAAGTCGAGACGGAGTTCCTGCTTGCCAGGGGCGAGATCAGGCTCCATAAGTGGTTTGAGTCCAACGCCGTGAGGAGAGCCATCTCCATAGAGAGGCTCAGGGGCTCCCCCTTCGACGATCGTTTCAGGCCGATGGTGATCGGGAGCAAGGGAATATTCGTCCTGGCGGACGGAGAGGTTTCCCTCCACGGCCAGAGGACCGACGGTTTCGTGGGCCACTTCCTGCAGGACATCATGTCCGAGGAGGCCTCCGAGTTCCTAGAGGAGATCATAAGGCTGTGGGAGGACTGCGAGGTGAGGGGAATCGACGTCGGAGACCTGAGCCCCCGCATCTATCGCGTCATGATATACCTTCACCTGGGCAGACATGAGGATGTGCTGAGACAGTCCCTTTCCCTACTGCAGGTCCTGAGGGAGAGGAAGGAGAAGGCCGTGGCGAAGAGGCTGATCGAGAGGTAGGCCATGGTGGACAAGGTTACGACGGGCATAGAGGGGGTCGATCGCATGCTCAAGGGAGGCCTCATCCCCAAAAGGCCCTACATCGTCTCCGGCCCCCTGGGCAGTGGGAAGACCACCCTATGCATGCAGTTCCTCCTGCAGGGGCTGAAGGAGGGGCAGAGGGTCCTCTTCGTTGCCTTGGAGGAGCCGCCAAACGAGATAAGGTATAACATGGAGTCCTATGGATGGAAGGTCGGGGACGTGGAGATCCTGGACGCAAATTCCGACATCCGCAGGTTCGAGCCCAAACCGATTCTGGAGATCTCCTCGGAGATTGGCGCCGTACCCATGAAAAACGTTCCCTTCAAGATCAGGAAGAGTCCTGAGGGGGAATCCCGGGAGGTGACGGTCCACTCCCTGCAACAGGCCCTCAAGAACCTCTTCACGAGGAGGGACTACCAGAGGGTCGTCATCGACAGTCTGACGGCTCTGAGGCAGTTCTGCATGCGGGACTTCGAGGAGAACGTGAGTACCCAGTCCTTCATCCGCTTCCTCACGGAGTCGGGGAAAACGGCCCTGATGACGGTGGAGACACCGGATAACACAGGATCGAAGCTGGAGACATTCCTGGCCAGGGGCGAGATCAGACTGTACAAGTTCCGTCACGAGAACGGCATCAAGAGGTTCATCTCCATCGAGAAGTACAAGGGCTCCAGCCACTTGGAGTACATCGTCCCCATGGAGATCAAGGAGGGCGGCATTCTCGTCCACGCGGAGGAGGCCTAGGGAAGCCAGACCTGCAACACCCTGTCAACCGCTTCGTCCAGGAAGCTCCCCTTGTAGGTAATCAGCAGCTCTGCAACGTTCTCCTTGTCCTCCACGTAGTAGGCGTTCTTTCCCTCCCGCCTCAGGACCTTCACGATACCCTTGTCTGTGAGCTTTCTTAAGTGAAAGGAGAGGGTGGATTTCGACACTCCCAAGACCTGGCGGAGCTCGTCGAAGGAGGCGTTCTGGGTGAGCATGAGATGCAGGATGAGCTTCCTGGGCCCACGTTGCCGCAGCAGGGCCAGAAGGTCCCTATCCTGGAGGTAGACATCCCTAGTGGAGAAGTAAGTCTTCCTGTAGCCATCGCTCCGGCTGGTTATCAACTCCTTTTTCTCGAGATAGTCCAGGTGGTACCTTAGGTCCCCCAGGGAGATGCCTAGGCGCTTCTCCAGGCCCCTCATGTGGAGCCCCGGATGGGACTTGATGAACTGGTAGACCATTCTGCGTCTCTCGAGGTCCAGGACCTCCTCCTCTCCCATGGGCCTGTCCTCAGGAGCCCTTTACCATCCCCGCGTAGATCAGGACGAGGATGGCGAAGTCCATCAGCATTATCTCCGGGTTGGCCTGGAAAGCGTCTCTGAACGCGGTCAAGAAGATTCCCAAGGTCAGGAGAAGTCCCTTGATGAAGAAGGCCAGGAATCCCAGAGTTACCAGGAGGAGCTTCCCGCTCTTCACACGGTAGGTGGTCACGCCCATGAGGATCGTAAGGAGCAGGGCAAATCCCATCAAGGATACCCGAAAGAAGGGCTCAACTTCGCTCAGGGAAACCATGTAATCAAACGGAAATAGCCTAGGGGCTGGTAAAAAGCTTCTGTTTTTAGTATCGATAATAGCAGTTCATTCCGTTCGAAGCCTGTGCTAGGCGATTCGAGGCTTGTGCCAAACAGAATATAAGGTCTCCTGGCAGAGCCAGTACCATGGAGCTGAGGACTACGAGGATGGAAACGGGGGCAGCAATGGTGAGGGTAGCCTTCCTCATCGGTCTGGCCCTCGTCTTCGGGGGTCTGGCTTCCGCCCAGTCCCCTCTGACGATCGACCTTCCGTCAGTACCAGGAAAGGACACGGAATCGGCCATCGGCACCGCTAACGACGCCGCCAGGATAGGCGTCGCCACGTTCATCTTTACAGATGACATCGAGCCGTGGGCAGCCTTGGTCGTCAACGCCGGCACGCCGGACGGGATCGACAGGGTAACCGTCTCCCTTTCCACGGACACAAAGGCCCTCTCCATAGAGGCGGAGGACGGGGTCCCGACCAATCTGGTGACCCTCCTCGTCAACAAGGACTTCATAGAAACCTACGTCGAGAGTGATGAAAGCAGTCTATCCATCGAGGTCTCGGAGGGGGTGAACTACCAGGGCGTGACCAGCTCAGTGGATGCAGGTGGTGCGGAGGTCTACGTCTTCGTGATCACGCACTTCTCGGTCCAGTACATCGAGATATCCCCGACGACCTCAGACATCGGCACCATACTGGGAGCCGACGGCCTCACCGCCATGGGCTGGGCCCTCATCACACTGGCGGTCGTCATCGTCCTGCTAGCTGCCACGGTGGCCCTGCGGAAGAGGCACTAGCCCTTCCCCCGGTTTTCTTTTGCCGGCTCTTCCAACACACCCTAAGCGTGTCCTCAAGGAGCCAGACAGCGGCACTCTCCATCAAGTGAACCGAGGAGCGCACCGGTTCTCGATGCACGTTCCCGAAAACCGACCGGTCGCGGCCGATGCCGGTGTCCAGTCCCTTCCCCAGCAGCCGTCTGCGGGCATCCTAGGGCGGTCCCGTTCGCCTTCCGTGCGCCTAGTCCATGACTGAGAGACTCTTGTTCGAAGCTTGTTCCACACTGTTCGTTGCTTGAGCCAAAGCGCTCTTAAACACAGTGCCTCATCGAAACAATGATGATATCAATACCCATCGCGGCCGCCGTTGGGGCGGCGATCGGAGCAGTCACCATGGGGATTATGTCGGTGACAACAGGAGACGTCACGGGGCTGGGCGTCGCCCTCGCCCACATCCCGCAGGGAACGCATGGCTACACGGTGGTCTCAGCGGTCTCGAACGCCCTCGCCGGTGGAGCCGCAGGGGGTGGTATCGGGGCCGCGATTGCGGCTGCAGCGAAGAGCTTAGTCACCCGGTAGCGTGCTTCCCATGACCCGAGAAAAGACCCCTCTCCGGTATGCAGGAACGAGATCGACTGCGTCCAAGGCCTTGACGTTGCTCGCTCTTCCGCTGCTCGTCCTGTCCGCCCTACTCGTGGTCACGCTTCCGGCCCCCACGGTCCACGCCGTCAACGGCGTGACAAAAGACATGACCTTTCTGCTCCACTCGGTCAACGCAACAGAGACGGCAAAGCCCTTGCCGGACGGTGGCAGCACACTCACCTACTTCGATACGACCCTGGACTTCAACGACGTGAACGTAAGCGTTCTGGTCGAGGGAACGCAGAAAGTGATGCAGTGGTTCTCAGTCCCTGCCTTGGTGGGCGATTTCAGCGCGGATGGATTCACCCTGCGAATCTGGGCCAATTCCTCTACGGGAGCGAGCAGCAACGCGCAGGTCACCCTGGAGATTTTCGAGCTGAATACGACGACCTCCACGTTGGTCCATGAGGAGAACTTGGGCAGTCAGGACTTTCCAGTCACACCGACACTGGCTAGCTGGAACGCGACCTTTGTGTCCCCTCACACCTTCCGAGCCGGATCTTCCATCGAGCTGCGGATGACCGTCACGCCGGGAGCTCTGCAAGGGATCTGGCTTCATTACGACACACCCCAGGTCAACAGCCGCATTAGCTTTCGTGGACCCGATTCCCTGGATGTTGCCACAATCGCGACCCTGGACTGGAATCGGAACCCAGAAATCAACTTCGATCCTGTGGCTGAAAACAAGACGGTGTACATCCAGGCCAATGTTACCGACCCCCTAGGCGGGTACGACATCCGCTGGGTCAACCTTACCCTCATGTCTCCGTTCGGCGTCGTCCTCCTGGACAACGTCTCCATGGCCCACATTTCTGGCACCCCTAGGAGCTACGACAGCGTGTTCGAGGTCGTCTGGAACTACACGGACCAGGCAATCGGGGAATACACGATGCAGGTTTGGGCGCTCGACAACAACGGTCACAACTACTACCACTTCTTCCAGCAGTTCGACTATGACGATTATCCCGATACCGCTACATCGACGTTCTTCATCGACGGGCTGCCCGTCTATGCAAACGTAAAGACGGTCGACTCCAAGAGCGTGCCCCTGGCAGGTGCGAGGGTGGAACTGGTAAGTGGCGGCTTCATCGTAGACGCCAAGACGACGGACCCGGATGGAATGGTGAACTTTACCATGGCCAAGGCCGCGTACGAGTTCCAGGTCTATTGGCAAGACGTGAGGGTCGCCTCCTCGCTTCAGGATGTCCAGTCCAACATCACAGAGTCGAACCCTCTGGTAATCGACACACAGGTGTACTACCCCGTCTTCCAGGCTGAGGATTCAGACGGCTCTGCCCTGGCGGGGGCTTCGCTGATCTTCATTCATCCAAACGGGGAGAAACTCGGCCCCTACAAGACCGACGGAAGCGGCCAGGTCACCCTCAGCCAGGTCCCGGTAGGCACATACGCCCTCCTGGCAGCCTGGCGGGGGGTCGACGTCTTCAACGGAAGCGGTGACGTGGTGGGCAACGATATCATCGCCTTCAGGACGGCCGTTTACAAGCTCACCGTCACCACCATGTCGGGAGACGGACAGGCGCTCTCGGGCGTGTTCGTCAGCTTGACAGATTCCACGGGTCTCGTCTATGACGCTGGCCTTACCGGTCCAGACGGCACAGTCGTGCTGCTCCTGCCCGGGGGCAGCTACACAGTCCAGGCTCGTTACGTGACCTCGTACATGGGCTCACTCTATGACTCGGGCGTTCAATCGGCCCAGACTGAGCTCAACAGCTCCGAAAGCATCACCCTGACCTTCAGCGACTTCCCGCCTCCCCTGACCAGCACGAGCTTGTTCTATGTCGCGGTTGGGATAGCCACTCTCTTGGCGGTCCTAGGCTTCCTCGTGTTCAAGCTCATGAGAAAGGGGGATGGAGGGTAACCCTAGGCGGGAGAGCTGGGACTGCGCCTGGAGCAGAAGAGACCCAAGGGCCTAATACCCGCTGACTCCTATGAAAATCCAGAGCATGAGGGATACGGCTTTACCAGGCCCTGAGCCAAGGTCCGGGCGACGCCGGAGGTGGGCGGCCGTCGTCGTCATCGTTCTGCTTCTAGGAATCGTGGGAATCACCCTGCTGCCGGTCCTCCCGGAGCTGGAGAGGCTCCTAGGTTTGGTCCCAGGTAACGAGTGGGCCTGGTCCGTCACACAGGCTACACAGCTGCATGCGAAGGGGCTAGACGGTAGCGGAGTCATTCTCTGCGTCGTCGATACTGGCGTAGATTTGCAGCATCCTGGACTATCGGATGTTAACCTTCTGGCGTGGAAGGACCTTGTCAACGGGAGGGAAGACCCCTACGACGACGAGGGCCACGGGACCGCCATGGTGGGCCTTATCGCCGCTCAGGGGCAGGTATCGGGCCTCGCGCCCAAGGTCTCCCTCGTTGTGGTAAAGGCCATCACGGAGACGGGGGAGAGCGGCTCCTCAGTCGTCCTGGAAGGCATCACGTTCTGTATGGACCCCTTTGGAAACAACACTAGGTCTCACATCATCTCTCTCTCCCTAGGGGGCTCCACGCGCCCCGTCCAGGAGGACGAGGTCGCGGCCGCAGCGGCGGAAGCGGTGTCCAAGGGCATCTTTGTCGTGGCGGCTGCGGGAAACGAGGGGTCCGCCGCTCGAGATGTTCAGAGCCCTGCCTCGGAACCCCTCGTCATAGCTGTAGGAGCGGTGGACAGCTCCCTCCGAATAGCGCCCTTCAGCCAGGGGGGCAACAATGGGCCGAGACCTTTCAACCCTGAAGGTAGGACGGACCCCAACAAGAAGCCGGAGGCGGTGGCCCCTGGCGTGGACTTGGTAACCGCGAGTCTCGACGGAAAGTACGTGAGGATCTCGGGCACCTCAGCCGCCGCTGCCTTCGTCTCCGCCCTCCTCGCCCTGATCCTACAGGGCATGCCCTCTCTCAAGATCGCATCATCTTCGAGTGGCGTGCTCCAGCTGAAGATGGCTTTGATGGAGACGGCCCGCGAGCTGGATGACCAGGAGGTCCCCCACGACGACCTATACGGATACGGGCTGATACAAGGTCTCGATCTTCTTGAAGCCCTGTGAGGGCCACGTGAGTTCGATGGTCGTATGAAGCGGTTCGAGATTTGTGCCAAATTCTATTTAAGGCCCCGGACGCGTAATCTCCAGTGTGCCTGCAGAGACAGCGCTCCTCGGGGACGATGTGGAGGCCTCCCCTCATCCTCTCGGATTCTCCAGGGGGCCGGAGGATGCGAACCAAGGGCCCCGACAGATCGTACTCGGGCTGGGCGCTCGTCTTCCTGTGGGCCCCGAGCAGCTCCCGTGGTGGTCCACCAGGGGGCCCACGGAGGGTGATGTGGAATGAGGGGAGTCTACCTGGCAGTGGTGTTCGCATCCGTCATCCTACTCGTAGGGGCAGGCGCGGCTCAGCCCCCCTTCGAGCCACCTTTCGGTGCTGAATGGAGGAAAGAGGCTCTCGATCTAGCCCAAAGTGTCGGAATGTTCGGCCCACTCTCGTTCGAGGGTGGCGTTCTCGAGGGCGCCTTCGTGGAAGCAGAGATGCTCGGAACAGACGGCAGCCTAGCCTCCTTTAGCATCGTGAGGGACGGTGTGTCAACAGAGGTGTTTGCACAGGTCGAGGTCGAAGGCACCACGGAGACTGGAGCTTGGGCCCTAGCACCTGAAGAGTCACCCGCCCTCTTGTTTGAAGGTACGGACGTATCGGTCAGTATCCATAACAATCCCAGCCGGGCCCTCGTCTACCGCTCCATGGCCCAACAGCTCAGCATCACCTTCACAGCCGCTCCAGGCGTCTTCTTCGCCCTCCAGAGCGATTCCGTCCTCGTCTCAGGGACGGGCTTCAGCGGTCAGCTCGCCACGCCCGGGTCGAGCACGACCTCAGTAGAGCCGAACGTCGTCAGAGTCGGCCTGTCTCAGGGCAGCGTCATCTCCTTCAGGGCCCATCCAGCAGATGATGAAGGGGCGGTCGGCTCCTGGGCCCAGGCGACCGTCTTCAACGCCTTGGCCCGGCAGAGGCTGGGCGCGGAGCTCTTCCTGGTTGCCTTTGAGGGGGGCATCATGGAGGACGCGGTCCTCTACTCCGACATATCTGTGAAGTCGAGCCTCGACGCGGCGGGAAACGTGGAGGTCACAATTTCCCGGGATTCCCAGACAGCGGTCCCATCGCCGGGCATCGTGGTTGCCATCAACCTGCACCATGAGGTCCTCAAGATTGCGGACATGGACAGGCTATCTGTGGAACTGGACGGCAACCCCGTCGAAAGGACGAACAACGCGGACGAGATTCCCTCATCCTCCTCCTCTTCCCCCAGATACTATGCCGCCACGGGACCCAACGGAATCATCTTCCTGGTCTACATCCCCGAGCTCTCCACCAAGATACTCACCATCGGGGAGCTGTTGGAGGGTCCCATCCGGGAGCTTACGCCAGGTGTCATCATGTACGTCCTCCTTGGGGTGGCCGTCACCGCCGCCGCCTCGGCCGCGATCTTCCGCCGTGGCAAGGGCGCCTGGTAGGTCGACCTGATTAGTTTTAAATACGCTGAGGGAAATCAGGCCCTCCTACGGGATGGGATGCTCTATGAAGTCCATTGTCGACAGGGCCATCGCCAGGTTTGAGGGGGTCGGAGGGGGAGAGCCTCACGAGGCCATGAACCTCCCCATTGCAGAAGAGGACGAGGAGCTAAGGGGCATTGTGGAGTCCCTGAGCGTCAGCATCAAGATTGTGGGTTGCGGCGGCGGAGGGTCCAACACCATTAGCAGGCTGTGCGAGGCCGGCATAGTGGGCGCTCAGCTTTGCGCCATCAACACCGACGCCAAGCATCTCCTCCATATCAGGTCCCCCAAGAAGATGCTCATCGGCCGGCGCATTACCAGGGGTTTGGGTGCCGGGGCCATCCCTGAGATAGGTGAGAAGGCGGCTAGGGAGAGTGAGGGGGAGATCAGGGCGTTCCTGCAGGGAGCCAACGTCGTCTTCGTGACGGCGGGCCTTGGAGGGGGAACGGGGACCGGTAGCGCTCATGTTGTTGCGCGACTGGCGAAGGAGACTGGCGCCCTCGTCATGGGCGTGGTGACCATGCCCTTCACCGCCGAGGGGGGCATGAGGAGGGATAACGCTGACGGCGGCATCGACAAGCTTCGACGCTACTGTGACACCACGGCCGTCATCGAGAACGACAAGCTCCTGGAGCTCGTCCCAAAGCTGCCCATCGAGGCCGCCTTCAAGGTCGCGGACGAAATCCTCATGCAGAGCATAAAGGGCATGACCGAGATAGTCACGAGGCCAGGATTGGTGAACATCGACTTCAGCGACCTCATGACGATCATCGAGGATGGCGGGGTGGCCATGATCGGCATGGGGGAGGGTGGAGGCGAGACGGATAGGATCGACGTGGCGGTGGCCGAGGCCCTGGAATCACCCCTCCTGGGAGAGGTCAACCTCAGCCAGGTCGGTGGGGCCCTCATCCGGGTGGTCGGCGGCACCGACCTGACGGTGTCCGAGGCCGAGCGAGCGGCCGAACTCATAGGGGACAGGATAAACAGCATGGCCCGCATCATCTGGGGTTGTTCGGTGGATCCCAACCTGAAGGAGGATGTCCGCGTCCTCGTGGTTCTGACAGGGGTGGAGGGCGAACACCTCCTCGGAAAGGAGACGGGGCACATCGTGGAGGGGGAGATAGACCTTATCCGTTAATCTCCTTTTCCGTGCTGGGATCACCACGGTCGTGAAGGACAGGGTGGGCAGGCATCGCTACGTCGTCTTCCAGGTGGAGGGCGGGGAGAATCTGGAGACGGGGGAGATGATTCAGGCCCTCCAAGAGGCCTCGACATCCCTCGCCCAGGACGCTCGTCCTTGGCTCGTCCTCTTCCGCCGAGGTCAAGGCATCGTCAGGTGCTCCCACATCCACAAGGAGGAGGTCATCCAGCTGCTACAGTCCATCCGGGAGGCTGGGGGTCGAGAGGTTCGGATAAGGACGCTGGGAACCTCGGGGACGGTCCGAAGGGCGATGAAGAAGTACATGGCCCCCTCATCCCAGGGAGGAAACCAGCCCTGAAGTGTCGTTATCGGTCCGCGCATAATTGGACCGAAGGTTTATTATTTTGCGGCCGATAGTCGGACCAAGGTGAAGTAATGCAACCAGGTCAAATGGCCTACGATCGTGCAATTACCGTATTCTCTCCCGACGGCCGCCTGTTCCAGGTGGAGTACGCTAGGGTGGCCGTTACTAGGGGAGCGACCACGGCCGGGCTGAAGTTTAAGGACGGAGTCGTCCTCTTAGCGGGCAAGGGACTGAGCAGCCGCTTGATGGAGTCCTCCTCCATCGAGAAGATCTTCCAGATAGATGATCACATCGGCTGCGCCACCTCGGGCTTGGTGGCCGACGCCCGGGTACTGGTGGACTATGCCAGGATCATGGCTCAGATAAACAAGGTCACCTACCGGGAGCCCATCTCCGTGGACCTCCTGGTGAAGAGGGTGTGCGACTACAAGCAGAACTACACCCAGTACGGTGGCGTGAGGCCCTTCGGGACCGCCCTCCTCATCGGGGGCGTGGACGACCAGGGAGTGCACCTGTACGAGACGGACCCCAGCGGTGCCCTGGTTTCCTACAAGGCCGGGAGCATAGGCTCTGGAAGCAACACGGTGAGGGAGGTTTTCGAGGAGAAGTATCAGGAGGGGATGGAAGAGGACGTGGCTATCCTCCTCGGCCTCGAGGCCCTTCAGAAGGCCTCTGATGAGAAGCTGAAGGCCGACACCATCGAGGTGGGCTTGATGGAGACTGGCAAGAGGTTCAGAAGGCTCACGGTGGAAGAGGTGGGGGCCTACCTGAGGAGGCTCAGTGAGACCTAGGGGCGTCCATGCCGAAGGAGCTACGCACCACTCGAAGGGATGAGATTTTCAAGGAGATGGTGACCGCCCGCCTCGATAGTGGCGGCGAGACCTTCGAGATCTTGGTGAAGCCACGGGCGGTGGAGATGATAAGGGATGGTCAGGAAGTAGATCTTGTGGAGAGCCTGGCCATCGATGCCATCTTCCGAGACGTGAAGAAGGGCCTCCGGGCGTCGGAGGAGAAGATGAAGGAGGTCTTCGGCACGAGCGACCCCGTCAAGGTGGCGGAAATCATCATCAAGAAGGGGACCATCCATCTCAGCACCGAGCAGAGGAGGGCCCTGCAGGAGGCCAAGAGGAAGAGGATAGTCTCCTACATAGCGGCCAACGCCATCAACCCGCAGACGGGAACCCCCCATCCGCCCCAGAGGATCGAGCTCGCCATGGAGGAGGCGAAGGTCAACCTGGATCCCTTCAAGTCCGTGGAGGAGCAGGTGGGCCATGTCCTAGATGCCCTCCGCCCCTTGATACCCATCAGGATCGAGAAGGCCAAGATAGCCATCAAGCTCATGCCGTCGGACGTCGGCAGGTGCTATGGAGAGATCCGCTCCTACGGGTCCATTCTGAAGGAGGAGTGGCAGGCAGACGGCTCCTGGATCGGCGTCGTCGAGGTCCCCGCTGGCCTCCAGGGGGAGTTCCTCGACCGTCTGAACGAGAGGACCCACGGGAACGTTGATACGAAAATTCTTAAGTAAGCAGCATACCTATCATTCCGAAAAAGAGTGAGTTTAATGGGTACTCCTGTCAAGCGGGAAGTAGTAGTTCCCGGAGATCTTCTGGATGGTGGTGACCTCAAGCCGGGCGTGGGTACGTTCAGCGAGGGGGGCCCCATATACTCCGCTCTCCTAGGCATAAAGAGCGAGCGGGCGGGATACGTGAATATCATACCCCTGGGCGGCAGGTACATTCCCAGGCCCGGGGACGCCGTCATAGGCAAGGTGGTGGACGTGGGCCCCACCTACTGGGTGGTGGACATCGACTCGCCCTACCCAGCTCCCATGCACGTGAACGAGGTGCCTTGGAGGGTGGACTTCGGCGACACGGCTCGCTACCTGGATGTCGAGGACGCCATCCTGGCCAAGGTCCTGAGCGTGGACGAGACCAAGAGGGTGAACCTCACGATGAAGGACCACACCAGCAGGAAGCTGACGGGCGGTCAGATCGTCGAAATCTCCCACGCCAAGGTCCCGAGGGTCATAGGGAAAAAGGGGAGCATGATCAACCTGATCAAGAGCTACACCAAGTGTAGGATGTTCGTGGGCCAGAACGGCCGAATCTGGATTGACGGCAGCATCGATGACATGATTAATGCCGTGGCCGTGGTGAAGATGGTCGAGGAACAGGCCCAGGTTATGGGCCTTACGGAGACGGTCAAGGCCTTCCTCGACAGTGTGTATGGAAAAAGCGAGTAGTTTTAGGTGGTAAGTCATGGTAGAAAAGCCCAAGCTGATCGACTCAAAAGGTTTGAGACTGGACGGAAGAAAGCCCAACGAGCTCCGCCCGTTAAGGATCGAGGCGGGGGTGCTGAAGCGCGCCGACGGTAGCGCCTACGTCGAGTGGGGAAAGAACAAGGTTATGGCAGCGGTCTACGGACCCAGGGAGTGCCATCCTAGGCACCTGCAGAACCCGGCCAAGGCCGTGGTGCAGTGCCGTTACAACATGGCCTCCTTCTCCGTCGGCGATAGGAAGAGACCTGGACCCGACCGCCGCTCCATCGAGATCTCGAAGGTCGTGGGGGAGGCCTTCTCCTCCGTGGTCTTCCTGGAGCAGTTCCCGAGGACGACTATCGACATCTTCATAGAGATCCTGCAGGCAGATGCGGGGACGAGGTGCGCCGGCATAACCTGCGCCGCCGTCGCCCTGGCTGACGCGGGCATCCCGATGAGGGACCTGGTATCCTCCTGTGCCGTGGGAAGGGTGGAGGGCGTCGTGGTCCTAGATCTGGACAAGGAGGAGGACAACTTCGGCGAGGCGGACGTTCCCATAGCCATCGTGCCCCGAACGGAGGAGATCGTCCTCCTGCAGATGGATGGCGACCTCTCAGTGGAGGAGCTTCAGGGAGGCCTCAGCATGGCCATCGATGCCTGCAAGGAGATCTACCAGATGCAGAAGGACGCCCTCAAGAGGAGGTATGCCGTCACTATGGAGGAGCTTGAGTTGGAAGAGGCCGTGAAGGAGGAGGCCTGAGATGGTGGAAGTGGTTCACGAGCTGATGAGGAGTCACATTCAGAAGTTGGCCGACGCCGGCAAACGCGTCGACGGCCGCGGCCTGGAGGACTACAGACCCCTCACAGTGCAGAAGGGCTACGTCGAATCCGCCGAGGGAAGCGCCCGCGTGAGGCTGGGAAACACGGATGTCCTGGTGGGCGTCAAGCTGGAGCTGGGGGACCCCTATCCCGACACCCCCAACTCCGGAGTGCTGATCACCAATGCAGAACTCATCCCTATGGCGAGCCCCACCTTCGAGTCTGGCCCACCCAGACCGGAGGCCATCGAGCTGGCCCGGGTGGTGGACAGGGGCATCAGGGAGACCGGGACCGTGGACCTGGAGAAGCTCTGTATCGAGCCTGGGGAGAAGGTCTGGTTACTCTTCATAGACATCCATGTTCTGGACTACGACGGGAACCTCTTCGATGCCAGCAGCTCGGGCGCCCTGGCCGCCCTCACCAACACCATCGTCCCGGCCTCCAAGAAGCTGGGTGAGGGGGAGGACTTCCCCCTGGAGGTCGTCCACCATCCCGTCTCCGTAACGGCCTGTAAGATAGGAGACGTCCTCTTCATCGATCCCTCGCTGGATGAGGAGAGGATTGCCGATGCTCGCCTCACCGTCACCACCGATGAGGAGGGCCACATCCGCGCCATGCAGAAAGGTTTAAAGGGCAGCCTTACCCTTGATGAGGTCAACCGAGTCATCTCCCTGTCTCAGAAGATCGGGGCTGAGGTGAGGAAGAGCATTTTGGAGGCCTAGGGATCATGTCTCGAAGGACGAAAAAGGTCGGGCCCTCGGGGTCCCTTGGACCGCGGTATGGCGTCAAGGCCAGGCGAAGGATCAGGGAGATCCTGGAGGAGAAGTCCCGGTGGCACCCGTGTCCCCGATGCAGGCATCCCTCCGTGAAGAGGGTGAGCAGCGGCGTGTGGAGGTGCAGGAGGTGCGACTACACCTTTGCGGGTGGCGCTTACAGACCGGTGGTCACCACTTCCGTCAAGCGGCAGGTGTCCCGTAGAATCTCCCTGGAAGATGTGGAGGCCCCCGAGGGCCTGGAGGAGTGATTATGTACAAGTGCGCCGTGTGCAAGGAGCCCGTCAGGGCCAACATCGATACGGTGGGCATACAGTGCGAGCATTGCGGTTCCAAGATGTTCTACAAGGAGAGGCCCAACGTAAAGAAGGTCATCAAGGTGCGTTAGTTGAGGAAGGCCGTGGTCAGGGTGAGGACAGATGCGGGAGCGACCCTGGAGGCCTCTCTAAATCCAGAAGCCACACGAGCCTTGCCCAGGACCAGCATCTCCTTTCATGCCAGGGGGGACGAGTTTCGCTTGGAGGTGGTCGCCCAGGACACTAGCGCCTTGAGGGCGGCCCTGAACTCATATCTCAGGTGGGCCTCCACGGCTCTCAAGATGATAGAGGAGGCGAAGGGATGAGGGAGATACCGCCCCAGCTACAGAACCAGATCAACCAGTTTCAGCAGCTGCAGCAGCAGCTCCAGATGATTACTGCCCAGAGAGTTCAGCTGGAGACCAGGCTGAAGGAGGTTCAGGTGACTCTGGAGGAGCTGTCAAAGGCGGATGAGGAGGCTCCCATCTACAAGAGCATCGGCAGCCTACTGATCCGGGCGAAAGAGAGGGACGAGGTCCGAAAGGAGCTGGAGGATCAGAGGGAGACGCTGGCCATCAGGGTGAAGACGCTCGAGAAGCAGGAGAAGACCTTGGCGGAGAGGTACGAGAGGATGCAGCAACAGATCACCCAGGCCCTCGGCGGGACGGGAATGTCCCCCGGAACGGGAGCTGGCTAGACGTCCAAAACGATTAAGTGAGCGGCGCCCATGGTGAAGCGTATGGCGGACAAGTCTCAACCCTCACCTCAGGCATCCCAGCAGATGCTGATGATGGTCATGTTCTTCGTGGCCCTCTTCATCCTCTTCATACCTGAGGCCCGTCTAGGCCTGGGTAGGGCCGCGGGCTTCCTGCTGGAACCTGCCATAGGCTTCGGGGGAGAGTTCCCCGTCCTCACCATCCTGCTGGCCGGCACGATACCCATCGTCATCTCCACCCTCCTGCGTCACTACATGGTAGACTGGATAGCCGCGGCGAAGATGGCCGCCGTCAACAAGGCCCTCAGCAAGGAGATGAGGGAGACCATGGCCAAGAAGAACATGGCGAAGATGAAGAAACTCAACGAGGCGAGGTCGGAGATCATGAAGGAGTTCCTGCCCGTGCAGATGGCCCAGCTGAAACCCACGGGCTTTACCATGATACTCTTCATCATCATCTTCGCCTGGCTCAGCAGCTTCGTGTACAATCCCTGGGTGGCACCCACCTTCGCCGTTCCCTGGTCCTACAACGCCTTCCTGCGAGAGGCCACGGTGCTGCCCCACTGGCTCCTGTTGTACTCCCTCCTGACCCTGCCGCTGAGCATGGTCCTCTCCCGGGTGCTCAAGTTCATAACCTTCAGCAGAAAGCTGAGGGAAATGGGGGAGGGTTAGAGGAAGCCGTTATGGCGACCACTGTCGTGATAGGCGGGCCGCCGGGAAGTGGCAAGACCACCGTGGCGGAGCTGCTGGCCAAGAGAAGGGGTTTCAAACTCGTGTCTGCCGGACGCCTTTTCAGGCAGATGGCCCGGGAGAGGGGTCTCACCCTGGACGAGTTTGGCGAGCTGGCTGAGAGGGACCACTCCATCGATGTCGGACTGGATGAGAGGGTTGCGCAGATGGTCAAGGAGCACGCCTCTCGTGGAGAGGACGTAGTGGTGGAGGGCCGACTCCAGGCCCATCTTCTGGACAAGACAGGCCTCAGGACCTTGAAAGTGTGGCTGCACGCCCCCCTCAGGGTCAGGGTGAAGAGGATATCTGGGAGGGAGACCAAGTCCGAAGAGGTGGCCCTCCGAGAGGTGAAGGAGAGGGAGGCCGTTGAGGCCCGCAGGTACAGGGAGATATACGGCATCGATCTGAAGGACATGGACGTATACGACTACGTGGTGGACACCTCCGACAAGACGCCGTCCGAGGTGGTGGAGCTCCTGACAAAGGAGACAGGCCTGTGACCCCCTTCGTCAAGGTGGAAGACCTCAGCAAATCCAGGTATGGGAAGAGACCTGAGGAACGGAGCCTCGAGGAGCTCCTCGATGCAGGGATGGTGGTCGTGGATAAGCCCCAGGGCCCCACATCTCACCAGGTCTCTGCCTGGGTCAGGGACCTCCTGGGCCTTCGAAAGACAGCCCACGGCGGTACGCTGGATCCCAGGGTCACAGGCGTCCTCCCGATAGCCCTCAGCGATGCGGTAAGGGCCCTAGACGCCCTCCATGTGGGGGACAAGGAGTATGTGGCGGTCCTTAGACTGCACCAAGACGTCCCCGAGGAGAGGGTCAGGGAGGTCATGGAGGAGTTCGTGGGCGAGATATATCAGATGCCCCCGGTAAGGGCTGCCGTCAAGAGGGAACTCAGGGTCCGCCGGATCTACGAGATGGAGATCCTGGACCGGTTGGGAAGGGACTACCTCTTCAGGGTCTGCTGTGAGTCTGGAACGTACATCAGGACCCTCTGTGTTGACCTGGGCGAGGCTCTCGGCGTAGGAGGGCACATGCAGGATCTCAGGAGGACCAGGACGGCGGGTATCACGGAGGAAGATGCGGTATCCCTGAACGACCTGAGGGACGCCTTCGTCTTCTGGAAGGAAGAGGGGGATGAGACAGGGTTCCGTAAGATTGTCAGGCCCATGGAAGACCTGCTGAGGCACTTGAGGAAGGTGGTGGTGAAGGATACGGCCGTGGGGGCTCTCTGTCACGGGGCCAGCCTGGCCGCTCCGGGCATCATGGAGATCGACTCAGGGATCACCAGAGGGGACCTGGTGGCCATATTCACGCGGAAGGGAGAGGTGGTGGCCCTGGGAGCCGCCCAGATGAACTCAGAGCAGATGTTGTCCGCCGGCAGCGGTGTGGCCGTGGGACTGGAGAGGGTCCTCATGAATCCCGGCACCTACCCGGATCTGTGGAAGTAGGCCACCGCGGTAGGTTTAATGAGTAGGAACTCCATTTTCATCTCAGACATGGCTGAAAGGGCCGAGGTCGCCTAGTCCGGTAGGGCGCGAGCCTGGAGAGAACCCCTGGAGAGCTCGTGGCGGGCAACCGCCTCGGGAGTTCAAATCTCCCCCTCGGCGCTTACCGCTCTTCTAGTCAGGGTTCGCCCGACCGGGACCTGATGGCCCTCTTGAGACGGTCAATCGGCGTGACGGGGAGGGGGTCGACTCCCCTCAGGACCGCGAGATAGACGCTCACGAAATCTCCGAGGAGGATGAACTCCAGGAGATGAGAAAGGATTCCCCGTTCCGAGGAGCGCACCGTCTGGACCTCCACATTCTCTCTGAGCAGTCTCACCACCTCATCGATATGGACTTCTTCTGACCCGTCCTTTGGACCGATGAGGACGATGGGCATGAAGCGCGATGCCTGGGGGTCCTCCACCCAGCCCACAATCTCGTTGTGGCTGGCCTCTGGAAGAGCGCTGTTCCATGCCACCACCTTGGCGTTCTCGTTGAGTTGTGTCTGCCAGCGCCTGGCGACGCATTGGAGGCTCGACGGGGCGTATACGATCGGCGTCTTGTCCTGGAGGGCCAGGGCCAGCTGCTTCGCTCGGTTCTCAGCAGTGGGGGCCGCCGGTGTCCACCCCTCTCGCACCCTGCTGAGATGATCGATGGCTTTCGTCATCCCCTCCCTCAGTGAGGGGGAGGTGGTGGAGAGGACGGTTAGAGGGGCCGCGAGCAGATACCCCAAGGCGCCTCGGGGCGGGAGGCCTCGGGGCACCCTCACGTGGGGGTCCCCTCGTGATGACGCTATTTCTCGGAGCTCGCCCCCTGAGCTGACGGTCAGGCAGCGACAGTCCCTCCTCAGTCCCTCTCCATACATCGAGAGAGTTTCCTGCGTGTCTCCCGAGTAGCTGATGAAGATCAGAAGGTCCTCGGGACCGACAAAGGGAGGGAGTCCGTAACCTCTGACTACCAGGACCTCCTGCTCAGTTGTCTGATGGGCCACCGCCGCCGTTATGTCCCCCGCAATGGCGGAGCCCCCCATCCCTGCAACGACGATGCGGCCATGCCTTGGAGGTTCAATTCTCAGGTTACTACAGAGGCCGAGCCCCTCCTCCAGCTGCTCCGGGAGGGAGGAGAGAATACCGATCATGCCCTTGCTGTCAACCTGTGCTATCCTCCGGGGGTCGTCCAGCACGTCTGGTCATTGGACGGTGCTTACAAAGGGTTATGGTGCGAATCAACCATATTGCTGGTAATTACAAAAATATTATTAGAGGAACCGTCGTCGTGCCCAACCATGAGCTCCATTGAGCAGGCACTGGAAGCTCTCAGAAGAGGGAGGTTGGTCCTAGTATATGATGCTGACGGCAGGGAGGAGGAAACTGACTTGGTGATTTGCTCTCAGTTCGTCACGCCGAAGGTCGTCAGGACCATGAGGCGGGAGGCCGGCGGCCTCATCTGCACGACCCTGCCGAGCTCTGTTGCGAGCAGCTTGGGCCTACCCTTGCTCGAGGAGGCCCTGGAGAAGCTCTCTCCAGTCTATCCCGTGCTGGAAGGGCTCCTGAGGGGTGCTCCACCCTACGATGCTCGGTCCGCCTTCAGCCTGACGGTCAACCACCGCGAGACGTACACTGGGATCACGGACAGGGACAGAGCCCTTACCATCTCTACCCTGGCCGTGGTGTGTCACGAGGCTCAGGGGACCGATGATGGCTGGGCCAGGGAGCTCTTCGCGAGGGAGTTCAGGTCACCGGGACATGTGCATCTGCTCATCGCCGCCGAGCCCGTCCTGGAGGCCAGGAAAGGCCACACGGAGCTCGCCACCGCCCTGTCCATCATGGCGGATCTCATCCCATCCGCCACGTTGTGCGAGATGATGAGCGACGATGGAGGAGCCTTGAGGAAGGAAGATGCAAAGAAATATGCAAGAGCTCGCAATCTGGTCTTCATCGAAGGGGAGAAAATCCTCGAGGCTTGGCGGAAATGGTCAGGGTCATGGCTACAGGAGTCTTCGATATCCTCCACCTAGGGCACCTTCACTATCTTAGACAAGCCAAGGAACTGGGAGACGAGCTAGTGGTGGTCGTGGCCAGGGATTCTACGGTGAGGAGGATGAAGCACGAACCGGTGACCCCGGAGGAGATGAGGAGGGAGCTGGTGGACGCTCTGAAGCCCGTGGACAGGGCCATCCTGGGCCATGAGAGGGACATATATAGGACGGTCGAGGACGTGCGGCCCGACATCATAACCCTGGGCTGGGATCAGGCCTTCGACCCCAAGGATATCGAAGCGCAGTGCAGGAAGCGAGGGGTCGACGTCAAGGTGGTCCGCCTTGGGAGACTGGAGGGGGACCTTGATGGAACGACCAAGATAATCAACAAGGTGATTAGCCTCTGGTCCTTTCAGAAGAGGCTGGAGAGGATCGAAGGCAGCCCGACATCGGAGGAGTGAGCCTGCGACGCATCGGGATTGCCGACACCACCTTCGCCCGCTACGACATGGGACGGGCGGCGGAGGCCGAGCTGAAGGGAATGGGCACGGGCTTCAAGGTCGTAAGGCGGACCGTTCCTGGGATCAAGGACCTCCCCCTAGCCTGCAAACGGCTCATCGAGGAAGATGGATGCGACTTGGTCCTTGCCATGGGGATGCCGGGGCCGCTGCCGGTGGATAAACAGAGCGCCCTGGTGGCCGACATCGGCCTGCAGGAGGCTCAGATTTCCGCCAACGCTCCCATATTGGGCGTCTTCGTGTATGAGGACGAGGCGGCGGATGCGAAGGAGCTGGCCTGGCTTGCAGAGAGGAGGGCCCGGGAACACGCTCGGAACGCTTATCATCTCCTCTTCCGGCCCCAAGTGTTGAGGAAGAACGCTGGCATGGGCTTGAGGGAGGGCTTCAAGGATGTGGGTCCGCTCAAGTCCTCCTACAGGTAGGTGCTTTGGATGCCGAATCTGGGAATTGTGGTTAGTGAGTTCAACGCGGACGTGACATTTGTCATGCTGGAGAGGGCCAAGGACCATGCGGCCTTTCTCGGTATGACGGTCAAGGAGATCGTGAAGGTGCCCGGTGTCTATGACATGCCGTTGATTCTGAAGAAGCTGGCACAGAGGAAGGACATCGACGCCCTGGTCGCCATCGGCGCCGTTATCGAGGGGGAGACGAAGCACGATGAGGTGGTGATGCAGCACACGGCGCGGAAGATTGCCGACCTGGCGGTGGAGTACGAGAAGCCCATCGGCCTGGGCATATCGGGCCATGGAGAGACCAAGCTCCAAGCCCTCGACCGGGTTGAGAAGGCAAGGGAAGCTGTGGAGAGCGTGGCAAAGCTCCTGAAGGCCGTGAAGCAGCTCTCTGGCCGACCCTCCTCCCGATAAAGGTTATATGGATACCCTCAATAAGGAAGGGACCGACTCCCTCGGGATGTAGGTGTGGACCCATGGCCGACAGTGCCAAGATCGAGGAAATCCTCCGGGATATCGAGTCCCTCGAGGGGGTCAACGAGGCCATTCTGGTATCCAGATCCGGCATGTACATCGCTGGTAAGCTGCCGTCCGAGGTCCACGCCGAGACGTACGCCAGCATGTTCGCGGTGCTGCTTGGGGCGGCCGATACGGCTACGGCTGAGCTCAGGGAGCAGCTGTCCAGTGTAGTAGTGAATCTGGAGAACTCCAAGGTGGTGGTCATAGCGGACGGGCCGAAGGCGCTCTTCGTCCTGAGAGTCTCCAGGGAGGTGAGAGTGAGTCGTCTGAAGGATTCCCTGATCGCCTACTCGGACCGCCTCCAGGAGTACCTCTGACTAGATCTTCTTGAATCCCCGCAAGAACCACCCGCCCACACACTTGGCCACGTATCGAAGGGTCCTGACGGTGTCCCTGCTCACCCCCGCCGTCCTGCCCAGGCCCTTCCGCAGGGCCAGAAGCACCTCCTCCTCGCTATCCAGCCCATCTGGGAGCAGGACGACGGCCCTGCCTATTTCGGAAGTGGCGTGGGCATCGCTACCTGCCGTCGCGGGCAGCCCCAGCTCCAGGGCCAGGCTCTCGGACCTCCGGTTGTGGCCGACGACGGATCTGGCGTTCCGGACCTCCAGGCCTTGGAAGCGAGCCCCTCTTATGACGTCCTCCCCCAGGCCGGACCAGAAGCGGTAGGGATGGGCTGCCACGGCGAAAGCCCCGGACTCCGTAATCCTCTCCACAGTCTCCTCGGCACTGAGGCCTTCAGGAATCTCCTCCTCCAGGCCGTAGGCAAGGATGTGTCCATTCCGGGAGGAGACCTCCATCCCCCGGACGAGAATGATGCCTTCCTCTCTCGCCATCTCCAGCGCCTTGAGGCTCCCCTTCAGGGAATGGTGATCCGTGATGGAGACCCCGTGGAGATCCCTAGCGGTGGCACCCCTCAGGATGTCCCTCACCTCGCAGGAACTGTCCGGCGAGTACTTACTGTGAACGTGGAGGTCCAGCCTCAACATTCAGGTTACCTCGGAGCCTGACTGGACGGGTCGGTCGACCTTTATGAACTCATCGCCCGCCCTCAATGGTACACCCTCGCCGTCGGCGGTCCCGTAGAAGTGCACCCTCCCTTCCTCATCCGTCCGAATCTTCAGCTTTCTGAACTCCTCGAAGGAGATTTCGGGCGCCTCAGGGCTACCCAGGACCTGGGTTCCGGGGGCTGCATTCCCTGCCAGCAGGATGGATATGACGTCCCCCTCGACGGCGGCCAGGAGCATGCCCTCGGACTTGATTCCCCTGAAGGTAGCGGGCTTGAGGTTACAGAGGACGACGATGCTCCTACCCTCAATCTCGGAGGTCTTGTACTCCTGTCTGATGCCCACCACGAGCCTCCTCCGCTCCGTCCCGAGGTCCACCTCTACTAGGTAGAGTTTGTCGGCCCTGGGATGATTCTCTACCTTGACGACACGCCCGACCCTAATGTCCAGTCTTTGGGCCTCCTCCTCCACAGTAGCCCCTGCGGCCTCTATCCTCCTGAACAAGGGTCGCGGCGGGACCAGGGTCTGACCCGTAGGCACGTCCTCCAGGGCCTCCTCCCAGGATACATTGTGCACACTTCCCTCATACCCTAGCATTCTCCAGAGTCTGTCAGCGGAGAAGGGCAAGAAGGGAGCCGTCAGAATGGCCAGGGCTTTCACCAGTCTCAGGGAGACGTGCAGTGCGGTTCCGCAGGCTTCCCGGTTCTCCTTGATCAGGTCCCAGGGGGCCTTACCGTCGAAATACTGGTTTCCCCGGCGGGCCAGCTGCATTACCTCCTTCAGGGCGTCCTTGAAGTGGCAATACTCCAGGTTCTGTCCCGCTTTCCTCCACCTCTCCCTCATCTCCCTCAACAAGGACTCATCTTCCTCTGCTAGGTCGATGGTCGGTGGCACCTTTCCGAAGTTCTTGTACGTGAAGGTGAGGACCCTGTGGACGAGGTTACCGTAGACTGCGACGAGTTCCGTGTTTGTCCGGCGTTCGAGTTCCTCGAAGGAAAACTCAGAGTCTCTGTTCTCCGGCATGGCCGCGCTGACGTAGTACCGCAAGGTATCCGGTTCGAAGGCCTCCAGGAGGTCCTGAAGCCACACCCCCACTCCGCGCCCGGTAGACATCCTCTCGCCTCCGAAGTTCATGTATTGGTTCGCTGGTACATCGTAAGGAAGTCCAAGTTCCTCGTCGTATCCCATGAGGATCGCGGGCCAGATTATCGTATGAAACACGATGTTGTCCTTGCCTACGAAGTAGTAGTGACGGGCGTCGGAGTCTAACCACCACGACTTCCACAGATCCTCCTCGCCGCGGCATCGGGCCCACTCCATGCTGGCGGTTAGGTAGCCCATGACAGCCTCAAACCAAACGTAAATCCTCTTCGAATCGTAGCCCTCCAGGGGAATCTCGATTCCCCAGTCAATGTCCCGAGTCACGGGCCGGTCCCTGAGACCCTCCTCCAGCCACGCCAGGGTGAAGTGAAGGACGTGTGGTCTCCAGTGGCCCTTTGTCTTCAGCCAGTCCTTGATTGACTTCTGGAAGCCGCTCAGTCGAAAGAATAAGTGACGGGTTTCGCGCCGCTCGACGGGTTCCCCACAGACCTTGCAGCGGGGCTGGATCAGGTCAAAGGGGTCGAGCATCCGACCGCACTCCTCGCACTGATCGCCGCGGCTGCGCGAGAAGTGGCAGTGGGGACATTCACCCTCGATGTAGCGATCGGGTCGAAATTTCTCGCATGTGGGACACCAGGACGCCTCCATGGTATCCTCGTAAACATGGCCCTTCTCCATGAGCCGAAGGAAGACGTCCTGCACGACGGCCTTGTGGGCGGAGGCTGAAGTCTTCCAGTATAGGTCGAACGATATGCCGAGTTCGTCGAAGTTCTTTGTATGGAGGGCGTGATATCGCTCGGCGACTACGTCAGGCGGGACGCCCTCCTCGTCTGCCCTCACCGTCGTTGGAGTGCCGTGCATGTCGCTACCGCTCACCATGAGGACCTCGTTCCCTGCCATGCGGTGGTAGCGGGCGAAGATGTCCGCGGGGATGTATGCACCCGCTGCATGTCCTATATGCCTCGGTCCGCTGGCATAGGGCCAGGCAACGCCCAGGAATATCTTGGCCATCACCTTTGAGTAGAGGAGACTACGATTTAAAGATAGAGCCGTGGATTTGAGCGTCTGCACCTCTCATCGAGCAGCGTCTCAGAGTTCTCAGTTCAAAGATTTTAAATACATGGCACCAAATCTTGATGGTGCGATACCATCGCGGGAGTTGAGCTACTGAATAGAGGATTCGGCTCTGGACCATACCAAGCCCCTGTGGAGGAAGGTAAGGTCTATGAGGCCACAATCGAGGATCTGGGAAGGGAAGGAGACGGCCTCGCTAGGATTGAGAACTTCGTCGTCTTTGTTCCTGGTACCAAGATTGGGGACAGGGTGAAGATTAAGATCACCCGTGTCCTCAGAAGGATGGCCTTCGGGGAAGTTGTAGAGGATTAGCCTTTTAATGTTCCTACCCCAGGGAAGCCATCGGTCAGCTTGGGCTATCCACCTCCTCCTGGCCTATGAGGAGGAGCCTACCCATCTCCGTCAGCTTGATCAGCAGCCTGCCCTGGGTGCCACGGTCGATCTCCACCAGGCCCAGCGTCTCTAGCCCCTTCGACTCCCTACCACCTCTCAGATGGTAGCTCAGCAGGGATTTCTCCACTTCGGATATCTTGCTGAGGTCGCTGAGGGAGTCGGCAACGCCGCCCATCCTGTCCAGGGCCCTCAGGATGCTGACCTTGCTCGGCGAGATGACCTCGCTGTAGCTGAACTTCAGCACTGGAAGCATCATGGGCGTGTCGTCCTCCACGTGAAAGGCCTTGAGGCCGTTGACGAAGGCGGCGCTGATGGCAGAACACGTCATCAGCTTCCTCCCGCTGGAGACGTTGATGATAATGTCGTCAAACCTCTTCCCCTCCTCCTTGATTATGGAGCTGATGACCTGATACATGTCCCGGGCAGGATTCTGTACCTCTCTCCTCTCCACTGGGATGCGGAGCTCCCGTAGCTTCCCAGTAATCTCAGCCGCCCGTAGCCTCTTCTCTGGCTCATGGATGAGAACGAGCTTGCTTATTGGATACTCTCGTATACCGACATAGATCGGATCCTCCTCATCACCCAGGGTGGCGATCTGTAGAACCTTCAGGGCCATGCCCCTGAGAGGGGGCTTCTGTTATAAAAGGAGTTTCAATCTTGTAGACATTCTTCAACCCCCTGGAGTTGCGTAGAGTAAAATAATCCGAGGCCCTTGGCCGTTCGATCTCCTTGAAGAAGCTCCTTTGGCACCTGGTCGTGGGGACCGGGGGCGGTATCAATCGCGCTCGCATCCTGGTACTCCTGAAGGAGCGTCCCTACAACGCCAACAGCCTCGCGTCGGAGCTAGGAGTGGACTACAAGACGGTGAGGCATCATCTCAAGGTGCTGAAGAGGAACGATCTGGTGATGACTTCCGAGGGGGAGGAATACGGAACCCTATACTTCCTCACCCCTACCATACTCAGGTTCTGGAAGGAGTTTGAGGAGATTTGGGAGAAGGTTGGGAAAAAGTAGAAGTGGAGGATGAAAGGATGGTCGGCTGTGGCCTGGAGGCTGAACCCTCATGGTAGGCACTATTTGGCTCATGGACATCGTCGTGGGGAGCATAAGTGTGGCCCTGCTCCTCGGCCTGACGTTTGTCTATGGGAGGAATTTCAGGAAGGCGAGGTCGCCCTTTGCCCTGGGCCTTCTCATCTTCGCGCTCCTATTCCTCGTGGAGAACCTTGTGGGCATATTCTCCTACTTCCAACTGTCAGAACAGGGCTTTGGCCCCGAGGTTGCTTTGCCGATGCTCTACCTCAGCATCGCCGAGGCTTCGGCCTTCGCTGTGCTGCTAGTCATAAGCTGGGGCTAGAGAAGACCTTTCAACCACTCATCAAACATTTGAAGAACATATTTTATTACAGCGGGACCACTGTTACGTCCCTGTCTCCAGCTTGTAGAAGGCAGCCGGGAGGAGGCGAATGGAGGCCAGTACCTTAGAACAGCGTGCAGACGAGGACGTGTGCCCAGAATGTGGCAGCAGCCATCTGGTGAGGGACTATGTCAGGGGGGAGCTGGTGTGCGAGAGCTGCGGGCTTGTTGTCAGTGACAACTACATCGACAAGGGCCCCGAGTGGACGGGTAGTGGCATCGAAGCGGCCGCCAGGATCAGGACCGGGTCCCCTTCCAGCGTCAGCGTCCACGACAAGGGCTTGACGACGGAGATATCTTCCAGTGCAAGGGACTTCCACGGCAGACCACTGCCTGGCGGCGATAAGGTGAGAATCTACCGTATGAGGATGCTTCAGAGGCGGATGAAGTATTCCAGGTCGGGAGAGAGGAGCCTCGCAGAGGCGCTGATGGAGCTGGACAGAATGGCCTCGGTCATGCGGATACCGCAGCAGATTAGGGATGAGGCGGCCCTGGTCTACAGAAAGGCGGCGGCCCGTGGGCTCGTCCGGGGCAGGACCATTCAGGGCATGGTGGCCGCCTCCATCTACATAGCCTGCAGGGTCATGATGGTCCCCAGGACCCTGGACGAGGTCTCGCATCTGCTAGAGGTCGAGAAGAAGGAGCTCACCCTGTCATACAAAGCCATCGTCCGGGGTTTGGGATTGGGCCTTCGACCACCCAAGGCCGAGGACTTTGTTAAGCGGTTCGCGAGCAAGCTGAAGCTCCCCATGGATGTGGAACTCAAGGCCTTGGAGCTCGTTCGCAAGACGGAGCTGGCGGAGCGGTTCCACTCCAAGGCACCCGCTGGGACCGTGGCGGCTTGCATCTACCTCGCCTCAATCCTGACTGGTAGGAAGGTTTCTCAGGAGAGTATCAGCGAGGTCGCCGGGGTCTCTGAGGTAACCATAAGGGTGAGGTACACGAGCATCGCATCGGCTCTTGGCCTAGAGGTTTCCCCGAGGAGGGCCAGAAGGGCAAGCTGACTCGACAGATCGTCCCGGCCCTGGCCGATGTTCCTAGATGCCCTAGGGATTGATGCCCTCACCCATGGATGACGGTTGACACGTCGTTCTGTCACACCGGATTCCAGAGGTTTACCAGCCTCCGAGACATCCTTGTGAGGGCCAGGGTCCTCCACCAGGACCCTAGACAGGTGAGAGAGGCTCGATTCCCTTCTCGTCGATGAAGACCTTTCTGCCAACGACCTTGAGGCGATTCTCTGCAAAGAGCCTTATCACGTATGGCAGAACCTTGTGCTCTTCCTTCAGGATCCTCGCGGCTAGCGTATCCGGGTCGTCCTCGGGATAGACGGGCACGGCCTTCTGGAATATGATAGGTCCCCCGTCCACCGACTCGTCCACGATATGGACGGTACAGCCGCTGACTCTGACCCCCCAGTCCAGGGCATCCTTCTGGGCGTGGGTTCCAGGAAAGGATGGGAGAAGGGAGGGGTGTATGTTGATTATCCTGCCCCGAAACTGGCCGATGAAGTAGGAGGTCACGATGCGCATGAAGCCGGCGAAGACGATCAGGTCCACTTCCTTCTCTTGGAGGACCTTCACCACCTCCTCCTCAAATTCCTTCCTACCCTTTCCCCGATGGTCGATGAAGACCCACGGAACTCCGTGCCTCTTCGCCCTGTCAATCACCGGTGCGTCCCTATGGTTGCAGACCAGAATGGCGATGTTGACGTCGAGGTCCCCCCGCTCCACGGCGTCGACGATGGACTGGAAGTCCGTTCCCCTTCCAGAAGCCAGCACCCCCACGTTGATTCTGCCCATGATCTCACCCTTCAGTGCTTGAACACCCTCACGCCAGTGAATACCATGGCCATGCCATGCTCGTTGGCGGCCTGGATGACCTCATCATCCCTTATGGAGCCCCCCGGTTGGACGATGGCCTCCACCCCCACCCTGGCTGCTTCATCGATACCATCCCTGAAAGGGAAGAAGGCATCGCTGGCCAGCACGGAGCCATTGGCCTCCTTTCCGGCCTTCATCCCGGCCACGACGACCGCATCCACACGACTCATCTGTCCACTGCCGATGCCCACGGTCCTCTCATCCTTGGCCAGGACGATACCGTTGGACTTGACGTGTCCGAGCACTTTGTAGGCGAAGAGCATCGTCCTCACCTGGTCCTGTGTGGGCTTCACTTTGGTCACCGTCTTCATGCTCTCAGGTCGAATCGGGACCCGCTCCCTAGTCTGCACCAAGATGCCGCCTCGGATGCCTAGGGCATGGGTGCAAGGCTCCCACCGCGTATCCCTTCCCGTCCGCAAGGCTCGCAGCTTCTTCTTCTGCCTGAGAATCTCAAGGGCTCCCTCCTCGAAATCGGGCGCGATCACAGCTTCGATGAAGTGCTTCTTCATGGCCTCCGCCGTACCCCCATCCACCTTCCGGTTGAAGCCCACCACAGACCCATAGGCTGACTTCGGATCGGTGGCGCGGGCAAGCTTGTAGGCTTCCCCCAGGACGTCGGAGCTGGCCACGCCTGAGGCGTTGGTATGTTTGATGATGGCCGCCGTAGGCCTATCGAACTTCATGATGAGTTCAAGAGCGGCGTCCAGGTCCAAGATGTTGTTGAAGGAGAGGCCCCTCCCGAACAGCTCCTCTGACTGGGCGACGGAGGCTCCCTCATATCCAGGGTCCCTGTAGAAGGCCGCCTTCTGGTAGGGGTTTTCCCCGTATCTGAGCTTTGCAGCCCCCCCATAGGCGATGCGAAGCTCTGCAGGAAAGGCGTCCTCGTTGAGGGTCCGGGATAGGTAGTTGTAGATGGAAGCCTCGTAGCGGCTGGTGACGGCGAAGGCCTCAACGGCCAGTCGACGTCTGATTTCCTTCGACACCTCTCCCTGCGACGACCTCAGCTCCTGGACGAAGGCTGCATATTGGGAGGAGCTCGTGAGGACACTCACGTGGGGCCAGTTCTTGGCCGCCGCCCTGATCAGGGCGACACCGCCCACATCCACCATCTCCACTGCTTCCAGGGGCGCGGTGCCTGTCTTAGCCATCTCCTCAAAAGGGTACAGGTTGACGACCACGACGTCGATGGGGGACACGCCAAGTCCCTCCAGCTCCTTCATGTCGTGTTCCTTGTCCCTGTCAGCCAGTATCCCAGCCATTATCCTCGGATGGAGGGTCTTGACCCTTCCATGGAGGAGCTGTTCCCAACCCGTGAGGCTTGCCACCGTCCGAACTCTTAGACCCTTGGCAGTGAGGTGAGAGGCCGTTCCATCGCTGGCCAGCAACCCGTAGTTCCAATCCAGAAGCTCCCTTGATAGGTCCTCTATCCCCTCCTTGTTGAAGGTGCTCAGGAGGGCCCAGCGGGAGGAAACCATGACTATTACCAGCTTACTATGGTAGAAACTTAATTAAGCGTTTCTCTAGCGTGGCATCCGGGGGGTGGATTCTACCCGGGGCCGAGAGAGCCCCGGTGACTCATAGCCCTCCTGCAGGGATACATCAGGCAGACGCACCTTCCCTGGAAAGACCCAGGCTAGACGCCAGGTCTCGGGTAGAGGCCCGCCCCGTCCACTATCTCTCTAAGACGCTTCTCCCATCCCACTGGCATTATGTGGACTCCTGTCAAGCCCCTCATGTCCTGGAGCCTGTCCAGGGTCCCTAGACATATCCTCATCCCCTCCTTGCCGGGATGGCTCGCCCTCTCCATCCTCTCCACCACTTCATCAGGGATGAAGATCCCCGGGACCTTGTCCCTCATGAAGCGAGCCATCTTCTGAGACTTCAGGGGGACCACTCCTCCCAGTATCCTCACCCTACGATCGAGATTCCGGGACCTGACGATTCGCAGGAACTCCTCGAATCCCTCCAGGTCGTAGATGGCCTGGGTCTGGATGAAGTCTGCCCCGGATTGTACCCTCTGCTCAAGGATGTCGGCCCCGATCTCGTAGCTGCCCCCGAAGGGGTTCGAGGTGGCACCTATGTAGAGTTTGGGAGGCTCCTGGACCCTCTCGCCGCCGAGGAGGACGCCCTCATCCCTGAGCCGCCGGAACATGCCGATCTGCACTTCCGGTGTCACATCCTCCACCGCCGAGGTCCCGCCCTCGCCACCGTGACGAGGATTGTCCCCCCTCAGACAGAGGACGTTTCGAATGCCGTGTGCGGTAGCGCCCAGGATGTCGGACTGGAGCCCGATACGGTTCCTGTCGCGAGTGACCATCTGCATGACGGGCTCGAGGCCTTCCCTCAGCAGGAGGATTGAGGCTGCCAGGCTGGACATCTTCACGAAGGCCCTTATGTTGTCCGTCACGTTGTAGGCATCCGCACAGCCACGAAGGAGGTTGGCCACCTCTCTGATCCTCTCGGGAGAGGCGGAGGCGGGCGGATTCACCTCTGCGGTTACCACAAAGGCGCCATCGGAGGCTAACCGCTCGAGCCTGCTGTCAGCCTTGAGCTGGACCGTGCCCCTCCCCATGGGCGAGGGAAAAGGACTAGGAGTTTTATAACCCTTTTCCTTTCATGCAGGTTCAGCATTAGCGGGTTAAAAACAGCGTCACGACCCTTTCAACGATTCGCAAAGAAACCTTTATATATACCCCGCCAGTAGAAATCTTGGGTGTCGAATGGGCAACCTCCCCCCTCCTTGAAAACCCCACCCATCCGACACCTCTTTTTTTCCTATGGCGTCGGCAGGTCCCCTGCCCACCTGACTCACGACAAGGCTTAACTGAACTCAGGCGTTTCGCTAGGACAGAGAATGGCCGAAATCATCGACGGCAAGGGCATAGCGGCGGAGGTAAGGGCAGAGGTGAAGGCCGAGGTCACCGAGCTCTCTAGAAGGGGCGTGAGACCTGGCCTCGCTGCGGTCCTAGTGGGGCAGGACCCGGCGTCGAGGATCTACGTCAAGACGAAGAGGAGGGCCTGCCTGGAGGCCGGAATCCACTCCGAGATAGTAGAGCTTCCTGCGAGCATCACCCAGGAGGACCTGGTAGATAGGGTAGAGGCCCTCAACAGGGACCCCCGGTTTCACGGCATCCTCGTCCAGCAGCCCCTTCCGGATCATATCTCCGAGGATGAGGTCTTGGCGGTCGTGGATCCCGTCAAGGACGTGGATGGCTTTCATCCCCACAACCTGGGAAGGCTGCTGACGGGAAGGCCCTCCTTCGTCCCGGCCACGCCCCTCGGGATTCGGGAGCTCCTCCTGCGCAGCAACCATCCACCGGACGGGAAAGAAGTGGTCATCATAGGGCGAAGCAACATCGTCGGGAAGCCTCTGGCTGCCCTCCTGATGCAGAAGGCCCCTGGGGCGAATGCGACAGTCACTCTCTGTCACTCTGCCACAGAGGGCCTGGGGGACCATGCAAGAAGGGCCGACATCCTGGTGGTGGCCATAGGACGTCCTCGTTTCATTCGGGGAGATATGGTGAAGGAGGGCGCCGTGGTCATCGATGTGGGCATCAACAGGGTCGAGGACGCGAGGAAGCCGAAGGGGTATAGGCTCGTGGGGGACGTGGCCTTTGAAGAGGCTGCCAAGGTGGCTGGTGCCATCACTCCTGTCCCGGGGGGCGTGGGACCGATGACCGTGGCCATGCTCCTTAAGAACACGGTAGCAGCCGCCGAGCTAGGCATCCGGGAAAGATTTTAACTCGCAGCCGGTTAGGGGAGCAGTGGTTCTTTGAAGGTTCTGGCTGTAGGCGGGGGTGGTCGGGAACACGCCATTGTGGAGGCCTTGAGGAGGAGCGATGCCAGGGTTTTCTCAGTCATGAAGAACAGGAACCCAGGGATAGCGAGGTCCTCGGAACGGGTCCTTCTCTGTGAGGAGACTCGTGTAGACAAAGTGGTGGCCTGGGCGAATCGCATGGGAGTGGATTTGGCCGTCATCGGCCCGGAGGCCCCCCTGGGCTTCGGGCTGACGGATCGGTTGGAGGGCAAGGGGATTCCCACCGTGGGAGCCAGTAGGGCTGCTGCCAGGATAGAGCTCTCCAAGAAGTTCGCCCGGGACCTCATGAGGCGACACGAAATCTCAGGCCTTGTGGAGTATGGCGCCTTCGAGAGCGTAGAAGAGGCCAGGCGTTTCCTGCGGGAGGTGGACTATCCGGTGGTGGTGAAGCCCATCGGCCTCACCGGTGGTAAGGGCGTGAAGGTGATGGGGGACCACTTCTCCACAAAGGAGGAGGCCGTTGGCTACGTTCGAGAGGTCTTGGAGAAGCGAATCGGCGGAGAGTCCAGGGTCCTCATCGAGAGGAGGGAGGAGGGGGAGGAGTTCTCCCTCCAGGCCTTCACCGATGGAGAAAATCTCGCACCCATGCCCGTGGTTCAGGACTACAAGCGGGCATACGAGGGGGACGAGGGCCCGAACACGGGGGGCATGGGGTCCATATCCGACGCTGACGGCATCCTCCCCTTCATGTCGAGGCAGGATTACGAGGCGTCGGTGGACATCATGAGAAGGACGGTCCACGCCATGCAGTCCGAAGGGCTGACCTACAGGGGCGTTCTCTACGGTGGTTTCATACTCACGAGGGCCGGCCCGAAGATTCTGGAATTCAACGCCCGCTTCGGGGATCCTGAGGCCATGAACGTCCTTCCGATACTCGATGAGAACTTTCTGGACATCTGCTGGTCCATCGTTGATGGGAAACTTGCGGAGAGCGTTCGGTTCGAGAAGAAGGCGACGGTGTGCAAGTACGTGGTTCCCGAGGGCTACGGCACCGTTCCCAAGGCAGGCGAGGAGTTGTTCGTCGACGAGGAGGCCGTCCGTGGGAATGGCGCCTATCTCTTCTACGCCTCGGTGGACGAGCGGGATGGAGCGATATTCACGACCACCTCGAGGGCCTTGGCGATCGTCGGCGTTGCCGAGGACCTGGCCTCGGCCGAATCCCTGGCGGAGGCCGGCTTGGCGCACGCGAAGGGAAAGGTCTACATGCGCCATGACATAGGAAAGCCGTGGATACTGGAGGGGAAGGTGAAGAGGATGAGGGTCTTGAGGGGTGAGTGACATGCCCTTGATGGACAAAACGAAGGCGAAGAATCTGGAGGACATTCTAGACGGCATTGAGGAGGAGATGGAGGAGAAGGATACTGTCAGGGAGCTGGCCCTGAAGTCGAGTCGAGCCATAGCCCGCTTGTCCGTCAGCGCCCTGGGAGGCCTTCATCGGGGGGAGGATGTGCGGAAGCTGTTGGACGAGGCCCGGGACGAGGCCCTCAGGCTGAGGAGCCTCCTCAAGGAACACCCGGATATCTTCCACTCGGGCTTTGTGGAGAACGCCCATCAGGACATAACGGAGGCCGCGGTGGCCTTTAGTCTCCTTAAGGGATCGCCTCTGCCCAGACCACAGGACTTGGCCGTCACCAGCAGGGCGTACGTACTAGGCCTGGGAGACGTCGTTGGGGAGTTGAGGCGGTATGCCCTTGAGAGGCTGCGGGAAGGACAGTTGGAGGGATCGAAGAAGGCCCTGGAGGCCATGGAAACCATATATCAAGGCCTCATGAGGTTTGACTACCCCAAGGCGGTGGTGGCCATCAAGAGAAAGCAGGACATCGCCCGGAGCCTGCTGGAGAAGACCAGGGGAGAGGTCGCCGTCGCCCTTCGAAGTTTCGAGCTGGAGAAGAAGCTGGATGAGCTGAGTGGGAAGTCGTAGCTACTTCTTGGTGGCCCTCCGCTGGCGGATGGCGGCACCGACGAAGAGGGCCGCGACGAAGGCCCCGATGACGGCCAGCACGATGTAGAGGGGGTTTATGGGCTCCGCTTCCTTCACGAAGGTCATCTGAAGCACGACCTCGCCCATGGCAGGGTCGATGTTCCCGTCCTCATTGAGGTCGACCCTGATCTCTAGCCTGTGGGTCCCGACGGATAGGCCTACTGGCAGGTACTCGAAGCTGACCTCCTCGAACTCCTCGGGTTTAAGGCTGCCCAGCCTTGTCTCCGCGACCTGTTTTCCGTCTAGGTAGAGGAAGACGGGGACGTCCTTGATCTCCACATCTCCAGTGTTCACCACGCTGGCCGAGACGATCAGAGGCACTAACACGGTGACCGTCTTGCTGGAGGAACTGACGCTCCACTGGCCACCCTTGGTGGAGTTGGCTTCAACGACAATCTCCACCTGTTGCTCCGCGAGGGGCATGGTTACGTTGAAGTCGAAGGTCTTATCTGAGGAGGACTTCTCCAGGGGAGACTCCTCCAGAGGCGCCGCTCCCTCCATATCCTCTCCCCGCAGGTAGACCTTGATGCTGAAGGTCCCGTTGTCCTCCCCCGGACCTCCCGCTACGGTTACGCTGACGGGCACGTCCTTGCCCGTTCCGGCAACATCTGGGGTCGATATGAAGATGGCGACAGGCCCTTGGGCTTGGGAGGGGAGGGGAATCAGGGCCAGGACGAGGAGGAGAAGGACCAGGAGTGCCCTCAACGGCGCCACCTCTTCTGTCTGTACCGAATGAGGATGATGGCCGCGAGGACGGCGGCCGCTGCTATGGCCGCGTAGAGGATCAGTGGGAACTCCGGAGGTCCCAACCTCACGTTCTTCCCTTCGAGGCTTACATCCTCAATGGGAATGTCAAGGGAAGGGAAGGAGAGCTTCACCTCTAGGTAAGACTCCACATTGCGATCATCCTGGGAAAAGGCCAGCAGAACAACCTTGGAGGCGCTGACGGGGCCCGTTGTCTCCAGCCTCAGGGTCACTGACCTCGCCTCCCTAGCTGGGACCGCGACATCCTCCGTCCTGTCTGGGGAGGTCTGGTTTTTGTAGAGAAGCTTCGCTCTCCATCCCTGGATGGAGAGGGTCTCTGGGTTCGTCAGGATGAGGGTGTAGATATCCTCCCCATTCCCCTCGTTGAACACCTCGACCTCGTACTCCAGTGCCCCGGGTGACAGCACAGGGGGCTCCTCCGAAAGACGTAGGACGACTCCCCTGATCTGAAGTATGTCGAGCTCAACCTGGGTGAATTCCATAACGCTGGCATTGGAGGTGGAGACGGCCTCGATGACGAGAGGCTCATGAGCCACCTCGGCGTCGTCGGGAGAGGTGATGGTAAGCTTGACGGTAGTCTCGCTACTCTCACCGAAGGGCAGGGTCACGACTGGGGGGTCGAAGTCGAATCCCCAGTCCTGGGGTCGGCCCTCCAGTCTGAAGCTGTCCTCCACGTTTCCCGTGTTCCTCAAGGTCAGGGTGTACACCGCTCCCTCTCCTGGAAGGGCGCTGGTCCTCTCCAACGGATCCCATATGACTTCCACGCCCTGGAAGGTTACCCTGGCCAGCTGCAGGTTCAGGAGGGTACTCTCCCTGATGTCCAGGGGACCAGAGAACTCGTAGTCGACGAGCATCCCCCTTTCGAGCCTCTGGGAGGTGGCCGTCACCTGGTACTGGCCCTTGGGGAGATACGCCTCGAAGATGCCTAGCCCGTCGGAGTCGAAGCTAATGCTTGCCACCGACGTGAACTCTATCCTCGCTGTCTCCTTGGTGCCATCCTCGAGAGAGACGACGCCGGCGACTCTATATCCAGCCTCCAGGCGAAGTGTGGCCTCGTTGCTCATGTAGGGCACCACCTCCAGCATGGTCAGGTTTACCGACTTGCCCGTGTCCCTGTAGGCGTAGATGCTGTAGGTTCCAGGCGCCAAAGAGACCTCAAAAGAGGTCCCAGCGGGAGCCTTGACAGTTGTGGACACCGCTGTCTCATTTGCTGCCTCAAAGGTGAGGGTAGCTGAGACCAGCTGGTCAGAGAGGAGCACTTCAGTCACAAGGGTAGCGTTGTCCAGGGACCTGCTCAGCGTGAGGTCAAGCTGTTCCGGTTGTCCTCCCTGGACCGTTACCTCCTGACTGAAGGTATAGCGAACGAATCTCCGAAGGCCGTCAACCTCGTCCAGGCCCCGCCACTCGAGGTTTACCTGATATGTACCACCAGAGAGGATTGCCAGGTAGGTCCCTGAGACCTCAGTCTGCAGCTCCACCCTTGCCCCATCCTGGCGGAGGAAGCTCAGGGGAATGCTGTTTGAGACGATGGAATCTCCCACCTTCACACCCCCTGACAGAACCGCGGCCTCATCTAGGGTGAAGGAGAGGTTTGCCGGTGATGTGAGGTCTCTGTGCTCCAGGAGCGCATACTTCTTGAAGTTCAGCTGGGCGGTCGCGTAGATAGTGTAGTTTCCCGGCTGCAGGTATGTTGCGAACTCCCCCTGGATGTTGAGAGAGGCCTCCTCAGGGCCGATAAATGAAAGTGCCCCCTCAAAGGGGCCCCCTTCCACATCAATCTGCCCCTCCACCAGTACCCTTCTGACCACTCGAATGAGGATGGGCCCCACGTCCTTTCCTACGGGAACCCTCAGAATCTCCTCCTGCAGGTTCTGGATTCTCACGCCATCGCCGCCACCGTCCTCCCTGACGTCGACTACCAACCTGTAAAGTCCAGGGAGGACCTCGGCAGAGAAGGCGCCCGCGGCGTCTGTCGTCACCTCGACGGAGGTCGCGCCGTCCCCGATGGCGTCGAGGAGGACACCGATACCCGCCAGGTCCACCGACCCCTCGAGGCGTCCGGAAACCTGAAGGGTCTCAGGCCTCAGCTCGATGATGGCGACGCCGGCCATCTCTGTCGCCGTGAAGGGTCCGAGGGATATAGGTGTGAAACCAGCCTCATCGATGCTCAGCCGGTAGCTCGTCTCCTTTAGGAGCGGAACCCGGTACCTCCCCTCTTCCTGGGTGATGACAGACAGGGCTCTTCCAGAGGAATCGACGAGCTGAATCCGCACGCCCTCCAGCCCCTCTCCGGCATCCCACGTGGCGTTCCGGTTTTTGTCGTAGAAAACCCTTCCCTCCACGGGCGTCCCGCTTACTAGGAGAACCTCCAGACTTGTGGTCGTCTCCAAGAGCAAGGAGGATACATGCTGTCCCTCCTCCGAGAGGGCCCACAAGTTGTAGGGTCCAGGTGGTAGGTACACCAGGAAGGAGCCGTCATTGTCAGATACGAGGGTAGTCTGTGCCCCGGACATCTCGAAAGTAATGTGGGCCCCGCCCGCCCCGGTCCCGTCCTCTTGTACGATGCTTCCATGGACCCTCAAGGCGGGCTGGAGGTTCAACTCTAGAGTCTGAACGCTCCCTTCGCCCACTTGGAGGGCTCCCAAAAAGCTGTAGGGTCTGCTCCTCTCGAAGTGCAAGGCGTAGACATCATAAGTGCCTTCAGGCAACCTCACGTCAAAGCGAGCTGAGGAGTCGCTAATGACGGTTGCGGCAAGACCGTCCCCTCTCCTCAACAATGTAAAGGACACGAAAGGCGCCGGCACAAACGAAAGGAGGGATCTCCCTGTGAGCTCGCCCATGGGTTCCACCTCTAGGTCTCCGGTGGTGTTCTGTCCCCGTACAATCCTCAACCTCCTGGGGAGGGAGCCCCGTTCTCCGAGGGTGGCCTCCAGCGTATAGTTGCCCTCGAAGAGCCCTTCGAAGGTGTAGTTTCCCTTGCCGTTCGCCACCGTCACGATCCGCACGCCTGTGGCCTCTTCCGTCAGCTGGATTAGGGCTCCCTCCGCCGGTCCACCTAACTCGTCCACCACCCTGCCAGCCAGTTGCTTGACGAAGACGGGCAGGTCCTGAGTCCTGCGCTCGCCCAGGGTTATGGTCACTTCCGTTTCCACCACCTTTGCGTCCGCGCGTCTGAGAGAGATGTTGTAGGTGCCAGGTAGGAGGTCAGTGACCCGATAAAACCCGTCGGCGTCCGTCAGGGTCGCGGCAACGGTACCACCCTTACTGTCCGTAACCTCCACCTGCAGTCCCTCAAGCGTGCCTTCCTCCATGTCCTTCCTCGTGTTTCCATTGAGGTCCAGGAAGGCGACGCCCTCCAGGGATGCCCCCTGGATCTGGAACAGCTCCTCTAGGAGGTAATCAGGGCGACCATCGCCGTCGACGTCCAGAGGGAGGTTCATTGCCTGGTCCTCGCTCACCGTCAGCTCTTTCTCGCCCAGGACAGTTCTCCCAGTCTGGGTAGCGCCGTCCACATCTCCCACGGAGGCCACCACCCGGACCTCCCCAAAGGGCAGCAGGGCTTCGTAGAATCCCTTGGAGTCTGTGAAGGTGACATCGTGGGGTATGGAAAGGTCGTCGAGCACTGTTATCCTTACTCCTTCCAGCGGTCTGCCTGCCTGAGTCGTGACCTGGCCCCTAAGGATGGCCCCGTCGTAGTACTTCAGGATGACGATTCCCTGTTGCAGACTTGCTCGGGCCGAGATGTCCACGGTCCCCTCTGCTTCCCCGCGTTCGATGCTCTGTTGCAGCTCCAGAGCGTCGAACAGGTTGATGGCACTCCAGTCCTCCGTTCTGTTGGCGGCCTCGTCGGGCGGGTTCGGGTTGAAATACGCCGTTCGATAAACCATTTTGAAGTGCTTCAGCATTCGGCCTTGGCTGGGTGCCTCTGCTTGCAGCTGTCCAGATATCCCGGGAAGCCCATCGTCCTCCTTACCCACGTCCTGGCCGCGAGTTCCGAAGAAGATTCTGTACAGCATGCTGTTGTAGAACATCTCCTTGTACTCGATGCGGATGTTGATGACCCTGGCCGTTGGCGGCACCTTTTCGAGGTCATATTCCCCCCGGTCTGTCTCTGCCACCAGTCTGTAGAAGTCTACGGGTATGCTCCTGCCATCGGGCAATTCCACCGTTCTGTGGTCTGTGAGCTTGATGGGTGCGTAGAATATCCCGGTGTTCGTCCCTGAGAAGGGCACGAGTCGGGAGTCGACTGCGAAATAGAGGACGGAGTTGCCCGTGGCGCTTCTCAGGTCCCTATAGAGATCAGCCTGACCGTCCAGGTCCAGCGTCTCCGTCAGCACGGTCTTGAGGAAGATCACCCTCACGTTCTTGCTGGAGAGTCGGACATCCCATTCCCCGAAGCGATCCGGGTCTGACCTAATGAGGGGGACGTAGACGGCGGGCCTGCGAAGGACGTCCTTCACGAAATCAGGGTCCAGGCCCTTATCGGCCAGGGCCTGTCGGACCCCCGCGCTGAAGCTGCCGCGGTTGAGGGTCAAGTCTCCATGGAGGAGGCGTATGTTCAGTACCGCGATGGCCTCGTTCTCGCTCTGGGCCGCCAGGAAGTGACCCGCGAACTCGAGACCGTTCTGGAAGTTGTCCGCCACTGTCGGGTGCCTGCCCTCTTGGATGGCCTCAAACCCGTAGTCCCACCAGCTCAGGAAGGCAGGTCGCTCCCAATACGGCACTATGTCGGCGTCCTGCTGGCGTAGCCATTCCCAAGCTTTCGGGAAGTACCTGTTGGGTAGGGGAAGACTGTAACCGAAGGCGCCGAAGTAGAAGAGACTCCCCTCCCTGTAGCCCTGGGGCCTCAGGGGCTCCGGCGTGCTCCTGTACACCTCCAGATCCAGTTCCTGCTTCTTCTCGAAGGGTATGGCAGCGTCTACGGCGTACCAGGTGTTAGGAAGGATGAGGAGAAGGGCAACGAAGAGGGCTCCGGCCACATGCCTGACCTTTATCCCCCTCTTGAGGGCCACCCATTTGCTCCCGCCCGTGGATACCACGGCCTTCCTCACCTGCTCTAGCCCCAGCCTCTCCACGATGAGGACCGTCACCCACGCCGAGGTGATGGCGAAGGCGGGGGAAGCGTTGAAGATGAACCGGACGGCTGACATGGCCATGAAGATGGCCGCAGCGCTCCACGCTAGGGCGAAGAGATAATGGAGCCTTGGCCTCCGAACAAACTGGATGGCCATCCAGACGATGCCGACCATGGAGAGGTAATATGTCACGGCGCCGAAGGAGAGGATTGCCTGGCTCAGGTTAGGGGGCTGGGCCTCGGCGATGGTCTCATAGACCTTCGTCCTGACGAAGTAACCGAGACCGGAGGTCAGGGTCTGGGCCACCGCCGGACTGTAGAGGGATGCGATGGCAAGACCGGCCCCGAAGCCAAGGACGATGGGCGGGATGACCAACATCCATGGTAGGCGATGGAAGATGGCGAAGAGGAAGCCCAGGGCAACAGAGGCGGCGAAGAGGAATAGGGGCACGTCGAACCATGTGCGGACGAAGCCGGTTGCGATGTAGTAGGGAGCGGCCAGGAGATGAGCGGTTCCCAGGGCCACGGTGAAGCACAGGAGGGTGCCCAGGGGGTCCTGGTTCCTCAACTTGTGCACCAGGAGCTGGACCAGGAAGTAGGCTATTACGACCACCGGGGCATAGGCCCACCCCTGCCAGGTGAGAGCCACCACCGCTATGGCCGTGCCGGACATGATCGATAGGAGGACGGGTCTTCTATTCTCCCCGATGAGCTGCCTCAAACCCCGATATACGGTGGTGGGCCTGATCCAGTTGTCCACCCAGGTCTTCTCCTTGAGCTCTCCCAAGGCCCTCAGGAAGAAGTAGAAGGCAGTCACCACGAAGAAGAGGACGAGGGCGTCGTGGTCCCCGTTGCTCAGGGGCGTCCTCTGAATGTGGGCCGGGAGGATCGCCAAGAAGAATGCAGCCACGAACCCGACCCGACGGCCGAAGATGTCCCGGGCCAGGAAGTAGGTGGGGAAGATGGTGAGGGCGCCCCAGAAGGCGGTGGAGAAGAGAAAGCTCTGCCATATTCCGAGCTCCAGGGAGCCCTGCACGTTGCCCAGCAGGATGCCGATGAGGGCCACGCTCCAGGCGTAGATGGGGGGCCTGGGGTTGTTCATTCCGAAGGGATAGTTCAGCATCTCATCCCGGACGAGGTGCTTCCCCGTGGAGACGATGTAGTCGATGATGCGTTTGTAGTAGAAGGCGTCGGAACCTCCCGACACGAGGAAGTCCCGGAGGGCCAGGTCGTAGGCGAAGTAGGCCCGGATGAAGACGGCGAGGGCGAAGATGCCACCTAGAATGAGGGTGACGCTGATTGTCTGCCTAATGGTCTTTGCTTCGGCCAAGGCCCCACCTGGATTGGATACTGACAGGGCGCCCCTATTTATCTATTTCCAGCGGGTTCCTGATTAAATGGCCGACGAAGGGTTTAAGTTCGCCTGGAAGTCTATGGTCACGGATGAAGCGAGAACTGATGGACATCCTCTGCTGTCCTGTCTGCAAGGGCGACTTGGAACTCAAGGTGGATGTGGAGGAGGATGAGGTATTGGAGGGGCGGCTCATCTGCCATCAGTGCGACTACACTTATGAGATAAAGGAGGGCATTCCAAACCTCCTGCCTCCCGACCTCAGATGAACTCGGCCTGGGCCGCAACGACCTCTGAACTGTCTTCAGCCTCTCGATAGAGTTTCAGGGGCTCAGCGTTGAGCTGCAGAAAGATGGGGCCCCACTTGAACTTCGACAACAGCTTCTCGGCCTGCTCTGCATACCCCATGACGTACAGCGCCGCGGCCAGGGCCTCAGCGCTGGAGAGCTTGATGGGCTTCCCATAGTTCACCGGGTTTGCGGCGACGAGATAGGGGAGGGTCCGCTCCCTGCATCCCCTCACCCTAGGAAAGCTCCCGGACCTCCATGAGGTGTCCAGGACACACAGGCCATGGTGTCCCGCGGCGGCGGCGTCCTTTCTTGAGAGGGCGGTCCCCGACACGGGGTTCAGGACTACGGAACCCCTGGGCAGATTCTTCAGGCGGCTCACCAGTCGAAGCAATCCGTGCCGGGCGAGCTTTTTCGAGGTGCACCTCTTGGGATCACAGAGCTCCTGGTGGTATGCGTAGAGTCTGATGACAGCCATGATACCTCGTACCGCAACCAATAAGGCATCGGAGGTTCATAACAATAAGGCCGCTGTGATGACAAGTACCGACGCTGAGGATGATGAATGATGGGCGATCTGAGTGGCACCGACTTTTCTCGAAGCAGTCGTCCGCATCGGTTGGGCCGACCCGAAGTCTACCCGACGAAAGTCCTCCTCTGGCTTCCACTTCCGTTTACAAGAATAACGAAAAATAAAAAGGGGGAGGTGCGGGAAACTCCCGCGTTGTCTACTGTAGTGTTCCCGTTGCTAGGACGCCGTTGTCATCCACCAACTGGAAGGTGGAGCCTGCTGCGTACGTAGTGACGCTCAGCAGCAACCTGTCTCCGGCCTGTATGCTTGTTGCGCTAGTATCTATCTGTACGAACTGGGCGTTGCCGCTTAGCGAGCTAAGGGCAGTCTTCGTCAGTGCAACGGTTCCGTTGCCGTAGAAGACAATCAGATAGACGGAAGATAGGCTCTTCCCCGTGGGAACGTCCTGGAAGGTCAGTTCCCAGTTGGTGCCGTCTGTGGTCTTTCTGACCGAGACTAGTATGACTTCAGGCGTCGACCCAGGACCACTGACTAGTCCTGATACCATTACGTACAGGACTGCGGCCAGGACGACGGTGATCGCCACCATGAGGATGGTAGCAATAACCGGCGACACTGCGGCCTGATCCTTTCGGATCGCCCATGGCTTTCTCAAGTTCTGTCCTCCTGTAGGTTTCCCTACGAAGGAGGAGGTCTGATGGAATCTAGATAAACCCTTTCCTACGATTCTCACCAATGGTATTCGCCTAGCCGGTGAAGGTGACGGAGTCGTCACAGACCAGGTTCAGGATGTTTCCTATCTCCTCGGTGGCGTACTCCTCCATGGCGAAGATGACGGTGTACGCGTTCCTGGATCGCAGATGGTTGATGAGGATGTGTAGGAACTCAGAGAGGATCTTGGGGCTGTTGTGGATCGCCAGGGAGTTTATGGAATCGATGACGACGACGCAGTCCACCCCCTTCAGCTTCCTGATGAGGAACTCCACCTTGAGCATGATGTTCTCCAGCATGCTGGGGCTCTCCACATAGACCGCCTTCTCATGTCTCTCGCCGATGCCCATCATCATGCTCGAGACGCAGTCGACGAAGTAGGTCCTCTTCAGGTCCACGTCTAGGACCTCCAGGGCGTTGATGATGGACTTGGAGGGTATGGTGGCCGTGACGTAGATGGAATGAACGTCTCTCTTGGGAGCGAACACGTCCAGGATCACCCTGACGGCATCGAAGTAATGCTCCGCCTTCATCACCATAGCGACGGCCGATGCTGGCGGCATTTCCAGCAGCTTGCCCATGGCATCCGTAGCGAGGGCCAACTACCCACCTCCCTTGAGGAGGGGGGCCAGCAGGACGCCGCAGGAGGTGAGGTCCAGTATGTACATGGCCCTGGAGTGGGTCGTTCCCCTCATCTTGACTACCTGCAAGGTCCTCAGCAGGTCTCCCCTTCGTTCCAGGTTCCCGAGGAGGATGACGCCATCCACCACGGCCTCCTCCACGCCGTAGGGGGAGTAGACGTGGGAGCCCGCCGAGACCTCCGAGACCAGGAGGGCGGTGCAGCCCTGCTTGGCGAGAGCGTGGCTGAGGGCGGTGATGAATTCCCGAATCCTGTCTCCGGTGTTTAGCCTCGCGCAGATGGAGGTTATGGAGTCTATCACGAGCCGCTTCGCCTTCCTCTCCTTGACGGCGGCAACGATGGCCTTCACCAGGGCCTCAGCCTTCTTCCTGTCGATCTCTGGCTCTCCTATCCCAGCGGCCTTGTAGAGGTCATGGAGGTCCACCAGATGGACCATCCCATCCTCCATCATCATCGAATCGAAGAAGTCGTAGGGTATCATGTTCCCTATGAGCTTTTCCGGAGTCTCAGTGGCCGCGACGAAGAGGCCGATCTCTCCCTCCTCCGCCCCGTGGAGGATGAATTCCAGACTGAGGGAGGTCTTCCCGGTGCCGCAGCTCCCCGTCACCAGCACGGTGTTGCCCCAGGGGATGCCTCCGTTGAGGATGTTGTCTAGAGCGTCGATGCCCGTCAAACACCTCTCCCGTTCAGAAGCCTCCACGGTCTTGGACACAGAACTGCTATCCTAGGCCTCCGCTTATCATGTTTTCTCAATCGTTATCAACCAGGATTTTGAGTCTCTGGTCTCGGCGCGGCGTGGGACTTCCCACGGACCGGCGCCGCAGACAAAGCTTTAACATCGCCATCGGTATGGAACGTGACATGCTAGAGCGGCCAGTCCTTCAGGTGGCCCTCGACTTCATGCATCTCAAGAGGGCCCTACAGGCGGCCGAGGAGGCCGTCAAGGGCGGCGCCCATTGGCTGGAGGCGGGGACCCCCCTCATAAAGAGCGAAGGCTTGGAGGCCGTTAGGGCCCTGAAGCGGACCTTTCCTGACAGGGTGATCGTTGCTGACCTGAAGACCATGGACACCGGAGCCTTCGAGGTGGAGATGGCGGCCAAGGCCGGTGCGGAGGTGATCTCCGTCATGGTGGTGACCGACGACGCCACGGTCCTGGAAGCTGTCAAGGCCGCCCGCCGCTATGGTGCCAAGATCATGGGGGACCTGATGGCCGTCCAGGACAAGGTCAGGAGGGCGAAGGAGGTCGAGGCCCTGGGCGTGGATTACCTCTGTCATCACGTGAGCATCGATGAGCAGATGATAGCCAGGACCCCGCTGGAGGAGCTGAAGGCCCTGGCCGAGGCCGTGAACATACCCATCGCCGTGGCCGGGGGCCTAAACTCAGAGACGGTGGCCCAGGCCCTGAAGGCGGGAGCCACCATCATCATCGTGGGTGGCGCCATCATAAAGGAGCCCAACGTCACCCAGGCCACGGAGGCCCTCAGGAAGGCCATAGATGAGGTCAGGTCGATACGCACCGGACTGTACAAGAAATACGGGAAGGAGGAGCTCTACGGGGCCTTCAGCAAGGTTTCGACCCCCAACATCGCTGACGCCATGCAGAAGAGGGGACCCATGGAGGGAATCATCCCGAGGATAAACAGGGGGACCAAGATGGTGGGCCGGGCCCTCACCGTGAAGACGGCCGACGGCGACTGGGCGAAACCCGTCGAGGCCATAGACAAGGCCACCAAGGGGACGGTCATCGTGGTGGAAGCTGGCGGTGGGAAGACGGCGGTGTGGGGCGAACTGGCATCGTGGAGCTGCAAGGTGAAGGGCGTGGCGGGCGTGGTCATCGACGGCGCTACCAGGGACATCGACACCATCCTGGACATCGACTTCCCGGTCTTTGCCCGCTGGCTTGTTCCCCACGCGGGTGAGCCCAAGGGGCACGGAGAGATCGGCCCGGAGATCATCTGTGGGGGTCGGAGGGTCAGGACAGGAGACTGGATCGTCGGGGACGAGACCGGTGTGGTCGTCGTTCCCCAGGAGGTGGCGGTGGAGATAGCCAACAGGGCCCTGGACGTCCTTGAGAGGGAGAACAGGATTCGAGAGGAGATCAAGCGCGGGGGGACTCTCTCCAGCGTGTTGGAACTGGAGAAGTGGGAGAAGGTTGGCTGAGGGGTCCCATGGACAGGGAGAAGCTCAGATCGATTCTGGCGCAGCTTAAGAAGGGAAAGCTGGACGTGGGACAAGCTATGGAGGCCCTTCGAAGGCTCCCCTTCGAGGACCTGGGGTTTGCCAAGGTAGACACCCATAGGTCTGTCAGGAGGGGCTTTCCAGAGGTGGTCTACTGCCCCGGGAAGGGTGTGAAGGAGGTTGTCGAGATTCTCCGGACGCTCTCCAGGGACAGCGAGAGGGTCCTGGCAACTCGAGCGACGGAGGAGGTCGTCAGGGGCGCAGAGAACGCCATACAGGACAGGGTCGTCCGCTTCTTTCCCGAGGCCCGCCTCCTTCTTGTGGGTCCTCCGGCCGACCAGAAACGGGGCCATGTTGTGGTCATCAGCGGGGGCACCTCAGACAGCCCTGTGGCGGAGGAGGCCGCCGTTACCAGTGAGGTCCTGGGAAACAGGACCACGAGACTCTACGATGTGGGCGTCGCGGGATTTCACAGGCTCCTGAGTCAACGTGAGATACTGGATAAAGCCAGGGTGGTCATCGTGGTGGCTGGCATGGAGGGGGCTCTCCCGAGCGTCGTGGGTGGCATGGTGGAGGCCCCGGTAATCGCCGTGCCCACAAGCGTAGGCTACGGTGCCAGTTTCGAAGGTCTTGCAGCCCTCCTGGCGATGCTCAACACCTGCGTTCCAGGGGTCGTCGTCGTCAATGTCGACAACGGGTTCGGCGCTGGCTTCTTCGCCAACCTCATCAACAGTGACTAGAGGGTGTACAGGAGGACCAGCAGTCCGACGATGGCCGCCAGAAGCAGGCCATAGACCCCGGGATTCCACCGGACCACCTTCGATCCGTCCAGGGGCGGGAACGGTATCATGTTGAAGGCTCCCAGGAAGAGGTTGATCAAGGCAACCCATCGGGCGAGCACGAGGGCGCTCATGTTTCCGACGATGATGGGGTTGATTCCCGCTCCGAGGAGGGAGAGCCACAGCGCCATGAAGCCGGCACCGATCCCCAGGTTGACGAGGGGGCCGGCGGCACTGATTATGCCGTTCTGTCTCCTGTCGACGTTTCCACCGATGACCACGGCTCCCGGGGCCGCGAAGATGAACCCGAGGAAGGCGGTTATGACCGCCAGGAAGAGGCCATACGTGTAGGACCGGAACTCCGCCCAGCAGCCGTATCGCTGGGCCACCACCTTGTGTCCCATTTCGTGGAGGAGGAAGCCCGTGGGGACAGCAATGGAAGCGATGATGAAGCCAGCCACGATCCCTTCAGGGCTGGAGAATATGCCTCCCGAAAGGAACAGGGTGAAAGCCAGGATGAGGGCCAGGACAGCCAGCAGGATGTGCCTAAGCTCCGTCCTGCTGAACCGAGGGCGCCTCACCGTAGTGGGGTAGACATACCAGCTCATCCGCTCGTCTACCATCCCGCGCTATTTTTACTTTGGCTTTACGGTTTGGGGGTCACATTATGGGAGTGAGACACTCCCTCCAGCACTACTCTGACAAACCTAACCAACCCTGACACCGACAGGAAAAAGTTTAAGTTCAGCCGGACCTTGAACGCATCGCGTTCCCCCGTTCACTCAGACTGATGAAGGCGGTCAGGGAGGTTGCTATGGGGACGAAAGTGAGAAGGTGGGGGTTTGTAGAGGGAGGATGTCCCCAATAAACCTGACCCATGGGTAGACCGAGCAGAGGAGGAATGTGATGGCCAGAATCGTCCTGACAGCCGATTTCACCCTTATGACCGACTACCGGAACCTGCCACTGGCCACCTTCTTCAGCTGCATACCCACCGACTTCTGGCAGTCGAGGTTCGCCTTCCGGGTGTTGGCACCGAACCCCCCGCACAGGAGTGGTGAGGCGCGCTTCGCCCCCTACGGTCTCAGGAAGCTCGAGGCCTCTCTCCTCAGGACCTTCAGGAGGGATGAGGTGGTAGTAGCCCATCCCTCGCACGTCAACAGGTTCGTGGGTCCGGAGACGGAGGTTGTGGGCATTCACACGATGGACCCCCTCGGCCTTGGTCCCGTGAGCATGAGTTTCACCAAGGGCGGCGTTCTGACCCCGTACACCAAGGCATGCTTTGAGGACCTCTGCATGGACCTCCCCGACGGCAACAGGAAGTTCAAGGTCGTCGTCGGAGGTGCGGGTGTCTGGCATTTCGACTACAGACCCGAGGAAAAGGAGAGGCTCGGGATCGACCACCTGGTGGCGGGGGAGGTGGATCACATCGCCGGCGAGATATTCCAGGACATCATCGATGGCACCGCTCCAGAGAAGATCCCGGAGCCGCTGAATCCACCACTTCTGGAGGAGATACCCCCCATCACGGCGCCCAGCATGCATGGGATGATAGAGGTGATGAGGGGGTGCGGCAGGGGATGCCAATTCTGCGAGGTGACCCTGCGGAGGCTGAGGTACTTCCCTCCGGAGTTCATACAGCATGAGGCCTCCATCAACACCCGGGCCGGTCTTGCCAATGCCTGGCTGCATTCCGACGACATCTTCCTGTACAAGGTGGAGGACTACAAGACGATGCAGCCCAACAGCGATGCCATCAAGGAGATCTTCCAGGCTGCCATGAACGTGAAGGGCATAGAGTCCGGGAACCCCACGCACGGTACCCTGGCCTCCGTATGCGCTGACCCGGACCTGATATCGGACCTCACGAAGATCCTTCGGGGAGGGCCGGACAAGTGGATCGGCATCCAATCGGGCCTGGAGACGGGTAGCGTCTCCCTGGTGGAGAAGATCATGCCCAGGAAGCTCCTGCCCTTCAAGCCTTCAGAGTGGCCGGAGCTCGTCCTGGATTCCATAAAGATCCTGAACGAGGCCTACTGGTTCCCGGCCCTCACGGCCATCATCGGCCTGCCGGGAGAGACGTCTGACGATGCCTACGACACCTGCGTCCTTCTGGACCAGATGGAGAAGATCCCCAACTCCCACTTCATCGTGGCCCCTCTCTCCTTCGTCCCGATAGGAGTCCTCCGAGGCGAGGAGTTCTACCGGGTGGATGAGATGATCGATGAGGCCAGGTTCAACGTCGCCTACCGATGCTGGAAGCACATCCTCAAGGAGATCGACTACACCCTGTGGAGGATGTCAAGGCTTCCCCTGCCCTTAAAGAGCCTCATCAACGGGATAGGAATGCTGGGAGGCCGCTATATCCTGGGCGTCCTGGAGCGCTTCGGCCAGAGGAAGGGCTTCAAGGTCTGGCCCCCCCTGGCCTAGGGGACAGTCCAAGGGCCACCAGCAGCCTTCGATGCTGCTCGCCCGTCGTCCAATCCACCTTGAGGTAATCTCGAATGAAATCCTCAGAGAGTCCCATCCTGCGGGCCTCCTCCACGGTTATCCCATAGGCCTCCAGCTCCGTGGGTCGTTGATCATAGGAGTACCTATCGTCGAAGAGGTCCTTGCCCTCGGAGAGCTGCCTCAGGTGGACAATCTCGTGAACCAGGTCCAGGTACAGGTGGACCTCATCGGCCTCCTGAAGGTACTCGCGGGATACAGTGAGGCAGCCGTTCCCGTCATTCACCCACATGTACCCGCTGAAGGACGCCACCACTACCTCCACATGGGACAGGAATTCCCGCAGCCTGTGGGCGCCACCGAAAAGCCTCAGCAGAGAGGCTGACTCCCCAAAGCCTCGAGCTAGCCTGTCGAGAGGATACCGCCCAGGCAGCAGGTCCCTCCGGATCTGAAAGCCCTTCACCAACCCGCTTAAGACCCCTCTTCTTAATCCACCTTTCCCGAAAAGGAAGTCAGGCTACCTGTAGTGGAAAGCTGCAGGCTCCCTAGCTCCTCCTTGGCCGCATGGCCTCGACTTCGAACCTCTTCCCCCACGAGGTCCCCAGGAGGGGCCAGGCCGAATTCCTGGAGGAAGCCAGGGAGGCTGTGACGCAGGGGTCCATTCTCCTTGCCCAGGCGCCCACCGGCCTCGGAAAGACGGCAGTGGCTTTGGCTTCTACCGTCGAGTGCGGCCTGGAGATGGGAGGGAAGGTCCTCTTCACCACCTGTCGAAGAAGCCAGCACCGGATCGCAGTGGAGACCCTTCGCAGGATGGGGCGATTGGCCTCCATGACCGTCGTCGACATCATCGCCCGGGAGGCCATGTGCCCGGACCATACCTCCCATGTCGCTGGCTGGCGAAGGTCCAGGGTTGCATCCGTTGCCAGAGCGCTGCTGGGGGATGTGCTCCACGTCCAAGAGGTCGTCGACCTCGCCAGACGCTTCAAGGTGTGTCCCTATGAGACTGCCCTCGAGGCGGCCAGGAGGGCCGATGTCCTGGTGTGTGACTATAACTACCTCTTCAGCCCGCAGAGGAGGCGCCTCCTCCGATCCCTGGGAGCCGGTCTGGGAGATGTCATTGTAGTGGTGGATGAGGCTCACAACCTGCCCTCCCGCGCCCGAGAGGCCCTCTCCTGTAGGATGACGGCAGAAGCCCTCGAGCTGATGGCGAAGACCCTGGGCTCTGGCAAGGCGGCCAGAAGCATGGCCTCCATAGCCAGGGTACTGAGGGCTGAGTCCAAGGTGGTCGGCGGCGAATCAAAGGTGCCGATGGACTTCCTCGATAGGCTACTGTCCCGCTATTCGCCTACTTCCGGAGTTCGATACCCTTCCAAGGAGGTGGCTGCCATCCTGGAGAAGGCCAGATCGGACCTCCCGCTCTGTCAACGTTCCCTGGTTGACGAGGTTGCGCAGGTCCTGAAGAAGTGGAGGGAGCCGGATCGTCTGCGCATCCTCTCTCCTCGAGGGGGCGGCTGCCTCGCCCTTGTCGCCCTAGACCCCAGGCCGGTGACGAGGCCTGTGTTTCGGGGCGTCCGTGCGGCCCTCTTGATGAGCGGAACCCTTCACCCAGGGGAGATGTACGTCGACATTCTGGGAATCCCTCCTGAGAGGAGCATCATGGGCAGCTATGTCCCAGACTTTCCCTCTGAGAACAGGCTTCTGCTGGCCTCCAAGGACCTGTCGAGTTCCTACAGGGAACGTCCAGAGAGCTACGAGGCCTACGCAGAGGAGATTCACGGGCTGTGCTCCTCTATCCCTGGAAACGTGGCGGCCTTCTTCCCCTCCTATGAAATGGCCCATCGGGTGGGGGAGGGCCTGCGAGCTCTGGGGCCCCCCAAAACGCTCCTATGGGAGAGGAGGGGGCAGTCGAAGGCGCAGAAGGAGGACATTCTGAGGGCCCTCGAGCTGGGAAGGGAGGACGGGGGCTACCTCCTGATGGCGGTCCAGGGAGGCTCCCTTTCTGAGGGCATCGACTATCCGGGGGACCTGTTGCGGGGAGTTATCGTGGCTGGCCTGGCCCTGAATCCGCCCCAGCTGGATGTGGAGGCCCTCCGATCCTACTACTCCAACCTCTTTGGGCGTAGAAAGGCATACGACTATGCCTACCTCTATCCCGCCCTCAACAGGATGGTTCAGTGCGCGGGGAGGTGCATCCGCAGCCCGGAGGACGTGGGTGCCGTAGTGATCCTTGACAGGCGCCTGCTGCGCCCCTTCTACCGATCTCGGCTGCCCCACGGTTTCCGGCCGACCGCTGCTGAAGACCTGGCTGGAAGGGTGAGAAGCTTTTTCTACGGAAGCCAGCATCTGGCTATCCGTGCTGATCAAGAAGGGGGCGGAGGCGGTTCTGAGGCTGACGGAGTGGATGGGCAGGAAGGCGGTGGAGAAGCACAGGCTTCCCAAGGGCTACCGACATCGCCTGCTGGACCGGGACCTGAGGGGTTCGAGGATCAAGATGGAGGTCCGTCTCTTCAGGGAGGCCAGGAGGCTCGGGGTGCCCGTGCCAATCCTGTACGACGTTGACCTGGGGGAGAACAGGATCGTCATGGAGTTCGTGGACGGTCCCACCGCCAAGGATGTGCTGGCCTCAGACCCCGACGGCGGAAGGGAACTCTGCCACAAGATGGGCCTCCTGGCGGGCAGGCTTCACGCTGGGGACATCGTTCACGGGGACCTGACCACCTCGAACATGATCCTTCGTGGGGAGAGGCTCTACCTGGTGGACTTCGGCCTGGGAGAGAAGAGGGGGGACGTCGAGGCCAAGGGCGTGGACCTCCACCTGCTGCGGGAGGCGTTCATGAGCGCCCATTCCGACAGGGCCGGCCTGTTTGAGGAGGTGCTTCGTGGGTATCGCGATGCTTATAGGGAAGCCGATCCCGTCATAGCCAAGGTGAAGGAGATCGAGAAGCGGGGGAGATACCTACGAGGTTCGTGACTTCCAACGACGCGAAGTTCAGGGAGGTCTCGGAGATGTTGCGGGAGAGGGGGCTCCGCGTAGAGCAGCTCAAGGTTCACTACCCAGAGGTCCAGGCGGATACCCTGAGGGAGGTGGTCGTGAGCGCCCTCGACTGGCTCTCCCCCCGCTACGGGGACGACCTCCTAGTGGACGACTCTGGCCTCTTCATCAGTTCCCTTCGTGGTTTCCCGGGAGTCTACTCGTCCTATGTCTATCGGACCATAGGATGCGGAGGAATTTTGAAGCTGGTCCGGGGATCTGAAGACCGGGAAGCGGTCTTCGAGGCCCGTTTTGGTCTCTTGTCGGGAGGCAAGACCCTCGTCTTTGAGGGCCGCTGCCCCGGCATCATCTCTGAGGAAGAGAGGGGAAGGGGCGGCTTCGGCTTCGACCCCGTCTTTATCCCAGAGGGCCATTCCAAGACCTTCGCCGAGATGAGTCTAGCGGAGAAGAATGCCCTCTCCCATCGTGGTCGAGCGGTGGAGGAGCTGGTCCGATACCTTAAGGAGGGCGGTCAGGCGTGACGTTCGCATTGGAGGGAGCGCTTGTTCTGGTTACGGGAGGGGCCGGGTACATCGGGAGCCACCTATGTGAGGCCCTCCTGCACCGGGGCTACGGCGTCAGGGTCCTGGACAACCTTTCCTCAGGCCGTCGGGAGTTCCTCTCCTCCTGTAGGGGGTCTGAGGGCTTCGAGCTTGTTGTGGGAGACCTCCTGAAGGATTCCCTGGAGGAGGCCCTTCAGGGATGCGAGGCCGTGTTTCACCTGGCCGCCAATCAGGACGTGCGGAGGGCCCTGAGGGACACGAGGGTGGACTTGGAGCAAAACATAGAGGCCACATACAACCTCCTGGAGGCCATGAGGCTGTCGGACGTTTCCTCTCTGCTCTTCACCTCCACGTCTACGGTCTATGGGGAGGCCGAGGTGGTTCCAACTCCCGAGAGCTACTCCCCCATGGAGCCGATATCTCTCTACGGCGCTTCGAAGCTGGCCTGCGAGGCCCTCATCTCCTCCTACTGCCACACCTTCGGCATGAGAGCCGTCATCTTCCGCTTTGCCAACATCGTTGGAGGCCGCTCCACCCACGGCGTGGTCTACGACTTCGTGGAGAAGCTGGGGAAGAATCCCCGTGAGCTGGAGATCCTTGGGAAGGAGCCCGGTACGAGGAAGTCCTACTGCTACGTGGATGACTGCATCTCCGGATTGCTCGCCGGGTGGTCGGCAGCTCCAGGTCCCTATGAGGTCTTCAACATCGGGAGCGAAGACCAGATTACTGTCAAGGAGGTGGCGGACCTCGTCTGCTCGTCCATGGGCCTGAAAGATGTTCGCTATCGATGGACTGGAGGCGTGGACGAGGGGCGAGGCTGGAAGGGGGACGTGAGGAACATGTGGCTGGACATCAACAAGCTGAAGGCCGCCAGTTGGCGACCCTCACATCGAAGCAAGGATGCGGTGGAGTTAGCGGTGAGGGACCTCCTATCGTCCACCTCATAGGCAAATATAAGGGTTTGACGCGGTCTACTGATTCCATCAGCTCATGGGGCTGTAGGGTAGCTTGGCCAATCCTTCGGGCTTTGGGAGTCCGTGACCCCGGTTCAAATCCGGGCAGCCCCATCAGCCAGCGGTTAAGAATCGGCTCGGCTTCCCGCAGCGAGGGGAAAAAGCTTGTGACGGCATAGGTCGGCCATCACGGGCCGTTGTTCTTCGACTACGACATGCCTAGACGATGTACTCACAAGAGGGACTAAGCGCTCCGCATCATCTTCTGCGCGAACTGGAGTATCCGCTGCTGGAACTCGATTTGATGACCAACGTCCGGGCCGGTGCGGCCTGCGTCAAACCGGTGCACTTCCAGCAACTCACCCAGGACCTTCATCCTTGCCTCGTACCCCTCCATCCGACGGTGTGGGCAGCGTGTGTCGTTCCGCCCTTGAATGTGGAGGACGGGGCAGAAGCAACGACGTACCTGACTTCCCCCGTCTACCGTCGCCGGTTGTACCTAGACGTGGATGACGGTGTAAGGGACCGATCATTCCTGTCGGCTCTTGGCTGTTGCCTCCGTCCGCCACAACGCTACGCATATCCTGGTTAGCAGAACGCCCGTGGTTGCAGGCCATGGTGGGGTGTGAGATTATCCCAACCAAATCGACCCTGACACACAGACGCTCTACGTCGTTCACCCTGGTGAGCCCAACCTAAGGTGCACCCCATTCGAACACTCATACCGGCCCGGATAGCGGAACGATATGCCGGCTAACCAACTTGCTGTCCGTCAGTCCTTGGCCATTCCCTGTTAACCAAGACCGAGATTCTCATTCATGAGACCTGAGAGATTATATAGGCATTTTCCGATACTGTTGGATAGGAGGGGAATTATGGAGATGGTATCAGAGAAACGGGGTGTTGAGAAACCTTGGCGACGAAAGCCAATCGTTCACAGGCTAGGATTGACCGTGCTTGTGATGTTCATGATGTCCATCATGTTTGCGGGCCAGGCTGAGGCAACGCACTTGGTCTACAATTTCCAGCCGCCCTATTCCTGGTCGGGCGGATACCAATACACATTCGTTGAAGGAGTTGCCTCCGCGTCAGCGTCTTATGGGCACGATTACTACACCGGGTACTTGTACAACGACGCAGAGGCCGTGGCCGGCTTGCCCTACGGACGGGCCCGAGCTGACTCTTTTGCCTATATCTACCGTGACCAACCCAGCTTCTACTTGTCGGAGAGCCGCAACTATTACTTCCAGTTCCGCCTGACGCTGACGGGAGCCGCGGAGACCAGTCGGACGTTGTGTACCTTCTTCGGTTGCATGACTGCCCAGTCGAAAATCAGCTTCACAGGGAGAATTCTGACGACGTCCTACTCGGACGTGACCACAAAAGAGTGCGTCCTGTACGAGGGGTCGAACCTCGGATTCCCCAAGTACCAGGAGTGGAACAACGCCGTCGTGTATTGCAGCTGGACTGCTTTCCTCTCTTCCGGCAACTACATTTTCAAAGGGGAGCTATTCACGGTACACATCGTTGCGAACGTTCTCGTGGGGTTAGCGACGGCCTCGTCGCATCTGACCGTATACATGACCAACCTCTACGTTTATAAGATGTGAGATACCTGGTCGACATGGGATCGGTCTACGTTGTAATCGCGGCGGCCGCGCTCGGCGGAGTCATTGGCCTGACCGCCTACTTTGCCCAATCCCACGAGCGTATGAAACGAGGGAGCCCTGCCGAAACAAAGGCGGAATACCTCCGTGCAATTAAGCTGAGCATCTTGATTGCCGTCGCGGGGGCCGCCATCTTGGGGGCCGGATTCATGCGAGGTATCACTCTCCTTCTGTGGGTCGGTGGCGTCGCCCTCAGCGTAGGCGTCATGATCCTGACGTACAATGCCTTGGGGCATCTAGATACGTCAGGGCGCGCCAGAGAGACCTTGCACGAGCGAATCCTGGGAACCCTCCTCGTCGTGTTCGGGCTCCTCACGTTTTTGAGTTGGGGGCTCGACTTCATTGCGTTTCCTTCTGCGGGTATCACCTTGTTCTTGGCCGGGCTCTGGGTATTCCGCAGGGTCAGGAGGCCCCCGAGACGCTGATTATGTAACGCCTGAGGAGGCCGAAATCGCGCCTGAGAATCGCTACGACTGGACGCGGAGCGAGGCTGCGTGGAAGATGTGCGTTCAGGGGGACACTTGGCTTAGGAAGCCGCCAGCGACCCCGGTTCAAATCCGGGCAGCCCCATGGGCACTATCGTTCCAAGTCCGTTGTCTTCCCGTGGAGCCCGAAAAAGGATCATCGCAAAGTCAGTCTACCGTTTGGAGGCCAATCCCGGCTATGAGTGATTCTACAAGCACCGGTCTCCCTGCTCCTCGACGAATCCCGGCACGAATTTCAGCCAAAATCGAACGCCGTTGGGTTGCTTCCGAAGGCTGTCGTAGCTTGGTCTGAGGAGAAGCCTATTCCAGCCAGCTGTTTTCAGACGATAGTGCAGCGGTAGGGTCTCTGAGATCTGTCAACTCGTATCCGTCCCTCGGTCTCTAGTTTGCTTACAATGTGTCGGATGAAGCGAGCATCCACAAATAGCTTATCAGCGAGCTCTGTCGTTGTGTGAGATCCTTCGCTTAGAAGCGTAATAATCCGATGCTCAGCAAGCTTTCTTTCCGCTATTCGCCTTACCCTTTCCTTCCATGGAACAGTTAGGTCTGCGTGTTCCTCTAGTTCATCGAGGCGCACAGCGAGAAAGGATTCCCACAACATCTCCGATCCCTCGTCCTGTCTCTGACACTCCTCGATTAGAACCCGTTCATTCAGGCCACCCCGGTATAGCTCTGCCATATCGTCCAGATCTCCCCGTCTTCCCGTCGCGGCCTTCGACAGGAATATATCTTCGTCGCTGGCCAGCAAGACTACTACCTGGCCAGTCTTTGACCATTGGCTTGCTCGCCGGAGGACTGAGGCGGTAAGCCGGAACTTTCCCGCCACATTCTCGACGAAGAGGTCAAACGAGAAGCCTTCCGTGTCCTCGAGAATGGCTCTTGCTTGCAGCCTCTCGTATTCTATTCCCCTCCCTTTAGGAGGAGAGAATCCGGCTCTCTTTAGGGCCCTCTCCGTAAGTCGAAATGCCGCGTCATCGGCAAGTACGATGTCGACATCTTTTGTCCGCTTCTTCGCGCCCCTGAGGGCCATGGCCCCTCCACCAACCAGGAGTAGCGTCAAGGGTTTACTGCAATTCCTTGCAAGGAGTTCCAACCTAGCCTCGATATCTGCGGCTGTAAAGTACTTTCTCTCTATGTTGACACCCCGAAGAGTGCTGAGAGCTGTTCGAACTCGCCGTGAGTTGGGAATCGAGGATCTGGAACACTCTTTCCGTCGATGAAGCGCAGTGTGTTGGCTGCTACTTCGCGGAAACCCACCTCCGAAGCCCTCTGGAGAAGGAAGTCCCTGTCTATTTGCTTGAACATCTTAAGAAAGACCAGCGCGACTGCAAGCATGCGACTGCTGTTTGGGTAAGCCAGGATGGTGTCCAGCGCGATATCCTCGGGTTTGAGCTCTTCTCGCCACGGCATGTAGTGGTAATGCTTCTCCCCAACAATCAGCTCAATCCCGTAGTCATACATGGCAGTCAGAGCTGTAGGCAGGCCCTCGTGCGGTTCTGTGTCGAGCGGGGTTGCGAAGATGAACTCATTCCCAGATTGCCAGCGAATAGTACCCGTTGGAGCGATTTCACGGAGCTTCTTTACATTGGCATGTTTCCCCCATTCATCGAGAAATGCGGCAAGATGGGGGAGCGCGGTCGAAAGAGAATAGCAGTCTTCATCCCGCTTGACTACACCTAGTCTTTCGAACTCCCGCAGATATTTCCTAACGGTCTCCCTCGAGAGACCTGTCTCAAGGGCGAGTTTCTCCATGTCAAGCGTTTTGCTCGCCAGAAGGACAAGAATTCGAAGCCTCGAATCGTGAAGTACTGCCTTTGGGTCAACCTGACCTAGCCTGAACAACCTGTTCAATGCGCCTCCTAGTGTCGACTCAGTAAGGGCGAGATGAACAGAGAGGCCCTCTCTTCGCTTCTCAAGGACTCCCTTCCTCTCAAGCTTCGTAGCTAATTGTGATACTCTTGGGATGCTTAGACCCGAAGCCCTAGACAGCGAGGCTAGTCTATGCTGCCCATCTATGACGTGGTAGATCACGTCAAGTTCACTCCCAGTCAGTTGCATCATCCTGTTGGTATTAGTGCGAAATAAATATTTAAATAATTTGGTTTGGGTACCAACACCGACACTGGTCATCTCAGGTGTAATCGCCCTAGAAACCGGACAAATAGAACTACATCGATCGGCACGCCGTCGTGAGACTTATCTCCTGCACGCGGCAAGCTCTCCTCCTCCTGCTTCTCTGGTCGAAACTCAACTAGTGACCCCGGTTCAAATCCGGGCAGCCCCATTGGCCGTTCTCGCGGAGTTAAGACACTCTTGCCTGGAGCTCCTATGCTTGAGCCGAGATCGCGACGTCATGGTTTCATCCCCGCTTAATGGAGTGGAGGGTAGCCCTTTGGCTTTCCAGGTTCAGATCTTTCCCAGTAGTAGAGAAGCAGCTCCCTACACCACCCATATGAACTCTCATCCGTTGAGCCAAACCCGATGTAGTCCATCCTTCCTTCCACGGTCGGAAAAGCAACTCGGGCTAGTTTCTCAGATATCGTCATGACCGCATCGACTCTCTTCAGAGTCCTCCGCTTGATGAGATCAGTGACTCCTGGAATAGGCTTGAAATCAGGCGGGGGAACCATATCTTCCGGCACGATGAGCCGGAACGCAACCCCGCGCTTGATCGCTTCCTCCAAGAACGGGAGGGTACTCATGAGTATCTGATCCGTGAGGATCCATACATACTCCCGGGCTTCCTGAATCAGACTCTCCACGATGTGAAATGCTTCCATGACGTCATCTGTGAATGTACAGTTCGCCAGGTCGCCAATTCTCTTCACAAACTCATCAGGTAGATGGGACGTGTTGTGAGTGGCGAAGTACTCTCCGTGCTCAGACAAGAACCTGAGTCCTGGGAGCAACCTTACGGCGTGTTCTCCGTAGGCCGTAAGGCGGTAGAGGCCGTCTGCCCCCCTCTGCACCAGTTTCTCCTCGCTGAGCCTCGACAGGTGTCTCGAGGTTTCCTGCACGGTGAGGTCCAGCTTCTCGGCTACATGGGTGAGCCTCAAGCTCTCCTCTTCAACCTTGTGAAGGATCCTCAGCCTGTCTTCGTTGGACAACTCGAACAAAAGGCTGCAAAGCTTCTCCATGGCCATCCACTTCCTTCAAGCAACTCTCCTAAGTTCATAGTCGATGTTGAGATTTCAGCATTTCTCTTGAGGAGCCTTTATTACGGCTTCTCACAACTGCAGAACGGAGAGTGGTAAGATGGAAGCTTCACTTCCAGTTGCGGTTAGGAAGGATGTCGAGAGCGCGAAAGCTATGACGCTGGTTGCTTTGGTATTCGAGGCAATCATCTTTGCCGCCAGCACCCTCGTTGGCGGCACTCTGATCATCCTCGTATTCCCGGTATGGCCAGCGCTCCCTCTGTGGTCACAGTTGCTCATCGTCTCGGGATGGATCATTCTGGCCCTCCTGCTCTTCCTGACATACCACTTGGTCTACCGAGAGCTGTTGCGGGGTATGGTCTCAAGAGCGACCGCGCCCGCTCTCATCCTGGGAATCCTTGAGCTTTTCGTCGGTGTAATCCCGGGAATCTTCCTAATAATCGCCTACTTCAAGTCCAACAACGCTCAGGGAAAAATGCTCCTCTCCCATGGCAAGCAAGACCTCCACGGAGGCGGTATGGAGAGTGCCCGGTAGGAAAGCCCGTGGTCCTTTCCCAGACAGGACATACCGTGGATTGAAGGTGGTTGACGAGGTGCGTGTCTTGGTGGCTTTCGGATCGAAGATGGGTGGCACGGCCAGCATTGCGGAACGGTTAGTGGAGACTCTCCGTGGCCGAGGACTGGAGGCGTCCCTCCAAACGGCGCGAAAGGTTCGGTCCCTGGATGGGTTCGACGCCACCGTGGTGGGGAGCGCGATCTACGCGAGCCGGTGGCGTCCAGAAGCCGTCCACCTTCTGAGGCGCATGGCGAAGTCCGGGCCACACATCCCGGTATGGCTGTTCCACAGTGGTCCCCTCGGAGTCGAGGGAACTCCCGAAGCACAGCCCCTTCCCAAGGACGTGAGGTCCTTTGCAGACCAGCTTGACACACGAGACGTAATCACCTTCGGTGGCAGGCTTCGCGACAACCCAAAGGGATTCGTGGCCAAGCTGATAGCCAAAAACCGGGCTGGAGACTGGAGGGATTTCGACCGAGTATTGGACTGGGCAAACGCGATCGCCGATGCCCTCGCTGCCATCGAGACACAGGCGTAGCCAGGGGGACGGTGCGCCTAAGCCACGGGGCGCTATCTTCTCTGTGAGTGGACTCCTACTCGGACTGCACAGTCGCTAGCCAGCGACTGGGACGCCCAGCAAGACGCCGTGCTTCATGGAATCGACCTATGGTTGAATTATCGACTATCGGCTCCCTCCTCGAGGGAGTCTGTATTCGCATCGTCAGCCTGGTGCGAGCACAATTCGCTGAATCTGTTACATTGTCCAGTTTCCGGGCTAGCTTCTGACTCAGATCAGGGTCCGGGCAGCCCCATTATGGCCGTTCGACAATCCATATCTCACGACATCAGTAGGATTCGACGGCGAGGCCCGGAATTTGGGCGAAGACCGCGTCCCGTGTGACGAGGATCGCTCCACTCAATTTCGAGGAGGCGGCGATCAGAAGATCGACAAGAGACACAGAGACGCCTCTATGAAGCTGTTCCGCCCCCATCCTACCAGCCTCGCTCGCAACCTGATCTCCCACGGGCAGGACCTCGAGGGCATCGAGCAGGGCGAGTGCGTCGCTGAGGTATGAGCCGCCCCGAAAGTAGGCGCCCAGCAAGGTCTCCGCCAAGACCGGAGCCGGGACGGTGAGCGGCTCCCCAGCCTCCGTCCATTCACGGGCCTTCTCGACCGCCGCCTGGTCTCCGGCCAGGAAATCAATGACGAATGTGGCATCGAGGCAGTGCACGGCTTCACCGCATCCGCTTGATCAGGTCCTCCATGCGACGCAGGTCGAGTTCCCTCCCACGGCGGAGGAACTCCCGGATCTGTTCGAGATCTTCCACGGGCATGTCCTTCCACGCCCCTGCGAAGTCGAGGATCGAGCGTCGCTTCTGGGAGAGGCGTTTGACGGTGTCGCTGAAGCTCTCGCCCTCCCGCTTCTGTCGGCGGAGAAGTTCGTAGGCCTCGAGGTCAAGGGCGATCGTTTTAGTCGTTGGCATGTTATCTGTGCACATAACTGTGCGCAGACTATATAAGACTCACCCTCCTAGAACAGAGAGGGGATACGAGGCCAATCAGTGACTCTGGTTCAAATCCGGGTAGCCCAATTGGCCAGCTTTCATTCTCCCTCCTCCGTTCCCCTCTCACGAAACCCGGCTTGATTCGGGGGCAGGACCGCCGTTGGAGCGAGTCACCCATCGTATATCGACTCCCGGTGCCCTGCCTTCAAGACGAGAATTCGCAGCACATTGCGCTCGATGTCTAGGATGACCCGATAGTCCCCCACCCGCAGGCGGTAATAAGGGGAGTTCACGAGCTTCCTGACATGGGGGAAGGGGTTCTCCTGTAGTTCCCCCACTTTGGCGAAAATCCTGCGGGCGACCGTCCTGTCAAGTTTCTTCAGTTGTCTCGCTGCCGAGTCAGACCAGATGATCTCGAAGACCATCAGAAGCCCAACTCAGCCTTAAGCTGCTCATGGGTCCGATACTTCCCCGTCTTGATTTCTTGAATTGCCCGCTCGATCTTTTCCTGGGTCTCCTCGCTGAGTTCACGGAGGTCCTCGAGCAGCCTCTCAAGAACCTCTTCGTACGTTTCGCGGGGATGAAGCTTCATGGCCTCGAGGGTCTTCCTCATCTCCTTGCTAAGTTGGATTGTTGTTGTCGTCACCGTGTACCGATACACACGATGGTCTATTATAGTTTGCTATAGCATACAATAGACCGCCTGTCTGGTGACGGAGGAGTGGACCCGTCCGCGACCCTCGTTCGAATCAGGGCAGCCCATCAGTCAGATTCGCCAGCCGGGCGTCGCAGGCGTCACGAAAGCTTAGATAACCGAGAAGCTTTTTTCCTTTGGAAATGAAGATAGGGCTGATGCCATTCGACCCCAAGACGGCCTCCAGGAAAGAATGGGATAGATTTCACAGATTCAGACGACTGAGGCACGAAGAGACCGAGCCAGGGGACCCTCTGTTGGACGACGATACGGTAGAGAGCTTGATGAAGCGCCCAGACCCCCAATGGGAACTCCTTCGCTTTGCTGTAGTCGACTCGAACAAACCAGATGAGCAGATTGGCGCGCTGCATTTCGAAGTCGTCCGGGAAGGTACACCAGAATACGAGACAAACAAGCACATCGCATGGATATATCCAGAGGTTCTCGCTACCCACCGGAGACACGGCATCGGAAGGAGGCTACTCATAGAGGCCGCGAAGATGGTTAGGGAGCGTGATAGGTCCCTGATACTCTTGGGATCCGACGAGGATGATGGGAAGGCCTTCATCGAAGCGATCAACGCCCAGATCGCCCAGCACACGCGTGAAAGCAGATTGTATCTGGATGCAGTGGACTGGCACATGGTCGAGGAGTGGGCGGAGGATGGTCCGCAGAGGTCACCAGATACAACCCCGCGCTTTTTCGCCAATTATATCCCCGAGGCCATAATCGAGGATTTCTCCGATGCGCTCACTGAGGTATTCAACCAGATCCCGCGCGATGAGCTGGACATAGGCGACGAGATAATGACTCCTGAGAGGATCAGACAATGGGAAGCGAGGTTCAGGGATGCTGGGGGCACAAGGTTATCGGCCATCACCCAGGAGGCCGATGGGGACATCTCCGGCCTTACGGAGATGGGTTACTTCCCGGACAAGGAGACGTTCATTCACCAGTACATGACTGGAGTCAGGGAGAAGTATCGGGGCAGGGGGTTGGGGAAGTGGTTGAAGGCGGCCATGCTCCTGAGGGTCCGCGAGGAATTCCCCCAGGTCAAGGTGGTGGTCACCGGAAACGCCACGTCCAATGCAGCGATGCTTTCGATCAACGAGAGATTGGGATTCAAGCCTCATAAGGAGGGTGTCCTGGCCCAGGTGACTCTCAGATCCCTCGAGGCATATCTCGCCCGATGACTTCAACTCGCTCCTTCCGATGAGGATGCTGAAGGGAGTAGAGTAAGACCACTCGCGCCCCATGATTTCCGAGAAAGTCGCTCACGCGTAGTGAGATTCGCTTCCAGTCCCCAGTACCTAGTGAGACCCACTCGTGCAAGGACCCAGATCTGGCGGGCTTAGTTTTTTCCGCCAGGTCTGCCGACAACGGCACCGACACCGATATATAGCCCGCGTCTCAACACGGCA